>JAYNVG010000001.1:0-294923 GCA_038100295.1 Thalassospiraceae bacterium
ATACACCTGAAGCAGACGTTTTTAATAGGTTGTGATTTCTTCCGCTTCTGACCCATAGCCGCCATTGTCACGATTTTTCTCGTTTTTCGATTAAGTATCAGAAACGGCAAAAGCACTAAGTAGAATAAAACTTTCTTACCGTAAGATCCGCCGCAAAACTAAGCGCTCTAAAGAGTAAGCGGATTTCGTGCCGCGACCATTGCCCTGATTCAATATGGTTTATCTAGAGCTCTATAGGCACGCCGACGATACTTCCCCATTCAGTCCATGATCCGTCATACACTTGGATACCCTGGATCCCGGCGATCTGCGTGAGGGCAAAATATGCGAGCGTCGCGCGATGGCTCAATCGACAGTACGAAATGATCTTCTCCCCATCATCGCCGATATGCCGCGCAGTAAGCGAGCGGATCTCGTCAGCCGATTTGAACGTCTCATCGTCATTCAACAAGTCCGTGAACAAGAGATGCTTGGCACCAGGAATTCTCCCATAACGTTCGGCGCCGACATCGGGATGGCCGGGGACACCGACGAGCTTGCCTTCGTATTCCTCGATCGATCTGTGGTCTAAAATGACAACGTTTGGATCACCAATACTCTTAAGCACCCCATCCCTGCCGATTCGCATGGATTCGTTTCGCGGCTTGGGCCTATATGTCACCGCTAAGATGTCCGTGTTGGCCTCATTGGTGAGAGAGCGCCCCTCAGCTTCCCAACGGGTGCGCCCGCCATCTAGGATACGAACATCTTTATGCCCGCAGTACTTGAGCACCCACCAGCCATAAGTGCCGAACTGTACTGGCGCGCCGTACAGGACAACAGTTGTATCATCGCCTATCCCCGCAGCCCCCATGCGCCGAGCGAATTCCTCCGGCGACGGAAATTCACGAACCCGCGGGTCCCACAACCATTCCTTCCAGTTCCACCCCTGTGCATTCGGAATGTGACCCTTTGCGAACGCTTCGGTGCCATCCCAGTCGATCTCGACAAGCCTTACGCTGGGATCACCGGCATGTGCCGCCAGCCAGTCAGTTGAAACCAAGGCTTCGGACTTGGCAGATGACATCAGATCAACTCCCTTTAATCTTTCTTCCCTGTCGGGATTTTACAACGAAGGTCCGGTGGCAAGTGACGCCGGCTGTGAATGAGAAAACAAGTGGATTTTAGCCAGGCGGCAACGGAGCGAAAGCGAAACGACAACGGTGTCGGTTCACGGAGAAAATGGTGCTGGGCTGAGAAAAATGTTATCTTGCGTGACGATGTAATCCTTGACCCAGGCACTCGCTTTTTTCCACTCGGTATCGGCCTTCAGCTTTGCCCGCTGTTGTTCGCGATGACCGAAACTGTCGTATGCCTACAGAAATACGATGGCATTAAGTCGTCCCGACTCAGTCTGCCAACAGCCGGCTAAACGCGCGTATTTGCCGATGATCGGCAGGCAATCGGTTTCCCATCTCTTCAAATATTCCGGAGCCGTTCCCATCTTGAGCGTATATGTCCGCTGCTCGTAGATCATCACCTGCCTCCTATTTGATGGGCCACCTACACGGCTCAGCCGTGTTCGCCCATTCCCATCATCTTTTCGACCTCGACATCGAGGCTCGCAAGAAGCGCCTCGTTTAACGCGACGAATTCCTTCGAAGTTGAAACCCGCGGCCGTGGAATGTCGACGGGGATGATTTCCTTGATCCGCGAAGGTCGGGCAGAAAACAAACAAATCCGATCTGCGAGCCCAATTGCTTCCTCGACGCTGTGCGTGACGAACAGGAAGGTTTTCTTCGTGGCCTGATGCACTTTCACGAGGTCGGCGATCATCCGGCGGCGCGTTTGCGCGTCAAGGGCGCCGAAAGGCTCGTCCATAAGCAGGACATCGGGTTCATACGCTAGTGCTCTTGCGATCGACACTCGTTGCTTCATGCCGCCCGAGAGGGTATGCGGATAGGCATCCTCAAAGCCCTTCAGGCCGACAAGGTTTATCAGTTCGTCGCAGCGCTCGTCGCGCTCACGCGCATTCATACCTTTGATCTCCAGGCCGAAAGCGATGTTTTTGCGGACCGTCCGCCACGGAAATAGGACGTATTCCTGAAACACGATGCCGCGATTTGGGCTGGGCACATCGACTTCCTCTCCGTCCAGAAGCAATTGTCCCGAGGTGGGATGCTCGAAGCCCGCAACCATGAACAGGAAGGTCGACTTACCGCACCCGGACGGACCGAGAAGCGCGATGAACTCACCTTCTTTGACGTCGAGTGTAACGTCATCGATCGCGTGTACTAGGTGACCGTTTCCAGTATTAAAGGTCTTTTTAATACCTCTTGCGCGCAGCTTGGTCTGGGCCTCGGGCATTGGCTTCGGTCCTATTCAGAATTATCAGAAGGATTTGCTGGAGACCATGCCCCAACGCTCGATAGTTGACTTCTCAAGATACCTGAAAACTAACCGCTCCAGGATCAAACCGGTCAGTCCGACGGTAATGATCGCCGCGAACATGCCCTCCGTATCGAGGAAGGAACTGGCATCGTGGATCATGAACCCAAGACCGTAGTTCGTGGATGCAAACATCTCGGCGCCGATAACCGCACGCCAGGCGCGGCCAAGTGCCAGCTTCTGGCCGTTGATTATGTACCCCATCGCCCCTGGCAGCAGCACCTTGAAGAATATTTGCGATCTCGAGCAACCGGCGATCTGTGCCGCCCAGATCATCTTATGGTCACTGCTCCGGACGCCGGCGGCAGCACTGTAGAGAATTGGAAAACTGGCACCAACGATGATAGTCAAAATGACAGTCTCAGCGCCGAGGCCGACCCAGAGGATAAAGACGAACACGAGCGTAAAACTCGGAATCGGCATGAAGAAGGCAACGATGGGATTTAGCCACTCGTAAACGCGTTGATTGATGCCCATCAGCACACCAATGATGGTGCAGATTACGGCAGAGATCAAAAAACCGCCGATGAGAAGGCCGAGCGTACTGAGCGTGTGCTTTATTATCAGGTAGTCAGGACGTCCGCCCTCACCCGGCCCTGCGAGCCTGACGAAGGTTTCGAAGATTCTGGACGGCGGGGGCAACAACCTGTCGTCGACGATACCTGATCGGGAAACGATCTCCCAAATAAGGGCGAATGTCGCCAACGACAAAACGGGGATGACGTAAGTTCTCGCCTTTTCCCATAACTTGAACTCGGCTTTGATCATCGCCGGCTGCGAGCCCTTGGGCTCGGATTGTTTCTGACCGCCGTCCATTAATCTCGACCCCTATTTACGAAGTTTCTGCGCTTCTGCCAGATACTTTGTCGTGATCATGGACTGCCAGTCCGGTTCATCGCCGCGCACCCGGCCTGCTTTTTTGAGAAAATCGAAGGTGCCCTTGATTTCCTTCAAATGCTCATCCGTAATCGCTGGGTCAAAGTTGATCAGTGGTATCCCCAGTTCAAACACGCCGGCCGGGTAATCGCGACCACGCGCCTGATACCCTTTAGCAATCAATGCCGCTGCTTTTTTGGGATCCTTACCCAGCATTTCCTGGGCATCCATGGCGCCGGCCAGGAACCTCGCGACACGGTCTGGATGTGCCTCGGCAAACTTGCGGTTGACCAACCAGTGCACCTGGAAAATGGCGTGGCCATCGAAATCGAGAAGCACACGCCCGAAGCCCTTGTGCAGGATCAGCGAAATGGTCGGCTCGAACCATATGCCGGCATCAACCGATCCCGCCTGCATTGCGCCGACGATCGCGCCCGGACCGGCGTTCTTGATCTGGAAGTCCTTCTCGCTCAGGCCCTTGGCGGCAAGATAACTGGAAAAGGCCTTGTAAGAACCGGACCCGAGCTTGGTCGCGACGACCTTGCCTTTGAGATCGTCGATAGTTTTGTAGGTGGTGTCCTTGCCAACCACCATCCGATAGATCGATCCCTTGTTGTAAGCGGCAGTCGCAACTACCAGGACCGTGTCGGTTTTTGAAAGAAGGACTGTCATCGGCACGTGGCCGCTACTGGCGATATCGATCTCTCCGGACTGCAAAGCCGTAACGACCTCCACGCCGGTGGCGAAGGGGACGCCTTCCGCTTTCAGTCCGTACTTCTTATCGAATCCACCCTCGCGGTAGACGACATCATAGAATTCCAGACGCGAACCCATCCGAATGTCGTCATCGGCGAATGCCGTGTTGACGACCAAGACGGTGAGCAGCAACGCCGCAGCACTAAAGACGCGTATCAACTTTCCATAGGTGTTCATTGTAGCTACCTCCCATGCGTTACATACCTTGATCGGATTTTCTTATTTTCATTCCAATATAACTATATAGTTTCTTATCTGCAACTTTGATCCATACTTTGAGCTTGGCAAACCCTATCAACACAGAAGTTCGATAACCTTCCTTTCGGCGTCGATCCTGACTGTATCGCCGGTTTTGAACAGGTTTTCAGGTAAATCGGACAGCTCTGCGGCGATCGTCATGTCGGCAAAAACTGCACCCTGCACCATGACCGGATTGGTTTTTCCAAACACCAATGCTTTGGGCGCGATCCTTTTATGGAGAATATCGTAAAATGCCCATCCGGCCGCGACCCCGCCCTTCGCGGTCGGAAAGAAGAGGATCTTGTCGGTGATCGTGAGCCCTTCCAGCTTGTGACCCGGCTTGGTGATTTCGCCTGTCCACCTGTTGAGATCGTAGCGCGGGCTGAACCCCTCGGCAGAGATCACGGCTTCACCCTCAACCGAGGGTCCGAATATGCTTCGAAGCGAGAGAGACTTCGAGCCGGTGTTCATGAAATTCTCCCGCTCAAGGCACACTCGATACAGTCCTCGGTGCGTCGGAGGATGGTATTGAAGCGGTGCGCCGTAATGGTGTTAACGATCTTGGCGGAGTTCGAAACGAGGTTCTGCCAACCACGCGCTTCGCGGATCTGAGAGAGATTTTGCAGAAGGTAAAAACACACGCCTTCCATGACGATTCCGCCAGCGTCCTCGATGTTACGCGTATAGCCGAAATCATCAGCAAGTGTTTTAAATTCCTTGTTCGTTGTTACGAAGAGTTGCGTATCAGAGCTGATCCGCTTGCCGTCGAGCAATTCCGCGATGCGCTTGAGTTCGTATAATGAAAGTTGCGGGCCGGAGAACACGACCAGTCCGCAATTGCCGTCCTTGGGATCGTATCCGGCGTAGACCGCCTCGATATCGCGGTCACGAACCGTCAATATGTCGATCGGCTTGTTGCCGCCGAGTGCCGTCTCTACATCCGGCGCTTCGGGCGTAACGCCGACCATATGGAACATGCCCATCGAGCCATAGCTTGCCAGCGACGTGCCGAGATGCTTGAGCTCGTCCGAGGTTGGTGAGGTCCTGATGCCGTCGAACACGGGAACGGAGAAGTAGTCCTGATGCGCCTCGCCGACGATCTTCCCGAGCGCCCCCCAATCGGCCAGATCAGTAAGTGTCGCCTCGACATTGACGACGAAAGTGCCCTTGCGGTGTTGATCCAGATGAAACCCATACGCCGGGGTGCGGCCCGTTAGCGCTGCGGCAAGCGCTGCTGGCCCGCTCTCGAAATTAGAACGCGCGCCGAAAACTGAATTTGCATAGATCACCGTCCCCGTATCGCCCCAGGCGACATGCTCGCCGAAATGCGGCTGATAAACAGACTGGTAGTTGATGCACGTGTCCGTCGTGATGGCATTCATCTCGCGCAGGCATGCGATAAGTTCATGCTCTTGTTTGACGGCCCCGGAATCCTGGCCGAGCATCTCGGCAAGTGCGAAATCCATACAGCGCGCGTTGGTCGTCAACGGCGTCATGCATTTGACCTGGGCGGATACCAGGTCCTTTAGAAACGCCAGGCCAGCGTCACCCATCACTTCGATATCGCCCATCATGTGAACATTCTTGACGGGAACAAACGTTTCGGCGCCGAAAAACTCTCCGACGCTGATCTGTTCTTGAAGGGCACGCTGCACAGCAGGCCCGGACTCTCCTGCCAGCATTGCCTTTTCTTCGTTCGTCAATTTCATGGTCATGTTGTTCTTACCGGCTCTTTTCGTGCTCGCGGAATCATCCGCCTATCTTGTTCAGTGCTCGAAGAATGCGTTCAGGTGTAAACGGCTGTGCCGCGACACGCCCGCCGAGCGGCTGAATAGCGTCGTTGATTGCGTTCATAGTTGCAGCGGGCGCCCCTGCTGCCCCCGCTTCCGCAGCGCCTTTGGCGCCAAGCGAGGACGTTTCGGTCGGAGTTGAAATGAGGGCAATCTCAATATCGGGCATCTCTGCGGCCATCGGCACCAGATACTCGGCCAATGTGCCGTTCATGAGTTGGCCTTCGGAAGAGTACAAACACTCTTCTCCCAGCGCGCCACCGAGGCCCTGCACGACAGCGCCACGAAGTTGTTCATTTACAATCGCGGGGTTGATAACAGTCCCGCAATCGTGAACCAGCCAGTGACCGAGCAGGCTGACGAAGCCGGTATCGATATCGACCTCTAAATAGCTGCCCTGGATCCCGTTGGTCGCTACCCCATCCAATGCCTTCTGTGCGTAATGTCGGCTCGCCACTAATTCTGGCTGAAAGCTCTTGGGAAACAGGTCGGAACGGAAATATACGGTGTACGCCAACTCCGCGATCGTCATCCGTGCTTCGCCGGAATCCTCATCGACAACCGCCTTGCCCTCCAAGCGGAGTTTTGCTGGATCGCATTGCAAAAGCACACCGGCGGCACTCAGCAAGTTCTCACGTAAGCTGCCTGCGGCAAGATACGCGGCTTCACCGGAGATGCCAGCTCCCCTGGAGCCCCAGTTGCCGCCCCCGTAGGGGGTTACTTCCGTGTCGCCCAATAATACGGTGACATCCTCCATGCCGACGCCGAGCACAGTGGCAACAATCTGTCCGATCATAGTGCGGGCGCCTTGCCCAATTTCGGTGACACCGACTGCGCATGTCACCGAGCCTTGGGCGTTCAAACGCACCACGCATCCATCCTGCGAGGTAATGGGGGCGCCGCCTACGCCATACGTCGCTGATGATGGGTTCGACATTTCGATGTAGCTGGCCAGACCGATTCCTCGGTAGACGTTCTTTTCGCGCAGTCGGCTCTGTTCGTTACGCAAAGAGGGGTAGTCCATCATCGACAGTAATTTTTCCAGACTGGCGTGCTGCGACAAACGCTCCAGTACAGGTCCAGCCGGTCGTTTGTAGGGATAGGCATCCTCGGGAATGAAGTTGCGGCGACGTATGTCGGCAGGGTCGAGACCGAGCGCATGGGCAGCACGGTCCACCATCCCTTCGGTGACACTGCAAACGATCGGGTGCCCGACGGCACGGTACTGTCCGAGCATAGGCTTATTCTGGAAGACTACACGTGCACGGCCACGGTAGTTTTCAGTGGCATAGGGCCCGCCTGTCAGATTGAGAACCTGCTTCGACTCGTTGACGCTACCGCGCGGGTAGACGGAATAGGCACCGGCGCCGCAAAGATCATCCACCTCCCATGCCATGAAGCGTCCATCAGCGTCGACGGCAAGTCTTGCCCGCACCTGATGATCACGCGCATGGGTATCGGAGACGAAACTCTCGGTTCGGTCGGCGATATGCTTCACGGGGCGCTCCAGCATCATCGAGAGTGCCGCCGTCGCCATTTCATCGCCGTAAATATGAATCTTCAAACCGAAGCCGCCCCCCATATCGGGGACACGGACCCGGACATCCGCTTCCGGCAAACCGAGATGCTTGGCAAACAGGTACTGCATCATGTGCGGCACTTGGCTGGACAGGTGTACGGTCAATTTTCTGTCGCCAGGATTGAAATCGGCAAGAATCGAGCGGGGTTCGAGTGTAACGGCCGTGTGGCGTCCGATATCGAAGACTTCCTCGACGACTGCATGCGCCTCCTGAAACGCCTTATCCACGTCGCCGACATTCTCTTTTCTCTCGTAGCAGAGATTGTCGCCTAGCTGCTCGTGGATCACCGGGGAATCCGCATCGAGGGCGTTTGCTTTGTCGGCAACCACCGGCAAGGGGTCGTAGTCGACCTCAATCAGTTCGGCGGCGTCTTCCGCCTGGGCACGGCTTTCTGCGACGATGGCAGCGACGGGCTCTCCCTGCCAGCAGACTTTGTCGATCGCGAGCGCCGATTGCTCGGCGGACTTCATCGACGCCATATGGCCGAGCACGCCAACCCATGGTGTGATGACTTCGGCCAATTCATTCCCGGTAACGATGCGCACGACGCCCGGCGCCTTCTTCGCCTCTTCGGTCTGAATGCTGACGATCCGGGCGTGTGCGTAAGGACTCCTCAGGAAATGTACATGGACCATGCGCGCCAGTTTGATGTCATCCACATAACTGCCGCGCCCTCTGAGAAGACGGTCGACATCGCGACGCTGTACATCGCTCCCGATGAGGCCAGGCCGTTTCTCCAGTCTGCCGATACGTCCGTCCATGCCCTCAGCCACCCCGCTTTGCCTGAACGTCTTCAATCGCATCGACGATGGCCTGATAGCCTGTACAGCGGCAGTAATTTCCTGAAATGAAGTCACGGATTTCAGCCCGGCTTGAGTGGTCGGCCGTGCTCAGGAGCTCGTCAGCGGTCAGCAGCATGCCAGGGGTACAGAATCCACACTGCAGACTGTTGTGGCGTTTAAACGCCGCCATCAGATCGTCGGCACGGCCACTCTGCGCCAGTCCCTCGATGGTCTCTACGTCCGCTCCGTCCACCTGAACTGCAAACATCAGGCATCCCCGCACGACCTTACCGTCGACGCGCAACGAGCATGCGCCGCAAGCCCCTTGCTCGCATCCCGCATGGGCGCCGGTCAGTCCAAGTTCCTCGCGAACGAAATCAACGAGATTCAGTCGCGGCTCTATCGTCCGTCGAACCGTTTCGCCGTTCACCGTAAGAGTAATTTCGACCCGCCCGCTCATATCTAAACCATCCCCGACAAGACACGTGTCATTAATACGCAGGAGAGATGGCGTTTCACGTCTGCCGAAGTATGGACATCTGACAGGATCTCCAATTCATCATTCAGTTTGGGCACGGCATTATCGATTGTTGCCTGATCGATGGTCCGTCCGATAAACGATTCTGCCGTTTTAGGTGCCAGGACAGCCGTCGCGCCGATGCCGAAAAAGGCCAATCGCATGCTTTCGACACGGTCCCCGTCGAAGCTGGCGTACGCCGCAAGCCCTGCCGTGGCGTAGTCGCCTCGCCGCCTCATGAATTCCAAGAACCCGTACAGCTCACCCTCACGCTTTACAGGGATGTCGACAGAGACAAGCAGTTCATTTTCCATGATCGCTGTCTCATATATATCCTTGAAGAAGTCTGTGGCTGCGACCTTTCGCTTTTCTTGACGACTGGCGAGATTGATGTTGGCGGCGAGTGCCAGCGCGCAGGCCGGCAACTCAGAAGCCGGATCAGCCGTCGCCAGGCTGCCGCCGAAGGTACCGCGGTTCCGAATCCCGCGGTGGGCGATATACGGCACCGCTTCGGCCAGCAACGGCGCGTGCGATGCGACAAGGGCCGACTCGCCGACCTCTGCATGGCGAGCAAGTGCGCCTATCCTCAGAATATCACCATCGAGTTCTATGGTTCCCAAGTCGGAAAGACCGTTGATATCGATCAACACTTCCGGCAATGCCATTCGCAAGTTCATCGCCGGCACCAGGCTTTGCCCGCCAGCAAGAATCTTCGCGCCGTCGCCATGGCGCTCCAGCGTATTAAAGACGTCGTCCATGGAACGAGCCTTGACGTATTCGAACGGTGAAGGTTTCACCAGATCCTCCCGATGCCAGTCCTCTTGACCGAGACTTGGCTTTGCGATCGCCGTGGTCGAGGCACGAAAACGCCAATCACTTTCGACCACTATATTACTATATAGTTATACAGTACAAAAAATGAAAGCGTCAATAAGGTCGGCACGTGGGAAGTTGATCCTCATAGTAGTTTGATGAGGCTTGTCGCGTCCAACTTACCGTCTCCCTGATCTATCAGGTGCGCATAACGTTCGCGGATCACCGACGTAACGGGGAGATTTGCGCCGTTGCCGGCGGCTTCATCCAAGCACAATTCGAGATCTTTATGTATGAGGTTGACGGCAAAGCCATAATCAAACTTTCCTTTCACCATGTTTTCGGCACGGTGATCCATCTGCCAGGAGTGTCCGGTACATTTCTTCAGCACCTCGATGGCGTGATCCATTTCAAGGCCGCTCCTAACGGCAAAATTCAACCCTTCCGACAGGCTTTGGAATATCCCGGCAATCAGAATTTGATTGACCATCTTGGTAATCTGCCCGGCGCCTGCAGGCCCCATGTGAAAAGCTGCCGACGCATACGCCGCCAGAATACGCTCTACATCAGGAAATGATTCAGCGTCGCCACCGACCAGAATGCTCAGGGTGCCCTTCTGGGCACCGAACTGACCGCCGGAGAGAGGCGCATCAAAAAAGGGCATGCCTTTAGCCTCTGCGGCATTTGCAACCTCACGCGCGATGCTCGCCGAGGCAGTTGTATGATCGACGAGGCGCGTGCCCGGCTTTGCCGTGCTGAGGACGCCGTTGTCGCCCAGATAGACTTGTTGCACATCTTCGTCGTTGGCGAGGCATGTAATGACGAAATCCGCGTCCGAGGCAGCCTCCGCTGGCGTATTGGCGATTTCACCCCCGCATTCGGCAATCCATCTCTCCGCCTTCTCGCGAGTTCTGTTCAGGACCGTGAGCTTGTGACCCGCATTCTTCAGATGACCTGCCATAGGCGCGCCCATGACACCCAGTCCAATGAACGCTATACGGCTTGGTTTTTCTGAGCTCCCGTTCGCTGCATCTGACATTTCATCCTCCTTGCTGCGAGCGGGTTGAGCCCCGTCGCATTTTTAATCGATGGTGAGATGGTGGTATCCTGAGACAGAGAGCGTGTAAGGATTCTCCGGGTAGTACAGCTCCTGAAAATAGATCGGAATGTCTCCCTCCGCAAAAGCAACAGCCTCAAGGACAGCGCCGACGGAACGATCAGACACTTTCAAAAGCTTGGAGACCTTCTTGTCGAAGGCCTCGACACGGAGGTTGTGCGCAAAGCCGACGATCGCAAGTCCAAACTCGCGATCCAGAAGTTCACGGAAGTTCGTGCCGTGCAATTGGTCGACGGGAGTCTCCTTGAGCGCGCCCATTCTGTCGGAATCGAGGTAGAATCGGCTCAGCACGCGAACATCGTCCGGCGTCTTAAGCATTCGATCGATCTGCAGCACCCGTTTCGCATCATCCCCCAGATATCTGGTCCATGGCCCGGTATGGTTCGTTACCCTGCGCGAGATGACCTGCGAGAAAATCTCTAGAAAACCTTCCCCATCTTCATTGAAGAAGCGGCATTGCAAAGGAGCATTCAATCTATTTGCCCCTTTTGTGACGAAAGTCCCTACGCCTTTGCGTCGTTCCACTATACCCCGATTTACCAGTATCCGCATCGCCCGCTGTATGGTACCCAAGCTGAATGGCATCCCCTCGACGAAGTTCTGTTCCGTCGGAATACGGCTACCTGGCGCCAAGTCGTTTGCTGCGATCGCTGACTGCACAATTTGAACGACCTGGGCATACTTCGAGGCCGACTGCTGTGGGCGCCAATGCTTCTTGAATATCTGTTGAACTGTCGCGGTACTCATTTTCCTGCCTGACGAGAAACGGCTTAACCAGCCAATACCATATACAATATAGTTATATAGTGTATGGCGATGCCATGCCAAAGGTTCGTTGCATATTTGGAAAGTATACCGCAATCCACTTTTCTGTCCGAAATCATCGATTTGAGGAATTTGGATATCCGACGTAATTCTCTGCAATCTCGTTCAAGTATAATCAGAGTAGCCTAATCTCTAGTTGATCTATCGATAATTCTTCAGGCTACTTCACCAGGCAAAATGATGACCGCTTCTGGCTAGAAGCAGACATTTTTAATGACTACGGGTTACGTCCGCTTGTAGCCAGGAGCGGAAATTGTGAAAATCTGAGTTCTTTAACTGGTCCTGAACATTATCCGTAACTAGCAATGAAAAAGTTGGCTGTCCTAAATGCCCAGAAACGGTTGCGCAATCCTGGCGGCGAGACTCTTGAAACGAAGCGGAGCATCGGTAACGGCAAGGCAAATGCAGTCAGCGCCTGATTCTGCATGCGGTTGGTGTTCGAGGCCCTCATCCGCTTCTTGAAAATCGCCGGCCTGGTAGCGGCCGAGCTGGTCGGAAAAAGCCCCGGACAAAACGAGGGTAAGTTCCAGGCCGCCATGGGTGTGCTCGGGAACCGGTTTTCCAGCTGGGATTCTTAGCAAACGGGCCGTTACGCCGTCGTCACCGGTCGAAAGCAGGCACTGCGAAGCGCCAAGTCCAAGCCGCTGCCATGCGATTTCACCGCGCGCATTTTCCGCATAGCGGCGGAGCGGTTGCGGCAGTCCGTTTGCTGACGGCTTAACCGGTGCCAGGGGCGCAGGCTGAGCGGGCTCAATGGTTCCCGTTTCGAGACGGCTCATAACCGCTTCGAAAGTCTTGTCCGAAAGCGGCGCCAAGTCCACGTTGTCAAGCATACCGGCGCCGATGCTTTCAAGTTGACCAACCATGGCGCGGCACGATGGGCAAAATGCCAGATGCGTTGCGACGGCAAGGCTCCAGGCTTCACCCAGAGCCCCCGATGCATAATCCAGAAGCAATGCGTCACTTGGATGGTGATGTATGGTCATTAATTTTCTCCAATCTCGGAGCGCAATTTACTCAGGGCCAGTCTGATTCGGGATTTGACTGTACCAAGCGGCAATCCAAGTTGTTCGGCAATCTGGCCATGCGTTCTTTCCTGAAAGAAACTCAGCTTCAATATTTCGCTTTGTGTTTCCGGCAACTCGTTCACCGCAGCCATCAATAGTCTGTCCTGCTGTTCCCTGAAGATCGCATCCGAAGCAAGAGGTTCGGGATCCGGTACGAAAGCCGGGTCATCGAAATCAGGTTCGGGCCTGCTTG
This sequence comes from Thalassospiraceae bacterium, assembly GCA_038100295.1. Lineage (GTDB taxonomy): Bacteria > Pseudomonadota > Alphaproteobacteria > Rhodospirillales > Casp-alpha2 > UBA4479. The sequence continues at coordinate 12,984 of JAYNVG010000001.1, forward strand.
CCTTGCGCAACATGTCGATGCGCAGGTTTCGCCCTATCGTGAATATCCACGTCGATGCGGAAGCCTTTGCCGGATCGAACAGCGAAGCCTTTCGCCAGACCTTCACCATGGTTTCCTGGACAACTTCCTCGGCCATGTGGGAACCGGCTCCCTGTCCCAGCAGGAATGACTTAAGGCGCGGCGCATAATATCTATAGAGCTCCTGAAACGCGTCCTTGTCTTTGCTTTCGGACACCGCCATCAGCAAGGCATCCATGGTCCTGCCGGCTGCAGGTTGCTGTTCGTTCGGTTTGCCGGTCATTCGGACCTCACTCAGCCGGATGTGATCAGGTAGGCACATAGGCTCATGCCGCCCCGCATTCAGGACGCTTAATTTATGAGCCGCCCCGGCAATATTCGCAAACACGCAAGCCCGGGAGCTGTCAGACATAAGTGGTTCCATGCTGCTGTTACGGATACGGCATCATGCTGGATCACATTTTACACGATTATGGTGATCCGCTTGTCATCAGAGTGCGTAGATATTGAGAAAACCGCCACTTATCGCATCCGATTTTTGATTAACGAGGTCCTTGTTGGAAAATCTGCACCCCGGAGAACCGCACTCTCAGAAAATAGCCGTCGTCGGCACCGGCATTGCCGGCATGTCTGCGGCCTGGCTTTTGAATCAAGGTCATCGTGTTACTGTCTATGAGAAAAATCAGCGTGTGGGCGGGCATTCCAATACCGTCGATGCGAATATCGAAACCGGTACCATCCCCGTCGATACGGGTTTCATTGTTTATAACGAGCTGAACTATCCAAACCTGACCGCCCTGTTCGAACACCTGAAAGTGCCGACGAAGGACAGCGAGATGTCCTTCGCCGCTTCGCTGGGTGGTGGTGAATTCGAGTATGCCGGTACGGACCTGAACGGATTGCTGGGTCAGCGCAGCAATATCGTCCGTCCGCGGTTCTGGTCGATGATGCGCGACCTGCTGAGATTTTACCGGGAAGCGCCGAGTTTTCTGAATGACACTGCCTGCAGCGATTTAAGCCTTGGTGAATATCTTGCACGGGAGAAGTACGGCAGAGAATTCATTCGCGATCACCTGCTACCTATGGGGGCGGCCATCTGGTCAACCACAGCGGCGGAAATGGCGGCCTACCCAGCAGAGGCTTTCATCCGATTTTTTGTCAGTCACGGGCTGCTCAATATCACTGACCGGCCGCAATGGCGCACTGTCGACGGCGGCTCGCGGGCATATGTAGAACGACTGACCGCTGATTACCGTTCGTGTATCCAATACGGTGGCGTGCGTTCCATATGCCGCATGGATGACAAGGTTTGCGTAACGGATCATCAAGGTGTGCAAACGGATTATGACCATGTCGTCATCGCCACGCATGCGGACGAGGCTTTGAGCCTGCTGTCCGATCCGAGCGAAACCGAAAAGGCGTTGCTGGGCGCATGGCAGTATACGGATAACCGGGCTGTCCTGCACACCGACAGGTCACTGATGCCCAAGCGAAGCCGTGTCTGGTCGAGCTGGAATTTTATCGGCGATGCCGGTGCGTCCGAGGATGAGGAATCCGCTTTGTGTGTCACCTACTGGATGAACCGATTGCAGTCACTCGACCCCGGTTCGCCGCTTTTCGTGACACTGAATCCCGTTCATGAACCCGCTCCGGACAAGATCCTTTGTGAATTCGATTACACCCATCCTTTCTTCGATCACGCCGCTTTGTCATCGCAGGAGCGCCTATGGTCTTTGCAGGGTCAACGGCGCACATGGTTCTGCGGAAGTTATTTCGGCTACGGCTTTCACGAGGATGCGCTGCAGTCTGGCCTCGCCGTCGCCGAACAACTCGGCGGACGCAAGCGGCCCTGGACTGTGGAGAATGAAAGCGGACGCATCCAGCTTGCACCTCAGTATCAGGCGGCTGCCGAATGACCTTCAATTCCGCCATATACGACGGTACTGTTGTTCACGAACGGCTACGCCCCAAGCGTCACCATTTGCGCTATGACGTATTCACAATGCTGCTGGATCTGGACGAACTGCCGGAACTGGATCGCAGATACCGGCTGTTCGGATATAACCACGCCGCCATTTTCTCGTTTTATGACAAGGATCACGGGCCGACGACCGGCGACGCGCTCAGGCCATGGGTCGAAGCGCGCCTGATCGAGGCAGGCCTGCCCCATGACGGTGTATCCATACGCCTTCTTTGTTATCCGCGTATCTTTGGATACGCTTTCAATCCGCTCAGCGTATATTTCTGTTATCAACGCGATGGTGCGTTGCTGGCGATACTTTATGAAGTCTGCAACACTTTCAAGGAACGTCATACCTACATTATCCCGGTAGTTGCTTCGACCGGGCCGGTCGTGAAACAGCACTGCAGCAAGGCGCTTTACGTATCGCCTTTCATCGGCATGGAGGCGGATTATTATTTCCGTATCGTGCCGCCGGGCGACACGGTCAATGTCGTCATTCGCCAGGAAGATTCGGACGGCCTGCTTCTGGCAGCATCATTCCAGGGCAAGCGGATACCGATCAGCCCCCGCTCCCTTGCTCGCACCCTGATCCGTTTCCCGCTGCTGACATTGAAAGTGATTTGCGGCATCCATTGGGAGGCATTGCGGCTTTGGCTGAAAGGCGTCCCATTCTTCACGCACCAACCCGCAGTCAAATCCGTTCAAACCAGCGTAGAACGACACGGTTAGTCCGGAGCAAGATTGATCATGGCCAATACACTCTCAAGAACTGCTGACCAGAGAGGCCAGTCCCTGTCATCAACATGGGCAAGCCCCCGCGAATGGCTGCTTCGACGTTGGCTCAAGGGGATCAGGGTCGGCTCACTTTCCGTGATCTTCCCGTCTGGCGCCCAGGCGGTTTTCGACGGCGTCGATTCAGGCCCCCACGCACAACTGAAAATCAGGAATTTAAGGATGGTGACCCGAGTGCTCGCATCCGGCGACATCGGGTTTGCGGAAAGCTACATGGCCGGTGAATGGGATACGCCCGATCTGTCTTCGTTGCTCGCACTGGGCGCCATGAACGCGGACGCGCTCAGTCACGCCACCGCGCCGTCGCCGCTGATGCGATTGGTGAACCGTCTATATCACGCGATGCGGGCCAACACCCGCAAGGGAAGCCGGCGCAACATCGCGAGCCACTACGATCTTGGTAATGATTTCTATGCGCAGTGGCTGGACAAGACGATGACCTATTCATCGGCGATCTTCACATCCCCGGACGAAGACATTGTCGCGGCTCAAAGACGCAAGTATCGCCGCCTGGCGGAGAAACTGGAACTCAGCCCCGGTGAGCGTGTCCTCGAAATCGGATGCGGATGGGGCGGATTCGCGGAAATCGCCGCCGCCGAGTACGGCTGCCATGTCGTCGGGTTGACCCTGTCCGTCGAGCAGGCGGCCTATGCGCGCGAGAGGATGCAGCGCGCCGGAATATCGGATTCTGTCGACATCCGGATACAGGATTACCGTGATGTGGAAGGGCAGTTTGATAAAATCGTTTCAATCGAGATGTTCGAGGCCGTCGGGGAAAAGTACTGGCCCGGGTATTTGCGGATCCTGCATGACCGTTTGACGCCGGGCGGCAAGGCGGCCCTGCAGATCATCACGATCAATGACAGGAATTTTGAGAATTACCGGAACAATCCGGATTTCATACAGCGCTATATTTTTCCGGGCGGGATGTTGCCGGGACCCAAAGCGTTCGAGAACGCCGTCCGCAACACACCTTTTGAAGTTAGTGATTCCTTTTACTTCGGCAAATCCTATGCCGAGACGCTGCGCCGTTGGGACCGTGATTTTCAGCGCAACTGGCCCCGTATCGCCCCCCTAGGGTTCGATGAGCGGTTCTATCGGATGTGGCGGTATTATCTCTGCTATTGCGAAGCCGGTTTCGATACCGGCGGCATCGACGTCGCCCATTTCCTGCTCGAACGCCCATGAACCCTGCCACTCCGACTAAGCTCGGATGGGGAACACTTCTGGCTTACGCGCTGCCGGCCCTTGTCGTGGCGTTGCCGACGATCCCCGTCTACATCCATCTCCCCGCGCTTTATGGCGTGCATATGGGGATTGGGTTGGCGGCAACCGGTTTCGTTCTGCTGCTGGCACGGATGTTCGATGCCCTGACCGATCCGCTCGTCGGCGTCTTGAGCGACCGGATCGGCTTCAGGGGTGCCCGGCGAAAACCATGGATCGCCATCGGCGCCGTTATCGCCGGGGTCGGCCTGGTGAATTTGTTGAACCCACCCGAAGGCGCCGGCGAGACGTACCTGCTGACGTGGTCGGTTGTCCTGTATGCCGGATGGACTATGGTCTCGGTACCCTATCTTGCCTGGGGCGCGGAGCTGAGCCGTGAGTATGACGAACGCACGCGCATCACGGCCTGGCGCGAAGGTCTGGCTCTGGTCGGTATTCTGGCAGCCGGTGGCCTGACCGCAGCCACGGCGAAAATGGGCTGGACCGAGCGGCAGTCGACGGGGGGCATCGCTTGGATGGCGGTTTGCCTGGGTGTCCTTGTTGTGCCGCTGCTGTTGTGGATCGTTCCCGACCGGGCACGTCCCGATAACGGGTCGAGCACGTCCGTCGTGCCCGTCAACTGGCACGCGTTTCAATCGAACATTCGCAGCCTGATGGAAAACGGGCCTTTCCTCCGGCTCATCTCCGCCTGGTTCCTGAACGGGCTGGCCAACGGTGTGCCGGCGGCCCTGTTCTTCATCTATCTTGAAGACGGATTGGCCGCGAACGCCGAGGATCGTCCTCTGTTCGTGCTGACCTATTTTGTCTGTGCGGTCGCCGCGATCCCCTTGTGGCTTGCGCTGAGCCGCCGTCACGGCAAGCACCGCGTCTGGTGCGGTGCTATGATCTCGGCCTGTCTGGCCTTTGCTCTGGTGCCGTTCCTGCCGCCCGGGGCGTACATGGCCTTCGCCGTTGTCTGCATCGTAACGGGCATGGCGCTCGGCGCCGACCTGGCGCTGCCGCCGGCCATTCAGGCGGACGTCATCGACTATGACCGTCTGCGCTCCGGCCGGCATCGCGCGGGCCTGCAGTTCGCGCTCTGGGGTATGAGCACGAAACTGGCGCTGGCGCTGGCCATCGGATTGTCGCTGCCGCTTCTGGAAGCGTTCGGTTTCAAATCCGGCGATCCGGGCGAGACCGGCGCCATTGCCCTTGTGGTGATCTACGCGGTCGTTCCCATCGTAATTAAAGCAATGGCGGTTGGCGTTATCTGGGCATTTCCGATTACCGCCCGAAAGCACGCCGTCATCCGTCGCCGCCTTGACCGGCGCTCGACGGGAAACCCCCATGGATCGGGAGCACAACCATGCCGTTCAAGTTGACCCTGACCCTGATCGCCCTGTTTTTTGTAAGCGGATGCACTGAGATGAAACCTGCCGATTTCAAGAATACGTCTCCGAAACTGGTGATCGAGGAGTACTTCATCGGCAGGACGCAGGCGTCCGGTATATTCGAGGACCGGTTCGGCAAGCTTCGTCGTCAGTTCAGCGTCGAAATCGACGGGACATGGGACGGCGACAGCCTAGTGCTGGACGAAAGGTTTCTCTATGCAGATGGGGAGCGTGACAGGCGGGTATGGACTATCCGTAAAACCGGCCCCAATACCTACGAAGGCCGCGCCGGGGATGTCGTCGGAACTGCCAGCGGCGAAGCGCAGGGCAACGCCCTGAACTGGCAGTACGAAATGGATCTGAAAATCGGCGACGGTACGCTCCGCGTCCATTTCAACGATTGGATGTTCCTGCAGCCGACCGGGATACTGATCAACCGGGCACGCGTTTCAAAGCTCGGTATTGAAATCGGTACGGTGACGCTAGCCTTCGTCAAGGAAGGCGAGATGCACCGCAAAACGTTGAACCTTTCTAGCGTGCCGCCAGCCGTCGCCGAAACCAGACGAGCAATCGGCCAATAACCGGCAACCGCTCATAAAAATCCCGGGCCGCATCCCAGTGATCGATGTGTTCGATGACCAGCCCGGTGCGGTCGAACGTAACGGCACTGGCGCCGTCGAAGCACCATGCCTCACCGCGAAGCACTCCTTCAAAGCGCCAGGTCATCAGACACATGTCACCATCCGTGGCCATGTAGTCAACGGTAAAACGGATATCGTCGACGTTGTCGAACATATGACGGAAGACGAGTGTCATGTGCGCGATGCCCCGGACGTCATTGAAGGGGTCCTTGAAGCGAACATCCTCGGCCACGAATTCCCCAATTGAGCCCAGGGTTTCAGGCGTCAGGTTTTCTAGATAACGGCGGTATCGGGATTGTGGCGTGCTCATCAACCGAGCATCCGACGTGTCAGGGCAAAGAACAACCTGTCCGGCAGAATCCTCAGAAGTTTCATCAGCCAGGCAAAACGCCATGGAAACGCGACCTCGAATGCATGCCCGTGCAGGCCCTTCATGATGGTCTCGGCGGCGGCATCCACGGGCATCAGAAACGGCATCGGAAAATCGTTCCTGTCGGTCAGCGGGGTTTCGACGAACCCGGGGTTGATCAAGGTCATGCGTACGTTGTGTGCGGCAAGCTCGGGTTTCAGGGCTTCGCACATGTTGATGAGACCGGCCTTGGTCGCGCCGTAGGCCGCCGACGTGGGAAGGCCACGGTACCCGGCCAGCGATGCGACAACGGCGATATGCCCGGCCTTGCGTTCAATGAACCGATGGATAACGTTTTCCATGCAATTCACGGTTCCCATCAGATTGACATCGACCAGCTTGCGCATCGTTGCCGCCGAAAAGTCATCGGCCGACATGGGAATGTGCGTGCCCGCATTCAGGATCACCAGAGACAGCGGGCCGAGACGGCGTTCGATCACATCCACCGTGACCAGGGTCTGTCCCGAGTTGGTGATGTCCAGGGCGAACGCATGAATGTGCCCGGAGGGACATTCGTCCTCAAGACGTTTCAGGTCGTCCTCCGTCCGGGCGCTGGCTGCCACCGTCCAGCCCTCGTCGGCAAGACGTTTCGCCAGGGCACGGCCGATCCCTTTGCCGGCACCGGTCACCCAGGCGACGCGATCTATGTTCTCGTTCGCTGCGGCGGTCATGATTTTACCTTTTGCGGGCCGGTGCCTTTTCCCTGGCATCTGCGGCAATGATATTCGATGTCCGATCCGTCCTTGCCCTTGAACCGCATTTTGACCCAGCGCCCTGCATCGTCGTACCAGACCTCGGTCTGAAGATCGCCCGTGTAGACATAGTGGGTTGCCGCAACCGGCCCGGCCTCGGTCTGCACCTCGGTGCGGCCCTGGTTCGTGATGTGAACCTCGTTGACGGCACCTGTGATGGTGTTGAGTACGCGGCTTTGGCCCAGAACGGTCGGGTTCCAGTGATCAGTCGGGAGGATCGGCGCCGGTGTTTTGAAACCCTCATTTCCTTTCGAAACCGAAATGAAGTCCCCTGTCCGGGCGGCATCCATCCGGGAAAGGGTGCCATTGTCATCGACCGAAGCATGAAGTTGCAGAAGGCGTCCATTTTGCCAAATGGATTTGGATTCATAGTGGTATCGATAAACCGTCAGGAACAGCACATCGATCTTCAAAATAAACGTCACGTTCACGGATAAATGGGAGTCTGAGTTCTCGAAGGATACCCTGTGGTAACCGGCTTTCGTGCCATTTCTATAGACATCGAAGTATATTTCGTTGCCATACAGGTATGTCGGATTCTCGAAATCCAGATCGGACACGTGAGTTGCGGCTTTGGCATTGTCACAAGCCGGCGACAACAACATCACCGCAGTGAAGCCGGCGGATAACACCTTCAATGACTTGTGCATGACAAATTTAGGAATATCGATGCTGCCCAACAGTAACTGAATCAAGCGGATGTATGCTGACATGTTTCTTTACGTCAGGAATTGCCCTTTAGATCACTCAAGTCTATGGAAGGCGTCGGATATGGGTCAGAAGCAGACATTCAGGCCGAAAATGATTCATGTCTGGTTTTAGTTCTAAAGCAGAGAATGCTGCTACAACCGTTCTAGGCGTTGATCTGCTTTTACCGCAACAGCCCCGGCTTTTTGAGCAGCAGACTTGTTGCCTTCGTCTCGCGCTCGGCATGCCAGCAACCGGGCATCTCTAGATATTTCTTCGATACGGTCGGCATCATTCCAAGCAACACGTAGGTCAACGCCAAGCCCATCCGCTTCAGTGAGTAATTGAGATGACATAATGGCGGGTTTAATGCGGCTTCGATCCTTCATGACCCTTCCAAGTCCTTCAAGCATTTGATCGACCTGTCCTGCTCTATCATCACTTATTTCTTCAGAATAAAGGGACTGCGCATCGTCAGATGCGCCATTCTGTTCTTTAGAATGAGTGTTTAGGATTCTCTGTTTAGAAGTTCTATGTTCAGGGGGCAACTTCTGCCCTGGTCCAGGGGGGCAGGTTTCGCCCTCGCCTAGGGGGCAGGATTCGCCCATTGGCTCCTGGATTTCTCCTATTTCGTCTTGATCTATAAGCCATGAAGCCAACATGCATGAAAATTACGAGACTTTCTGATTGATCCAGATTAGCTTATACGAAGGTGAGAGTGAATCTGAAGTCTTGCCATCTTAATACTTTCAATAAGCTTTTGTTCGACGGAATGATGCTGAGAAAACTCAAGTTCTATATCGATAATATGCTTGGTTCAGGGTCAAATAGCCTTCTAGGCTGGCTGGCCCTTATTTCATTCATGTTTATTCTTGTTATGAGCCTCGTGACGTGGGCGCTCAACATGAGTAGTCATGCAAACTTTGGTGACCTTCTATGGGATTTCACCATGCGGGCCGTCACGCCGTGGGAAATTGAGGCCAGTATGGGCTCTCTTCCATATTTGCTGATTCTCTTTGTGTTGACGGTGTTTGGGATATTCATCCTGTCGATTTTGATAAGTTTTATATCGACCATTATTGATGCCAGGATTAGAGATTTTTCTGTCGGCGCTGGCGTGTTCCCCTTTGATGATCACATTATTATTTTGGGATATTCAAACCGGGTGGCGGATATCGTTGGAGAGTTGGTTGAAGCAAATGCAAGTCAGGCAATTTGCCGGATACTCATCGCATCGAACATAGATCATTCATCTCTCTCGGACGTCATTGGCAAGCACAAGAAAGAGACAAAGACCACCAATATATTTTGGCGAAGTCGGAAGTTAGATAGCAACGATACCTTTGATAATTTGAATCTGATTAATGCCCGCAAAGTGGTGGTCTTAGGAGATGACAATGAGACAAAGCAACTAGACCGTCTAAAAACCTGCATTGCTCTGAGAAATTATATTTTATCTTCCTCCGATCCGCACAAGGAATTCCTGGTAGAAGCTGATGATGAAAATGAGGCGCGCTCTATAAAGAATGCGACAGACGGTCTGGCTATTCCTGTCATTCTCTCCAGGATTCCCGGGCGTTTAATATTTGAAACTGTGTTCCAACCTAATTTGCCAAGCGTATATGAGGAGCTTTTGAGTTTTCGTGGCAATGAACTCTACATTTCGGATACGATCGCCAATCTCGACCTTGTTGACGAGACATTTCAGCAGGTATCCAATTACTTCAATTCTTCTATCCCGATCGGTTTTATTGACGAAAATAATGTTCCAATTATAAACCCTCCAAAAAATCGGCGAATGGGTGCATCTGATCGAGTGGTTGTATTGGCAGAGGATGATGTAAAAATTCTGGCACAGCAGACCGAGACGAATGAACTAAAACAAAAGACAGCATCCCACGGCATTGTGTTTAGAGAAAGGTTAGCAGAAGAAAAAACGCGCGACATTGTTCTCGCCGGACATTCAAATACGTCGATCGAGATCGTTGATAGACTGATCGCACAATCAAGCTGCAAGATCACGTATATTCCAAATCATATACATCATCACGAAGCCGAGACGGTGAGGCGGATCAAGGAAGCAGGAGGGGTCGTCACGGATGGCCCATCTTACGATCTAATATCCCTGCAGAATGCTGGTGCTTTTGCAGCTGACACGATAATCGTTGCCAACGAGGACCTAAAATCACCAAATAACTCAGATTTGACGGTGATAAAAACCTTACTAACAATTCGAGAAGGCGCAATGGGGGCGATAAAACCGCACATAATTGCGGAGTTGAAATCTTCTGGATCCCGAGACCTGCTCGCAGAGCTTTTTGATTCTGATTTCATTGTGAGCGGCAAACTTAGCAGCAAGATATTTGCGCAGTTTATTGAAAATCCAGAGTTAACTTCCATTATTGATGAATTGATTCTCTCCGGTGCGCATCCGATTAGTTTTGAGCCATTACAATTAGAAAGCATATCAGAGGGATTAACTTTCTTCGATTTACGTATTGCCGTTTCGGATAAGCAGAAAATTGTATTGGGTTTGCGCATATTCAAAAACAAAGAAATGATGACCCTTCTAAATCCAGGAGATGCGTTCGAGCTGTCTCAGGAGGCCGACCGTATGGAGGCAATCATCCTTGAGTGAGTAGAGGACTGGGAACAGCTGAGCGGATTTATGATGATACGATATATTCGATTGCGATAACCTGTGCTATCTACGATTATATCTGATGATTTGATGACAGCTAAAACAAAATAGGAATTATTAAGGTGATTTACAGAAGTTTGTTCATTGGTTTTATATCTCCGATCTCTATTTTGGCTGTCGGTGATGCCGCTGCTTGGGAAGAATACGTCGTTGGGAAAAGTGTGAACGTCGCCTGCCAAGAGGTCTCGGTACATGAGAGACCAAGTGGCTCTGCAAGAAAATCAAACACGCTAAGTTATGGTGAGCGAGTGAAGGTAGTCTCGCTAGACGGAAAATTCGAACTTTCCGTGACGGATTCATCTTCCAAAGTACAACTTGAAGCCGTAAGAAATCAAGATTCCCCCCCTCTCTTTGAAGACCAATACACGCGCGCTTCTTGGGTCGGCATTGAGAGAGGAGGTTATGTGGCGGCATCATGCTTGATGCCCGACTATCTTTTTGAAGGGGCCTCTGAGGAAGAATTATTAAAGAAAGAACGAGAAAAGGTTGAGAAACTACAGTTGTCATCCGCTCAGAAGAACTTCTCAGAAGAAGAAAAAGGGGATGCTGTTGCGATGAAAGGGCTCGCTGGCGACGTGCAGATGGGAGCTCCAAATTATAAAGCTATTGACCAGTATATCGAGAAGTCTCAAGGATTGGTTTCTCACGATACGATAGAAGAATTCAGGATGTCCGGGGGGCTCAAAAAATGAAAATGATAACGCTAACATTTTGGCGGAACTCCCTCGCAGCAGTATTGCTGTCTTCTTGTTTATTTTATTCCAATCCGTCTTGTAGTGATGGATTGTTCGGGGGTGGGTCAAACCCACTAGGGAGCTTGTTTGGTCAGCAATCAGGAGGATCCGGCAATTCAGGAGGTTCTGGAGGACTCTTGGGATCATTATTCTCAGGCGTTCAGAATACTTCGTTGGGCCCTGTTGGTCGACACTTGTTAGGACGCGAACTTGCTTCACGTTTGGTTGGCGCGAATACAATCGCAGATGTTGATGACCCAAGGGTTAAATATGTTCGGATCATTACTATGAGTTTGCTGCGCGAGAGCTTGCGACCATATGAGTACAAAGACCAGTCGGTTTTTGTCATCGAGAATGACGAGTCTATTAATGCCCATGCAGCACCCGGAGGATTTATATTCGTTACATCAGGGCTTTTGAAGTTTGTTGAGAATGAAGATGAGCTTGCTTTTGTTTTAGCGCACGAAGTCGCACACGTAGAAATGGACCATGGCCTCAATGCAATCAAACAATCGGCAGGACAATCAATCGCCGGGAAGGCATTCGGATTTTCTGAAGAATTCGCCAACTCTTTAGCAGACGGCTATAGTCAAGATCTTGAAGGTGAGGCTGACTTCCGGGCTGGTCAGATTCTCGCGCGGACCGGATACGATCCTACTTTGGGCGCAAAAGTAATCGCCCGTCTTGATGAATTGACGGGGCGAAAGCATGCAACAGGATATCCGAAAGATCGCTATAACAACGTTATTCGCGGCGTTAGAAAAGCTGGCGGGCCGAAATCAAGCTCTGCCGATGCGCGATCTCAGAGGTTTCAGACAGCTCTGAGGTAGTCCTGACAATGGCTGAAAATGAGCAACCGTCAGAGCAAGATAAGCGGCTTGCAGATCTGATTGAGAGGCAAACTGTGCTTCTTGGCCAGATCGCGAATTACTATTCGCCGGCATCCGAAGAAAAGCGGTTCCAGAAGCTAGCTAAAATTACGACGAAGATTTCATCTGTCATCGTGCTCGCAGGGTCTTTGATTCTCGCATCATGGGAACTGGGAAGCTATCTGTTTGAGCGATGGGAAGTTCAGTCTTTAGCAAACAAGTATGCTGAAGTTGGCGTGGATCTCTATTACAAAGAAAATAACGTTGAGGTATCGCAATCCTTCATAAAAAAAGCATTAGAGCTGGATGCAGATAATGCGGACTATCTGTTCTTGGATGCTTTCATTGATGGCATGGCCTCTGTCCGTTACCTTTTAAATCTCGACCGCCCCTATACCTCTGAAGAATTGCAACGCGCCCATGAGGCTATTGCAAAATCTGTTCTTCTCCGTGAGCACTCTCCTGATAGCGCCGAGCCATATATCTTGCGAGGGCAAATTTATACGGCGTTAAAAGATTTTGACGATGCCAAAGCAATGCTTTTGAAGGCAATAGAGATTGATCCAAATAATGAATTCGCGTTTATGAGATTGGGCGTGGTCAATTACTTGGCTGGCGAGCTTGAGAATGCCGATAAATATTTAACCGAAGCTGAAAAATTAAATCCTCAATTTAAATGGACATATTTGTGGCGTGGCATTATTGCACTTGAACAGCGAGAACCCATTGAGACGGTTAGCGAATGGATAAAGAAGGCAATCCAGATCGATCCCAAGTTCGATCTTGCTTATTACAATCTTGCCTGGGCTCAGCTTAAAGAAAAACCAAAGAAATACGATGAGGCCGAGAAAAACTTTCGACGAGCGCTCGCACTTAACCCTAGTTACAAAGAAGCCTATTACGGTTTGGGAATGGTTTTTGGGTACCAAAATCAATATGAAATTGCGGATCAGTACCTCACCAAAGCGCTGGAGTTGGATGATAAATTCCTGACGGCTTATAAGTGGCGAGGCATCGTGCGAGATGAGATGGCCGATTATGAAATGGCTTTCGCAGATTTTTCTAAAGCCCTCGACCTGGATCCCTCAAACGGTGATATATACGTTCGCCGGGCAAGGGTGGCGATCAAGGTTCCTCAATATAAAGACGCGATGAAAGATTTGGATCTGGCGCTTCGCTTTGACCCCAATAACCAGAGAATAGACCTGTATAAGGCTAAAATTTATTCCAATTTGGGGAAACTTGATGCTGCTCTCAACTCAGCAACCTCAGCGTTGCAGAAAAAACCTAAATATGCCGAGGCACTGTCTGTGCGGGCTTCCATTCTTGAAAAACTCAGTCGCATCGACGAGGCGCTGAACGACTTGGAGACAGCAATTAGCGTAGCAAATTATCGCCCTGAACGGTTCTATAAAGAACGGGCAGAGCTCTTCATCCGTCTAAATCGATCGCAAGAAGCCGAGAAAGACTTCAAAACTGTCTTATCTGCTGCTCCAGATGACATAGCCGTCATTGAGCATCTTATCGCGATTTATGTTGATGGCAAAAATAAAGACGCAGCGCTATCAATGTTAGACAAACTAATTGCGGTCAACCCAAGCAATCCCAGCATTCAGGAATGGCAGGAAAAAATACAAGATCTTTAGGTGTGACCGTCCCTCAGCGCTTAACCTGAAGCGCTCACTTCATTGAATATTTTCTGCGATAGCGCCAAGTTATGACGACCAACGATGTTTTGTGAGAAAAACAGGCATCTAAAAAAGTCATAAACATTATACGCTATGGCAATCAGTGTGATAGACACGGGCAACCCTTCGCCAGTGAATACCCAGCCAATAATACTGATCCAAAAGGCAATACTGCAGACAAAATCCAGTACAAATTCGAACCAGCGCCCCAGATAAAGGTGATGAAGGCCAAAACCGAGCCCGTAAACCAAAACGGCATATGTGTCTGGGTCCTTTACGTGGCGTTTAATTTCTTGCCGATACCTTAGCAACTGGTCGTCGGATAAGGAGCGTTCACGCTCACGGTGGCTCTCTTCTTGTAAGGCCAATTCTTCAGAGGCTCTGTTTCGCACGCTCTTTCTCTCTTCTATTTTGGCACAGGGTCTAATTTCTTCTTCGGCAAATCAGGATCATTGCATCGTGAAAGCCGATTGAAGATCAGACGTAATGACTTCGTTGTATTGAACGACTCGAGGCATCCAATTGCATAATTCGAGCAAGATGGCTCAAAGTTACAATCGACGCTTAAACGGCGTCCACCTCCAGCTTTTTGATAGATACGGACCAACCGAATGAGTAAAGCGTTCACCAAAAATCGCTATGCTCGTCCTAAGGTCATAACGATGGCTTCACGCTGCCAGAAAAGCAACATACGTTTTTGCTCTATGACCTGGAAAACGACTTCCCAACCTTGCGCTGCTTCTTCATTCAATGTCGCTTCCAGTTTTTTGATCGGTAGACCTGACGAGCCTAGTAGCATGGTGCCGCAGGCACCCTCAACAATATAGATAATTTTGTATTCTTTATATTTAGCCATATTAAGTCCCCCTTTTATAAGGCCACAAATGCAATTGAAACTTAGTTGGATAGTTTTTGCAACAGAGTAAAAACAAGCGATGATCTCCAAGCGACATCAGGTTGCCCGGCACATCCGGACGCTTCTCTGGGAAGGACATAATGTATTCTATCGCCTCCCGCTCAATCTTAGATCAGATATGATTGTCAGGTTACAGGCTTCCAGTCATTGGTCTCGGGATCGAGGCAATATAAAGTCTCGCTTCGCCCACTATCTGAACGAACCGTCACATCCTCATCGAGCAACTTACAGGTTTCGCCCTCTGCATTTTCATATTCGCGCTTTGGCGTAAATTGTGCGGTGACATTGGAATCTGGGTTGGCCCACGATACCGTCTCATTCACAGGAACCTTCCGAAGAGCGTCATCCCGTGCTGATGCGTATGCGGCTTTTTCCTGCTCATTCATTTTACATAACATGCCGCCCGCTATTTTGCCGATGATGCCCGCAGCTGCGGCGCCGACAACGGCTCCGACAAGCTTCCCTTGCCCCTTGCCGATCCGAGAGCCAATCAATCCACCCAACAGCGCCCCCACAAGCATCCCCGTGTTCTCACAGGTCTCTTGGCGAGAAGCAGCGCTATCACCAGTGGTTTGACAGCCGGAGGCAAGTAGCAGAAGGCCTATCATTAAAAGAGCCCGCATTTTCATCTTGATCTCCATAAATTTTTGCAAAATCTAGTAAAGTTTTGTCTTTTTAACAACTTTCTCAAGCTTCTTTCCAAGAAAACGATTACTCGCGCTTATCGCTTTCTCGACCAGTAACTCGGCTTCTTTTTGACGTGATAGGCGCCAATCTTTCTCGCCCGTCACCGGTACATCTTTGCTAAGTTTCATCGAAGTCTGAACAACCTTGTGTGTGGCAACAAACCGCGCTTGAATGCGGACTTTGGTACTCACCTCATTATATTCAGACATACCGCGAGGGACAGTTCTATATTCATAGTGACGGGTCGGCTTGGATTCAGAGAAAAGGTTGAAGCCACCAGAATTTGACGCATCTTCTTTTATAAACGGTCGGGAATGTAACCTCGCAACGTCGCCCGTAACAGTGATATCAGAATAGGTAGTTTGAGCATGCTCAATCTTTTTCTCTGTTCTTGGAAGATTGGGGAAAGAGCGGAACATTACCATTCGAAGCTTTTCCGATGGATCGCCTGTGACAAATGTGAAATCGCCAAAAGCAATTTCGAAATTTTGCTCTGACTGATCTATGAGACAGACAATAACTTCTGTCTCGACATGGACGAAATAGAGGCCCGCCTCCTGAACCACTTTATCACTAAGAGGCCGAACGCTTTTCGTTAAGCCCCTAGCACTCTCGAAAAAAGCAGCGCTTACTTTTTTCTGGTATTCAGCGCTACCGTCATCTTTCGTTGTTGATTGCAGGCGAGAGGAGACTAGTGATGTGAAGCCGGGGGGTACATGCGGCTTAACAGCCTTCGAAATCGCATTGTTGATTGCAGACTGATAAGCTTTGTCGAATTCACTCGGATTAGCAAAGTAGCCTTTTCCGACAACAAGCTCCGTGACTGTTTCTTCGCAGGGATCCGCAATCGCCTGAGGGCACAGTGGAATCGCGCTTCCAATTAGCCCTAAAACTGCACCCATCAGGATTTTCGTCGTCATATCAATATTCTCCACGACGATTGGCATGGCAGGCGGACGCACATACCAACACAATTAGACAAAAAGCATAATACATCCAAGTTTCAAACAAAGCGCGTGTAACGACGATTTCTTCAAGTCGCATCCCCACCTCCAGGCCGGCTGCTGCCGCTACTGACAGAGGCACGACGGAGGTGACATAGAATTGTCCACTATTATTGGTTGCGATCACGGCCCCATTGTCGGCCATGTATGGCGACAACATGCCCCCATGAGAAAATTCAAACTTCACGCTTTTGACATTTGCGTTCCCATCATGCGACGTAAAAACGCCGGTTGCGGAGATGATCTCAGCGCCCTGATCACGTGTTGCCTCCCATTCGATCGGGCTCGTAAGGGTGTCAACGGAATTGACTGAACTGAGAATATACTGAGGTAAAAGCAATGAAACCCCGACGGCGAAAAACGTTACCCTCAAAATTCCACTCATGTTCCGGGAGAGCAAAGCCTCCCCAACCGACATCATTCCTATAAGCAAAAGACATATTGCGACGATAACATCTTTTGCTGCTTTCATTTCCGATAACTCGATCTGCAGCAAAGCTATCGAGACACTGAACAGGATGATTGGAAGTCCGAGTTTTAAAAGTCTTTTATAGATGCGCCACTTGTCAATTCCATACAACCTGGAGATGGTTTCTGATGCGATGTCATCTGGCGGCGTGACATCGGCCAGACACGCAAAAAGAAGAACGGCAACGTGCAAATTGATCAAACTAACAAAAACCCCGTTCACTTCGCCGACTGCCGCGACGATTGGCCCCATAATCAGGATGGTTGCAAAATACGTAGCAGTCGTCGGCAGCGATAGTCCCACAACAAGTGCTACAACCACAGAAAAAGCAATGACGAGTGCAACGCTATTGAGCGTTATTGTGCTTATGAACAGAGTGATATTTGGCCCAAACCCATAAACCAATAATGGTGCGCAAGTAGCGCCGACGAGGGTCAATGCAATAGTCAACCGTGACGCAAAGGTCGCCGTAGCCGTAATTGGCAAAACTGACGTAATACATGCTTCACGCAGAATCACATTGGCGCGGCGATCTTGTGAAGGGGCCTGACGAATAAACGTTTTCTCAATCACTAGAAGTGCCAGAGCGTGTGCAACGGCGATGAAAGCGGCAACTCCCATATCAATGCCGTTCGTCATTACAAGCACTAGAAAAACAAGTGGCGGAATTGCGCGGTGATGTGCGTGCCCAAATATGACAGCTTCATCGTTCTCGAAGATTATGCTGTCGCTAATGCGCAAAAATCGAAGCAGGAACAACAAACTAACGATGCCGCCGAAAACAACGATCGAAATCGCGTAAGATCCGGATGCGAACAAAGATTGCAATCCTGAGAATAATACGGCCAAGGCGAACATGAGCAGCAATGCAAGCCCAATAGCATAGGCCAGGCGGACCTGACGTCGAGCTGGTGAGAAATCTTCGATATCTGCAAACGTTTTCAGATATGTAAGAACGCAGATTGATAGGATGCCAAATATCCAGAAAACTTGCACTAACTGCAGATCCAGGTAGGTAAACATCAACAGCCCGGCGGCAGGTAATACTGGTGGAGACAATTGCGCAAAGGCAATGAGACTTGAATGAGCAGCAGCAGACGAAACAGAACCCGCTTCGAAACTACGCTCGTCTGTTAGTTTAGCGAGTGTCTCGCTTGATGAGTTGGATACCAAGCCTACACTGACCAAATATTCCCCTGCACCGTTATTTTCAGGGACCTTGGCTCGAATTTTAACCATTAATGCCAAGATATACTTATCAAACCCCAGGGCTTGAAGCGAGGCACCTAGAAGTATGAAAGGGAATAGATATGCGGATGCAATGGCAATTCCGGGGCCAAAAACGCCGTCTGCGGATATCCAAAGCTCTCTCACAGCAGACACTACAAACGCCCAGTCAAGAGCTGGCCCTTCTACTGATGACATACCCAATATCGACAAGCCGACAAGTAGCGCAGCCACATAGACGGCATGACGACTAATATAGATGAAGGTCAAAATGACCAGTGCCACGATGCCCAGAGCCGGATTGAAATATCCTGCGAAATCTGTGGTTACGGCGGAATGTGACATCGCAACCGCAAACAACAACAAGAGGCCGGCTACAATACTTATAGCCCGCTGTACCCTGCTTTCACTTCCTAGCCCGCCTGCTTCCAAAGAGGATTTATTTATTGTGATCAGCGCTAAAATTGCGAACGCTACGTTTATTAATCGCTCGTCAGGCGAGGCGAGGCCCTCTAAAGAGACAGGCATCTCCCTGGTCAGCGCGGCATAACCCTGCCAGGCCATCCATGCAAGGCTGATAAAAGCAAAGTTAAATTTCGCCAGACCTGTCGGAAACAAGGTGAATGCGACCCGGTTTGATTGGTTTAGAGCCCATTGATACTAATGGATCCTCCTCCTCCATAACTTTGACGCCCACCTTGTTGCGGTTGAGCCGCACTGTTTTGTGGCGCCTGCACGCTGTTGCTTTGCGGCGCAGGGCTCTGATTTTGTCGTGCCGCATTGACGCCATCTGAATATCCCCGCTGCTCTGCATCGGACCTCTCAATCGCACGGTCAGCTGAATCCAGGATACCAAATCTTCTACCCTCCCAATAGGCAGCAACCTCAGAGAATTTTACCCGTGCGGCCTGACTTTGCTGAAACGCGCTTTTGGCTGCGTTGGTTCTCGTGGGATCAAGCCAGGCAATCGCAATAACAATAGGATCGCCTGTAAATGGATGCACGGCAGAGAAAGTGCGCTCTTTAAGTCCGGGAAGGGATACTTTTTCAATCGTATTTTCAATGCTTTGGGTAAATTCTTTCGCGACACGGATGGAGCCTGTCTCTTGATCCAGTCCGGCATCAATGCTGCTACTCGTATTCGCAACAAGATCTGTTCGCAAGGAAATAGCCAGAGACCTCCGCGCTGCTTCAATCGCTGATCCTTCCGCTGTTTCCGCGCTAACTGTTCCCGGCGGCTGATAAAGAATGGCGGAGCCCATATAGATATGATTGCCTCGAGCGTCTACAAATCGCATTGGGCCAATCAAGTCTTGCAATCGGAGGCTGGCGATCTTGGCATCAATCGTCGGGATTTTTGACATTGATATCGGGGTGTCCTCCGTAATGAGCTGGACAGGAAGCCCCTCTATTGCTGCAATTGCGCCGCCTTCGAGGTTTTTGCTCCACGCCTGAACGACGCCCACATGAAGAGAGTTGGTTTGGGCATCATAATACTCTATCGAGTAGACAGGCGCCGTACCGATGAAAGCCAACTCGGTCATGCTAGACCCACCCTCGGATACGCGCATTTCATTGTTGAGCTTTTGTATTTCATCATCGAGGCTGGCTTGCTGTCTTTTGATCTGATCCCCCTGTGCCTTGATCTCAGTCACCTGGGCACGCAAATAGCTCGCCTCATTATTAGCCCGCGCGCGAGCTTGTTCTGCTGTGGCGTTTGGATCATACGTCGAGTCTAGTTTTTTAATCGAAGCATCCATAAGTGCATATAACCGATCAACGAACCCTGGGCCGACTTGAGCATCTAATTCTCGCTCTGCAGCGCGTGCGGCCAATGGGTCGGCTTTTTGCATCAATGATATGTATCTTTTGCGTAGCTCCATGCGCTCTTGATTGAGTGCGTCTTTTTTGCCCTTGAAGGCTGCATACTCTGGGGTTCCCGGGAACTCAACACGTTCAGTGCCACTGACTTGAGTGTTGACCTGGCTGGCAATCTTCTTTCTTGCCAATAACCCGGCGTAGGTGAAAGCGACGCGGCGCTCAAGGAAAAATTCCTCTGGCGAACGGCTCATATTCTCAATAGAGAAGCTCTCGGATGACAAGAACAAACGATTTTGCACCTGCTGTGCCTGCGTTTGCGTTGCAGATATCTGCTCTTCCATACAATTCAGATTTCGCGATACCTTACCGCGGATTTCCAAATAACCGAGGCCCTGATAATTCTCATCAATAATACATTTGCCGCTGCTATCCATTCCAAACATCTGCCCGAGCGTAGCTGGACCAGTATTCGCCAATTGAATGGCCGCATCTTCCTTCACCGTTATCGCTTGGGCCTGAGCTGAATGCGGGCTAGCCAACGAGAGGGCTATCGGGAATACCAAAACCACGGCACTGAATTTGTATACGTTAGGCATTTAGACCTCCTTCTCAGGTCATGTCATTGTAATGAAACGGATAAGTTGTTGAGGCGTGCATGTCTTTGCACGGATGATTTCATGGATTGCGACAATAATTGCAAACCCAGTTTTTCATACAAGCTGCTGATTAACTCTCGTAGACGCAGATCCCCCGGCTCGAAAGAGAGAGCAACGCGATAGATAGCCAATGCTTCTGATTGTCGTTTGATTGCCAACATCGCATCCCCCAGCTTGACCCACGCATCTTTGTTCTCGAACTCGGACTGCACAAATACCAACGCGCTTTCCAACCTTTTCATTGGATCATGAGATTGTGCCTGAAACGAAGCATGTTTGGAAGAGGCCCGCTTACTGGGCGATAGTCTCAGGGTGCCTGCCGTGCGCATTGTGTAGAGAGGGATAAAGGCGTGTAACTCACTTGCGATGGACATCCATTCGATATTTAGTGAGTTTGTAATGCTGTCTTTTAACGAGTCGAGATACTCCTGCCATTCGGCGGTGGCTTCCAACTGGCGCAAATACGCAATCCGATCATCTATTCCCTTCGAATTCAATGCCGGGAACGTGGCAAATATCTGCAATGCGTGAGCGGCTTTTTTCGACAGGGGCATGACTGATGTAGCCGCTGTTTCGATCAGATCCTTCCTTTTGAACGTTTCGACACCCAATTGCAGAATACGCATCGCGTTGACCATCGGGTCTTCAGAAAACTCTGGATAAGCAACCGAGAGCGCACGTCGCACTTCATCACTTGAACGTGATACGGTAATGAGCGCGTCATCGTAAAGTGCGTTTCGCCAATAATATTCCGTCAGCTTTTTCCATGCACTCGATGCATAGTACAGTCGGACTAAAATTTGATGGGCATAGGCAAAGTCGTTAACTGGAAACTTTTCGCGGACAGCCTCAATGTCTCGGCGCTCGGCCTTGTACATTGCGCTCCAGCCGTCCTCAGACAACCAAATCTGTTTCGCATTTATCACAGGCGTGCGACGACGATCGAGTTTGATAGCTGTTAGCAGATCTGCAAACGCTGAGGGGTGAACGTGGTCTCTCAAAATCGTCTTTTCGCTGTCTGTAACACGTGTCGTGAAATCGAGCACCAAATGGGAGAGTTTATCGTCGATCTTTAAAAAAACCTCTTTTGTTCGATCTGCCTTTTTCCCAGCCTCCACCACAAAATAGACCTGTTGGCCGACTTCATATGCCCCATGCCCTCGGGAGATGATATTTTTCTCATCCTGCAGCAATTCAGCTGCCTGCGGAGCATTAGCGAGCAGGCAAAGAACTGCAGAGACGATACATCTCTTGACTATCGGCAAGGCGTAACCTCCCTGTCTAGTCTGGAGCGTCGGTCTGGCGCAGGAAAGTGAGGCCGTCATTGACCAACCGAGAATGTATCAAGATAAAGAGGAGGCGTCTCTAGCAGACGCTTCCCTTTTGCTACACGGGCCTCAAGCAACTGCGAGATTGCATCGCGAACCGTGTCTGAGGAATCAGGTGCCAAACCAACAAGGGTTATGAAATACGCGTCTCCAGAAAATGGGTCCTGTATCACTTTTTCTTTAAGTGTTCGAATGCCTGGCAGCCGAACACCTTCAATAAGCGCATGGACGCCTCTATCCAGCTTGTTGGCCATAAAGACACTTCCACTATCGTCAAAAGAACCTGTGATCTGGCTTGAAGAAACCGCATAGATCGGGCCGAGCAAACCAGCCAGGAGATTTGCAGTAGCAATATTCTCGGATAGTTTCTGTGCAATTTCGATTTGCGCAGCGGATGCGCTTATCGGGTATATGCCGGTTGCCAGAAAAATAATACGCCCACGATTATCTATCAGTACGCGTGCGCCTTGCGGCAGGCCGGAGAAGTCTCCGTACAGGGTGTCAATTGTTAGATTACTTCGGATGCTGTCGAAAGATTTCCCGCAGCCCAAGATCGTAGAGCGCGTGGTTAGCTCCATACCTGGTGACCACGCGATGACAGAAGCTACTTCATAATTTCCATCGGACCAACTCTCGAAAGAAGCAATCTCTGTCGCGCCCATTAGTATTTGCGCGGACTGCGATCGAGAAGCTTCAGAAACGGTTACCTGCCCCCCTTGACTGGACGAAGATTCCTTTGCATTGATTGTCACGTTTAGCTCAGAGGCAATCTTGTTGCGCGCCTTTAATTCTGCTGCAAGCGCATGTAGCATGCGCGCCTCAATTGACCCCTTCTTGGGAATGCGTCCGGCGACTGAGGAGCCCACGGCGACGCGAACGGTCAGATCGTTCTCTGCAAAGTACTTTTGCGCATTCGCCGCATACTCTTTCGCTTTTGCGCGCGCTGAACCATTCGCAATCGCTTGATTCAAAAGTCCGCCAGTATTTCCAAACGCGATTGCCGAAACCAGGCCGTCTCGGGAGGGGTCTTCAATGCGTTCTTGTAAATCTCTAGCAAGTTGCCACCGATTAACAGGGCAAGTCTCTATATCCTGTTTAACCTCGTTAGCCGTGTGGATTTGTTCATCGCCGCCAGATGACACACATCCGGCGGTCGTCAGCACTAAGATTTGGAACGCCAAAACTTGAAGCACTCTGTGAGGCATAATTAAGCGCACGATCAGTCCTTTTTTAAGTTTGAGCAATCAAATTTCAACCACCGTACAACCAAGATAGATCTTGGCAAAATGGCCTGACTAGTCTTTTATTGATCTTGTTTTGGAACGAGAGAATCCTTGGTCGGACTGATGATGTTATGAAAACTCGGGCTCCATTCTCTATTGAGGCTGCGATTGTTCGTGTCCTCGATAAACTTGGCGTACAAGAGGCTGCAGATATCATTGGTAAATCAGATTCTTTACTCCGCAAAGCCAGTGACCCGGATCATCCGTTTAGCCTGTCTCTCATCGACGCGATCCAACTGGATCATGCATTTTCTGCAAACGGACATGGCGAGCCACCGATTTCAACCGCGTATGTTGAGATACTCTCAAAGATGGAGAGTAGCGCTGATAATATTAGCCCGAATTTATCGCCCTTGGTCAGCCTGGCAATAACGATGGAGGAGATTGGAGACGTCGCACGGGATACCCACAAGGTCACTCTAGACGGCAAGATTACCAAAAATGAAGCCGCCACCGTTGCGAAATCTATTGACGATGCTGTTGCGTCACTGATGCATTTGAAGCGTTCAATTTCAGATAGCTAAGCGCACTTTTTCCTCCCTCACACCTAATTCCAGTCCGACCGGAATATCGGAATAGCAATTTCCGTCCTCCGACATAACAATATCAACCAAATCGGAGGATGGTGGATTGTTTCGGAATTCTAAAGCTCTACTTGCTGCATGTTTGTTTTTGATCGCTCTGACCGGATGCGAGTCAATCAATCCTGTCGGGAGTGCTTACCAGAGAACCAAAATATCGATGCACGGTGTTACGCATTACAGTCTAGCCATGTCGAAACAATCAGAGATGCCAGACTGCATCGCGGTTCTTCCGTTCACTGCGCCTGACGACGTATCGAAAGATGTATTGACTGAATTCCGGAAGTCAGTTGCTGGAAAAATCAGCACCCTTACTTTTAAGGATGTGGAAATAGAAGCGATTGACCGTCGTTTGTCATCGGTCGACGAGAATAATCTCAAACACATTGGTCGTGACCTGGAGTGCGATGGCCTTTTGCTCGGGGAAATCTTACAAAGCACCCGCGTTTATTTTGGTGTGTTCTCCCATCTATCTATGACAGCTAAGCTACGCCTTATCGACTCTCGTAACGGCAGTACGGTGTGGGAAAGCGAACACACAAGTGGCAGAAATGGCGGGGGTCTTCCCATATCTGTCACGAGTGCGATCTCGGGCGCGATATCAGCATTAATTAATGCTTCAGACGAGACCCAGCTCAGTGTCATTGATGACTTGAGTAGAAATTTGATTGCTACATTGCCAGAACCGATCACGCCTTTGCGTTATGCCTTGGCCAGTTCGGGACAATCGAATGTTTATAACCGAGTTGGACCTGCAAGAGGTTTCGGTGGTGTCACTCCGACCGCATTTAATGGTCAGCAAAAGCCGATCCTGGCGGGTTATTCATCTGCTTCCGCATCTCAACCTACAAATTTCATGTTATCGAAACCTCAGGTCATTGCCCTGATTAAAGAGGAAACACAGCAGATAGGTGGCGTGCCGCAAAGTTTGGCACTCGCAGTGGCGCGCGTTGAATCTAACTTCGATGCCAGTGCGGAGAGCAATAAGGGCGCGCGAGGTGTGATGCAAATCATGCCACGAACCGCGTCCGATGCTCTGAATGTAAATCCTGATCATTTGTGGAACCCTCGTGTCAACGTGAAGACGGGGTTAAGGTTTTTAAAGCGCCTGTATCATCGCTATGGAAACAGGTGGGATCTGGCCCTTTCGCATTATAATGGTGGCAGTCTTAAGAAGATTAACGGACGGTATGTGCCACATGGCTATACGCGGAAATATGTAGCGAGCGTGAAGAAATGGCAGTTGCACTACTTGCAGAAAACAGGAGGGGACAGCAGTTACAGAAAAGCTGCACATCAGCCTGACGTTATCAAGGTTTCAGCCGAGAGGCCATCACGCACCAATAGTGAGATTCATGTCGATCGACGCCATTCCCCGTCAGTGCAGATCACCAGTGCGTATACAGCACAACCTTCAACGGAGAGCACGGGCCAGCTCGTCGCGAGCCTAGAGGCTATGGCGCAGATCAACGGTGTCATATCGCAATACAGGGCATGGTAGCCATCCACCGTCTTCCGTTACCCATATTAAACGGTGGACCAATTTAGTCGGGAAGGATCAATCGGCTTAGACGCGGGATTGTCAGAAGAAAACGGCTTTTCGTTAGTGATTGGCGCCGCTAGCGTTTAGGGATGAAAAATCAGAACCCCTTTCGGTATTTTAAAACGTCCCCCGAAATCATTCGCCTGGCCGTCATGATGTATGTGCGGTTTCCGCTATCGCTCCGGAATGTGGAAGACCTGCTTCACGAGCGTGGGATCGATATCTGCCATGAGACCGTCCGGTATTGGTGGAATAGATTTGGTCCTATGTTCGCGTCTGAAATTAGACGGACGAGAGCTTCAAGATTGAAGTGTTATTCGAACTGGCAATGGCACATCGACGAAGTCTTCGTAAAGATCAACGCAATTGTCCGCCGAGGAAGCGATCCGCATCGAAGGCGAACACGTGCCGCTCGACAGCAGCGAAATGGGCAACAACAAGATGGCCTTCATGATGCGGTTCCCGGTCGGCGTCGTCGCCGCCGTGACGCCGTTCAATGCACCGTTCAACCTGGCCTGTCACAAATTGGCACCGGCCCTGGCCGCCGGCAATTCGGTGGTCCTCAAACCGCCGCAACAGTGCCCGCTGGTTGTCCACAAACTGGTCGAGATGTTCGTCGATGCCGGTCTGCCCGCCGGTTTCATCAATGTCGTTTATGGCGGACCCAATGTCGGCCGGCAGCTGGTCAACGACCCCCGCGTCGACTTCATCACCTTTACCGGATCCAGCCGCGCTGGTGCGGAGATCAAGAAGTCGACGGGACTCAAGCGTGTCGCGCTCGAACTCGGCGGCAACGGCCCGACCATCGTCTGCGCCGACGCCGACGTCGCAAAAATCGCGCCGATGCTGGCGGTCAATTCAACGCGCCTTGCCGGCCAAAGCTGCATTTCCGTGCAGAACATCTATGTGCATGAAAGCCTCAAGGACGCGCTGACCGAGGCCGTCGCCAAGGCGATGGAAAAGCTCAAGGTCGGTGACCCAATGGACCCCGAAACCGATATCGGCACACTGGTCGACGAACAGGCGGCGATCCGCGTTGAAAACTGGATCGCCGACGCCGTTGCCAACGGCGCTCGGCTGGTCACCGGCGGCAAGCGTGACAAAGCGCAGATGACGCCGACCCTGCTGGCGGATGTGAAGCCGGACATGAAGGTCGTCTGCGACGAGGTCTTCGGCCCCGCCGCCAACATCATCGGTTTCAGCGACATCGACGAGCCGATCCGCCGCATCAACGAAAGCCCCTATGGCTTGCAGTGCGGGGTGATCACGGATTCAAACGCCATCGCGATGAAAGTCGCACGTGAGGTGAGGACCGGCGGCGTGATCATCAACGGCACCTCGACATGGCGTACGGATCAGCTCGCCTATGGCGGCGTCAAGGATTCCGGGATCGGCCGCGAAGGTCCCCGCTATGCCATGCGCGACATGACGGAACAAAGATTGATTCTGTTCAATCTCTGAGGGGAATGGTTTCTGGTATGCGGATTCTGGTCACAGGTGGCGGCGGCTTTTTGGGAGCCGCCTTGTCGACGGCGCTGGCGGCGCGCGGCGACACCGCGATTGCCTTTGATCTGCGTATTCCCGAACACCTCGCCATGGCCGCGGCTGCCACACCCCACATCGTAACCAGGACCGGCGACATCACCGACGACGCGGCTGTTGCCGCCCTATTCGATGCGGATAAACCGGACGCGGTGATCCACTGTGCCGCCGTCGTCAGCATCAAGGGCGAGGAAACAGCGCGCGAGGTCTTTCGCATCAATTTCGACGGCGCCATCAACGTCTTCAGGGGCATGACCAAGGCCGGCATCAAGCGTGTGCTTCACATCAGCTCGGAAGAAGCCTATGGCGCGTTCGCCTCGGATATCATCGACGAAACCCACCCTCTGAACCCGCTCTATGCCTACGGCATTTCCAAGGTCGCGGTCGAGCAGTTGGGCAGAACCTACTCGGTGACGGATGCGCTCGAATGCATCAACCTCAGGACCTCGTGGGTGTACGGACCGAACCTGCCGCGCCTGCGCGTGCCCAGGGACTTCGTCGAGGCAGCCGTCGACGGCCGCCCGCATCATCTGGCAAGCGGCGGCGAGACCCGGGTCGACCAGACCTGGATCGATGACTTCGTCGACGGTGTGCTGCTCTGCCTGGATCACGAAAACCATCCCTACGACGTCTACAATATTGCCAGCGGCACGGCGCCGAGCTTCACGGAAATGGTCGAATATATCCGCGAGCTGGTACCGGGCTGCGATATCTCGATCGGCCCCGGCGCCTATCAGCGCGAAGGCACCGTCAAGATGCCTCGCAAGGGCGCGCTCGACTGTTCGCGGGCGGAAAAGGTCTTCGGCTATATCCCGAAGTATGATTTGAAAGCCGGTCTGGCGGCGTATATTCAGAGCTACCGCCGAGCAGACAACGGACAGAGGGAAATTGGGTAATGGCACTTCTCGTGACAGGCGCCATGGGCCACGTCGGATATGAAACCGTCAAGCAGGCCGCAGGCCGTGGCATATCCGTCGTCGCACAATACCTGAACACGTTCCGCGAAGACGACGCGCGGGCTGTGGGCGACGGCGTCGTCTGGGTCAAATGCGATCTGGCCAGCGCCGAAGACGTTGCCGCCATGACCGGGGCCCACGACATCGACGGCTGCATCCACACTGCGGCGATTCCTAATGACAAGATGGGGCTGCCCCGGCCCGACGATACCTTCCTCAGCAACGTCCGCGCGCCGCAACTGCTTCTGGAATCGGCGCGACAGCAGAACTGGCGCCGCTTCATCCAGGTCAGCACCGGATCGGTGTTTCAGGCCCTGCCCGACGCGACAACGCCGGTCACCGAGGACCTGCCCCCCTCGCCCAGGACGCTGTACGGCTGCACCAAGCACAGCGCCGAGCTGATGGCCGAAGCCTATGCCAATTCCTACGGCGTGTCGGCGTGCACCGTCCGCATCTCGTGGATCTTCGGCCCGCCGCTGGTGCCGAAGATATTCGACGGGCCGCGCGGGCCGATCCCGGAATTCCTGAGACGTGTCTTTCAGGGCGAAAAAATCAACGAGCCGGAGGGCGGCGATTTCGCGGCCAGCTTTACCTACGTCAAAGACTGCGCGCTCGGCCTGCTCGCCATCTATGAAGCGGAACGGCTGAACCATACTGTCTATCATCTGGGATCGAGCAGAAACCAGACCACGTATGAGGTCGCCAAGGCCATTGAGGGCGCCGTGCCGGGCGCCAAAATTTCCGTCGGCCCCGGGACCGAACCCTGGACCAGCTACACGATTCTTCGGGGGCCGTTATCGTGCCAACGCATGAAAGAGGATTTCGGGTTCGAACCGACGTACAGTCTTGAAGCGGCGATCGGCGATTTCGCGGCATGGATGCGCCAGAACCCCGAATCCTTTACTGAACAGGGAGAATAGACCGTGGACCTGAAACTTTCCGGCAAGCGTGCCGCCATCACCGGGGCCAGCAAGGGGATCGGCAGGGCGGTCGCAGAGTCCCTCGCCGCCGAAGGTGTCGATCTCGACCTGACGGCCCGCAATGCGGAGGCCCTGGCCGCGGCAGCCTCGGAACTCGGTGAGAAATACGACATTACCGTCCGTACCTTTGCCCATGATCTGCTGAACCCGGCAGAACAGGCGGCCTTTGCCGAAGAAGCTGCCGGAGCGGATTTTCTGGTCAACGTCGCCGGCGCCGTACCGCCGGGCGAGATCGATACGCTTTCAGACGAAGCGCTTCGTGCCGGGCTGGAGCTGAAGATGTTCGGCTACATCGGTCTTTCCAGACATTTCTATACGCAGATGAAAGCGCGCCGTAGCGGGGTCATCGCTAATGTCATCGGCATGTCGGGGGTCAGGCTCGATCCGATGAACATCGCCATCACCACCGGCAACGCGGCACTGATCGCCTTCACCCGCGCGCTCGGAGCGCGGTCCGTCGATTTCGGCATCCGCGTGGTCGGCGTCAATCCGGCCCTGACCGCGACCGAACGTGCCGTCGGACTGATGCGCAACCGGGCTGAAAAGGAACTCGGTGATGCGGACAAGTGGGAGGAGCTGACGACCGGCATGCCGGGCGGGCGGATCGCCACACCGCAGGAGGTTGCCGACACGGTCGCCTTTCTGCTGTCCGAGCGTGCGCAGTGGATCAGCGGTTCACTGGTCAACATCGACGGCGGGCTGGAATTCCATCCCTAGGCCGGACACGGGCACGACAACACGAGGAAGAACGACATGGCCGAAGCAAAACCGAAGAAAGATCAGAAAGAGCCAGGCGTTCAATCCATCCGGCGCGCCTTCACCATTCTCGAAGCCGTATCGCTCTCGCCCGAGGGTCTCAATCTCGCCGATCTCAGCAAGAAGGTCGGCCTGCACAACAGCACGACCTTTCACCTGACCAAGACCATGGCGGCGATGGGCATACTGCGTCAGAACGAACAGACCAAACGCTATCATGTGGGGGCGCATCTGTTCGCCCTCGCCAAGGGGGCCGCCGACGAATCCGAACTGGTCCGCCTGGCCACCCCTGTGATTGCCGCCCTCGCCCGTGAAACCGGGGAAAACAGCCACATCGCCGTGAAGATCCCCGAAGGCGTGGTGATCATCGACAAGCATGAAAGCACGTCGCAGGTGCGCATGACGGAACGCAT
Organism: Thalassospiraceae bacterium; assembly: GCA_038100295.1. Lineage (GTDB taxonomy): Bacteria > Pseudomonadota > Alphaproteobacteria > Rhodospirillales > Casp-alpha2 > UBA4479. The sequence goes on from JAYNVG010000001.1 coordinate 42,994, forward strand.
CGGCGCCACACGGCCGGCGCATGCGACGGCCATCGGCAAGGCGATCCTGGCGGCCCTGACCGACGAGCAACTGGAGGTGTTCATGGAGGAACACGAGTTGGAAGCGTTTACCCCCAAGACCATCACCGACCCCGGCCTGTTCCTTCAGGAAATTCAGCAGATCCGCAAAAACGGCATCGCCTACGACGACACGGAATTCAACGAGGAAGCGCGCTGCCTGGCGGCCCCCGTGTTTGACTTCTCAGGTACGGTCGTCGGCTCCATCGGGATATCCGGACCGATCTGGCGCGTCGGCCTGCAGGAACTGCCGGCCCTTGGAAAATCGGTCAAGAAGGCTGCCACGGACCTGAGCGCGAAGCTTGGACTAAAGGCAAAGGGCGGGAAAATTCCCGAGAAGATTCTGGCGGCGATCTGACCCGGCGATCAGAATATCTTCACGTTGTTGAGCCGTGCCTGCGCCTCCGTCAGCGCACCCACGTAATCATCCGCGAGGCCCATATTGGACGCCTGTAACAACGCATGATGCACCGCGTTGCCGAGGTTGCCGGTCAGCGGGAAGCCGTCCGTCATCCGCGTGTAATAGGTGATGTCATGGCCGCGTTGGCGACCGTGAACATCAGGCCATCGTAATCTCCGGTTTCCATGGCACGGGTCACGATCCGCTGGAAGATGCCTGAGTTGGCGCCGCCGGCGGAGATCGTGTCATAGAATTTCTTCATGTCCAGTCCACTCGCCGCCGCCGCGCAAAGCGTCTCGGCAATCAACGCGACGGTGCCCATGGCGAGGAAGTTATAGACGAGCTTGGTACGAATCGCGGTGCCGACAGGCCCGGTATGCACGATGTTCGCGGCAAACGTCTCGACGATCGGTTTCAGTTCCGAGCCGAACGATGCCAGATAACGCCGTGCCAACGTACCGACAGCGGCGGCGGCGCTGACATCCGGACCCGCGACATAACCGATGGAGAAGTCGATGTCCGGCAGTTCGATGTCACTCATGACTTCGACGAGGGTTCCGGCTGCAATCTTGTCCTCGACGACGCAGAGCGGCACGGCTCCCAGACCGAGACCCTTTTCCACCATCAGGATGATCGCCTGCAACGAGTTGACGGGGCTGATGCGAATGCCCGTTCGACCGGCACCCTGCAGGTGCTGCTGCAGTTGATGATAGGGCCGCGTACGCCGGTCAAAGGTGTAGATATCGTGACGCGCCAGATCGGCTGTACCGACCTTCCCTATCGGCAGCCCCAGCGTCGGCGCGCCAACCAGCGTCATCGGGCACCGGCACAGCGGTATGTTGACGATATCCGCATGTGAGTCCGGCCCAACCATGAAGGCGATGTCGATCTGGCGCTGCAGCAGCTCCTCATGGAGTTGGGGCGAAGCGGCGATATTCAGTTCGAACGTCGCGCGCGGATGCTTTTCACGCACATGGGCAAGGAAGCCCGGCACCCAGGTTATCGCCATGGTGTCGGCGGCACCGATCCGGAAGATGCCGATGACCTCGTCGTCGTCACCGCCCAGTGCGCGAAGGGCTTCGGCGCGGGTCTGCAGCAGTTTTTCCGCATAGACCAGGAACTGGCGGCCTTCGGGGGTCAGCGCGACACGATGACCGGCACGGTTGAACAGGGCCACGCCGAGATGATCCTCAAGGGCGTGAATACGCGCCGACAGGGTCGGCTGCGTGGCGTTCAGCCGCTCGGTCGCCTGACGGTAAGTGCCGAGCGTGGCAATCAGATAGAAGGTTTCGATCTGATCGAACGTCAACCTGCTCTCCTTGAGGATTCCGCCATGAGGCTCGTCAGCGGACGTGACAGCGCGGCCACGTCGTCGTCCCGCAACCGCTCCACGCCGGCAACGATATCCGCCGCTTGATCCTTGCTGATCCGTTTCGTCGCCAGACGCATGAACTTGGCGCGGTAATCATCGCGACCGGTCTCACCACCAGCGTCACCCCAGGCCGTGATCACGGTCTTTTCAAATCTTCCGCTCGCGGTTTCGACGATCACACGGCCGGGCGCACGCAACGGCAGATGCCCGTCCATTTCCGGCGCATAGCGGATCGAGATGCGCTCGGCGAGGGCGACCACGCCGGGATGGCCGATTTTGTCGCCACCCAGCGGAGACATCGCGTCCTCACCCAGCACCGCCGCTACCGCCATCGTGAACGGCAGACTGTATTGCGCGGCAATGATGTTGTCGGGATTGGCGCTGTTGTTGAGGGCCGCTGCCTGTCCAAACGTGTCGACGCTGACGCTGCGGATGTCATCGACGGCCAACCCCTGCTCGCGCATGATCTCGACCAGCCCCGATATCGACGTATGCGCCCAGCGGCAGACCGAGTAATTCTTGAAGTATGTGCCCATGATCCGAAACCCGTCGCCGAGGCCGTCGAGGGTGACGTCCGGATCGAAGCGCCCTTCCAGGTCCAGCGCGTCACGGCAACCGGTAAAGCCGCGTGCCGCCAGTTCGACGGCGGAAAGACCGGTCACAACGGACCACGGAATGGATTCCTTCACATCCGCGCCCATGAATTTTGACTGGGTCAGATCGAACAGGCGCGGGCTGTGATAGGCGGTGATCGCCAGAGCCTGCGCGATCCGGTCCTGATCCAGTCCGGTCAGCTTCGCCGCCGCAACGGCGGCACCAAAACCGGTCCAGTTACCGGTGTGATACGGCTTCTTGATTTCGGCGTGACCGAGCCGGACGCAGATCTCGTAGCCTGCGACGATCGCGGTCAGGATATCGCGCCCCGAGGCACCGTGCTCTTCCCCAACCGCCAGCGCCGACGGCACGACCGCGGCGCCGGGATGGCCCATCGCCAGCCGGTGCCCGTCGTCGATGTCCAGCGCCGAGACCGCCGCCGCATTGGCATAGGCCGCGCCGAGCGCATTCAACCGCTGACTGCGGAACCACACGCTCGCATCACCACCGGCATAGGTCACCGCCGCCATTTCCTGCGCGGCCCGGGTGCCGTTTTCATCAAGCCCGGCAATGGCACAGCCGATGGCGTCTAGCACGCAATCCTCGGTCATAGCGACGACATCCGCCGGCAGATCCTCGTAGCGCAGCGCCGCTGCCCATGCCGCCAGCCGGTCCGTGGACCAGTGAATTGCACCTGTGTTCATGTCTTCCCCGTCCCCTGTACGCGCCTGGACAATTTATCGCAGGTTCGACGCTCAAATCATATTTACATTATTCGTAATAGTTTGATCGAATATTTCTATGAACCTTGTGGCGATGCCATCCGCCCTTGCGACTTGTCCCTCAGCGAGCATTACTTGAAGCATGTAGCTTGAATGCAATCAGGGCGGATATTGCATACCCCTGCAATCGACGTCTGCGCATAGGGTATCGGAGAAATGACCATCAAATTATATGAACTTGCCGCGGACAACGCGGACATCAGATTCAGTCCGCATTGCTGGAAGACCCGGTTGGCACTGGCCCACAAGGGCCTTGATGTGGAACGGATCCCCTGGCGGTTCACGGATAAGGACGCGATCGCGTTTTCAGGACAGGGTAAAGTGCCGGTGCTTCTGGACGGCGAAACGTCCGTCCACGATTCATGGACCATCGCCTGTTATCTTGAGGACACCTATCCTGATCTGCCGACACTGTTCGGGGGCGAGGCGGCGCGGGCCCAGTGCAGGTTCGTCAATGCCTGGGCGGATACGGTCATATTGCCAAACCTCGCGCCGATGATCATTTGCGATATCCATGCGAACATCGCGACGCAAGACAAGGATTACTTCCGCAAGACCCGCGAGGCGCGGTTCGGCAATACCCTCGAAGCATTGTCGGCGAACCGCGATAAGGATGTGGTGCGGTTCCGCACCCTGTTCGCGCCGGTGCGCACGGTTCTTGCCGGGCAGCCGTATCTCGGCGGCGATCAGCCGCTGTATCCCGATTACTGCGTCTTCGGCATGCTGATGTGGGCGCGCTGCATCAGTGATATCGACCTGCTTCCGAATGACGATCCGATACACGCCTGGTGTGAAAAACTTCTGGATATGTTTGACGGCATGCCGCGAAAAGCCGCCTGCGCCGCCTAGGCGTTAAAATTCCTGTGCCGAGCAAGTCGACAACGCTTAACCGGCACGCCGGCCTATGCCTGTTAAGCAGCGCCCAACAGGGCGGCGTTGCCGCCCGATGCCGTGGTGTCGATGCAGATGCTCTGCTCACGGATATAGGCCGGTGACGGTCCCTCGCTGGTGACCAGCGCCAGCAGTGCCCCGTCGCGCGCCGCCAGAGCCTTGCGGATCGCTCTTGCCGCCGCTTCCGGTCCCCAATGGACGACGGCATCGATCCCTTCGATGCTGCCCAGATCACCGGCATCGACTGTGCCGTCGACAATCCGGGCGCGCGCACCGAAGACGTCGAACGCGGCTTGCAGACTTGACGCCCCTTCGGCGACGATGACCGCACTGCAACCCTGCTCAAGCACCGTTCTGGCCTGCGCCGCGGCGGCATCCGCTCCCGGGCCGAGGCATAACACGACGCCGCGCGGGCAGCAGAGCAGCCGGTTTTCCTCCCCGGTCGGCCCGGGCAGTTCGATGTTTTGCAGAACGTCGCCTCGCCCCGGACGGGCAAGACCGGCGATCTTCTCGGCAAGGTCCGCAGAGACGACCGGCGTCCCCTGATCCGCCGCGATCGACGGCGCTTTGGATTTGGCGAAGCGGGGCAGATAGTTCGGTCCGCCGGCCTTGGGGCCGGTGCCCGACAATCCCTCGCCGCCGAACGGCTGCGATTCGACGATGGCGCCGATCTGATTGCGGTTGACGTAGACATTACCGGCATGAATGCGGCCGACGATATCCTCGACGCGACGGTCGATCCGTGTCTGCAGGCCGAATGTCAGGCCGTATCCGGACGCGTTGATGGCATCGACGACCTTGTCGATATCATCAGCGTCGAAGCGGGCCAGATGCAGGACCGGACCGAATATCTCTTCTTCGAGGTCCGCCATCCCCCCGACCTCGATCACGGTGGGGGCGATGAAGTACCCGGTCTTCGGCGCACGGGAGCGTTTCGCCAATCGGCCGTCCTTTTCGGCGGCGGCAACGTAGCCGGCGATCTTCTCGAACGCGGCCTGGTTGATGACCGGGCCGACGTCGGTGACGATGTCGAGCGGGTCACCGATATGCAACTCGTCCATGGCGCCGAAAAGCATATGGCGGACGCTGTCGTATATTTCATCCTGCAGATACAGCAGCCGCAGTGCCGAACACCGCTGCCCGGCACTCTGGAACGCCGACGCGATGACGTCGCGCACCACCTGTTCCGGCAGCGCCGTGGAATCAACGATCATCGCATTGAGACCGCCGGTTTCCGCAATCAGCGGCGCACCGGGCGCCATGTGTTCGGCCATCGCCCGGTTGATGCGCTGCGCCGTCGCGGTCGAGCCGGTAAAACAGACCCCGTCGATGCGCGCATCCGACGTCAGCGGCGTACCGACATCGGGGCCCAGGCCCGGCAGCAATTGCAGGGCCGCCTCCGGCACACCGGCATCCCGGAAGTACCCGACGGCCAGCGCCGCCACCAGCGAGGTATCCTCGGCCGGCTTGGCGACAACGGCATTGCCGGCGGCAAGCGCCGCCGCGATCTGTCCGGTGAAGATCGCCAGCGGGAAGTTCCAGGGCGAAATACAGGCGAACGCGCCGCACGGCTCAAGATCACTGTGACGTTCGGCCTGCTCGGCGTAATAGCGCAGGAAGTCGACAGCCTCGCGGATTTCGGCAATGCAGTCGGCCAGCGTCTTCCCGGCTTCAAGCGCAAGCAGCGCGCAGAATTCGGGCGTGTTGTCTTCGTAAAGATCGGCGACGCGACGCAATGCGGCGGCTCTTTCGGAAACACGCGTCGTGGCCCACGCCTGGCCCCCTTCCCCGGCCGCGGCAAGCGCGGCATCGATATCGGCGGGGGCACAATCGGTGACCTCGCCAACCACCCGGTCGCGGCCATGGGGTGCACGGATGGTCCGTTTGCCGGCACCGGTGACATCACCGGCGATCATCGGCCCGGCCTGCCATGACTTGTTCATGAAAGCATCGCGCGCTTTCAGCAGGGTTTCCAGCGCCATCGGTTCCAGCAAATCGATGCCGCGCGAATTACGGCGCCCCGATGGATAGATATCGGCCGGTTTCGGTATCCGGGGATTGGACTGGAATTTGTGCGTTTCCGCGAAGATGAACGGATCGGCGGCGATTTCGGAGCTCGGCACGTCCAGATCCGCCATCTGGTTGACGAACGACGAATTGGCGCCGTTCTCCAGAAGTCTCCGCACCAGATAGGCGAGCAGGTCGCTGTGCGCCCCGACCGGGGCATAGATGCGGCACCGGGTGCCGTTTTCCCGCTTCGCCTGCTCATGCAGGATATCGCCCATCCCGTGCAGCCTCTGGAACTCGAAATCATCGATGCAGAGACCTGCGTCCCTGGCCAGTTGCAGCACTGCGGCGATCGTGTGCGCATTGTGGGTCGCGAACTGCGGATAGATGCGGTCCGTCATCCCCATCAGCTTGCGCGCGCAGGCAATGTAGGAAATATCCGAATGGGCTTTTTGCGTATAGACCGGGAAATCGCTGATCCCCAGCACCTGGGCGCGCTTGATTTCGGTATCCCAGTACGCCCCCTTGACCAGACACACCATGATCCGCCGGTCGTTCTGGCGGGCCGTTTCATAGAGCCAGTCGAGGACCAGCGCGGCACGCTTGCCGTAGGCCTGCACAACGATGCCGATACCGCCCCAGCCGTCGAGGTGGTTGTCTGAGATCAGCGCCTCGATGACATCCAGCGAGACGTCGAGCCGGTCGGCCTCCTCGGCATCGATATTGAAACCGATTCCGGCATCGCGTGCCATCAGGGCGAGGCTGCGGGTACGTTCGATCAGTGCCGGCAGCATCACCGGCTTCTGGGTCGTTTCATATCGCGGATGCAGGGCCGAAAGCTTGACGGAAATGCCCGGGTTGACGCCGATGTCGTTGCTGCGGCTTTCCACGGCAATGGCACGAATGGCGTTGCCGTAGGATTCCAGATATCGGCGCGCGTCCTTGTCGGTGCGCGCTGCCTCGCCAAGCATGTCGTAGGAATAGGTATAGCCCTTTTCGACATTGCGGGCAGAACGCTTCAGCGCTTCGCCGATGTTGCGGCCGTGCACAAACTGGCGCCCCAACTCCCGCATGCCGGCCAGCACCGCCACCCGGACCGCCGGTTCGCCGATCCGGTGCGTCAGTTTTCTCAGCGTGCTTTCCGTCTCGTCATTACCGGGGCCGAGCAACTTGCCGGTGAACGCCAGCGCCCATGTCGAGGCGTTGACCATCGCCGAGCTTGAGGTGCCGGCCAGTTCGCTCCAGTCCGAAGACGAAATCTTGTCGGCGATCAGCAGGTCGATGGTTTCGGCGTCGGGCACGCGCAGCAGCGCCTCGGCGAGGCACATCAACGCCAGCCCTTCCTCCGTCGACAAACCGAAGTCGGCCAGAAACTGTTCGGTGAAGTGAGGATGCGAGGTTTCACGTACCTGTTCGACCATGCCACGGGCCCGTTCCGAGATCGCGGCCAGCGTCTGCGTATTCAGTCCGGCAATGTCGACGGCCCGTTTCACGGCCTCGGTTTCGTCGTACAGGTATGATTCCCTGATGCTTCGTCTCCGTGCCGTCAGATTGGGGTCGGATACGTTCACGCTGTCCTCCTTGGAACGGGAAGTGACATATATACCACTAAGACGTCAGTGCTTTTTCTTGAAATGAACAAAATAACGTGAAATTACCTCTTTTATTGGTTCATTTATGGTGGAATTTACTTTTATGTATGCCCTAGACAGGAAATTGGACGATTTCGATCGCAAGATCCTCGATATCCTCAGCGTCAACGGCCGCATCACGCTGACCGACCTGGCGGCGCAGGTCGGCCTGTCGACGACGCCCTGTCAGACGCGTGTCCGCCGCCTCGAGAAAGAGCAGTATATCCTAGGCTACCGGGCGATACTCGACATGAACAAGCTTGGGCTGGCGCATATCGCCTTCGTTCAGGTGACGCTGTCGAACACGCGTGAAAAGGCGCTGCAGGAATTCGGCGATGCCGTGCGCAAGATTCCCGAGAAAGAACAATGCCACATAATCGCCGGCGGCTTCGATTATCTGCTGAAAATCCGAACCGAAGACATCGACAGTTACCGCAAAGTGCTGGGCGAGCGAGTCTCGGCGCTGCCGCACGTGTCGCACACCAGCACCTTCGTGGTCATGGAAGCGGTCCGCGACCAGTCCTCATAACCGGCAATAAATTTCGTGATCCTGCCCGGATGTTATGACAAAACGGGCTTCAAACGGACCTCGACCGACAGCCGGCAAGGCACCTTGCGGTATCGGCGAATCATGGAGTTCTAGGGTGTATGACCTTGCGATAATAGGCGGCGGCGTCAACGGCTGCGGGATTGCGCGAGACGCGGCCGGCCGCGGCCTGAAAGTCCTGCTGGTCGAAAAGAACGACCTTGCCAGCGGCACGTCATCGGCGTCGACCAAGCTGATCCATGGCGGACTGCGTTATCTCGAACACTACGAATTCCGGCTGGTGCGGGAATCTCTGCTGGAACGCGAAGTCCTGCTGAACATGGCCCCGCATATCATCTGGCCGATGCGTTTCGTCTTGCCGCACCACAGCGGCCTGCGCCCGGCCTGGCTGATCCGCCTTGGCCTGTTTCTCTATGACCATCTGGGCGGCCGCAAACTGCTCAAGGGCTGCCGCAGCTTCGATCTGAGCCGGGACGAAGCCGGCCAGTCCCTGAAAAAATCCTTCCGCACAGGGTTCGAATACTCCGACTGCTGGGTCGACGATGCCCGTCTCGTCGTTCTGAATGCCCGAGATGCAGCGTTGCGGGGCGCCGACATCCGCGTGCATACGGAGCTTGTCAGTGCGCACCGCGCCGCCGATCACTGGTCGCTGCAGATCAGAAGCGACGGCGACACCCAGGAAACCGTGACGGCGCGCGCCATCGTCAATGCCGCCGGTCCATGGGTCGCCGAAGTTCTGGAACAGCGCGTGAACCTGAATCAGCCGGCCAAGGTCCGTCTGGTACGTGGCAGCCATATCGTTGTGAAGAAGCATTTCGACCATGAGCGTTCGTATATCTTTCAGAACGCCGACGGCCGTATCGTTTTCGCGATCCCTTATGAAGACGACTTCACGCTGATCGGCACCACCGATGTCGACGTCAAGGGGGACCCGCAAGCATCGAAAATTTCAGATGCGGAAATCGACTACCTGTGCGATGCCGTAAGCGCCTATTTCGAAAAGCCGGTGAAGCGCGACGACATCGTCTGGACCTATGCCGGCATCCGCCCGCTGTTTGACGACGATCCCAATGATGCCGGGAAGGCAGCGCAAAAGGCGACCCGCGATTACGTTCTGGATTATCATGGCGGGGACTGTCCGATGCTGAATGTCTTCGGCGGCAAGATCACCACCTATCGCCGCCTGGCCGAGGAAGCCGTCGGGAAATTTACCAACAGATTTCCGGGCATGACCGGCGCCTGGACCCGGGGCGCAAAACTACCCGGCGGCGACATGGATATCGGGCAGCATGCGGCGATTGCCAGCAAGCTGTGTGCCGCCTGCAAGGACCTGCCGCCCGTCGTCGCCCGTCGACTGGCACGAACCTACGGCAGCGACAGTGCCGCGGTAATCGGCGCCGCCACGTCCGTCGGCGATCTGGGCACGCACTTCGGTGCCGGTCTGTATGAAGCGGAAGTGGCATATCTGATCGCCAATGAATGGGCGCGCAACAGCGACGATGTGATCTGGCGGCGCACCAAACTGGGCCTGCGCCTGGACGCCGGCGCGATCCGCAGCGTCGATGCCTTCATCGCAGAACGCATTGGCGCAGGAAACAGAGGCGCCTGACTTGGACTCAGAACGCCTTGAAGGTCAGCGTCGTGACAGTGCGCTCGATCCCCTCGATGTCGAGGATATTGTCGTTGATGAAACGACCGATATCCTCGCCCTCGGGGATATACATCTTCAGCAGAAGATCGAAATCGCCGCTCGTCGAATACAGCTCGGAATGACATTCCCGGTCGGCGATTTCACCCGCCACCGCGTAAGCCGTTCCCGGCTTGCAACGCACCTGAACAAAGACGCAATTCATCTGTCACCCCTCTTCGCTTCACTTCCAAGCGATTGCAGATACCGGCACATTCCATCGCACCGGCCCCGGGCAGTCAAGCGCACTCCGCCTCACGGCAATCAGCGCCGCCATTGACGGAACGGAATACTTGCTGCGGCGCAGTCTTCAATCATCGGGCTCGGTCGCCACGCCACGGCGTCTTCCTCGGACAGAGCCTGCAGGTCAGACAGCACCGCCGCCGGTCCCAGGGTATCGGCATAATGCATCAGCCCACCGCGCCAGCGCGGAAAACCGTAACCGAACACGGTGACGAGATCGATGTCGGTGGCCGATGCCGCGATCCCTTCGTGCAGAATGCCGCAGGCTTCGTTGATCATGGCAAGCAGCAGGCGCCGGCGGATTTCATCTGCGCTGAATTCTCGGCGCGTGACACCTGCGAAACGGGCTTCCTCGAGCACCAGATCTTCGATCAGCGGGTCGACGACCTTGCCGCCGCCGCCCGGATAACGATACCAACCAGCACCGATCTTGCGGCCGAGCCGGCCCTCGTTGACCATCCGATCCGCAATCGGAATATAGCGCCGGTTCTTGTCGCGCGTCGCGTCCTGGCGCCGGCGATTGGCGTAAGCGATGTCGAGGCCGGACAGGTCCTGCGCCTCGTACGGTCCCATGGCGTAGCCGAAGTCGACCATCGCCTCGTCCAGTTCCCACGGATTGGTGCCGTCCATCAACAGCGTGTCCGCGGCTTCCCGGTAGCGCGCCAGAATGCGGTTGCCGATGAAGCCATCACATACGCCGGCCAGCACGGGAATTTTGCGGAGCTTCTTGGCAAGCCGGAACCCGGTGGCAAGCGGCGCGTCCGACGATGCACGGCCGCGAACGATTTCCAACAGCTTCATGATGTGCGCGGGGGCGAAGAAATGCAGCCCAATGAAGCGCGTGGGATCGTCGATGCCGGCGGCGATCTCGTCGATGTCCAGATACGATGTGTTGGAGGCAAGCACGGCATCAGCCGGTAGCGCCGCCTGCAGCTTCGCGAACACTACCTTCTTGACCTCCATACTTTCGAAAGCCGCCTCGATCGCCAGATTGCACCCGGCTGCCTCGGCATAATCATCACCGACGGAAAGCCGGGCACGCATGGCGTCGGCCTTATCAGCCGCAAGCACGCCCCGTTTCAGTCCGGCGTCGATCAGGTTTTCGACATTGGCCTTTGCACGGTCGACGCCCGCGGCATCGGTTTCGATCACCGTCACATCCATGCCCGCAATCAGCAGCGCATAGGCGATCCCCGCGCCCATGGTGCCGCCACCGACGACGCAGACGGCGCCTGGTTCGGGGACCGTCACTGCACCAATTCGCTCGTCCGGTCCCGCCGCCCGCTCGGCGAAGAAGATATGTCTCAGCGCGCGCGCCTGTTCCGAGTTTCGCAGTTCCAGAAACATCGCGCGCTCGGCCTTCAGACCTTCCTTCAAATCAAGTCGGCATGCCTGTTCGGCCAGATCGATAGCCTTGAGCGGCGCCACCTGACCCCGCATGCGCGTTGCGGTCGTGGCACGGGCGGCCTCAAATGCAGCCGCGTCCGCGTCCGGTGACGGTAAATCGCCGACCGGCACGAACGTCGACAGCAGTTCCGAATTGATCATCTCTGCCGCTTCTTGCGGATCGTCGGCAATCTCGTCGATCAGTTTCAGTGCCTTCGCCTCGACGGCAGAAAGACTTCTGCCCGACGGAATCAGATCAAGCGCGGCGCCGAGACCTGCCAGCTTGGGCAGCCGCTGGGTGCCGCCGGCACCGGGGACGATCCCCAGCGTGACTTCCGGCAGACCGAGCTGCGTGCCCGGCGCGGCGATGCGGTACCGGCATGCCAGCATCAGTTCCAACCCGCCGCCGAGCGCCACACCATGCGCCGCCGCGATCCAGGGCACGAAACTGGTTTCGATACGGTTCAGCACGTCCGGCAGATGCGGCGGCTCGGGCGGCAGATCGAATTCCCGGGCATCGCCGCCAGCGGCGAACACACGCCCGCGCCCGGTAACGATGACACGCTCCAACCGTTCGCGCTCGGCCCATTCGACGGCATCCAGCAGTCCTTGCCGGATGGCCAGCCCAATCGCATTGACCGGAGGATTATCGAGTTCGACGTAGCCTGTCAGCCCGTCTTTGCGGCACAAAACGGCCATTGGCGCTCCTTAAGATTTATGCTACATATTGCATAATTTGCATTATAATACAGTTTCTGGACCTGTCATGAGTGAAAATACCGTCCTCTACCGGGTTGAATCCGGTATCGCCCACATTACGCTGAATCGTCCGGAACGATACAACGCACTGACCCGCCAGTTGCTGCTCGACCTCGGGCCCGCCATCGACAACGCCGCCGCAGACGATGCCGTACGGGTTATATCGCTCACCGGATCGGGCCGCGGCTTCTGTGCCGGTCAGGACCTTTCGGAACGCGATCCGCGAAAACTCGACGGGCCGCTGGATCTGGCGGCGATCCAGCGCGAGTTGTATCACCCGGTGATCAGAACACTCAATGAAACGCCGAAGCCGGTGGCGGCCTGCGTCAACGGTATCGCGGTCGGAGCTGGCGCCGGATTGGCGCTGGCGGCGGATATCGTCCTGGCGGCGGAAAGCGCATCGTTGGCGTTTTCGTTCGCCAGGATCGGCCTTGCCGCCGATGCCGGGGTCGGGCGCGCGCTGATCAATGCGCTCGGCATGCCGCGCGCCAAGGCAATCCTGATGCTGGGCGAAACCCTGACGGCAGACGAAGCCCAGCGTTGCGGACTCATCTGGCGCACGGTTGCGGATGGCGATCTTGGCAGGGAATACCAGACCCTTCTGAACAAGCTCGCGGCAACGCCACGGGCATCGCTGGCCGGATTCAAGTCGGCGCTGGCATCGGCGCACCTCACTCTGCCTGACTATCTCGAGATCGAAGCCGACGCACAGGGCCGGGCCGGCAGGAATCCCGATTATGCCGAAGGAGTGCTGGCGTTCCTGGAGAAACGCAAACCCGATTTCTCCTGAGCGCATCGGCTCATTTCTTGCCCAGGTAGCCTTTCTTACGGATCAGCGCCACCAGGTCGTCGACCGAGGTCTGCAGCGGTTTGTTGGTGGTGTCGAGTTGTGCGCCCGCTCGCTCGTAAAGCGCTTCGCGGCTTTTCAGGATCGATTTCAACTGCTCCATCGCTTCCGGATTACCGGCCATCGGGCGGGTATCGCCCTGCGCCAGCACGCGCGCCATATGCTCCTGCGCATTGGCCTTGATCCAGATGGTATGGAAATGCGCGAGCAGTGTCTTGTAGGTGTTGGGTTCGGCGACGATGCCGCCGGCGACGGCAAGGATCAGGGTATCGTGCGTCGAGATGATGCGGCTGATCGCCTGCGATTCCAGGGTTCGGTAGCCTTCCTGGCCATAGAGCGCGATGATCTCGTTCACCGGCATGCCGGCGTGTTCCTCGATCTCTCGGTTCAACTCGACGAACGGCACATGCAGCACCTGACCGGCCATGGCACCCAGCGTCGACTTACCGGCGCCACGCAGGCCGATCAGGCAGATGCGTTGGGCACGCAGTTGCTCCGGCGGTAGCGGGCTCAGCAGTTCCATCACCTTTTGGCGGGTTTCCGCCGTCGACATTCGGAACAGATCGGCGGCACGCAATACGTCTGACGTCCAAGGATCTTCCTCGCCAATCAGCCATTCGATTCGGTAATCCAGGGCGACGGCGACACGGTGCAGCAGACCGATGGAAATGTTTCCTTCACCGGCTTCCAACTGGGCGATATAACGCGGCGATACGCCTGAAATCTCGGACAGGGCGCGGCGTGACAGTCCCTTGACCCGGCGCGCTTCGCGGACGCGTTCTCCGACCCGGATGAACAACGCCCGGACCTCGGCCTCCAGGGAGTCGGATGGGTCGGAAGAGACGGCTTCGCCACGGAAATTAGTGATTTCTGACATTCAATCGCCATTAGGTAATATAGTGCACAACCCTAGTTTAGAGCCCGTTTCTTTGCAATTTATCTCTCCCTGCAAAAGACCGGCATGTGCCGTTTCAGGCCTTCGGGATCATCTGTTCTTCAACGATCTTGCGCAGATGATCCGGCGGCACTGTCTTCTTGAAGGCGGTGGGGTCGACGAACACACTGACGAAGTCCCCGTCGAAGCACAGCTGGCCGTTCTGCCAGCCCTCGACCGTGAAACCCAGCGACGAGGTGCCCAGACTGTTCGGCCAGACCTTGCAGATCAGTCTGTGGCGCGGCGTCACCGGCGCCTTGAAGTTCATCTGCATACTGACGAACGGCATGCCGATATTCTGATCAAGTTCGAGTTGATACCAGCCGCCGCCGACATGGTGTTCCCGCCAGGCGTTGATGGCGTCGAGAGCGAACCCCGGCAGGCGCGGCGTATAGACGATCTTCGCCGGGTCACAGTCGCCCCAGGTCACACGGATTTCATGTTCGAAAGCCATCAGTAGGTCTCGACGTGGTAGCGGCCGTCGTTGCGCATCGCATCGCGCGTCGATTCCCACGGCATGCCGACGCTCTCGGAAATACTGGCGAAGGCGCGCTCGACGCCTTCTTCCATCCCCCTGAGACCGCACACATAGATATGCGTCTTCGGGTCGGCGAGCAGATCGGCCACGGTGTCGTGCTCCGCCAGCATGCGGTCCTGCACGTATTCCTTTGGCACGTCGGGAATGCGGCTGAACACCAAATATTTGCGCAGCACACTATCGGGGATTTTGTTGAGCGGTCCGAAATACGGCAGGGCGTCCGGGGTTCTGGCGCCGAAGAACAGCACCATATCACCGGATGCGCCGGACGCGGTTCGCTGGCGGCGCATGGTGAAGGCACGGAACGGTGCCGAGCCGGTACCGGTGCAGATCATCAGCAAACGCGCCGAGGGATCGTCCGGCATCAGGAAGGTGGAACCGAACGGGCCGGTCACCTGTACCTCGTCGCCCTTTTCGAGATCGCACAGATAGTTCGAGCAAACACCCTTTTCCTCGCGCTTCACCGTCAGCGATACGTTGTTGTAGTTGGGCCGTTCGCCGTCGCGCGGGCTGGAGACGGAATACAACCGGGGCAGATGGGGCGCGCCGTTCGCGTCCGTGCCGGGGGCGATGACGCCGATCGACTGACCTTCCAGAACCGGGAACGGCTGGCGGCCGAAATCGAGGATGATGTGGCGCACGTCGGAACCGGATTCCTCGGACGTCAGACGGTAGCTGCCCTGCACTTTAGCCACCGCCGGTTTCGCAAGGTTATAAAGGTTCACCGAAGGCTTGGCTGCCGATGCCGGCGCCTTGCTTCTGCCCCCGGCGCCCTTGTGCGCATCGGCGAGCAACGCCGCCATGGCCTCGTCCAGCGCCTCGACTGCAGCAGCCGAACCGCCTTCCAGTTCTGCTTGCGCCGGCAGCTCATCCCAGGAGAACTGATCGGCCAGCGAATACGGTGCATCCACCACCCGCCATTCGTCGATCGATCCGGTCGGGCATACCGGGATGCAGTCCATGCAGTGGTTACAGATCGATGCGTCGACGACCACATTGTGGTCGTCGTGCTGGATCGCCTGTATCGGACAGGTCATCTCGCAGGTGAAGCACCGGATGCAGATTTCCGGGTCGATCAGGTGCTGTTTCAGCGGTGCATTCATGCGTCAGGCGGCGTGCAGTTTCACGTATTCGAAGTCGCCCGGCTGGTTATCGATACCGACCTTCGGCGGCGCGATCCATCCGGCGTATTTACCGGGCTCGGTGACAAGCACCATCAGTGACTGGATGAAGTCGCCGTCGGCCTTGGACGGCAGCCAGTCGACCACACCGGCATCGTACTCGGCGCCGGTGACGGTCTTGCCCTGGGGATCGAACAGCCCGCGCGAGAAGACGCCGATCTTGCGGTTGAAGGATTCGTGCGGCAGCTTGAGCGCGAACTGCACACCGGCCTTTTCGATAATCTTGTTCCAGCGCCCGACACCGCCTTCGGCATCGCGCGTGTAGTCGTCCCGCAGACGCATGTTGATCGCCGTCAGCGCCGGCACGTCCTTCTGCACGACCTGACCGTCTTCAAGGTCCCAGACCCGATAGGTGTGGCCATTCAGCTTGTGATCGTCCTCGATCCTGTTTTCCATGTAACGGCCCTTGATGCCGGCATTGAAGGCGTTCGCCGCGTTGGTCGATACCTCCTGACCGAACAGGTCGAGGCTGAGCGTGAAATGCAGGTTCAGCTTCTTCTGGATGGTCGGCAGGTCGATGACGCCGAGGGCGCGGATGCGGTCGATATCATACGGGTCTTCGATACCGTTCTCGTTCATCACCTGACAGGTCCGCTCAATGGTGCGGCCGACGCCGGTTTCACCGACGAACATGTGGTGCGCCTCTTCAGTCAGCATGAAGCGGCAGGTGCGCGACAGCGGATCGAAGCCCGATTGCGCCAGGCTTTCCAATTGCATCTTGCCGTCGCGGTCGGTGAAGTAGGTGAACATGAAGAACGAAAGCCAGTCAGGCGTTTCCTCGTTGAAGGCGCCCAGCAGGCGCGGCGTTTCCTCGGACCCGGACTGACGGCGCAGCAGGTCGTCGGCTTCCTCGCGGCCGTCTGTGCCGAAATACTTGTGCAGCAGATAGACCATCGCCCACAGGTGGCGGCCTTCCTCGACGTTGACCTGGAAGAGGTTGCGCATGTCGTACAGCGACGGCGCCGTCTTGCCAAGAAAGCGCTGCTGTTCGACCGAGGCCGGTTCGGTGTCGCCCTGGATCACGATCAGCCGTTTCAGCAAGTTGCGGTATTCGCCGGGGACCTCCTGCCAGGCGAGTTCGCCGGCGTGCTCGCCACAGGGAATACAGCGGTCCTCGACCTGTGGTGCCAGCAAAACGCCCCAGCGGTATTCCGGCATCTTCACATAACCGAATTTCGCCCATCCCTTGGGATCGACCGATACGGCGGTGCGCAGGTAGACGTCGGAAACCTGAAACTCGTGCGGGATCAGGTCGCTCCACCAGTTGATGTACCCCGGATGCCATTTTTCCAGCGCCTTGAGTACGCGGCGGTCCGAAGAAAGGCCGACGTTGTTGGGGATCTGCGTGTCGTAACTGACATTCATGTCGTCGAGCATCTGAAAAGCCTCCTGTGCCTCACACACGTTGCATGTTGTAGTCGCCGCGCTTGCCGGTACCGTAGCGTTGCAGGGCACCCTTCTCGCCGACCGCGTTGGGACGCTGGAATATCCAGTTCTGCCAAGCGGTGAGCCGGCCGAAAATCCGGGTCTCCATGGTTTCGGGACCGGCAAAACGGAGATTGGCCTCCATGCCGGTCATCGCATCGGGGCTGAACGAAGCGCGTTCCTCGAGGAAGATGCGCACTTCGTCCTCCCAGTCGATGTCGTCGAGCGCGAACGTCACCAGCCCAAGCTCGATGGCCTCGGCGGCCTCGATATCTGCGCCGGTCTTGTTTTTGAGCGCGTCGATCCTTTCCGGCTCGCCCAGAAACCGTGTCTGCAGCCGGGTCAGGCCGTTGCCCATCGGCAAGCGGCCGAAATTGCTGTCGCTGAGCTTGATCCGCGCCATCGGACGATTATCGCCCTCGAACTCGTCCGCCATCATGTACGAACGGTCGACGGCCCAGAGGATGTCCACCAGCACACCGGCGAAGCACGAGCCGTGCTCGACCATGGCAACGAGCGAGCGCGACGTGACGTCGATGCGTTTCAGCACCCGCTTCCAGTATGCGAGTATCTCGTTGGCCAGCCAGTGATCGGCGTTGTCTGTCAGCGCCGCTTCCTGTGCCAAAACCGCATCCGGATCTCCCTGGCTCTTGAAGACGACAAGGCCCAGTTCCATCTCGTTCAGACGCAGATTCAGGATGGCATCGTCAAGCTCGCGGGCAAGCCGCAGAAGATAGGATTGATCCCCCTGCGCGACGAGATCGTCCGTGGACGCCGGAACGTCGGCATCGGGACCGTTGAGCGTGATCGTCGCCTTGCGCGCGTCCCGGTCCAGCGCCACCTCGACCAGCGAATAGGTGACGGAACCGTCGTCATCGAAGGTGCGTGACAGCGGCCCGAGTGCAATACCCTGCGCCGCCTGTTTTTTGGATGCGGCGGCGAATTCACGGGCGCGGGCGGCGACATGTTCATCGAATTTCGAATTCGCCACGACCTCGTCGACGAGCCGCCAGTCGACGGCGCGCTTGCCCTTAACGCCCTCTTCCATGGAACAGAAGATATCGGCCAGATCGCGGCGCACCTTGCGCTTGTCGGTGACGCGGGTCAGTCCGCCGGTGCCCGGCAGCACCGCCAGCAACGGCACTTCCGGCAACGCCACCGAGGACGAGCTGTCATCTGTCAGAATGATATGGTTGCACGCGATCGCCAGCTCGTAACCGCCGCCGGCACAGGCGCCCTTGACGGCGGCGATGTACTTTTGTCCGGAGTCCGCCTCGGCAGCCTCGTAGGTGTTGCGGGTCTCGTTGGTGAACCTGCAGAAGTTGACCTTGTGCGCGTGCGCCGCGCCGCCGAGCATGCGGATGTTGGCACCGGCGCAGAACACGTTGTCCTTGCCGGATCGCATGACGACGACTTTTACCTCGGGATGTTCGAAGCGCATGCGCTGCACGATGTCGGCCAGTTCGATGTCGACGCCGAGGTCATAGGAATTGAGCTTCAACTGATAGCCGTCGAACAGACCGCCGTTTTCATCGACGTCCATGTACAGATTGGCGACTTCGCCGTCGTAGTCGATACGCCAGTGACGATAGCGGGACGGGTCGGTCTGAAAGTCGATCATCTTGCTCTGATTCGCAGTACTCACGGGTGCGGTCCCTTCCGGTTTCGCGTCAGCAATTTATGCATAATAATGCCACATTATGCGAATGTAAATCCCAAACCGTCTTCGCAAAGTAGGCTCATAGTCCTTATTTTTCAATTATATGGCAAGGATATCCCAAATATTTTAAAATATGCGATATATTGCATTATTCTTTTTCGATCTCGTTTTCGACTTGCCGCCGCCATGCCGCCACGTCCTCCGGCGTCAGCCCCAACAGCGCCGCGTGGCCCTGCAGATAAGCCTCGCTCGCGTGGGTGTCGGCCAGGGCGACGATCCGCCTTGCCGCCTTCGCCTGACCGAGCCTGGCTTTCAGGCCCGCATTTGCCAGTTGGATCAGTCCCTGCACCAGGTGCCGCTCCGCACTTGCCGGCGGCAGGCAATGCCAGACCGCTTCCAGCAGTTCATGCGCTTCCCAGTAATAGCGCCGGGAAAACGCCTGCTGCCCTCCCCGAAAGGCATCGCTGATCGCCAGCGCGGGTGGCTCGAGCGCCGCCGACAGTCCCGCTTTCAGATCGTCGAAGAAATCCTCTTCGGGGCGTGGTGTGCGGCCGGGCAGATAGGCGGTGGGCGGCAATTTCAGCTCGCCCCGCGGCGGCGCATCCGGAACGGGTGCCGGGCGTGTCATTCCACTGAGACCTTCAACGGCGCATCCTGAAGCCGGGCAATATACCCGCCAACAGCCTGCAGCGTTGCATCGGGCTGATCGAACTGCGGCGAATGCTTGCAGTCATCGATCAGGACCACGTCGACGGGTCGCGGGCTGCGTTTTTCGACAATGCGTACCTGCGCCTCGGTCCCGTACTGATCGTCGACACCTTGCAGGGCCAGTGTCGGCACGCTCAGGGTATCGAGGCAGTCTTCGATATTCCACGCCTTGAAACCGGGATCGAGCCAGGCATCGTTCCAGCCGCGAAACGCCGCTTCCGGGTCGCGGTGATATCGTCCCATGCGCTCCTTCAGGTTGGTCGTCTCGAACATGGTTTTGGCGTCGGCGATTTCGGCGAGACCCATGCTTTCGGTAAAGAAGTGCGGCGCCATCAGAATCAGGCCGACGACGCGCGGGTCGATCACCTTGCCGGCATGGATCGCAGCGATGGAGGCACCATCGGAATGCCCGAACAGGACATAGCCTGGCGCATCGATTTCGTTGAGCACATCCGGCAGCACGTTGACGGCTTCGCGGGTCATGTAATCCAGCGGTCGCGGCAACTCGTCGGGATCGGACCAGCCGTAACCGGCACGGGAATAGACGAACACCGGATGGCCGGTCGTCGCCGCCAGCCGCTCCGGGAAATCCCGCCACAGTGCCACGCAGCCCAGCCCTTCGTGTAATAGGACGATGACCGGCAATGCACCCGGCGCCGGCCCGAAGACCGCCCATTCCAGTGATTTGCCGCCCGCTGTCAGGAACCCGTTACCGTTGGGCCAGTCGAGCGCCATCAGGGATTATCCCGCAACTTGAAGCGCTGGATCTTGCCGGTCGCTGTTTTCGGCAGTTCGTCGATTGCCTCGATCCAGCGCGGATACTTCCACTTGCCGATGCTGGCCTTGACGTACTCCTTCAACTCTTCGAGGACCGCATCGCCGGCGTCGCCCTTGAGCACCACGTATGCCATGGGTTTTTCCAGCCCGTCCTCGTCATGCCTCGCGACAACCGCGGCTTCGAGAATCGCCGGATGGGCGATCAGCGCCTGCTCGACCTCGAACGGTGACACCCAGATACCCGATACCTTGAACATGTCGTCGGTGCGCCCGCAGTAGATATAGCGGCCGTCTGCGGTCATCTCGTACTTGTCGCCGGTGCGTGTCCAGCATCCTTCGAAGGTGGCGCGGCTTTTCTCTCGCTGGTTCCAGTAGCCGTCGGCGGCTGAATCGCCGTTGACCAGCAATTCGCCGATCTCGCCGGTATCGACATCGCGGCCCGTCTCGTCGACGAGGCGCAATGTATAGCCCGGCACCGCCGTCCCTGACGTACCGTAGACGACGTCATCGGCGTTGTTGGACAGGAAGATGTGCAGCATCTCCGTCGAGCCGACACCATCCAGAATATCGACGCCGAGAAGCCCCTTCCATTTTTTGCCGACTTCCGCCGGCAGCGCCTCACCCGCCGAGATGCAGATACGGAGCACCGTTTCCGCGGGCGGCGACGTCTGGTCCCAGTGGTGCAGCGTCGCCGCGAACAGCGTCGGCACACCGCAGAACACGGTCGGCGTCTGGTTGACGATGATATCCGTCACCACGTCCGGCGTCGGCCGGCCGTTGAAGATCACCGCCGTGGCGCCGACCGACATCGGGAAGGTCATGGCGTTGCCGAGGCCATAGGCGAAGAACATCTTGGCGACGGAGAACACGACATCGTCCTCGCGGATGCCGAGCACCTGCGCGCCGTAGGTGTCGGAGGTGTATTTGAGACTGCCGTGCACATGGCGCACCCCCTTCGGCCGCCCCGTGGATCCGGACGAATACAGCCAGAAGGCCGGCTCGTCCGCCGACACGTCGACGGCGTCACACGGCTCGGCACCGTCCATGAAGACGTCGAAGCCGATCGTGCCTTCAGGGGCTTCGCCGACGACGACGATTTTCTGCAGATACGGATTGCCGTTGAGCGCCGGCGCGACGGCACCGTAAAGCTCGGCAGAGACGAACAGGCAGGTGGCGCGGCTGTCGCTCAGGATCTCTTCATAGACGCTCGCCGTCAGCAGCGTGTTCAGCGGCACAGGGATTACGCCCGCCTTCAGCGCGCCCCAGAACATGACGGGAAATTCGATCTGGTCGAGGACCAGCATGACCACGCGTTCCTCGCGGCGAACACCTGTTCGAATAAGCGCATCTGCAAAGCGTCCGGACTGCTCTGACAATTCGCCGTAAGTGATGGTACGTTTTTTGCCCGCCGCCTCGCGGAACGCCGCCTTGCCGCCCCGGCCGTCGGCGACATGCCGATCGACAAAATAACAGGCCGCATTGTGGTTCATCCTGAAATCCTCCCGATATCCGGCCTATTGTTTTTATGGGGCCGTTTTCTGTTTAATGCTGTTTGGCGTCATTTGCCCGTAAATTCGATGGCCCCCTGCGGCAACATGTAGAGCACATAGGCATCGCCGCCCGACACCGTCGGATGATGCGCGGTTTCGGGTTCATATACATACCAGCCTTCGCCGAAACCGTCGAAACGGGGTTCGCCCTCGATCGTCATGATCGCGCCGATCTCGCCGGTGGGGTGAATATGGTGCGGGCCACGGATATCCTTCATCCGCACCACGTCAACGCTGAATTCGCCGGCTGCGCCGCCCGGCTTGACGGCGCGCCCGAACTTGATGCCGCCGGCCTCGCGCGACACCAGCCAGCCGCCGGCTTCACCATCCGCGCACAGGCGCTTCAATTCCTGGAAACCCTCGCCGTCAGCCGGCCAGTTGCGGTTCAGATACCCGGCCAGATCAGAATTTAGTGCCCGACCATTGATGCCGTTGGCGATCTCGCCGACAAGTTCTTGAAAACGCTCCTGAGACATGGCTCACTCCTGATCCCGGTCGATATCGATGGTCTTGAAATTATGCTTTATAATGCATATTCGGCGAAATAATGCAACAAACATGTTTACAGGTTGCAATTTCGTGCATAAAAATAAAGCGACCATGCGAAAATAGGCACGGATACAATTCAGCAGGGAGGAAATTCATGCGCAAACTCTTATCGACACTCGCGGTCGCCGCCGTCGCCACGGCCGGCATTCCGCACATGGCCCAGGCCGAAACCAAGGTCGGCCTTCTTCTGCCCAAGTCGGGCACCTATGCCGCGCTCGGCAACGAGATCGAGGCCGGTTTCAACCTCGCGCTCACGGAAGCCGGCAAAAGCGGCGACTTCAAGATCGTCGTCGAAGATACCGAAATCAAACCGCCGGTCGGTCTTGCCAAGGCCCGCAAGCTGGTACTCGAAGATGAAGTCGACGTCATCGTCGGCATCGTCTCCTCGGGCGTGCTCGGCGCGCTCCGCGACTTCGTTCATGAAGCGAAAGTGCCGCTGATCGTCGCCAACGCCGGCAACAATGCGGCGACGGGCAAGTCCTGCTCGCCGTACATCGTCCGCGTCTCGTTCTCGAACGGCCAGGTCAACCGCCCGATGGCGCCGTGGCTGATGGAAAAAGGCATCAAGACGATCTACACGCTGGCACCCGACTACGCCGCCGGCCACCAGATGATCGAGTCCTTCACCGAAGCCTATACCGCCATCGGCGGCAAGATCATCGGCGGTGAGTTCACGCCGTTCCGCAAGACCAAGGACTTCGGCCCGTACCTGACCAAGGCGAAATCCGCCAATCCCGACGGCATCTTCGTGTTCTATGCCGGCGGTGAAGCGATCAGCTTCGTCAAGCAGTACGGTTCCTTCGGCATCGCCAAGGACGTGCCGCTGTTCGGTTCCGGCTTCCTGACCTCGCCGCTGTACGTCAAGGCCGAGGGTGACGCCGCCGTCGGCGTTGTTGCATCGCTGCATTACGTGCCGACGCTGGACACCCCCGAGAACAAAGCCTTTGTCGCCGCGTTCGAAGGCGAGCAGAAGCGTCCGCCGTCGGAATATGCGGTGCAGGGTTACGATGCCGCGAAGATGCTGATGGGTGCCATCGCAGCCGGCGCCAAGGATCGCGACTCGATCGCCAAGGCACTGCCCAAGGTCAAGTATGTCGGCCCGCGCGGTCCGATGGAAATCGACCCTGCCACCAACAACGTGGTGCAGAACATCTACATCTATGAAACCGTCAAAAAGGGCGACGCCCTGACGCAGAAGATCGTCGGCACCGCCACGGCCGTCCGTGACGCCCCCAACGGCTGTTCGATGTAAGTAAATCTGCTATCTTCCCCCCGTGAGGCCACTCACGGGGGGAATTTCGTTTTACGCCTGCGGAGGACGCACGATGGATACCGGATATTGGGCGCTGCAGTTCCTCAACGCGCTGCAATTCTCGATGCTGTTGTTTCTTCTCTCCATCGGCCTGACCGTCATCTTCGGCCTGCTGCATTTCGTCAATCTGGCGCACGGCGCGCTTTACATGCTGGGCGCCTACATCGGGGTGTCCGCAGCGGCGTCGTTCGGCAGCTACTGGGCCGCTTTTTTTCTGGCACCAATAGGCGTCACCATCATCGGCGCCATCCTGTATTTCACGCTCATCGAACGCCTGCGCCACGCCGGGCCGATGAACCAGGTGCTGGTCACCTTCGGCCTGATCTTCGTGTTTCTGGATCTGGTACGCATGACCTGGGGTGACATCGCTCTCGGCCTTGAAGCCCCGGCGGCACTCGCCGGCTCGAGCGAGTTCGCGGGGATTTCCTATCCCACCTACCGTTTCTTCATCATCGCCGTCGGTGCCGTCGTCATGGCGGCATTGTGGGTCGGACTGACCCGCACGCAGATCGGCGCCATGATCCGCGCCGGCGTCGAGAACGGCAACATGGCCGCCGCGCTCGGCATCAACGTCAACCGGCTGTTCTTTCTCGTGTTCTGCGTCGGCTGCGCCCTGGCCGGGCTGGCCGGCGTCATCGCCGCGCCGGTGTTCTCGGCAACCACGGGCATGGGCATCTCGATCCTGATTCCGACCCTGATCGTCGTCGTCATCGGCGGCCTCGGCAGCCTCGAAGGCGCCATAGCCGGATCGTTGATCGTCGGCTTCATCGAAACAATCGGTGCCGTGTTCCTCCCCGAGGTCGCGGCGATTTCCAGTTACGTGCTGCTCGCCGCCGTTCTGATCCTGCGCCCCCAGGGGCTGATACCTGCGCGCGGCTAGATCATGTTCAAACAAACCCGTCTCCGCAGTGTCGTACTCGCAGCGACTCTCGCCGGGCTAATCGCCTACTGCGTGATGGGCGGTTTTTACGCCCGTGAAATCGTCGTCGAGATCGCCATCCTTGCCATCCTCGCCATCAGCCTCGATGTGGTCGCCGGTTTCGGCGGCATGGTTTCGCTGTGTCATGGCGCGATCATGGGGATCGCCGCCTATGCCTATGGTATACTCACGGTAAAGTTCGGCCTGCCGCCCCTGCCCTCCGCCGTTGCCGCCGTGGCCGGCGCCGCCGTGTTCGGGACCGTCGTCGGCTGGATCACGGGACGCACCAGCGGCATCTTCTTCATCATGGCGACGCTGGCGTTCGGGCAGATGGCCTACACACTGATCTTCAAATCGCAGTGGCTCGGCGGCGACGACGGCATGTCGGGCCTGCCCCGCTTCGATCTTTCATGGCTCGGCATCAAGATGGGCTCATCGCTGACCTACGGCCTGTTCGCCATCGCCCTGACCGCCGCCGTCTATATCGCGGCCGCCTGGGTCCTGCGCTCGGCCTTCGGCAGGACACTCGGCGGCATACACGCCAATGAAACAAGAATGAAGGCGCTGGGCGTCAACACCATCCTGCACCGCGCCCGCGCCATGGGATTCTCGGCACTGCTGGCCGGGATCGCCGGGATCGTCGCCGCCCAGCACACCCAGTTCATCTCACCCGAACTGCTGTTCTGGACGATCTCCGGCGAAGTGCTGATCGTCGTCATCCTGGGCGGACTCGGGACCCTGATCGGCCCGGTCATCGGCGCAGTCGCGTTCATATCGCTGAAGCATCAGGTATCCGGCATCACCGATCACTGGCATATCGTCATCGGCCTGCTGCTGATCGTAATCGTCGTTGCCGGTGGACGCGGTCTGTACGGCCAGAGCGAACACTGGTTGGCCCTGCGCACCGACAAGGCGGACGACAAATCGGAGGACAGGGGCCATGCTTGAAGTGCGCAACCTGTCTAAGTCATTCGGTGGCGTCCGCGTCGCCCACAACATCTCGTTCGCCATCGAGCCCGGCGAGCGGCGCGTCATCCTCGGCCCCAACGGCGCCGGCAAGACGACGCTGTTCAACCTGCTGGTCGGCGAGCTTGTGCCGACGTCGGGGGACATTCTGCTCGACGGCAAACCGATCAACGGCCTTTCCGTTTCCGAGCGCGCCCGCGCCGGGCTGTCGCGCAGTTACCAGAAAAACAATCTGTTCGAGAATCTGACGATCCGCGAGAACCTGATGCTCGCCGCCGCAGCCGGGCAGCGCAAGACAACCGGCATGTTCCGCGACTGCTTTGGGGACCGGAAGGTGCGCGAAACGGTCGACGAAGTGGCCGAACTGGTGACCCTCACCGAGATGCTCGACAAGCCCGTGCGTTCGTCTTCCTACGGCAACCGCCGCCAGCTCGAAGTCGGCCTGGCACTGGCCACAAAACCCCGCATCCTGCTGATGGACGAACCCACGTCCGGCGTCGGCCCGGCGATGATCGACGGCTTTCACCGGCTGTTACAGTCGCTGCCCAGGGACCTGACCATCGGCATCATCGAGCACGACCTCGACCTTGCGTTCGATGTCGCCGATCGCATCACCGTGCTGAATTTCGGCGAGATCGTATTCGAAGGCACACCCGAGGAAACCCGGGGCAACAAGGTCGTCCGCGACATCTATCTTGGGGACTGGCAGTCGAATGCTTGAACTGAAAGCCATCGAAAGCGGATACGGTGAAACCCGGGTATTGCACGGCATCGACCTCAGTGTCCGTGAAGGCTCGGTGCATGCGCTGCTCGGACGTAACGGCGTCGGCAAGTCGACGACGCTGAAAACCGCCATCGGTCTGCTTGCCCTCAGCGCCGGCGACATCGTCCTCGACGGCAAGCCGATATCCGGATTGCCGACTTACGACATCGCCGCCAGGGGCGTGGCCTTCGTGCCGGAAACCCGCGATATCTTCGCCTCGCTGACTGTCCGCGAAAACCTGCAACTGGCCGGGCGGCTGGCAGGCGCCAACCCGGCATGGACGATCGAACGGGTCCTGGACTTCTTTCCCAACTTGGCCGGGCGGCAGACGAACAGTGGACAGGCACTGTCCGGTGGCGAGCAGCAGATGCTGGCCATCGCCCGCGCACTGATGTCAGATCCGCGCATCCTGTTGCTCGACGAACCGACCGAGGGTCTGGCACCTCTGCTGATCCAGCAGATTTTCGAGAAGCTGAAGGAACTCAAGGCCGAGGGTTTGACAATCCTTCTGGTCGAACAGAATCTGAATTTCGCGCTCGGTCTGGCCGACGACGTCAGCCTGATGAGCCGAGGTCAGATCGTATGGCGTGGCGATGCCGCCGCACTACGCATAGACGAAGAAGCGCAAAGCCAATGGCTGGGTGTTTGATGGAGAGCCTGAATTGATAGACGTATATATTTGCGATTACATCCGCACGCCGATCGGCCGGTTCGGCGGTGCCTTGTCATCGGTCCGTGCCGACGATCTGGCGGCGGTGCCGCTGCGGGCATTGGCCGAACGCAACCCGCAACTGGACCTGGCCGCCGTCGATGAGGTGCTGATGGGCTGCGCCAATCAGGCCGGCGAGGACAACCGTAACGTGGCAAGGATGGCACTGCTGCTGGCGGGCTATCCGGACACTATCCCCGGCGCGACCATCAACCGTCTCTGCGGCTCGGGTATGGATGCGATCATTACCGCCGCACGCGCCATCCGCTGCGGCGAAGCAGATGTGATCATCGCCGGCGGGGTCGAAAGCATGAGCCGCGCCCCGTTCGTCATGCCGAAGGCGGATACCGCGTTTTCACGCAACGCCGAGATCTACGACACCACGATCGGCTGGCGTTTCGTCAATCCGCTGATGAAAAAAATGTACGGCGTCGATTCCATGCCGGAGACCGCCGAGAACGTGGCCGAGGATTTCAATATCGCCCGCGCCGATCAGGACGCCTTCGCGCTGCGTTCTCAGCAGCGCGCGACGGCTACCATCGCGTCCGGCCGGCTCGCCAAAGAAATCACCGCCGTGTCCATCCCCCAGCGCAAGGGCGATCCAGTCATCGTCGACACCGACGAACACCCGCGCGCGACGACCATAGAAAAACTCGCGGCACTGTCAGCCCCGTTCCGGGACGGCGGCACGGTGACGGCGGGGAATGCGTCCGGCGTCAACGACGGCGCGGCGGCACTGATCCTGGCTTCGGAAGACGCGGCAGCAAAATACGGGCTTAAGCCCATCGTCCGCGTACTGGCTGGCGCCACGGCTGGGGTCGCTCCCCGTATCATGGGCATCGGCCCGGCACCGGCCAGCGAGAAACTCTGCGCGCGCCTCGGCATGACCCCGCAGGACTTCGCCGCCATCGAGCTGAACGAAGCCTTCGCCAGCCAGGCACTGGCCGTCATGCGGCGCCTCGGTCTTGCCGACGATGCACCGAATGTAAATACGAACGGCGGCGCCATCGCGCTCGGCCATCCGCTCGGCATGTCGGGTGCCCGCATCACCGGCACCGCGGCGCTGGAACTGACCGCGTCCGGCGAAAGGGCGCTGGCGTCGATGTGCATCGGCGTCGGCCAGGGCATCGCCATCGCCGTGGAAAAGGTCTGAGTTACAGAACGTCCCGGTTGACGATGCAGCTTGCATCCAGACAACCGTCGAGGGCGTCCAGCGCATTGCGCACGCTGACGTCGCTGACCCGCGCACTGGTTTCATCGTTCAGTGCCGAGTTGTGCGGCGTGAACAGGACGTTATCGAGGCTCAATAGCGGACAGTCCGGCGCCGGCGGCTCCTGAGTGGTGACATCCAGCCCGGCCCCGCCGAGGGTGCCTTCGGTAAGCGCCCGGTACATCGCGTTTTCGTCGATCAACGAGCCGCGCGCGGTATTGATGATATAGGCACCAGGCTTCATCGCCTGAAATTCCGCTTCCCCCAGAATATGGGTCCTGCCCTGGCTCGGCAGATGCAGGCTGATGAAATCGGCTTCGCCGAGGGCGCTTCGATAATCGTCGACAAAGGCGTATCCGTATTCCGCCGCCCGCGCGCGGGACGCCTCGCGCCCGGCGACGATGATCTTCATGCCGAACGCATGGCAGCGCTTCGCCGTTTCCAGGCCGATCTTGCCGAGACCGATCAGCAGCACCGTCTTGTCCAGCAGTTCGTGGCCGATCAGGGAATAACGAAGCGCGTAGTTGCCGTTTCGGGTCGCACGGTCCATGACCGCGATGTTCCGCGATATTCCCAGCATCAGCAAAAGCGAATGCTCGGCGACCGAAGCCGAAAGGGCATCGCCGCAGACGGCGAGCGGAATGCCTCGTGCGCTCAGCGCCGCGACATCGACCTTGTCGTAGCCGACCCCGTAGCGCGAAACGATTCTGAGCTTCTTCGCCGCCTCGATGACATCGGCACTCAGCGGCGACTGGCGCAGGATCAGCGCGTCGGCGTCGGCCAGCCCCACCTTCATTTCTTCCGGCGTAAATTTTTCATGGACCGAAAACGTCACATCTTCACGGGCCTGCAGCAGGGCGCGGCCATGATCATGGATCGGGCCCTCCACGAATATCCTGTATGTCATCCTCGGTCCTTCAACTGTAACGATGGATGATCTTTTCGCCGAAAAACCGCATGCCGTCCATAGGCGGCATCGGCTGGATGACGATATTCGTCACGCCGGCGTCGATCCATTGGTCGATGCGCGCGCAGACCTGGTCCACATCCCCGTACAGGTTCGCCGCCAGAATGTCGTCGACAGTGGGCGGCACCGGAAACCGGTGCTTGCGCTCGTCGGCATACATTTCGGCCCACTTCATGGTTTCCGCCTCGCCGGTCCCGGTCAACCCGACGGTTGAGATCGCCGTTTCCCACGGCCGATCAGTGAGCTTTCGTTTCATGCCGTCGATCAGCCCTGCAACGACTTCGGGCGCCTTCGAATACATGAACCAGACGTCGCCGTGACGGATCATCAGTTCCTGCGTCGGCGGTGAATCGCCGGCGATCCAGATCGGCGGGTACGGTTTTTGCGGCGGCTTGGGATTACAGAACGCATTCTCCAGCGTGTAGAAATCACCCTTGAAGCTGAACCCTTCCGGATCGTCGCACATGATCAGGCCACGGATGATCGAAAGGCATTCGTCCAGCCGGGCGATCCGTTTCAGGCCGTCATCGGACCATTCCGTGAAACCGTACGCCTTGGCTTCGGCCCCGAACCAACCCGACCCCGGGGCCAAGATCACCCGCCCTGCGGTGATCTGATCGAGGGTGCAGACGATCTTCGCGGTCAGGCCCGGATGGCGAAAGGTGTTGTTGATGGAATGCCCACCGAGCCGGACGCGCTTGGTCAGTGCGCCGATGGCCGTCATCGCGGTCCAGTATTCGAGGATCGGCTTGGCACGGTCGAGGTGTGCATTTTCCACATGATCCGGTATCCACACGGAATCAAATCCGAGATCCTCCGCGATCTGTGCCATTTCCAAAGCGTACTCGAAGCCCGACGAGGTCGCCCCCATCTCGCCCTGCACGGCCAGTCGGATGCCGAATTTCACCTTGCTGCCCATGGTCCCCTTCCATCCGCTTTCCGGTCTGCAGGCATCGCCACGGCGCAAACAGCGCACAAATGCCAATGGCAGTTTTCCTGCCGGAAGCGGGCATCGCAAGCCCTGCGCCGGGAAAGTGTTCGTATTTCTGCGATACGGGCGGAAAAAAGCCGGGTGTGGTCAGTCCTCGCCGATCATCACGGCAGCAACCCGGTCATAAAGCCGCGACTAGGACTAGCGGGTCTCGTCGTCGAAGTCCTCTCGGCATTGCCAGGTTGAGGAAGCCGACAGTGACGACGACTGCCGAGACGATGGCGATGAAGATGTAGCTGCGGATGCCGAGCGCACCGGCGTTGAAGTTGGTGATCATGCTTCCACCGCCCGGCCCTTGAGCGCGAACATGCCGCGGGGCTTCTTCTGAATGAACAGGATGATGAACACCAGCACGACGATCTTGCCGAGCACGGCACCGGCGTACGGTTCAAGGAACTTGTTGGCGACGCCCAGCGTCATGGCACCGACCAGCGTCCCCCACAGGTTACCGACGCCGCCGAAGACGACGACCATGAAACTGTCGATGATGTAGGACTGGCCCAGGTTGGGGCTGACGTTGTCGATCTGGCTCAGCGCGACCCCGGCGATCCCGGCGATCCCGGAGCCGAGCCCGAAGGTCAGCGCGTCGACCCAGTCGGTGCGGATACCCATGGCGCCGGCCATGCGGCGGTTCTGCGTCACGGCGCGCATCTGCAGGCCGTATGGCGTGCGCTTCATGACCAGCATCAGCACGGCGAGCACGACCATCGCAAAAACGAGGATATAGAGCCGGTTGTAGGTGATCGTCATCTGCCCGATCTCGAAGGCACCGGACATGAAGTCGGGTGTACCGACTTCCTGGTTGGTCGGTCCGAAGATCGAGCGCACGGTCTGCTGCAGGGCCAGCGAAATGCCCCAGGTCGCCAGCAGCGTTTCCAGCGGACGGCCGTACAGCCAGCGAATGATGCCGCGTTCGATGGCGACACCGACGGCGCCGGCAACGAGAAACGCCAGCGGGATGGAGATCAGCAGCGAGACCTCGAACAGTTGCGGATAGGATGTGCGGATCACGTCCTGCACGACGAAGGTGGTATAGGCGCCGAGCATCACCATTTCGCCGTGCGCCATGTTGATGACGCCCATCACGCCGAAGGTGATGGCGAGGCCGATGGCGGCGAGCAGCAGCACCGAACCCAGGCTTAGTCCGTACCAGACGTTCTGCGCCGTGGCCCAGGCGGCGAGCGAGCGTTCGATCAGCGCGGCGGCGCTTTCGGCCGCCGTCTTCAGCTTGCCTTCGGCATTGGCCGCGAAGGCCAGCAGGATCGAGCGGGAATCCCGCCCGGAGCGTTCCTTCAGGATATCGATGGCTTCGAGCTTGGCAGCTTCGTCGAGATCGCTCGACAGCACAGCGGTGGCGCGGGCCTCGAGCATGACCTTTTTCACCCCGGCGTCGGTTTCTTTGGTGATCGCCGTATCAAGCAACGGAATGGCGCTCGGGTCCTTGGACTTGAAAACGTCCTCGGCGGCTGCCATGCGGTCTTCGGGTTTCTTCGAGCGCAACTGCAGGCCACCCAGCGCATCGCGCACGGCACGCCGCAGCCGGTTGTTGACCTTGATCTTGTCGACGGCGCCCTTGGAGACGGTCTCGCCCACTTCAAGGGTCAGCGGATCGATGAGCTTGAACTGGCTGCTGGCCTTTTCGACGATGTAGACCTTACCGCCGGCCTTCAATTCATAAAGATTGCCTTCGCCGAGCGCTTCAAGCGCCGGAATGACGCGGGCATCACCGGTTTCGGCAAGGGCGTCGATGACCTTGGCACGGTCGCTGAACCCACCCTGAGCCAGGCTGTCGATCTGCGCGCCCAGGTCGTCGGCACGTACCGGCGACACCAGAAAAAGAATAAACAGGAAAAGGAAGAAAGGTGATTTTGTCTTTATAGGCGTATTAATTGAGCCAAGCCCGCCATCATCGAGATGTGTGAAGCCGATGCCCGGGGGTGGCTTGCGGCCACCCCCGAACGATCATGTGCTGCTTAGCTGCCTTGACCGCCACACTTGCCGGTCTTGGTGTTGAAGTTGCCGCAGGCCATCGGCGCGCGCCAATCGCTGATCAGGTCTTTCGAACCCGGCAGGAAGTCGGACCACGCATCGCCCGGCACCAGACCCGGCGTCGAGGTCACGACCTCGAACTGGCCATCGGCCTGGATTTCGCCGATCAGGACCGGCTTGGTGATGTGGTGGTTCGGCATCATCGCCGAGTAGCCGCCCGTCAGGTTCGGCACCGCGACACCGACGAGAGAGTCGATGACCGCCGTTGCGTCGGTGGTACCGGCGATTTCAACGGCTTTAACCCACATGTTGAAGCCGATGTAATGGGCTTCCATCGGGTCGTTGGAAACGCGCTTCGGATTCTTGGTGAAGGCTTTCCACTTCTTGATGAAGTTGGCGTTTTCCGGGCTGTCGACGGACATGAAGTAGTTCCATGCAGCCAGATGGCCGACCAGCGGCGCGGTATCGAGACCGGCGAGTTCTTATTCACCGACCGAGAACGCGACGACCGGAATGTCTTTGGCCTTGATGCCCTGGTTACCCAGTTCCTTGTAGAACGGCACGTTGGCGTCACCGTTGATGGTCGACACCACGGCGGTCTTCTTGCCGGCGGAGCCGAACTTCTTGATGTCGGAGACGATGGTCTGCCAATCGGAGTGACCGAACGGCGTGTAGTTGATCATGATGTCGTCAGCGGCGACACCCTTGTCCTTGAGATAGGCCTCGAGGATCTTGTTGGTGGTACGCGGATAGACTTAGTCGGTCGCGGCCAGCACCCAGCGCTTGACGCCTTCGGCCATCAGATAATCAACGGCGGGAATGGCCTGCTGGTTCGGCGCGGCACCCGTGTAGAACACGTTCTTCTGGCTTTCTTCGCCTTCATACTGCACCGGATAGAACAGGATGCTGTTCAGCTCCTCGAACACCGGCAGCACGGACTTGCGCGACACCGAGGTCCAGCAGCCGAACACCACGTCCACCTTGTTGACGGAAATCAGCTCGCGGGCCTTTTCCGCGAACAGCGGCCAGTTGGACGCAGGATCGACGACGACGGCTTCGAGCTTCTTGCCGAGCACGCCACCCTTCTTGTTCTGGTCTTCGATCAGCATCAGCATGACGTCTTTCAGCGTGGTTTCGCTGATCGCCATGGTGCCGGAAAGCGAGTGCAGAATGCCGACTTTGATCGTATCGGCGGCGGACGCAACGCTGCTGACCGCCATGGTCGCGGCAAGAACGCCGGCCGTGATTAACGATTTACATCTCATTTGCATGAAGTGACTCCCCTAGGAATGTTGTTGCACTGCAACAGGCATTACAAATTCCAGGCCAAGAATCACATACCCAGAGGAGGGCTTGGGATAACTCCTGTATCACACTGGTTTTATTTAGAAATTGACGTCAGCAAAGCCGGCGAATGGCTGAAAAAGCAGCCGGTGCAACATGGTTACGTCGTCATAAAACTGCTATTTTTTTAGGCATCATATGTTTTTTGATTACATTTTATTCATATTTATGGCTGAGCATCGGCTTTACACAATGGTCGGCCGGCCGCGTGGCGGATCCTTGAGTTCCGTATAGCCCAGCTCGAGCGGATAGCAGGTTGGCGCCAGCTTGTCGAAGAACGCCTCGTCGGCGGCGGTGAAGTCGTGCGCCAGCGCGCCCAGATAGCCCTTCCAGTGCGCCAGCGTGCGCGGCCCGGCAACGATTGAATTGACGGTCCGACAATTCAGCAACCAGTTGATCGCCATATCCGCCGCCGTCATGCCACGCGCCTCGGCGCGCTTCTTGATCTTCTGGGCGATGCGCAGACAGTCGCGGGTATAGACATCGCCGTAGGTCTCGACCTCGCGTTGGCCGCGCCTGGTGTCCTTGGCGGAGGCGACGTCGAGGCCGTATTTCCCGGTCAGCACGCCGCGCGCCAGCGGGCTGTAGGGAACGACGCCGATCCCGAAGGCTTCGCACGCGGGCAGATATTCAAGTTCCGTCAATCGGTAGATCGCGTTGTAGAACGGCTGCGCGATGACCGGCTTCGGCACCCCCAACTCGTGGCTGAGATGCACCATCTCGGCGATCTTCCAGGCGCGGAAATTACTGAACCCCCAGTAACGGACCTTTCCGGCGCGGATCAGCTCACCCATCGTCTCGATGGTTTCGGCGAGCGGCGTCGTCGGGTCGGCGCGGTGCAGGTAATAGATGTCGACGTAGTCCGTGCCCAGCCGCTTCAGGCTTGCGTTCAGGCCGTCGATCATCCAGGCCCGGCTCAGGCCCTTCTGGTTCGGCCCCGTGCCCACCGCCTTGGAGCCGAGCTTGGTGGCAACGACCCAGTCCGAGCGGTCCTTCTTGATGAGCTTGCCGACAACTTTTTCGGATTCGCCCATGACGTAAGACTCGGCGGTGTCGATGAAGTTGACCCCGGCGTCGCGTGCCGTGCCGACGATCTTGTCGGCCACCGCCGGTGTGGTTTCCTTACCGAAGGTCATGGCACCGAGGCATATCTGAGACACCTTGAGGCCGCTGGTCCCCAATCCGACGTGTTTCATGTCATCCCCCATATGCGCTGGCGTGGATGCGTCAGCGGTTCTGTTCCTCGAGCCGGTCGGTCGCCGGCGGCGGTGTGCGGCCGAGTTGGGCGATTTCCGCGTGCAGTTCCGGCGTCATGTCGATATCCGTCGAATCCAGTGACGGCTGCAGTTGCTCCAGGCTTCTGGCGCCGATGATCGGGCAGGTCACCGCCGGATGCGCCGCGGCCCATGCCACCGCCAGGCTGACCGGATGCACCCCCTTGGATTTGGCGAATTCGGTGAATTTGCCGGCCGTCTCGAACACCCAGTCCTCGCCGTAGCGGGCGGTATATTCCTTGTTGCCCATCAGACGGCCCTGCTCTGGGCGCTGCCCCGGCCCGTACTTGCCGCTGAGCAGGCCACCGCCGACCGGGCTATACGAGATAACGGCGATGTCCTCCTCCAGCGCGAGGGGGAAGATTTCGGATTCCGCCTGTCGTTTGACCAGCGAATACATCGGCTGGATGACGTCGAAGCGCGGCCAGCCCATGCGTTCGGAAATACCCAGCCCCTTGGCGACTTGCCAGGCCGAATAGTTGCTGGCACCGAGGTAGATGACCTTGCCCTGGGCAACCAGGTTTTCCAGCGCCCGGAGCGTTTCCTCGAGCGGCACCTGCGTATCCCAGCGGTGCATGAACAGGACGTCGAGGCGGTCGGTGCCGAGCCGCTTCAGGCTGGCTTCGACGGCGCTCATGATATGACGGCGGTTGCCGCCGCGCATGTTGATATCGTCGCCCATCGGCACGAAGCATTTGGACGTAATGACCAGATCGTCGCGCTCGGATACCATCAGCTTGCCGAGGATGGTTTCCGCCTTGCCCCGCGAATAGCCGTTGGCACAATCGAAGAAATTGATGCCCTTGTCCCGGGTCGCGGCATACATTTTTGCCGATTCTTTTTCGTCCGCATCACCGCCGAACGACATCGTGCCAAAACAGAGTTCTGAGACCTTTACGCCGGTCCTGCCGAGCCACTTGTATTCCATGAATCCCCCCGGATTGTTCTGAATTTGCCCTGATATGTCAGGTAATGTGCCGGTCCCCCCATTCAAGTACATATCCCCCCGAGATCAAGCCCTGATGTCATACCCTGGGATCGAACCCGGGCGTTATTTCGCCTGTCTGGCCCTTGATCCCTGCGGGGGGTGCCGTACCATTCACACAGAAACCAATGATGGGACAGACGATGCCGAAAGACAGTGACGCCGACCTTCCGCTCGACGAAATCGCAAGCGCCTGGCTCGGCGCCTTCGATACGGCGCTGACGTCCGGCGATCCCGGGCA
The DNA here is from genome assembly GCA_038100295.1 of Thalassospiraceae bacterium. Classification (GTDB taxonomy): domain Bacteria; phylum Pseudomonadota; class Alphaproteobacteria; order Rhodospirillales; family Casp-alpha2; genus UBA4479. Next base: position 79,189 of record JAYNVG010000001.1, read on the forward strand.
GGCCGCAGCTTTGTTTATCGACGGTGGGCACTGGCGCGACGTACTGGCCTTCGACTGGACCATCGCCACGGCCAGTGGCCACGGCGCCATTGCCGAAAAGCTGACGCGCACGCAGCCCTCTGTGAAGGCCGGCGGGTTCCGGCTTACGGACCGACACACGCCGCCGAGAATGGTCATGCGCGCCGGCGAATGTGCCATCGAAGTAATTTTTGATTTCGACACCGCCGTCGGCAGCGCAAGCGGCGTCGTCAGGCTCATGGAAGACCCGGCGCAGGACGGCACATGGCGCGCCTGGACCCTGTCGACGACGCTGCAGGCGCTGAACGGCTTTCCCGAACAGACCAGCGCGCACCGCACCGGCGGCGATGCCTTCAGCCGCGAATGGGGCGGCGAGAACTGGCTCGATTTCCGCAACCGCCAGCGCGCTTATGAAGACCGCGACCCGGCGGTGCTGGTGATCGGCGGCGGCCAGGCCGGGCTCGGCGTCGCGGCGCGGCTGACACACCTCGGCGTCGACACCCTGATCATCGACAAGTACGAGCGCATCGGTGACAACTGGCGCAAGCGTTACCACTCGCTGACGCTGCACAACGAAGTTTACGTCAATCACATGCCGTACATGCCATTCCCGCCGACGTGGCCGGTGTACATCCCGAAAGACATGCTGGCCAACTGGTTTGAGCATTACGTCGAAGCGCTGGAACTGAACTACTGGACCGGTACCGCGCTGACTTCCGCCGAGTATGATGCCGCCAGGAAAGAGTGGGTCGTGACCCTGACGAAAAGCGACGGCTCGTTCAGGACCCTGCGCCCGCGCCATGTCGTCATGGCAACCGGCGCCAGCGGCATCCCGATCATGCCGGACCTGCCCGGCATGAAGGATTTCAAGGGCGAGGTGATGCATTCCGGCGCTTACGAGACCGGGCACAAGTGGGCCGGCGGCAAGGCGCTGGTGATCGGCACCGGCAACAGTGCGCACGATGTCGCCCAGGACCTGCACGCCTGCGGCGTCGAGACGACGATGGTGCAGCGTGCCTCGACGCATGTCGTCAGCCTCAAGGAAGCGCAGCGGGTGTATCTGATGTACGCCGAAGGCCCGTCGATCGACGACTGCGACCTGCTCGCCACCTCGTTCCCGTTTCCGGTGCTGAAGGTCGCCTACAAACGGGCGACGGCAATGTCGAAAGAAATCGACAAACCACTGCTGGACCGGCTGGCGGCGCGCGGCTTCAGGACCAACGACGGCGTCGACGACTGCGGTTTCCAGATGAGCTACCTGCAGCGCGGCGGCGGCTATTACTTCGACGTCGGCTGTTCGGAACTGATCGCCGACGGCAAGATCGGCATCGTCAACTATGACGATATCGAGACGTTCACGAAAACCGGCGCCCGGCTCAGGGACGGCTCCCAACGCGACGCAGATCTGATCGTCATGGCGACCGGCTACAAGATGCAGCAGGACACCGTGCGCCAGTTCATGGGCGACGCGATCGCCGACAAGGTCGGCCCGGTGTGGGGCTTCAGTGAGGCGGGCGAGCTCAACAACATGTGGTGCCTCACGCCACAGCCGGGGTTGTGGTTCACCGCCGGCTCGCTGGCGCAGTGCCGGATCTATTCACGCTTCCTGGCGCTGCAGATCAAGGCCGTCGAGGAAGGCCTGATCCCCTACGGTACCTAAACTGCCTTCGACAGGCCGCCGTCGACGTTGATCGCGGCACCGGTGACATAGGAGCCTCTGTCCGAACATAGCAGGCAGGCGATGGCGGCGAATTCCTCGGGCAGTCCCAGGCGACCCATCGGCTGCGACTGGCCTTCGGCGTCGTACCAGTCATCGAGCGAGAGCCCGCGCTGGTCCTTTTCGTGGCGCTTTTCCCACTGCTCGCTCCGGATCTTGCCGACATGCAGCGAGTTGACGAGAACGTTGTGTTCGGCGTTTTCGTTGGCCAGCACCTTCATGATCGCCATCCCGGCGGCACGGGTGACGGCGGTCGGTGCGCCTTCGGCGGGCGGCGTCTTGGCGCCGGAATTCAGAACGTTGATGATGCGCCCCCACTTGCGTTCGCGCATGCCGGGGATCACCAACCGCGACAGGCGTATCGCCGAAAATACCTTGAGATCAAAATCCTCCTGCCAATCCTCGTCGGAGATATCGAGGAACGGGCCGCGCCGGGACGTGCCGGCGTTGTTGACCAGAATGTCGATGGAACCAAGCGCGGCGACGGCTACTTCATAGGTACGGGTGCATTCGGCGGCGGTGCGGATGTCGGCGGAAATGGCGATGACCTTGCCGCTGCCGGCCGTCTCGATCTCGGCCTTCGCCTGATCGAGCACGTCCTGGCGTCTGGCGACGATGGCGACGTTGGCCCCCGACGCAACGAATTCTTTTGCCATGGCCTTGCCCAGCCCGGCGCTGCCGCCGGTGATGACGGCGTTCCGGCCGTCCATACGAATTTCCATGATGCTTTCCTCCCCTTGTTGAACAAATTACGTGCTGTCGCCGGGCCGGGCTTTCAAGACCCCGCGTGCCGCTGCTGTTGACGATTATCGCCGCCATGGCATGCTGTTGGAAACATTAATGATTTCTAACAGGGATGGAACACGCGACATGACCAATAGCGTCTTCAAGGCCGGCAGCACCGCCGTCGTCACCGGCGCCGCGCTCGGCATCGGCCGCGCCTGCGCGCACCGCTTCGCCGGTCTCGGCATGCATGTCTGCATGGTAGATCTGGCGTCCGACGATTTCGACGCGGCATTGGCCTACGTCCGCGATGCCGCGCCCGACCCGGAAAACATCATGGCAGCCAGCGCCGACGTCGCCGACATGACCGCGATGGTCAAACTAAAGGACACCGTTACGAACCGCTTCGGCCCGGTCAGCGTGCTGATGAACAACGCCGTGACGCGGGTCGGCGCCGGTTTCTGGGACGATCTGGTCGACTGGCGGCGCACCGTCGACGTCAATCTGTGGGGCGTGATTCACGGGGTTCGTGCCTTCGTCCCGGCGATGATCGACAGCGGCAAACTCGGCGCCGTCATCAACATGGGTTCCAAGCAGGGCATCACCAACCCGCCCGGCAACAGCGTCTATAACCTGACCAAGGCGGCGCTCAAGTCGTACACAGAAAGCCTGCAGCACGAACTCAGGAACGGCGCCAACCCGGCGGTCACGGCGCATCTGGTCATTCCCGGCTGGACCACGACCGGCAAGCGTGAACACAAGCCCAGCGCCTGGCTGCCCGAACAGGTCGTCGACGAGATGCTGCCCCGCATCGAAAACGGCGATTTCTATATCGTCTGTCCGGACGGCGAGGTAACCCGCGACATGGACCGCGCCCGCATCCTGTGGAGCGCCGGCGACGTCACCGAGAACCGCCCGGCGCTGTCGCGCTGGCACGGCGGCTTTGACGACGCCTTCAAGGCGTTCGATCCGGACTAGACGGAAGCGGGGTTGAGGACGATCTTGGCGGCAGCGGTACGCCCGGCCAGCAGGTCGTCGAACGCCTTGATACCGTCCTCGAGGGCCCGCGCCTCAATCCAGTCAAGGCTGCCGAGCGCCCCCGACGCCATCGCCGCCAGCGTGGCGCGGAAATCCGTCATGGTGTACGTGTAGGCACCGATGAAGGCGATTTCCTGCAACGTCACGCGCCGGGCATCGAAGCCGTCGACGCCGTCGCCCAGCCCGATATGCACGATCACCGATCCGGGTCTGACCGACCGCACGGCGCAGGCACGCGTATGCTTGTTGCCGACCGCGTCGATGACCACGTCCGCGAAACCGGCGTCCAACGCACCGTCAACGCTCGGGTCGACGACGTTCACGAAGCCCTGCGACACAGCCGTCGCGCGGCGGAGCGCATTGGTTTCACCGACCGTGACGTCGGCACAGCCAAAGGCCTTGAGCGCCAGCGCCGCACCAAGACCGACGGCGCCGGACCCCAGCACCAGCGCGCGGGCTTCAGCCAGCGGCCGCGCCGCATGCCGGTCGGCCAGCGTCACCCCGTGCCACGACGTCGCCAGCGGTTCGGCGAGCGCGGCCCTGGTCATGTCGAGCCCATCCGGGATTTCGATGATGTTACGCGCCGGAACGACGATCTTTTCCGCGAATGCGCCCTGACGCGGCGGCATGGAGATGATTTCCCGCTTCGCGCAGAGGTTTTCGCGGCCCGACAAGCAATCGCGGCAAACCCCACAGGTAACAAGCGGATTGACCACCACGCGCTTGCCGTCATGGATGCCGCCGCGCACGGTGCCCGCCGCCTCGTGACCCAGGATCAGCGGCGCCGGGCGACGTTCGTCATGGCCCAGATAGGCATGCATGTCGGAGCCGCAGATGCCGACGGCGCCGACGTCGATCAGCACGTCGCCATGCCCGGCTTCTGGGTCGGGGGCATCCTGCAGGACGATGGTCTGTGGACCGGTATAGACGAGCGCGCGCATCGGAATCTCCTACTTGGCCGTGAAGCCGCCGTCGACGCCGACGGTCTGGCCGGTCATGTACGCGGACGCAGGCGAAGCCAGGAAAACAGTGATACCGTCCAGATCCTGCAGTTCGCCGTTGCGTCCGATCGCTGTCATGCGCGCGTTGTGCGCCGAAAGCTCGGGATTGGCGAACACCGCCTGCGTCAGTTCCGTTGGGAAGAATCCAGGTGCAATAGCGTTGGCGTTGATACCGTCCTTCGACCAGGCTTCGGCCATGGCACGGGTCAATTGCACGACACCACCCTTCGACGCGCCATAGGGTATGCAGTTGGCGAACGCCCGGTAGCTTTGCAGCGAGGCGATGTTGATGATCCGCCCATAGCCCTTTTCGATCATCCCCGGCACGCAGGCGCGGGACAGAAAGAAGGGTACGCTCAGGTTCAGATGCAGGGTCCTGTCCCAGCTATCCATGGTGATCTCGGCCCACGGTTGACGCAGGTTGACCCCCGCCGCATTGACGACGATGGTCGGCGCGCCGAACGGTGCCGCGGCTCTGGCATACAGATCATCGATCACCGACCTGTCCATCAGGTCAGCGGTCACGGTTTCCGCCGCGCCGCCGTCTGTCTCGATCGCTGAAGCGGCGTCGGCCAGTTTGTCGGCACTCCGCGCCACCAGTACGACCTTCGCACCGGCCCCGGCAAGGGCGCCTGCCATCCGGCGTCCGATCCCGGACGAGGCACCCGTAACGACCGCGACGGAACCGGTAAGATCAAATTGCGACGACATAGTTCGTTTTTCCAATCCCATCCATTCAAGGATGACGTAAGACTATTTCAGCCAACAACTATTCAGCTAAGTGCAATCACCGATCTTGCCGTACCGTCAAGAGTCGCGATGTACATGAACTGCGCATGGTGCGTGCCTCACCACCCGCGCGGCGGTCGAACCGATAAAGTAGTCACTGATATCCGGTTTATGGGACCCGATGACGATACAATCACAACTATGGTCGACGGCGTAATCAATGATCTTGCGATGGGCTTCGCCGCGAATGATGTCCGTGGTGACACCGTCAAGATGTGACGTTTTCTCCTGCAATATCTCGGCTGCCTTATCGAAACCCTTTTGGATGACATCTTCACCGACATAGGCGGAGACGGAACCCTTCGGCACCTCGAATACATGCAGGGCGACGATCGACCCTCCCGGCGACAAAAGCGCCCGGGCGATCTCTAAAGTCTGTGGCGAGATTCCATGGTCCAATGCCATGGGTACAAGTATCTTTTGATACATCGTTGTTCCCTTTGATTTTCCGTGCCCTTCGTCAAACTATCCTTTGGCTGAAAGGTCGAAGTTTTCACCTGGGAAGTACTTGGCAAGCCTGACGTCGGCAGCCCGCGCATGGCCTTCCATCCCCTCTAGTCTCGAAATCCGCGCGGTCGCTTCGGCAACTTTCTTGGCGCCTTCGCGGGTGGCCCGTTGCCAGGTCACGATCTTCATATACTTGTGCACACTCAGACCGCCCGTATACGTGGCTGCTCCCGAGGTTGGCAGCACATGGTTGGTCCCGGAAGCCTTGTCCCCATAAGAGACGGTGGTTTCTTCGCCGAGAAACAGCGATCCATAACATTGCAACCGACCCAGCCACCAATCCAGATCATCCGCCTGAACGGTCAGATGCTCCGGCGCATATTCATCTGACGTCTTGGCCATTTCCTCTCGGTCTGAACAGACAATGACCTCGGCATAATCGCGCCATGCCGCTTCTGCATTCCCGCGGTTGAGCTCCGGCAGGTCAGCGATAAGGTCTGGCACACGGGCCATGACATCTTCAGCCAACGGCCGATGGTCCGTAACCAGCCAAACTGGTGAGTTATAACCATGCTCCGCCTGGCTAACGAGATCGGTGGCGACGATATGGGCATCGGCATCCTTGTCGGCCAGGATCAAGCTGTCCGTCGGACCGGCGATCATGTCGATGCCGACACGGCCATACAGCATGCGCTTTGCCTCAGCGACGAACTGATTGCCCGGACCGACAATGATGTTCGCCTTAGGCTGTCCAAACAAGCCGAACGCCATGGACGCTACAGCTTGCACACCGCCGATGGCCATAATCGTATCTGCGCCGCAAACATGCGCCGCAAAAGCGACTCCCGGATCGACGCCCGTTTCAGGCTGAGGCGCAGAACAAACCGAAATATGTTTGCACCCGGCGACAGCAGCCGTCGTCACCGTCATGATGGCGCTGGCGATATGGCGGTACCGCCCCGCCGGCACGTAACAGCCGGCGGCGGATACCGGTATCGCTTTTTGTCCGGCAATCAGCCCCTCATTTATCTCATACTCGAAATCCGCAACCGTGTTTTTTTGGGCTTCTGCGAACCGGCGGACGTTGTCGTAAGCAAAGAGGATATCATCTTTAAGCTTTTGCGGAAGCTTTGCACCCGCAGCTTCAATCTCTTCTGCCGACAGAATGATATTGCCCTCGTACTTATCGAACTTGGCCGCATACTCCAGCGCTTTTTCTTCACCGCCCGCTTCAATCTCGGCAAGGATCTTGGAAACAATTTCTGCCGTTTCGCTTGAATTCGAGCGGGATGTCAACGTGGCTTTCTTAAGGTACTCGCGGGTCATTTTTCTTGATCCTTTTGTAAGTCCCCACTGACGAGAGACTCATATAATCGACAGGCATACATCACTCACGCCCCCTAATTTCCGTAAATGTAATTAGGAAGCCACAAGGCAATTTGCGGGAACACGAAGATCAGGGTGAGTCCAATCAACTGGATGACCATGAACTGCATCATGCCCAAATAGATATCACGCAGGTCCCACTCCGGGACAACGCCCTTCAGGAAGTATGCGGATAGCGCAACAGGAGGACTGAGCCATGCCGTTTGCAAATTGACGGCGACAAGTATCGCGAACCAGATCAACATATCATTCTGATTTGCGAATCCGAGATCAAGCGAGAGGACCGTCGGTATCAGGATGGGAACGATAATAAGGACGATCGGCACCCATTCCAGTGGCCATCCGAGCAGAAAGATCAACGCCATGATCAGGATCAGAACAAAGGTCGGTGACATATCGAGCGAAAGCAGAAGCTCTGTCAGCATCGTTGGTGTACCAAGATTCGAGAACACCGCACCGAAGAAGTTCGACGCTGCCACCAGGAACATGATCAGAACCGTGATCTCCAGGGTTTTGATCAAAGCACTATAAAACTCCGGGATTGAAAACTTGCGATAAAGAATGGATAGAAGCACCGCACCGAATGCGCCGCAGGCCGAAGCCTCAGCAGGCGTTGCCCAACCCGCAAGGATAGATCCCAGTGCAAACGCGATCAGCACCGTTGGCGGCACAAGGCCCATGAAAAACTCGTACCACAAGTCCGAGAAATAGAAGCCGCCAGGGCGTGTTTTCCCGAGCCACCTATAGACGGTCCACATCACGGCAATCCAGGCGAGCGGAACAATCAGCACACCGAAGGGAAAACCAAACCCGTCCGTTATCCCATACGTGATCAGCCAGATAAGGAAAACAAGCGCGCCCATAACCATCGCCACTTCGAGCAGATAGAAGCTTGACGTTTCAGGCTGATCCTCCGGCGGCAGAATGGGGCCGAGTTTTGGATTGATGAAACACCGTCCGAGGGCATACAGCATGTAGAGCCCCGCGAGCATGATGCCGGGGATGATCGCCGCGCGGAACAGGTCCGTCACAGGCACTTCGAGAACCGGCCCCATCACGATCAGCATGATCGAAGGCGGGATAAGAATACCGAGCGTACCACCCGCAGTGATCGTCCCTGCGGCGAGTTTCACATCATAGCCAGAGCGGTTCATGGTGCGCGCCGCCATGATCCCGAGGATCGTGACCGATGCGCCGACAATGCCTGTCGCGGCCGCGAAGATGGTCGACACGAACAGGATGGCGATGAAGAGTGCGCCCCGTGTCCGGCTCATCATCATTTGAACGGCCTGGAACAACCTCTCCATCAATCCGGCTTTCTCCATCACAATCCCCATCAGGATGAAGAGCGGCACGGCAACCAATTGATCGTCCAACATCACGGAGTTGGTTTGCAGGGCCATAAGGAATGTGGCGAGTTTGAAGTTGGCACCCCAGGTCCCAAACACGAACCCGAGGAAAATGAGCGTGAAGGAAATAGGAAACCCGACGAAGATCGAGAACAGCATCACCGCGAGCATGATGAGGCCGATGACCGGTTTAGAAACACTGACCTGTCCCTCGTGGTTAAAGGTTTCATTCCACCAGTCTGTGATTGGCACAACATCGGGGAAGAACACCGCACCGACCAACACAAGCAAGACAACGCCATAAATGGGGAGTATCCGCAGGAAGAGCCGTTCGCGTTCCTTACCCATCTGATGAAACGCGCGGAACAATTCCGGGAAACCTTGCAAGAGGAGCAGAAAGCCACCCACCGGCATCGCAAGACGGGCAGGCCATAAGATCGGCGCCCACGTCGAGTCACTCGCCTGTTCACCGATAGCGAACGCCTTGTACCAGTACTCCGCCGAAATCCAGGTAAAGAACAACATGGCAGGGATGTAGAGTGCCAAGTAAAGCGAAGCGTCGACGGTCGCCTGTGTTTTCGGGGACCAGTTTCGATAAATGAAGTCGGCGCGAATATGGACACCACGCATCAAAGCGTATCCGGCCGCTGCCATAAATAAGACGCCGCCCAGCATTCGACTGATATCGTAAACCCATAAGGTCGGACCAAATCCCCACGAAATGGCCACGTCGTTCATGTTCATATCTGTCAAAACCGCGAACGTGTTGCGCGAGAAAACTTCGTAAACAATGGCCAGAACCAATGGGATCATCAGAACGCAGATGACGCGGCCTACCCACAGATTGAGAACATCAATGAAGGCCGTGATCGGGCGCTGCCAAGGCGTCATGTCTTCCGGCGTCTCGCCTGGCGCTTCCGAGCGTGCTTCGGCGATCAATTCGTCCGTCGTATCAAGTTTATCCATCTCGACTTTGTCGGCCATGATGCCCCCACTCGATAAATTCGGTTTTATCATTGTGAATTTTTTTAAGAGAAAGGCGGGACCTTAACGGCCCCGCCTTCCAATTCAGTCTTACTTTTTCACGCTGTCGGCGAACGCTTTACCCAGGCTCGCATTTGACGCTTGGGCACCAGCCCAGAATGGAACCGCGATTGCTGCGAAATCCTTTTGGCTTTGCCAGACCTTGGCGAAGAATGCGTTCTCGGCCGCATTCTTCTCAAGGGCGGCCTTAGCCGCGTTCATGTACGCCGGGAAATAGTCGGGCGGCGTATCGTGCAGGATAACACCATGATTTTCGGTCAGGTCCTTGAGGGCCTTGCCGTTCTCATAGATTCGATAAGACATAGCCTTCGAGAGAGATGCGTTGGCAGCAACTTCGAGGGCTTTCTTTTCGAGAGCCGAGAACTTGTTGTAGACATCACCATTGATGTACATGTCGGCGTTAACGACGACCTGGTGCAGACCTTGCAGATAGTAGTGCTTAAGCACTTTCTGGAAGCCGAACACGCTGTCCGGTTTCGGGCAGCACCACTCGGCTGCGTCGATCGTGCCTTTTTCGAGCGCCGGCAAAATGTCGCCGCCACCCATGGCGACGGAGGCAACACCGATATCCTTGTACGTCTGACCCGGAATGCCCGGCGGCGTGCGGAAGCGGTACTTGCGGAAGTCGTCCATGGAGTTGATCGGCTCCTTGAACCAGCCGAGCGCTTCCGGACCAACAGGCTGCAGCATGAAGCCCTTCACATTGACGCCCATTTCCTTCCAGAGCTGGTCGTACAGCTCTTTACCGCCGGCGTACTGGAACCAGGAAACGAAGGCGATGTTGTCGATGCCGACACCGGCACCGGCAACCGGCGAGCCGAACAGCATGGCCGCCGGGTGCTTACCGGACCAGTAGTGAGTCCACGCGAACCCGCCCTCGAGCAAGCCGCTATCAACAGCGTCGAGCGTCTCTTTCACGCCGACGACGGCGCCGGCCGGCAGCACTTCGATTTCAATCGAACCGCTGGTCAACGCTTTCACGTCGTTAGCGAAGTCTTGAAGCATGAAAACTTCGTCGGCCTTGGCCGGGATCACCGACTGTACGCGGATCTTGGTTTTGGCGTCGGCAAGGCCGGGCGTCGTGACGAACGCCGCGGCAATCGCTGCGGCGCACAGTCCTTTAAGGGTTTTACTTACACGAAACATGGAACGTCTCCTCCAGTTGCTGTCGTTTTTGATTCCGTCAATTGCGCAGAAAAAATCCGCCCGGGTCTGCGGGAAGATCAAACAAACAGGGATCGGAAAGGAAAAACGAATGCCGGGAGAGGACATCAAGACACGCGGCCGGCAGAATACCGGATCGCCCGCACTTAAGATGCTTGAACCCCCACCTCAACATGTAGCCTCCCAAATCGTCCGGTTCCCGGGGAATTATGGTTGGGCATTGACTGTCTCTTTTTAAAATCTCAATAATGAGACTATATATCTCATTATTGCATGCATCTGTTATCCGCGCAAAATATATCTTGAACAAATAATGTAAGCGCTTACAACAAAAAGAGCTTCGCACTAACCCGCAACGGAGTCAATCCCGTTGCCGAGCCAGGGTTCCCCGATGCCCGACAAACACCCCGCGACGCCGAACCTGCAGGACATCGCGACCGCCGCCGGGGTCTCCACGGCAACGGTATCCAGAGTCCTGAACAGCCCCGCCGAGGTCCGCCCCGTTCTGCGCGAACGGGTCGAGGCACAGATCCGTGCCCTCGGCTACGTCCGCCACGGCGCGGCGCGGGCGCTGGCGTCGGCGCGCTCGCACACCATCGGCGCGGTCATCCCGACCCTGGAAAGCGCGATCTTCGCAAGCGGCGTCAACGCCATCGAGAACCGCCTTGCTGCAGCCGGCTACACCCTGCTGCTTGCGGTCACCAATTACGACCTCGAACATGAATACAAACAGGTACAGGCGCTGATCGAACGCGGCATCGACGGCATCATCCTGGTCGGACGCGAACACCACGAAGACACCCTCAACCTGCTGGCACGCCAGGGTTGTCCGTTCGTCACCACCTGGACCTACGGCGCCGAGGCGCCCTACCCCTGCGTCGGCTTCGACAACACCGGCGCGGCCCGGCGCATCACCGAGCACCTGCTTGACCTCGGTCATGAGAAAATCGGCGTCATCGCCGGAATCACAGCGGGGAATGACCGCGCCCGCGAACGCATTGACGGTGTAACGGCGGCGCTCAAGTCGCGCTGGCTGAAATTCCGCCGCCGCGCGTTGATCGAAAAACCCTACGAGGTCAGCGAAGGTCGCGATGCCTTCCACACCCTGATGCAGTTGCCGGACGAAGCCCGGCCTACGGCGATCTTCTGCGGCAACGACGTGCTGGCCGTCGGCGCCATGCTGGAAGCCCAGCATATGGGCATCCGTGTCCCGAAAGACGTGTCCATCGTCGGCTTCGACGACCTGCCGCTGGCGGCCCACCTGTCGCCGGGTCTGACCACGGTGCACGTACCGAGCCGGCGCATGGGCGAGCACGCCGCCGAGTACCTGCTTCGGTGCATCGCCGGTGAAACCCCGGAACCGCTGAACGAGTTACCGACCGACATCATGGTCCGCGGCACCTCCGCGCCGCCGCCCGCCAAAGGCTGATCGCGTCCTGTCCTTGCCGGACCTCTTGTGTCGGCTATGCTGCCGTCACCATATGCACGAGGGGAGGACACCATGAACCAATCGCAATACGATGCCGGGATGAAGGTCCGCCGCGAGGTGCTGGGCGACGAACACGTCGACCGCAGCCTTGCCGCCGCCGACGACCTGACCAAGCCCTTGCAAGACCTTGTCGTCGAATACGGCTGGGGGGCGTGCTGGACGCGGCCCGGTCTCGACCGCCGTACCCGCAGCTTCATGAACATCGCCATGCTTACGGCGTTGAACCGGCCGCACGAACTGGCAGTGCACCTGAAGGGCGCGCTGAATAACGGTTGCACGCGGGAAGAAATCGTCGAGGCCGTGCTGCAGACCGCCATTTACTGCGGCATGCCCGCCGCGCTGGATACCATGCGCCACGTCAAGAAAGCCTTCGACGACGCGGACGCCGGCGCATAATGGTACAGCTTTCCGTCCTCGATCAGTCGACCGCCGCCGCTGGTGTGCCGCAGGCACAGGCGATCCGCGACACCGTGGCACTGGCCCGGTACTGCGAGCAACTCGGCTACAAGCGGTTCTGGGTTTCCGAACACCACAACCATCCGACCATCGTCGGCACGGCGCCGGAAATCCTCATGGCGGCGATCGCGCAGGTGACACAGACGATCCGCATTGGCAGTGCCGGGGTGATGTTGCCGCACTATGCGCCGCTGAAGGTCGCCGAACAGTTCCGCGTGCTCGACGCGCTGGCACCGGGGCGCATCGACCTCGGCCTCGGCCGGGCGCCGGGATCTGATGGCAAGACCGCTTTCGCGCTCAACCCCAACGCCAACGAGGACGCCGAACATTTCCCCGCCAACGTCCGCGATCTGATGGCCTGGGTTTCCGGCCAGCCGCTGATCACGGGGCACCCGTTCAACGGCCTCGTCGCGCTCCCGGCCGGCGACACGTCGCCGGAAATCTGGATGCTCGGGACCTCCGATTACGGCGCCCAGGTCGCGGCCCACTTCGGCATTCCGTACTGCTTCGCACATTTCATCACCGACGGGCGCGGCGTCGAACGCGCTTTCGAGGTTTACCGCCAGAACTACCAGCCCAGCGAACGCTATCCCGATCCTGTCGCCAATGTCTGCGTCTGGGCGCTGGCCGCCGAAACCGAGGCCGAGTCCGAACGCCTGTTCACGTCGCGCGCACACTGGAAGGTGCGGCGCGAGATGGGCGATCTCGGCCCCATCAAGTCACCGGAAAGCATCGTCGGCTTCGAATACACCTGGGGCGAGCAGGCGCGCATCGCCGAGCTGCGTGCCGGCGCCCTCATCGGCACCGGTGACGGCGTTCATGCGCAGTTGTCGACGCTGGCGGAAAACCTCGGTATCGACGAGGTCGTGGTGCTGACCTGGACGCATGCCCAGGAAGACCGGCGCAATTCCTATCGGTTATTGGCGGAGGCCGCCGGGAAATAGCCTGTCGCGCATGCTTCGAGACGGGGGCGATGCCCCCTCCTTAGCATGAGGCTCCCAATATATGTAAAACCCTCATCCTGAGGAGCTGCCCATATTGCACTGGGCTGCGTCTCGAAGGATCAGACCCCCTCGGCGAGGACCGCGTCGCGGCGGGCATCGGCGGCGTCGAGTTCGCTTTTGACGAACCCGGCGAGCCGGTCGATGGCCTCGGCGATCGGTACGATGTCCTTTTCGTCTGTCAGGCGGTTGAAGATTTCCACCTTGCCGTCAGCCAGGTCGCGGCCGAACACGACACGCAGCGGCATGCCGATGATGTCCGCATCCTTGAGCTTGGAGCCGAGCGAGCCCTTGCGGTCGTCGACGATGCATTCGCAGCCGAGCGCCTCGAGTTTCTCGCCCATGTCCTCGGCGGCCTGCATCATCTCGGGATTGTCGGCCTTGACCGGAATCAGGTGGGCGTGGAACGGCGCCAGCACGACCGGCCAGCGGATGCCGGTTTCTGCGTCGCAGTTCTGGTCGACGATGGTCTGCAGGATACGCGTCGTGCCGATGCCGTAGCAGCCCATCTGGAAATGCCGGAACTGCTGGGAAGAATCGATGACGCCGGCGTCGAGCTTTTCGGAATACTTGGTGCCGAGCTTGAACACGTGGCCGATCTCGATGCCCTTGCACTGCTGCAATGGCTGGCCGTTGGGGGCGACTTCGCCGACGTGGGCCAGGCGCAGGTCGGCGACCTCTGGCATGTCGAAATCACGTCCCGGCCGCGCCTTGACCGCATGGCGGTCCTTCTCGCAGCAGCCCGACACCAGACTGGTCAGGTCTTCGATGGTCCTGTCGGCGATCATCCTGGCACCCGGTTTGATGCCGACCGGACCGACATAGCCGGGCTCGCAGCCGGTGACGGCACGCACCGTGTCGGCGTCGGACGGTTGTGCGGCGATGGCGCCGAAATGGTTGCCGAGCTTGACCTCGTTGACGTCGCAGTCGCCGCGGATCAGCACCACCACCTGCTCGACCTTGTCCTGGTAGGTCAGATCGAAGACCAGTGTCTTGAGCACGGCGGACGGATGCACGCCGACCAGATCGGCGACCTTCTTGATGGTTTCGCTCTCCGGGGTATCGATGATTTCCATCTCGCCGTCTTCGGCTTTCACCGGTGCCGGAGCCTCGCTGACGGCACGCTCGACGTTGGCGGCGTAGCCTTCCTCGGTATACAGCAGCGTGTCCTCGCCGGCTTCGGAAACGGCCATGAATTCCTCGGACGCGGAGCCGCCGATGGCACCGGAGTCCGCCTGCACGACGATGTAATCGAAGCCCATCTTTTTATAGATGGCGTGATACGCCTGACGCATCTTGCGGTACGACAGGTCGAGGCCGTCCTCGTCGATGTCGAAACTGTACGCATCCATCATGATGAATTCGCGCGACCGCAGCAGACCCGAGCGCGGGCGCAGTTCGTCGCGGAATTTCATGTGGTTCTGGAACACGTTGAGCGGCAACTGGTTGGGGCTGCGGATCAGGTGCTTGCCGAGATCGCAGGCGACCTCCTCGGCGGTCGGGCTGAGCCCGAAAAGTCGGCCGCGGCGGTCTTCGGACTGGAACATCAGGTTGGCGTGCTCGTACACCGCCCAGCGCCCGGACTGCTGCCAGATTTCGGCGCTCTGCAAAAGCGGAAAGCGGACCTGTACGCCGCCGAATCGGGTAATTTCCTCGTTGATGATGTCGGAGACCTTTTTCTCGACCCGGTAGATCAGCGGCGCGAAGGTGAAAATCCCCGACGCGTGGCGATGGATGTAGCCGCCGCGGATCAGCCACGCCGCCGCCAGGTCGTCGGCGTCGGCGGGCATTTCACGGAGAACCTGAATACCGATTTGCGAAGCTTTCATGGCGTCGAGCGCACCCTCTTATATATGTACGGAACCGGCGCGGGCCGGGTTTGGCGCGAACCTACTCCGCCGAGGGGCCTTCGGCAAGATGGCGGACGTCCGAACGGTGCTGGCCGACCCTAGCGATAGATATAGATCGGGCTGGTCCAGGCCAGGGTGCCGTCTTCCTGCGTGACGCGGATAAAGATCGGGTTGTCGCCTGTGTCCTTCAGGTCCAGCGTGCGCGTGAACGACATCTTGCGGTGCGGATTTTCCGCCGGCAGCCGGAAGATCTTCAGATAGCGGGGCAGGATGTCGCTCTTGTCGAAGATCTCGTCGTTGATGTCGATCTCCTCCAGCGGCACGCCGCATTTGACCAGCGGCGTCTCGATCTTAAGCGTACCGGCGAACGCATCCTCGACCCACAGATCGAAGCCGCCGATGTTGCCCGTGGTCAGTGCGCGCCACTTCAAGGACGTGTCGGACGTGCGGTCCAGGGTCTTGTCGCGGTTGAAGAAGTTGATCGGTTTGGCATCGACGATCTTGTTATCCGACAGGTGCGCCTCGCCGTCCCAGATGACCTGACGGAAACGGCCCCGGTATTCGGCACCTTCCCACAGCACGCGGATACGGTTGCCGAGATCCTCGTTGGCATAGGGACGGATCGTTTCGATGTGGTCGAGACCATTGAAAATGTCGACCCGCTCGATCGGTGCCGCGCCGGTGATGTCGACCTGCAGCTCGGCCCCGCCCGACGGCAGGTGAACGATGTCCCCCATCAGTGCGGCGCCGGCGGCATGTCCCTCGCTTGGCCCCAGGTTGGGATCGTCGTGATAAAGCGTGCCGGTGGCGTCGAAGGCGGCCTTGACGTCGATGTACATGCGCCCACCGTGCCCGCCGGTTGTCGCGTAGTGGCGGCGCTTGCGCATGCAATCGAGGATCGCCGTGCGGCTCAACTCCGGGGCCAGGAAACATGTCAGCCCGCCGACGGCGCCGAACAGCGATGCGCCCGGATAGCTCGCCCCGGGGCGCCCCTTGTGTCCATCGGAATTGGCGACGATGCCGGTGCGGTAACCCATTTCGAGGGCGTCGTGAACCAGCCATTCGAAGGTACCCCAGGAACTGTGGACCTCCATCGACTTCTCGAAACGTCCGTCGTGCGCCAGCTTCACGTCGGCGTAGCGTCCGCCGCAGTGGGCATAGCCGACGACGTCCCATTCCTTGTTTTCCGCCAGCGCGTCGAAGAGTTCGCGGGCACTGTTGGCATCGTTGTCGATATCGCTGTGGTCCTGCACCAGAGCATGCGACGAGCGGCGCAGCACGCGTCCGGATTCCGGGAAGTAGATATTACGGTCACCGCCGAGGCCGGTGTTGCCCGACCATTCGTAACCCGGCACGGCGATGAAACGCCCGGCTTCGTCATACATGTCGCAAAGCTGATCCAGTTCCTTCCAGAACGGCGAGGTGATCTGGAAGTCGTTGCCCTGGTGACCGGTCGCATCGACAAAGGCGCGGTCACGGGCAAAGGCGAAATATTCGTCGGCGCTGCCGGTGCCGATGGTCTCCTCGGACTGGCCGTGCATGTCGCCCCAGTAATGTTTCAGTGCCGGGTCTTCCATGGCACGGATCGGGTTGCTTCGTGCGTGCACCTGGCCGTCCGCGTCGACAAGCTCGATCACCGCTTCGCCGGCGCCCGACAGCGACAGGCCGTCAACGATAGTGGCGAAGGTGCCGGGCCTGAACGTCACGCTGTCAGGCACCCCGACAACCTTTGCATCACCGGTAACACGTAATGCAAACGTGGCATTGCACTGGTCGGACGGGTTGCCCCACCGGTCCTCGCCCTTCATTTTCAGCGCGAACTTTTCACCGACGGATACCAGCGTCGGTGCCACCATCAAATAGGTTTCCGGCACGCCGGGCACGATGCGGATCACCGGCTGTTCCGGCACAGGCTGATAGCAATACGTCGCAATCGGGTCGATCAGGGTGTGGAATTCGAAGGTGTCCTCGCAGAACGTCTGCAGGCGCATGCCCGGCGATCCCTGCGAGGTATCGCCGAAGGTCACCGTGATGGTGTCGCCTTCGGTCAGGAAGCCCTTGACGACCTTAATGTATAACGTGCGGTCCCACGGACGAACGTTGCCCTTGGGATCGTAGTGATATTGCAGCACGGCGGAATTCGAGGCGACGATGGTGGTGTAATTCGGTCCCTCGGGATTTTCGAACTGCGGCCGGGTCTGGTCGCTGGCGAAACGGAAACAGATGCGCATCGAGCCGGAATCGTCGATGCCGAACTTGCCTGCGGTATAGACAAGAGTGAAGGTCTGATAGCTGCCGGCCTCGAAATCGCCTGTCGGCGACAGGCTGACCGAGCCGATCTCGCGCGCCGGGATGGTGGCGCGAACCGGGGTGCTCTCAAGCCCGCCGGCCGGCGCGCCGGCGGCATCATCGGGACTTCCCAAAGGCTGCTCGGACATTTTCTGTTTCCTTCCTGTAACTTTCTTTACGTTTTTTGACATTGTGCCGGAGCAACCCGCCGTGAGGCCAGATGTTTATCCGGGTCACCGATACCGTGAGAGTTCTGCCGCGCCGCCCGCTAATGTGCAATCAACATGGTGGTCAGCGACGGCACGAAGGTGATCAGCAGCAGCGAGAACAGCAACGCCAGGATGAACGGTGTCGCCTTCCAGGCGATCTGCGTGAACGGTACGCCGGTGATCGACGACGCCACGAACAGGTTGAGCCCGACCGGCGGCGTCACGAAACCGATGGCCAGCGCGACCACCATGATGACGCCGAAATGCACGGGATCGATACCGATCTTGGCGGCGACCGGCGCCAGCAAAGGCACCAAAAGCAGGATATTCGGCGTCGCTTCCATGATCGCGCCGGCGACCAGCAGAATGCACAGGATACAGAGCGTCAGGATGATGGGATTGTCGGACAGGCCGAGCAGCGCGTTGACGCCGAGTTCAGGCACACCGAGCACGGCGAGAATCTGCGACAGGATCAGCGCCATGGCGATGACCGGGGCGATCAGGGCGTTGATGTCGGCGCTGCGGTTCATGATGTCGGGCAGGTCCTTGACCTTCAACTCGCGGGTGATGAACAGCCCGCCGATGACACAGTAGGCGACAGCTACCGCGGCGGCTTCGGTCGGCGTGAAGACGCCGCCGTAGATCCCGGCCAGGATGATGAAACTGGCACCGAACGCCAGCTTCGCGTCCCACGCGCAGACCAGCACGTTCTTGATGGTGAACGGGGTTTTCGTACCCCAGCCGTTGCGCTTCGCCATGAACCAGCCGACCGCCGCCATCGACGCGATCATCAGGATGCCCGGGATGATGCCGCCGATGAACAGATCGCCGACAGGCACCCCGGCGGCGACGCCGTACAGCACGAAGACGATACTGGGCGGGATGATGATGCCGACGGTGCCGCCGCATGCCGTCACCGCGCCGGCGAAATCCGTGGGGTAGCCGTCCTCCTTCATTTCCGGGACCAGCATCTTGCCCATTGCCGCCACCGTCGCGGAGTTCGAGCCGCTGATCGCGGCGAACAGGCCCGACGCAACCAGTACCGTCAGCGCCAGACCGCCGCTGATCCAGCCGACGGTGGCGCGCGCGAAGCGCACCAGTTGCCGTGCAATGCCGGATTTCGAGATCAGATCGCCTGTCAGGATGTACAGCGGCATCGCCAGCAGCGGGAAAATTTCGATCGACGAGAATGCGGCGATACCGACGTTATCGAGGGTGAAGGTGCCGGTCAGCACGATCAGCAGGATCGCGCCGATGCCGAGGCAGACGAATATCTCCACGCCCAGCAACAAAAGCAAGGCGATGATGGCAAGAGAGATGAGTACGGTCGCGTCCATTATGAATTACTCGCTGATAACCCTGGCTTCGATGTCGATCTCGCCACGGCGGAATACGTTGATGGCATGGACCGCGCGCTGCACGACACGGATGCCGATCAGGGTCCAACCGATGGGCACGCCGATCATCGCCAGCCACATCGGCACGTCGGCGCCCTGGAAAGTCTGGCCGTACTGCATGACGCCGTCGACCGCCTTGATCGAGGTGACGACGATCACCACCGCCAGCACCAGGAAGCAGACATCGCTCAGCATGTGCAGACAGAACTGGCCGACGCGGTTGAAGTGCCGGCGCAGGATATCGATGGTCAGATGGCTGCGGTTGCGCACGCCGCGCGCGGCACCGATGTAGGTCATCCAGATGAAGGCATAGATCGCGGTTTCCTCGCCCCAGGAGCTGGCGTCGCTGAGCACCTAGCGGCGGAACACCTCGATGACGACGATACTCGCCAGATACCCGTAGAACATCGAGTTGACGACGTATTCGATCCTCCGATCGAGCCACGACCACACGGCT
This sequence comes from Thalassospiraceae bacterium, assembly GCA_038100295.1. GTDB lineage: Bacteria > Pseudomonadota > Alphaproteobacteria > Rhodospirillales > Casp-alpha2 > UBA4479. The sequence continues at coordinate 99,013 of JAYNVG010000001.1, forward strand.
TTCCATTGTGTATTCAAGAAAGTCGATCCCCTTCAAACAGTCCGGCGGCGCACGGCCCGGGAAGCGGCGAACCGTCCCGGACCGTGCATCGGTATGATACTACAGCCACCAGCGGCGCGGAATAACGGGATCGCCTGAGCTTGCCACGCGTTTGACCGTTTCGTATTCGGTCTTGCCGAAGCGTTCGATCAGCGGATCGTAGATCGCCTTGTTGCGTTCGTACGATAACGCATCGACCCATTCCGCACGTTCCGAATCCGTCAGGTAGACCTTCTTCGCCTTGACTGTATTCCAGGCTGCGTCCGGCGGTGAATCCTTGCGGATACCGGCCTGGAACTTGAACGCCGGTTCGTAGATCGCGTAGTTGTAGACCTGCGCTTCGTAGGCCCCTTCCATGACACCGCCCTGCACTTCACCGGGCAGGCCGCTGAACCACTTGGAGCTGATGTACAGGGTATCGGCGTTGAACATCCATTCGGTGTCGACCAGCTGACCGACAACCTCGTAGATGCCGGCGTCGGCAACCGAGCCGGTGCCGACGTGGATGCCGTCGACCGCGCCTTCCTTGACGGCGGAGTACACTTCGCCCCAGTTGATCGGCGTCGGGTTGGCCGGCAGGATGTTGAAGGCGGTCTGTTCCAGCTTGGAACCGGTGACGCGCATCTTCAGGCCGTCGAGCTGTTTCGGGTGACGCACTTCGGCGGGCAGACCCATCTTCAGTTCGAGCCAGCGCGTCTGCGGGAAGATGCAGAGCGGAATCACGCCCTGTTTCATCGACGATGCGCGCAGGGTGACGTTGACTTCCTTCGAGAATACGCAGCGCCAGTAGTTTTCCACAGAGCCGATGACGTACGGGAAGTCTGTGACGTTCCAGACCGGCGCGTGCGCTGCCATGTTCTGCGACGACGACTGCGAACCCGCGACAATGCCCTGCTGGACCTTACGGCCGACGGCAACCTGGCCGCCCAGTGCGCCACCGAACTTGATGTCGACGTGCACCTTGCCGGCGGTGTTGCGCTCGATGCCCTCTTTAAGCTGCAACAGACCGGTGAGGTCGAAGTTCTGTTTGAAAATCTGACCCTGAGGCCAGCGGTTGGGGGTGCCGCCGCAACCGAACAGCAGCGAATGTTCAGCGGATTCCTTTTTGGCTTTTTCCACGGCGGAGATCGCTTCCGCAGCTTCGGCGATGGAAACACCGCCCGCGGCCGTAGCGGCGGCCAGATACGCGGCGGTCATGCCGTATTTTGCGCCGACCTGCAGGAATTCCCGGCGGCTGTGCAGCTCAGCCTCGGTTTTTTCACTTTCTATCGTCGTGATTTGATACCTCTCTGTTTATCGCCCGATTCAGGGAAGAAATCGGTATCGACAGCGGCTTTTTCCTTGAGAACAGCTTGTGCACCGCATTGTCGAATTTCATGAAAAGGCTAGGTCAGGGCAGTAATGCAGGCAAACGAGTTATATTTACGGTTATCGTAAATTTATTTTACCATATAAACTGAGCGTCTAATTTATAGGCTTCAGTGCATCGCCGCCCCGTCAGAGGAGTGTTTTTCCCATGCGAATCAGCTACCTAAAGACGTTTCTGACGGTTGCCGAAACCGGCAGTTTCATCACCACGGCGGAGATTCTCAACCGCACGCCTTCGGCCATCAGCCTGCAGATGAAGACTGTTGAGCAGGCCCTGGGCACCGAACTGTTCGACCGCACCAAGCGGCCGCCGGTGCTCAACCAACGCGGCCGCTCGATCCTCGGGCTGATGCAGGAGGTGGTGATGCAGTACGACAAGCTGACCAGTGCCACGGCCTCGAAGGAAATCTCCGGCGAATTCGCCATCGGCGCCATGCCGACGACGCTGACGGGAATCCTGCCCAAAGCCATGGTTGCGTGCCAGCGCCGCTTCCCCAATCTGGTGATCCACGTCATCGACGATCATTCCGGCGAACTGGTGGCCAGGCTCCGAGAAGGCAAGATTGGCGCCGCCATCACCAGCGCCCCGCCGGAGAACGACGGCACCATCCGCTGGCGGCCGATCGCCCGTGAACCCTTCGTGGTCATCGCCCCGACCGACACCAAGGCGACGCAGGACACGCAAGTCCTGCAGGATTATCCCTACATCCGCTTCAACAGCCGCGCCTGGACCGGCAAGATCATCGCCGAGAACCTCAAGAAGCGCGGTCTGGAAGTCAACATGACCATGGAGCTGGACAACCTCGAGGCGGTGGCGACGATGGTCTACAACGGGCTCGGCGTTTCCATCATTCCCAAGCACTGCGTCGCCTCGCCGTTTCCGCTGCCGCTGAAACAGCTGCCGTTCGGCGATCCGCCGGTGACCCGCACCATCGGCCTCGTCGAGCTGACGGACTCGCCGGTAGCGCACATCGCCCAGGGCTTTTACGAGGAACTGATCGCCGTCAGTCTGGGCCAGCGCAGCTAGGCGCCCCCAACCCTCACTGCGGCGTCACAACAGCGTCATAGCAGCGTGCGGCGCACGGCGGTGCGCCAGCCGTCGATCCTGGCGGCCCGGGTGTCGGCGTCCATCGACGCCTCGAAGCGCCTGGCACAGGCCCACGCGGCGGCGAAGCTATCCGGATCGCCGTAGACGCCGGCCTGCATGCCGGCCAGATAGGCCGCACCCAGCGCCGTGGTTTCCAGCATCCGCGGACGGTCGACGGGCGCCGCCAGAATGTCGGCAAGCCGCTGCAGCATCCAGTCCGATGCTACCATACCGCCGTCGACACGCAGCACGGTGTCGCCGTCGGGGGCCCAGTCCGCGTGCATCGCCTCGATCAGATCCAGGGTCTGGAAGCACACGCTTTCCAGCGCCGCCTGCGCCAGTTCGGCCGGTCCCGTGGCCCGCGTCAGGCCGTAGATCGCGCCCCGGCAATCCGGGTCCCAGTGCGGCGCGCCGAGACCGACAAAGGCCGGCACCAGATAGACGCCGTCGTCCACGGCCTGTGCCGCCAACGGCCCGGTCTGGTCGGCGCGCTCGATGATGCCGAGCCCATCGCGGAGCCACTGCACGGCGGCGCCGGCGACGAAGATCGAGCCTTCGAGGGCATAGGTGACCTTGCCCCCGAGCCGGCAGGCGATGGTCGTCAGAAGGCGGTTTTCCGAGCGCACCGCAACGCCGCCGGTGTTCAGCATGGCGAAGCAGCCGGTGCCGTAAGTCGATTTCAGCATCCCCGGCGCAAAACATGCCTGGCCGATGCTCGCCGCCTGCTGGTCCCCGGCGACACCCGTGATCGGGATGCCGGCACCGAAAATGTCTGCCTCCGTCACGCCGAAATCGGCGGCGCAGTCGAGCACGTCGGGCAGCATCGCGCGCGGCACGCCGAACAGCTCCAGAAGCTCGTCCGACCAGTCGCCGGCGTGGATGTCGTAAAGCAGGGTGCGGCTGGCGTTGGTGGCATCCGTGACGTGCCGCTTGCCGCCCGTCAGCCGCCAGATCAGAAAGCTGTCGACGGTGCCGAAGGCGAGCTTGCCCCGTTCCGCCTTGCGCCGCGCGCCGGCAACGTTGTCGAGGATCCAGGCGATCTTGGAGGCGGAAAAGTACGGGTCGAGCAGAAGCCCTGTCTTGTCGGTGACGGCGCTCTCGAAGCCCTGCTCTCGGAGTGCGTTGGTGGCGTCGGCGGTGCGCCGGTCCTGCCAGACGATGGCGTTGCAGACCGGTTTGCCGGTATCGCGGTCCCACACCAGCGTGGTTTCGCGCTGATTGGTGATGCCGATGGCGGCCAGTGCGTCGGCGCCGATCCCGGCCTGGACGAGGGCATCCTTGCAGGTGCCGATCACCGACAACCAGATGACTTCCGGGTCGTGTTCGACCCAGCCGGATTGCGGGTAGATCTGCGGGAATTCCTGTTGCGCCGAGCCCAGCACGTTATAGGCACCGTCCAGCACCAACGCGCGCGACGATGTCGTTCCCTGATCGACGGTGAGGATATATCCGCTCATCGCAGCCCTCCCCGGCCGCGGCGCGATCCGAAACCGGCGCGCGCTACTTCAGGATTTCCGCCAGCGCCGCGCGCACGTCGTCTTCCATGTCGTCGCGCTGCAGCGCATATGCCACGTTGGCGGCGATGAACCCCGGCTTGGAGCCGCAGTCGAAGCGCTGCCCCTCGTAACGAAGCCCGTGAAACGGCACCCGGTCAAGGGTCGCGGCGATGGCATCGGTCAGCTGGATCTCGCCGCCGGCGCCGGCGATCTTCTTGTCCAGATGCTCGAACACCTGCGGCTGCAGGATATAGCGGCCGATGATCGACAGCGTCGACGGCGCCTCCGCCGGGTCCGGTTTCTCGACCAGGCCCCGCGCCTTGGCGAGCCGGCCGTCGTCGGTTTCGATGTCGAGAATGCCGTAACGGTTGGTGTGTTCGCGCGGCACTTCGGTGACGGCGACGATGTTGCCGCCGACCTCGGCGTAGGCGTCCATCATCTGCGACAGGCATCCCTTTTCGGCCAGCACCATGTCGTCGGGCAGCAGCACCGCGAACGGCTCGTCGCGGATGAAATCCTGCGCGCACCAGATGGCATGGCCCAGCCCCAGCGCCTTCTGCTGGCGGGTGTAGCGGATCTTGCTGGGTTCCGGAAAATGCCGGACCATGTCCAGTTCCCGGACCTTGCCGCGCTGCTCGAGGATCTGCTCGAGCTCGAAGGCATGGTCGAAATGGTCTTCCATCAGGTTCTTGCCGCGCCCGGTGATCAGCATGAACTGTTCGATGCCGGCGGCCTCGGCTTCCTCGATGGCGTACTGGATCAGCGGCTTGTCGACGACCGGCAGCATTTCCTTGGGCATGCACTTGGTGGCCGGCAGAAACCGGGTGCCCAAACCGGCCACCGGCAGTACGGCTTTGCGAACGGTCGTTTTCAATGGCGATCCCCCAATGGACAAGGCGTCGGCGCGTTTCGTAATGCCACGCGACGGCGGGGGCCGCAAGTTGCTGAAATGTGGCGATATTGTGCACTGCACAATAAACACTTGATTCCTCTCATACCGTCCCTATATAAGCCCCCAACCGACGACCAAAACGATGTCTCGCTTCTTGTCTGGGGAAGAAGCAAGGATAGAGGGGACACCACGCGATGACGCGTCGTAATGCCGCGCTGGTATTGGCCTTTGGGCTTATTGCCGGCGTTCTTTCAGGGCCCGTACTGTTCCGCGATTCCGCCGGGGCGGCACCGCGCATCCCGCATAACGAACAGCTCTTCGCAATTGCAGCAAACCATGTCGTGCACGACCACGATCCGGCGTATATGGCCGAGTTGCGCTGCCTGGCGCTGAACATTTACTGGGAAGCCCGCTCGGAATCGATTCCCGGCCAGCTCGCGGTCGCCGCGGTGACGCTGAACCGGATGCAGAGCCCGCGCTTTCCGTCCAGCGTCTGCGACGTGGTGCGCTAGGGCGGCGAGGTACGCCGCCACCGCTGCCAGTTTTCGTGGTGGTGCGACGGCAAGAAGGACGATCCCCGGGATGCCGAAGCATGGCGCCGGGCGATGACGCTGGCGCGGCTGACCAGCGCCGGGGTCGTCGACGACCCGACCGACGGCGCGCTGTGGTATCACGCCGATTACGTGAAGCCGCACTGGGCCGACGCCAAGGAGCAGGTGGCCAGGATCGGCCGGCACATTTTCTATACCCTGCCGGAGCCGAAAAACGTGCAGGTCAGCGAAAACCTCGATCGCATCGACATGCCGGTGATCACGCGCTGAGGGGAGCCGGGCGTCGCTCAGGCGTTTTCGATCTCGTCGCGCAGCATTTCCAGGCGCAGCCAGTCGTCCTCGGCCTTGGCGAGGTCGGCGCCGACCGCCGCCAGCCTGCGGCTCGCATTATCGAAGCCGGCGGCGTCGCGGGCATAGAAGCCCGGATCGGCGAGCGCCTTCTGCAGGCGCGCGGATTCCGCCTCCAGTTCGGCGATGCGCGCGGGCAGGGTTTCCAGCGCGTGCTTGTCCTTGAAGGTCATGCGCGGCTTAGATGTCGGCTTCGCCGTCCCCTTCCCCGACTCATTGGGCTTTTCCGCTTTCGGCGGCTTCTTGCCGCCGCCGTTTCCCGCGACCCGCGCTTCAACCCCATGGCCGCGCTGGCGCACCATGTCGGAATAGCCGCCGGGGTATTCCCGCCAGCGGCCGTCCCCTTCGAAGTTGATCACCGACGTCACCACCCGGTCGAGAAAATCGCGGTCGTGGCTGACCACCAGCACCGTGCCGGCGTAATCGGCGATCATTTCCTGCAACAGATCGAGGGTTTCCAGATCGAGGTCGTTGGTCGGCTCGTCGAGTACCAGCAGGTTCGACGGCCGGGTCATGGCACGGGCCAGCATCAGCCGTCCGCGCTCGCCGCCCGACAGCGCCGCGACCGGCGTCGACGCCTGCGCCGGGTCGAACAGGAAATCCTTCATGTAGCCGATGACGTGACGCTGCTGGCCGCCGACGGTGACGCTGTCGCCGCTGCCGCCGGTCAGCGCGTCGCGGGTCGTCGTCGTCGGCGCCAGGGATTCCCGGTTCTGGTCCAGCGTCGCCAGTTCCAGCGTCGTGCCGAGCGTCACACGACCGCTGTCCGGTTTCAGCGCCCCAGTCAGCATGTTCAGCAATGTCGTCTTGCCGGCGCCGTTGGGGCCGATCACGCCGATGCGGTCGCCGCGCAGGATGCGCACGGAAAAATCGTCGACGATGACGCGCCCGGCATAGCTCTTGGAAATGTTCTCGGCCTCGATGACGCGCTTGCCCGAGGTTTCCGCCTCGCTGGCGGTGATCTTCACCGTGCCCGTCGCCTGGCGCAGTTCCTGGCGCGTCCTGCGCAGGTCCTGGAGCGCGCGCAACCGCCCCATGTTACGCTTGCGCCGGGCCGTGACGCCCTTGTGCAGCCATGACGTTTCGGCGACCAGCTTGCGGTCGAGCTTGTGGCGTTCGGTCTGCTCGCGCTCGATGATGTCGTCACGCCATTCGTCGAAGGCGGCGAACCCCTTGTCGAGACGCATGGTACGGCCGCGGTCGAGCCAGACCACGCTGGTCGACAGGGTCTCGAGAAAGCGCCGGTCGTGCGAGATCAGCACCATCGCCGTGCGGCGGCTTTTCAGTTCACGCTCCAGCCATTCGATGGCCGGCAGGTCGAGGTGGTTGGTCGGCTCGTCCAGCAACAGGATGTCCGGGTTCGGCGCCAGGGTGCGGGCCAGCGCGGCGCGGCGTTTCTCACCGCCGGACAGACGCGACGGGTCCTCGTCGCCGGAGAGGCCGAGATCGCCGAGCAGCATCTGCGCCACGTACGGCTCGTCGCCGGGGGCGAGGCCGGCTTCTACATATTCGAACACGGTCTTGAAACCTTTCAGGTCCGGCTCCTGCGGCAAATAACGCACCGTCGCGTCGGGCTGGCGATAGACCTCGCCGGCGTCGGGTTCGATCTCCGCGGCGGCGATCTTCAGGAACGTCGACTTGCCCGAACCGTTGCGCCCGACGAGGCAGATGCGCGCGCCCGGCGCCACGGACAGCTCGGCACCGTCGAGCAGCGGCGTGCCGCCGAAGGTCAGCGCGATGTCGGAAAGAATAAGAAGCGGGGGTGCCATGCGCGGGTTTTAATTATAGCGTGGTGCTCAGGCAAGCGCGGCTTTCCGGCGGACCGGACTTTTAAAACATATTCATAAAATATATAATGTTGCCCGACACAATTTCGAGGACCCCGGCATGAGCGACAGCAGCGACGACTATCCCGAACGTTCCGTCAAGGAAACCATCCGCCTCGGCTTCGCCGGGCGCTGCCCGCGCTGCGGCCAGGGACGGATTTTCAAGGGCCGGCTCGAGGTCGTCGACGCCTGCCCGGTGTGCGGCCTGGTGCTCAGCGAACACGACGCCGGCGACGGCGCGGTGGTGCCGGCGCTGTTGATCCTCGGCACCATTCTTGTCGGCCTTGCGGTGTGGGTCGAATTCAAGTTCGAACCGGCGGTCTGGGTGCACGTCGTGCTGTGGGGACCGATCGGGCTATTGATGACGCTGTGGCTTCTGCCGCGGCTCAAGGGCATCGGCGTGGCGCTGCAGCACAAACACCGCTCGACGGAAATCGCCACCAAACCCGGCGGCACCTGAGGCTTCAGCCGATTTTCACCAGTAGCCCACCGTCGACCGGCAGCAAAACGCCGGTGATGTAGCGTGCCTCGTCGGAGGCCAGGAACAGCGCCGCGTTGGCGACGTCCCACGCGGTGCCCATGCGGTTCTGTAGCGGCACAAGCTTGTTGCGGGCCTCGCGCACTTCGTCGCGATCCACGCCCTGTTCGCGGGCGCGCCGTTCGATCGCCATCGGCGTGTCCATCAGACCCGGTAGGATGGCGTTGGCGCGGACTCCGAAGCGGGCGTTCTCCCAGGCCAGATGCTGGGTGAAGGTATTCACCGCACCCTTCGATGTCTTGTAGGTCACGGTCTGGCGTGCCGCCATCGACGATGTCGATGACACGTTGATGATCGCCCCCGATCCCTGATCCTGCATCACCGGCAGCACGTGCTTGCACATCAGAAACATGGATTTCAGGTTCAGCGCCATCAGCGTGTCCCACATGTCCGCATCCATGTCGACCGTACCGCGGTCGCCTTCGGAGCGGCCGACGTTGTTGTGCAGGACATCAATCCGCCCGAAACGTTTCTGCGCCGCCTCCGCAACGTCGCGGCAGGCCGCCTCGTCGGTGACGTCGACCCCGAAAGCCACGGCTTCACCGCCTTCATTTGAAATGATGTCGACGGTTTCTCGGGCCCGTTCCTCGGAGATATCGACGCACAGCACGCGCGCCCCTTCCTGTGCGAAGCGGAGCGCCGTGGCGCGCCCGTTGCCCATGGTTTCGCCCGGCTGCTGGCCGGCGCCGACGACGATCGCGGTCTTGTTGGCAAGGCGCATGGCTCAGCCGCCCTTGGCCATTTCAATATACAGCTTGCGCATCTTTTCGGTGACCGGGCCGGGCACGCCGTTGCCCAGGATATGTCCGTCGATCTTGACCACCGGCATGACGAACGCCGAGGCGCTGGTCGAAAAGGCTTCCCGCGCTTCGGCGGCTTCCTCCGCCGTGAACGGGCGTTCCTCGATCTCCAGGTTCTCGCGCTTCGCCAGTTCCATCACCGCCTTGCGGGTAATGCCGTGCAGGATCTCGTTGCCGAGATGGCGGGTGATGATCTTGCCGTCCTCGGTGACGATGAAGGCGTTGTTGGAACTGCCTTCGTTGACGAATCCGTCCTCGACGAACCACGCGTCGCCGGCACCGGCGTCGAGCGCCGCCTGCTTCGCCATCGACGCCGGCAGCAGACCGACGGTCTTGATGTCGCGGCGCTTCCAGCGGATGTCGGGCACGGTGATGACGGAAATCCCGGTCTTTGCCGTGGGGTTGCCGGTGAGGTTCTTTTTCTGCGTAAACATGATCAGCGACGGGGTCGCGTCCTTGGGAAACGCGAAATCGCGGTCGGCCGCGCCGCGCGTCACCTGCAGATAGACGAGACCCTCGTCGATGTCGTTGCGCTTGACCAGTTCTTCCATGATCGCCGCGATCTCGGCGCCGCTGGCCGGCGGGGTCATCTTCAGTTCACCCATCGAGCGGGACAGCCGGGCCATGTGTGCGTCGTTATCGACGAGCTTGCCGCCGATCACCGCCGAAACCTCATAAACGGCATCGGCGAACAGGAAGCCGCGGTCAAACACGGAAATCTTGGCGTCTTCCTCGGGCAGGTACTCGCCGTTCACATAAACGATGCGGCTCATCAGGGCCTCCTCAGGTTTTCGTCGACGGGAATCATGAAGCGCCAATTTGACCCGGCCATGCTCATTCATCAATGGATTTATCGGGAAACCGCGCGATAGGGGAAACCTAGAAGACCCCCGCCTCCAGGCCGGCAGCGACAAGGAGACCCAGTTCGCGGGCCTCGTCGACAAAGTCTTCCCGCCACTCGCCATGCAGCAACAGCGGCTCGCGCACCGCCTTCCAGCGCAACCCGGTGACGATGGATTCGACACCGCGGATGGTGCCGGTGCCGTCCAGCCCGGCGCGCACATAGAGCGCATAGGGCAGGCCCTGCTTCTCCTCGAGCACGCCGTAATAGGTGCGGTCGAAGAAATCCTTCAACGCGCCCGACATGTAGCCGAGATTTTCCGTGGTGCCGAGGATCACCGCATCCGAGGCCAGTACATCTTCCGCCCTGGCATCGAACGGGCTGAACACCCGCACGTCGACGCCCGTTACGTCATCGGACAGAGCGCCGCGTGCGACCGCGTCGCGCAGTGCGCGGGTGTTTTCGGAGGGAACATGACCGACGATCAGAAGGGTCTTGTCGGCCATGGCGCTATTCCGTGCCGGGCGGTTATTTCAGGACCGTCAGCGCCAGCGCGCCGAGCACGAAGACGACACCGACGATCAGCCATATCCGGGACGATGCCGAGCTTGTCGTTGCCGCGGCCGGCGGCGGGGTTGGCGCTGCGGCTTCCTCGACGACGGGTTCGGATGGCGTGTCGGATGACGGGCTTTCGCCGTCCTGACTGCCCTTGATCGCGGCTTCGAAGTTGTCGAAGAACTCGCCCGCCAGTTTTTTCGACGTGCCTTCGAGCAGCCGCCCGCCGATCTGTGCCAGCTTGCCGCCGACGTCGGCATCGACATCGTATTTCAACAGCGTCCCATCGCCGTCATCGCTGAGCGTCACCACCGCGCCGCCCTTGGCGAAACCGGCTGCACCACCCTTGCCTTCACCGGAAATGCGGTAACTTTCCGGCGGGTTGAGGTCGCTCAACGTCACGTTACCCTTGAACTTCGCCTTCACCGGGCCGACCTTGGCCTGAACTTCGGCGGTGAACTCGGTATCGGAGACCTGCTCCAGGCTCTGGCAGCCGGGGATGGACTGGCGGAGAATTTCCGGATCGTTAAGGGCACGCCAGACTTCTTCCCTGGGCGCGTTGATGCGCTTCTCGTCGGATAACTTCATGTGGATACTCCCGTTTACGCGGCAATCAGAACCCCGGATGGCTGTAAATTTAGGCGTCAGATGCGGAATGTCATGCTGTGATCTGTATAAAGACTTGCAACGTCCGGCGTCATCCCCAATTTTTATATAGGAACAGCACCCGCCTTGTGCCACCCGGAACGCCGGGAACCGGCAAAAGCGCGGTGCTTGAATGGTTTATACGAGCCTGAGGGGCCTGTTCGGGCCCTTTAATGACATTCCGGGGGGAGATTCAGATGCCCGCGATTACGGTTCGCGTCAACGGTCTTGAGGTTACCAAAGAGGTCGATGCGCGCACATTGCTGAGCACGTTCATCCGTGAACAGTTGAAACTGACCGGCACCCACGTCGGCTGCGACACCAGCCAGTGCGGCGCCTGCGTCGTCACGTTGAACGGCAAGACGGTCAAAAGCTGCGCGGTTTTCGCATGGGAAGCAGACGGTGCCGACATAGGCACCATTGAAGGTCTCAGCAAGGATCTGCCGGAAGGCGAGCTGCACCCGATGCAGGCGGCATTCCGCGAGCACCACGGGCTGCAATGCGGTTTCTGCACCCCCGGCATGGTGATGACAGCCGTGCAGATGGTGAAGAACAATCCCGACATCGACGAGGACGGGATCAAGCACGGGCTTGAAGGCAACATCTGCCGCTGCACCGGCTATCAGAACATCATCGAAGCCGTGAAAACCGGCGCCAAAGCGATGCGGGGGTAAGCCATGTATGATTTCGGCATAAAATCACCGGGTTCCGTGGACGACGTGAAAGCGGCGCTGGCCGAGGCCGAGGACGGTCAGTTCCTGGCCGGCGGGCAGACCCTGATCCCGGTTCTCAAGCAGCGTCTGGCAATGCCGTCCGATCTGATTTCGCTGGGCCGCGTCGAGGCGCTTTCCGGCATTCAGGCCGGTGGCGACAGCATCTCCATCAAGGCCATGACGACGCACGCCACGGTCGCCGCCAACAACGATGTGAAATCCGCGATTCCGGCGCTGGCCAAGCTCGCCGGCGGGATCGGCGATCCGCATGTCCGCAACCGTGGCACCATCGGCGGCTCGGTCGCCAACAACGATCCGGCGGCGGACTATCCGGCCGCGGTGCTGGGGCTCGGTGCCACCGTCATCACCACCGAGCGCGAAATAGACGCCGACAACTTCTTTACCGGTATGTTCGATACCTCGCTCAAGGAAGGCGAACTGATCACCGAGATCGTGTTCCCGATCCCGGAATCCGCGGGCTACATCAAGTTCCCCAACCCGGCGACCCGCTATGCGCTGGTCGGCGTCATGGTCGCCAAGATCGGCAACACGGTGCGCGTCGCCGTCACCGGCGCCGGGCCGTGCGTGTTCCGCGTCGCGGAAATGGAGCAGGCACTGACCGCCAGCTTCTCGCCCGACAGCATCAAGGACGGCCTCGTCGCCGCCGACGATCTCAATAACGACATTCACGCAAGCCGCGATTACCGTGCACACCTGATCGGCGTTCTCGCCCGTCGTGCCGTCGCGGAAGCCTGTGCCTGACAACCGGCACGAAGCGGGAGAATAAAAGACATGGCAACATACGTAGCACGCAACGGGATCGGCGAAAGACAGCGCCGCATGGAAGATTTCCGGTTCCTGACCGGACACGGCACCTACATCGATGACGTCAACCTCGAGAACCAGGCCTATGCGATGGTGCTGCGCTCGCCCGAGGCGCATGCCGACATCACCTCCATCGATGCCTCCGAAGCCCTGGCGCTTGACGGCGTGCTTCTGGTCGTCACCGGCGAGGACTGGAAAGCCGCCGGCTACGGCACGATCCCGACCAAGTCCGGGGTCCGCAATTTCAAGAACGGTTCCGACATGAAGGAACCGCCGCACCACGCCATCGCCATCGACCGGGTCCGTTATGTCGGCCAGCCGGTGGCGCTGGTCGTCGCCGAAAGCCTGGACATCTGCCGCGACGCGCTGGAACTGATCGAGGTCGATTACGCGAGCCTGCCCGCCGTCACGCATCAATCCGAAGCCATCAAGGACGGTGCGCCGCAGATCTGGGACATCGCCCCCAACAACATCTGCCTCGATTTCGAACTCGGCGACGAGGAAGCGCAGAAGAAAGCCTTCGCCGCCGCGGATCACATCATCACGCTGGAGTTGGTCAACAACCGCGTCACCGCGGCCCCGATCGAGCCGCGCGGCGCCGTCGCCGATTACGATGCCGCGACCGGCAAGTACACACTGTGGAACGCCTCGCAGAACATCCACGCCAACCGCGACATCATCGCCGACAACGTGCTGAAGATCGGCAAAGAGAACCTGCACCACATCGCCCCCGATGTCGGCGGCGGCTTCGGCGGCAAGAACGGTGTCTATCAGGAGCCGATCCTGATCCTGCACGCCGCCGGTCAACTGAAGCGGCCGGTGAAGTGGATCAACGACCGCGCCGAGAGCTTCCTGTCCGACACGCACGGCCGCGACCAGGTCTCCTCCGTGCAGCTTGCACTCGACGCAGACGGCACGTTCCGCGGTCTGCGCACCGAAACCGTCGGCAACCTCGGCGCGTTCTGCGGCACCGTCGGCCCGTTCACGCCGACCGGCGGTTCGAGCCGCACGCAGGGCGGGCCGTTCAAGTTCGACGCCATCTATTACACCGCCATCGCGCCGTTCACCAATACCTGCCCGCTCGATCCGTACCGGGGCGCAGGCCGCCCGGAAGGCTCGTACCAGATGGACCGCATCATCGATTTCGCGGCTGCCAAGCTGGGCATGGATCCGATCGAGCTGCGCCGCAAGAACCTGATCCCGGCCGCAGATCTGCCGATGAAGTCGCCGATGGGCCTGGATATCGACTGCGGCAACTTCCCCGCGGTGTTCGAACAGACGATGCAGCTTTCCGACCGCGAAGGTTATGCCAAGCGCAAGGAAGCCACGGAAGCCAAGGGTCTGAAGCGTGGCTTCGGCGTCTGCATGTACCTGGAATGCACCGGCGGCGGTCCGAAAGAGGAAGCCAAGGTGGTGTTCCGCGACGACGGCAAGGTCGAGCTTTCGGTCGGCACCGCGTCGACCGGCATGGGTCATGAAACGGTGTTCGCGCAATTGCTGGCCGGGCACCTGGGCCTGCCGATGGAGGACATCGAGTTCCACCAGTCCGACACCGACGCCACGTCGATGGGCGGCGGTCACGGCGGTTCGCGCGGACTTGAAGTCGGCGGCAGCGCGGTCACGCAGACGTCCCGCCAGATCATCGAGGTCGGCAGGAAGATCGCCGCGCACCGCTTCGATGTGGACGCCGCCAAAGTCGACTTCGAAGAAGGCCGGTTCCACGTGCCGGGCACCAACCACACGATGACCATCCGCGATGCCATAGACGCCCAGAACGATCCGGACAACCTGCCGGACGATCTGGAACCGGGCTGCATGAACATCACCAGCGTGTTCGAGCGCGGCATCATCTCGATCCCCAACGGCGGTCACGCTTGCGAGGTCGAGGTCGATCCCGATACCGGCACGGTCAAGGTCGACGGCTACTGGGTGGTCGACGACTTCGGCACCATCGTCAACCCGATGCTGGCCGACGGCCAGGTCATGGGCGGCATCGCCCAGGGCATCGGTCAGGCGCTGATGGAAAACATTGTCTATGACGAAAGCGGCCAGCTCGTCACCGGCTCGCTGATGGACTACGCCCTGCCCCGTGCCGACGACATGCCGAAAATGGTCATCGGCTATTACGAGGATGCGCCGACCGAGAAGAACATTCTCGGCGTCAAGGGTGCCGGCGAAGCCGGCTGCGTCGGCGCGCCGCCGGCGGTCGTCAATGCCGTCTGCGATGCGCTCAAGGAGTATGGCGTGCATCACATCGACATGCCGTTGACACCGGAGCGTGTCTGGCGTGCCATACAGGATGCGAAGGCTGAAAGCTGATATCCGACCGGTGCGCCCATGAACGGCCGGTTTTCCGAATACGTGCTGACGGACCTCAGGAAATGGCGGTCCGGGGGAAAGCGTGCGGCTTTGCTGACGCTCTATAACGTCGAACCGACAGGGCCTCGTCCGGCCGGCAGCCAGATGGCAGTCTCCGACGCCGGCGACTTCACCGGCTTCCTGTCCGGCGGCTGCGTCGAGGGTGCACTGGTCGAGGAAACCCTTGCCGCGATAAAGGACGGCGAGAACCGCTCGATCCGCTACGGTGTCAATTCCCCCTACTTCGATATCGCCCTGCCCTGCGGCAGTGCCATCGACGTCTATATCGACACCGGTTTTGCGGATACCCTGCTGGACGAATTGATCGCGGCTGAAGAAAAGCGTATGCCGGTCTCGCTGGTCACCGACATGGCCAGCGGGCAAAGCCGCGTCGAAAGCGCCGGCACCGGCGATGACCGCCTGCAACTGATCCTGGACGGCAAGACTTTCGACCGCCTGTACCGGCCGCCGCTGCGGCTGGTCGTCGCCGGCAAGGGGCCGGTGCTTGCCGCCACGGCGGAAATCGCCGCCGCGTCGGACATCGCCGTGCACGTCATCACCACCGAAGACGACTCCGCGCGCCGGTGCGAAGCCGCCGGTGCGACATCGTCGAAATCCCTGCCGGACGGGTTGATCGATGCCTGGACGGCGGTCGCCACCCTGTTTCACGAACACGAGCTGGAAGGTCCGGTGCTGATGGGGGCAATGCGCTCAGAGGCGTTCTATATCGGTGCGCTCGGCAGCCGCAACACCCACGCCGAGCGGGTCGGCCGGTTCCTCGAGGACGGCGTCGACGAGGCCGACGTCAAACGCATCAAGGGCCCGCTGGGCATTTCCATGGGATCGCGCAATCCGCCGGAAATCGCCATCTCGCTGGTCGCCGAGGTGCTGATGACCTACCGCGAGAGGTTCCCCGTATGAGTGCGGCGGTGGACACGGGCACGGTATCCGCGATCATCCTCGCCGCCGGACGTTCACAGCGATTCGGCGCCGATAACAAGATGCTGCATCCGATCGACGACGAGCCGATGATCCGCCGCACCGTACGTCAGGTGCTGGCGGCCGGGCTGGGCGAGGTCATCGTCGTCACCGGGCACGAAGCCGACGCCGTGGAACGTACGCTGCAGGGACTGGGTGTGCGCTGCGCGCGCAACGCGACACCGTGGGCCGGCATGGGCACTTCGCTGGCGACCGGCGCCAATGCCGTCAATCCCGAAGCGCGCGCGATGTTCGTAGTGCTCGGCGACATGCCGCGACTGCAGCCGGAAACGCTGCTGGCTTTGCTGGGCGCACTCGACCCCAAGGGCGGGCACGACATCGTGGTACCGGTGTTCGACGGCAAGCGCGGCCATCCGGTGCTTTTCGCGGCGCGTTACTTCACCCGGCTCTGCGCACTCAGCGGCGACACCGGCGCGCGCGGCATCCTCAATGCGCACCCGGAACGGGTATCCGCCGTGCCGGTCGACGATCCTGGCACGCTGCTCGACGTCGACACCCCGGAAGATCTGACGAAATAACCTATCTGGCGTCGGCCAGGATCAGGTCCGATGCCTTTTCGGCGATCATGATGGTCGGCGCGTTGGTGTTGCCGCTGACCAGGTTCGGCATGATCGAGGCATCGGCGACACGCAGCCCTTCCAGCCCGATCACCTTCAGCGACGGGTCGACCACGGCCATGGCATCGGTGCCCATCTTGCAGGTGCCGACCGGGTGATACAGCGTCGCACCGGTCATCTTGGCATGCTCCAACAAGGCCTCGTCAGAAGTGACACCGGTGCCGGGCGACAGTTCCTCGACGATGTGCGGACCGATGATCCCCGTCTGCATCAGCTCGCGGCCCATCTTCAGGCCGGCGACGTGAATGTCGCAGTCGGTCTTGGTGGCCAGGAAGTTGGGCTGGATATCCGGTTTCGCCGCCATGTCCGGCGACGTCGCATGCAGGTAACCCCGACTCTCGGGACGGAGCTGGCACGAGCCGATGGTGATGCCCGGGAACGTGTCGAAGACCCGCTTGTGCGGATTGGCGAAGGTGGCGTGCGCGATGTGGTACTGGATGTCCGGGTCCTGCAGATCGGGACGGCTTTTCACGAAGCCGGCGATGATTCCGGCCGGCATGGTCAGCGCGCCGGTGCGCCGGGTGAAGAACTTGAACGCCTCCATCAGCAGACGCGGCCCGCGAGTCAGTTGGTTGAGGCTGTCGAGTCCGGTCAGCCGCCACGACAGGCGCGAGATGTAATGATCCTGAAGGTTCTCGCCGACACCCTTGAGTTCGTGCACGACATCGATGCCGAGCTTGCTGAGCAGTTCGCCCTGACCGATCCCGGACAATTCCAGCAACTGCGGCGACTGCACGGCACCGGCCGACAGGATCACCTCTTTGCGCGCACGGACAGTATGTTCCTTGCCTTTCTTCTTGTAGCTGACGCCGACACAGCGGCCGTTTTCGATCAGCACCTTTTGCACAAAGGCATGGGTTTCGATGTGCAGGTTCTTGCGCTGATCCCGGATCGGATCGATGTAGGCGTTCTTGGAACTGAAACGCTTGCCGTGGCGCTGCGTCACCTGGAAGTAAGCGAAGCCTTCCTGGTTCGCACCGTTGTAGTCGATGTTGGTCGGATAGCCGAGTTCTCCGGCTGAATCGATGACCTTGTCGAGGGTGGCGTAGGTATCCGTCGGCAACGTCACGTTGAGCGGCCCGCCGGTGCCGTGGTAGTCGTCGCCGCCCTGCTCGCGGTTTTCCGAGCGCTTGAAGTACGGCAGGATATCCGCATATGACCAGCCACGGCAGCCCATCTGCCCCCAGGTGTCGTAATCGGCGGCCTGACCGCGCACATAGACCATGCCGTTGATGGAACTCGAACCGCCAAGCACCTTGCCGCGCGGCACCGGGATCGCCCTGTTTCCGGTCTTCGCGTCGGGGCTGGTTTCGAACAGCCAGTTGATCGCCGGATCGACCATGGTCTTGATGTAGCCGGCCGGAATATGGATCAACGGGTTCCTGTCCTCGCCGCCGGCTTCCAGCAGGCAGACCTTGTAGCGGGGATCGGCGCTCAGGCGGTTGGCCAGCACGCAACCGGCGGAGCCGCCACCGACGACGATAAAATCGAATTCCATGAATAAATCTCCCGAATAACCGATGATACTTTAACGACCGGACGCGGTGACGCAATCTCTCCGTGATACCGAATTCGGGGGATTTACGTTCTGGACAAGTCCGGCGCAGTCGGGAAGGATCATCGTCGATTCCGCACAACCCCTCTGCACCGAGACCCGCCATGACGCTTCGCAACGGACGACAGTTTCTCAGCATCCCCGGACCGACCACGGTCCCCGACGAAGTGCTGGCCGCCATGCACCGCCCGGCCATCGATATCTACGGCGGCGAAGGCGGTGGCGAGCTGCTGTCGATCACCACCAGTTGCCTGAAGGACCTGAAAACCATCTTCGGCACTCAGGGCGACACTTACATCTATGTCGCCAACGGGCATGGCGCGTGGGAAGGCGCGGTTTCCAACGTGCTCAGCGCCGGCGACACGGTGCTGATCCTCGAAAGCGGCCGCTTCGCCGTCGGCTGGGGCGACATGGCGCGCTCCATGGGCGTGAAGATCGAAAGCGTGCCCGGTGACTGGCAGAGCGCCGTCGATCCGGCCAAGGTCGAGGCCGCGCTGCGCGCCGACATGGATGGCAGGATCAAGGCCGTGATGGTGGTGCAGATCGATACCGCCAGCGGCTGCGTCAACGACATCCCGGCGATCCGTGCCGCCATGGACGCCGCCGGCCACGACGCGCTTCTGATGGTCGACACCATCGCCTCGCTCGCCTGCATGCCGTTCGACATGGACGGCTGGGGCGTCGATCTTGCCGTCGGCGGCTCGCAGAAGGGCCTGATGACGCCGCCGGGACTAAGCTTCGTCGCCGCCGGCCCGAAGGCCAAGGAACGCCACAAGACCGCCGGGCTGCGCACATCCTACTGGGACTGGGCGACCCGCGATATGGAAGAGCATTACCGCAAGTACTGCGGCACGCCGCCGGTGCATCTGCTGTTCGGGCTCAGAAAAGCCATCGATATGATCTTCGACGAGGGTCTCGAGAACATCTTCCGCCGCCATGCGCTGTTGGCCGGCGCCACCCATGCCGCGATCGACGTCTGGCGCCGGAGCGGCGCCTTCGATTACAACGTCACGGTGCCGGCCGAACGCTCGGCGTCCGTCACCACGCTACGGCTGCGCGACGACCTGCGCCCGGAGCCGATCCGCGCCTTCTGCTTCGACAAGCTGGGCGTCACGCTGGGGCTCGGTATCGGCGATCTTTCCGGCAAGGCGTTCCGCGTCGCCCACATGGGCCACGTCAACGCGCCGATGATGCTGGGCACGCTGGGCGCGCTGGAAATCGCCCTCGACGTGCTGGGAATAACCGGCGACGGTTCGAAGGGCGGGATCGCTGCGGCGACCGCCTATCTCGGCGACGCTCTCAGGTAACTCGCAAGCGAACAGGAGCAGCACATGTCACTGACACTCGACCAGGCCAGCCGGATCGTCGACGGTGCCCTTGCCCATGCCGCCGCCAACGGTTTCGAACCGCTAAGCGTGGCCGTGCTCGACGCCGGTGGTCATCTGGTAGCCTTCAAGCGTGAAGACAACAGCGGCATCCTGCGCCCGGAAATCGCCATGGGCAAAGCCTACGGCGCGCTCGGTTTCGGTCTCGACGGGCGCGATCTCAAGGAAAAGAACCCGTCCTTCCTGTCCGCCGTCGCCGTCGCCTCGGGTGGGCGCATGGTGCCGGTACCGGGCGGCGTACTGATCCGCGATGCGGCGGGCGTCATCGTCGGCGCCGTCGGTATCAGCGGCGACAATTCCGGCAACGACGAGCTGGCCGCCGTCGCCGGCATCGAAGGCGCCGGGTTGAGCGTTTCCCCGGCGCTCAGGAAATAATTCTTCAGACCGCTTTGACACCCGCCGGCAGATGACCGGCGATCACCGCCGACATCGCCGCCAGCAGTACGCGCTTCGGATAGGTTTCGCGGAAGATCATGCGCACGCGGCGGCTGGCCGCCTTGTTGGTGGCGGCGCGGATGGTGATACCGGGCCGGGGCGTGCCCGCCGCGCCGATCATCGATGCCGGCAGGAAGGTAATCCCGGCCCCGGCGGCGACCAGCCCGACAATTGTCTCCAGGCTCGACGCCTGGGTATCCAGTCCGCTGACCGTGTTCTTGCGCGCCAGACCGCACAACCGCGCCACCTGGTCGCTGAGACAGTGGCCGTCCTTCAGCAGCAATAACTCGGCCGTATCCAGCGTCGTCACGTCGATGTCCTTGCCGGTGTCGAAGGGATGACCGTCCGGCAGGGCGACCCGGAACGGCTCGTCATAGAGCGGGATTTCCGTGAGCCCGGTTTCCTTCACATCCGTCGCCGTGATGGCGACATCCAGTTCGCCCGCACAGAGCCTGCGTTCCAGCTCGTGCGTGAAATCCTCGCTCAGACTGAGCTGCATTTTCGGCAACGCCTCCTTGATCGGGCGCAGGATCGACGGCAGCAGGTACGGCCCGATGGTCGGAATGGTGCCGAAGCGCAGCGTGCCCGAAAGCGGATCCGCATAGGCGGCCGCCGCATCGCGGATTTCGTCGGCGATCATCAGCATGTGCCTAGCTTTCTCGACCACTTCAGCACCGATCGGCGTCACCGCGACGCGGCGGTTGGTGCGTTCGAAGAGCTGCACGCGGAGCTGATCCTCGAGCTTCTTGATCTGTCCACTGAGCGCCGGCTGCGACACATGACAGCGTTCCGAGGCGTGGCCGAAATGGCCTTCCTCGGCGACGGCCACGACGTATTCCAGATCGCGCAGGTTCATGCGGAGCCTCCATCGACATTCCCAATCGTATCTGGATTATCAATTGGTATGAATTATGAGGCAAGCAAGCCCGCAGGCACCGCCCGCAAAAAAGCCGGGCTTTCGCCCGGCTTGCTATGTCGTCTGGGAGAGCTTCAGCCCGCTTTGAGCTGCAGACGTCGCGCGTGCAGGATCGGCTCGGTATAGCCGCTCGGCTGGTCCTTGCCCTTGAACACCAGATCGCACGCCGCCTGGAAGGCGATACCGTCATAGCCCGGCGCCATCGGCGTGTAGGCGGCATCGCCGGCGTTCTGTTCGTCGACCACCTTGGCCATGCGCTTCATGGTATCCATCACCTGATCTTCGGTGCAGATGCCGTGATACAGCCAGTTGGCGATGTGCTGCGAGGAAATCCGAAGCGTCGCGCGGTCTTCCATCAGGCCGACGTTATTGATGTCCGGCACCTTGGAACAGCCGACGCCCTGATCGATCCAGCGCACCACGTAGCCGAGAATGCCCTGGGCGTTGTTGTCCAGTTCGGCCTGGATGTCTTCCGCCGACCAGTTCGGCAGATCGGTCACCGGATACGACAGGATATCGTCAAGGCTGGCGCGCGGGCGCGACTTGAGCTTTTCCTGAACTTCGGAAACCACGACCTGGTGGTAATGGGTCGCATGCAGGGTCGCCGCCGTCGGCGACGGCACCCACGCCGTGTTGGCCCCGGCTTTGGGATGGCCGATCTTGATTTCCAGCATGTCGTGCATCAGGTCCGGCATGGCCCACATGCCCTTGCCGATCTGTGCCTTGCCCTTGAGGCCGCACAGCAGACCGATGTCGACGTTCCAGTCCTCATAGGCGGCAATCCACGGTGCCTGCTTCATGTCCGCCTTGCGGATCATCGGGCCGGCTTCCATCGAGGTATGAATCTCGTCGCCGGTACGGTCCAGGAAGCCGGTGTTGATGAACACGATGCGGTCCCTGGCAGCGCGGATGCATTCCTTGAGGTTGACTGTGGTGCGGCGTTCCTCATCCATGATGCCGAGCTTCAGCGCGCCGCGCTGGATACCCAGAGCATCCTCGACCCTGGCACAGGTCTCGGCGGCGAAAGCGACTTCCTCGGGGCCGTGCATCTTCGGTTTGACGATGTACATGGATCCGGTATGCGAGTTGCGGTACTTGCCGAGGCCGTCCAGGTCGTGCTTGGCGATGGCCGCGGTGACCATGCAGTCGAGCAGACCTTCGAACACCTCATTGCCGTCGGCATCGAGCACCGCCGGTGTCGTCATCAGGTGACCGACATTGCGGACCAGAAGCAGCGAGCGCGCCGACAGCGTGACGTCGCCGCCGCCCGGCGTGGTGTAAACCCGGTCCGGGTTCAGTGCCCGCTCGACGGTCTTGCCGCCCTTGTCGAAGCTCGCCGTCAGGTCGCCCTTCATCAGGCCGAGCCAGTTACGGTAGACCAGTGTCTTTTCCTCGCCGTCGACGGCGGCGACGGAATCCTCGCAGTCCATGATCGTGGTGATGGCGGATTCCATGACAAGGTCGGCGATCCCGGCGGCATCGTCCTTGCCGATGAAATGGTCGCGGTCGATGACGATCTCGAAATGCAGGCCGTTGTTGACGAACAGCACGGAATTCGGGGATGCCGCATCGCCGGTGAAACCGGCCAGGTCTTCCGGGACCTCGAGCGCGGTTTCCGATCCGTCCTTCATGGTGATGACCAGCGAGCCGTCGACTACCCGGTAACCGGCGGCATCGGCGTGCGAGCCGGCGGCCAGCGGTGCATTCCTGTCGAGGAAATCCCGCGCCCAGGCGATGACCCTGGCGCCACGTTTGGGATTGTAGGCCTTGGTGATCTCGCAGCCGTCATCGGACGGAATGGCATCGGTGCCGTAAAGGGAATCGTACAGGCTGCCCCAGCGCGCGTTGGCGGCGTTCAGCGAATAGCGTGCATTGGTCAGCGGTACCACGAGCTGCGGACCGGCGATGGTGGAGATCTCCGGATCGACGTTCGAGGTCGTGATCGAGAAATCATCCCCTTCGGGAACCAGGTAACCGATTTCGGTCAGAAACGCCTTGTAGGCGGCAAGGTCCGACGGCGCGCCCTTGTTGTCGCGGTGCCAGGCATCGATCATGGTCTGCAGTTCGTCGCGCCGTTCAAGCAGCGCCCGGTTGACCGGCGTCAGTTCCTGAACGATCCCAGCCAGTTTGCCCCAGAAATCGTCCGCTGCGATGCCGATCCCCGGCAACACCTCATCGTTTACAAAGTCATAGAGCGTCTTGTCGATCTGCAAGCCGCCGTTCTGCACGCGTTCGGTCATTCGTTCCTCGTCAAATCCATAAAGGGCATCGCCGGCGGACCGGAAGTATGTCCGGCCCCGTTTTCGCGATGCCGCATTGCAACATCAAGCTGGGGTTATACAGAATAAAGGCGTAAATGCCAGTCTTTAGGCGTTCCGGGCCAGCACGACATTTTGTCCCGCGAAGACAAGAAAACTCAGTCGAACAGCCAGCCCAGGCCGTCCTGCGTGGCACCGAGGGGATTATACTCGCAGCCGACGAAGCCCATGTAGCCGAGCCGGTCCATCATGTTGAACAGGTACGGGTAATTCACCTCGCCGATGCTGGGTTCGTGGCGTTCGGGCACGCCGGATATCTGCACGTGCACGACGTCATCGAGCGCCGCCTCGAAGCGGCGCGCCAGATCGCCTTCCATGATCTGCACATGGTAAAAATCGAACTGCAGGCCGACATTGGGGCGCCCGACCCGTTCGATGACGTCGAGAATCCCGGCACTGGTGGGCATCAGATAGCCCGGTACGTCGCGGCTGTTCAGCGGCTCCAGCGCAATCGTCACGCCCTCGCCCTGGCACTTGTCGGCGGCGTAGCGGATGTTTTCGACATAGCACGCCAGCATGTCGTCGCGTGCACCTGGATCGGGGACCAGACCGGCCATGACGTGCAGCGTCCGGCATTCGAGCGCGCGGGCATATTCCAGCGCCTTGTCGATGCTTTCACGGAACTCGCCGATCCGCTCCGGCAGCGCCGAAATGCCGCGTTCCCCTGCATCCCAGTCACCCGGCGGCGCGTTGAACAGGGCCTGCGTCAGGTTGTTGTCCTTCAGCCTCGCCGCCACTTCGGGGGCCGAATGGGCATAGGGGAACAGGAACTCGACGGCATCGAACCCGGCATCGGACGCCGCCTTGAAGCGGTCGAGAAAATCGACTTCGTTGAACATCAACGTCAGGTTGGCGGCAAAATTCGGCATCGCTCAATCCTTGGTTTTGGCTTTGGCGGCGGGCAGATCGATCCCGGCCAGTGCGGCAAACACCTTGATCACGGCGGCGTCGTCTTCCCGCCCCAGGCCCATGGCCTTGGCCGCAAGGAACTGCTGATGCGCGGCAGCCGACACCGGCAGGGGAAATCCTTCCCGTTTGCCGGTTTCGAGCACGATCCCCAGATCCTTGACGAAAATGTCGACGGCGCTTTTCGGCGCGTAATCGTTATCGAGAACATGCGGCACACGGTTTTCGAACATCCATGAATTGCCCGCAGACGCGGTGATGACGTCGTATACCGTGTGCGCATCGAGACCGGAACGGATGCCCAGCGCCAGCGCTTCCATGGCGATGGCGATATGCACGCCGGCCAGCAGTTGGTTGACCATCTTCATGGTCGAGCCGGGACCGGCCTCGTCGCCCAGTTCGAAAACCTTTTCCGCGACGGCGTCCAGGAATGGTCTGGCGCGAGAGAACGCCGCCGCCGAGCCTGACCCCATCACCGACAGTTGCCCCGTCGCTGCCTTCCCCGCACCGCCGGAAATCGGCGCGTCGAGATACAGCAGCCCCAGTGCATCCAACCGTGCCGCAACGTCACGGGCATAGGCCGGCGGCACCGTGGCGCAGCCCAATACCACCGCCCCCTTGGGCAGCGCGGCGGCGGCACCGTTATCGCCGAAAAGCACGGCTTCCGTCTGTTCCTGGTTGACCACGACAACAGCAAGGCAGTCGGCCCCGACGGCGGCTTCGGCGGGAGTTTTCGCCGTTTTGCCGCCGGCCTTCGCGAATGCCTTCACGGCCGCATCGGCGACGTCGCAGCCGGTAACGTCCAGCCCTGCCTTCAGTGCCGATGTAGCGATGCCCATGCCCATGGCGCCGAGGCCGATGACGGTAGCTTTGAGTGCGGTCATGAATGTCTCCCAAGATAGAACCGCTATTGTGTTGATCGGCGTCGGGAGCGCAAGGCGGCTTATTATTCACAACTGTTTTTTGCAATTAATAAGCAATCCTACTTTCATAGACGTAGAATAGCCGCTACAAATTCCCGAAGACGGCTGCCACGTGACCTGCAGCCGCCGCGTCTTCGAGGACAGAAGAGAGACATTCAATGAAGTTTGTGCGTCCGATCGCCCTTGCGGCGATGTTTTCCGTATCCCTGATCGCCACCGTGATCCCTGCCGCGCAGGCGGCGGAGCCGATCCGCATCGGCGAGATCAACAGCTATACCCGCCTGCCGGCCTTCACCGAGCCTTACAGGAAAGGCTGGCAGATGGCGCTTGAGGAAATCAACGCCGCCGGCGGCATCAACGGCCGCCCGCTGGAAATCATCAGCCGCGACGATGCCGGCAAGCCGGGGACCGCCGTCAAGATCGCCGAGGAACTGGTCAAGCGCGACAAGGTGGTGATGCTTTCTGGAACGTTCTTCTCGCACATCGGCCTCGCCGTGTCCGACTATGCCAAGCAAAACAAGATCATGTTCCTGGCGTCCGAGCCGCTGACGGACGCCCTGGTCTGGTCCAACGGCAACGACTACACCTTCCGGCTGCGCCCCTCGACCTACATGCAGGCCGCGATGCTGGCCGCCGAAGCCGCCAAGACCGACGCTGTCACTTGGGCCACCGTGTCGCCGAACTATTCCTATGGCAAGGATGCCGTCGAGGCCTTCAAGCAGGTGCTGACGAAGCTGAAACCGTCGGTGAAGTTCGTCGACGAGCAATGGCCTGCGCTGTTCAAGATCGACGCCGGGGTCACGGTGCGCTCGCTCGAAGCCGCCAAATCCGACGCCATCTATAACGTCACCTTCGGCCCCGATCTCAGTGCGCTGGTCCGCGAAGGCACCGTACGCGGCCTGTTCGAAGGCCGCACCGTGGTCAGCCTGCTGACCGGCGAGCCGGAATACCTGGAACCGCTGAAAGGCGAAGCCCCCAAGGGCTGGATCGTCACCGGCTATCCCTGGTACGCCATCGACACGCCGGCGCACAATGCGTTCCGCAAGGCTTATGAAGCCCGCTGGAACGAAACCCTGAAAATGGGATCGCTGGTCGGCTACAACACCGTGCTGTCGATCGCCGCTGTTCTGAAAAAAGCGGGCAGCACCGACACCACCGCGCTGGTTGCGGCCATGAAGGACCTCAAGGTCGCGACCCCCGGCGGCGAAATCACATATCGTGACGCCGACCATCAGGCGACCATGGGCTCGTGGGTCGGCAAGACCGATGTGATCGACGGCGCAGGACAGATGACCGGCTGGCGCTACGTCGACGGGGCGGAAGTTCTACCCGCCGCAGCCGAAGCGAAAGCCATGCGCCCGGCCAACTGATACCCGTGCACTGACTCTCCCCCGCAATCGGGGGAGAGTCGCGTTGCGCTGGCGTACCGGCCCGCCTCTCCCATAGGATAGCCCGGCCATGGGATTTTATATCGCGCAGTTTCTGACGGGCCTTGCCAGTGCTTCGTCGCTGTTTCTCGTCGCCGCCGGTCTGTCGATCATTTTCGGCGTCACGCGGATCGTCAACTTCGCGCACGGTTCGCTGTTCATGCTCGGCGCCTTCAGCGCTTATTCCATTTCCCAGCATCTGGGATTCTGGCCGGCCATTCCACTCGCCGCGCTCGCGGTCGGCGCCGTCGGCTGGCTGATGGAACGCACCGTGCTGAGTCGCCTGTATGACGCGCAGGAGCTGTTCCAGCTTGTCGCCACCTTCGCGCTGGTGCTGATCATCCAGGACGCGGCACTGTGGATCTGGGGACCGACCGATCTTCTGGGGCCGCGTGCGCCGGGCCTGACGGGCATTGTCCGCATCCTCGGCGAGCCGGTCCCGATGTACGATCTGTTCCTGATCGGCATCGGGCTTTCGGTGCTGGCGGCGATCTGGTGGATGTTCACGCGCACCCGCTTCGGCGTGCTCGTCCGCGCCGCGACCGAAGACCGCGAAATGCTGCAGGCGCTGGGCGTTCGCCCGGCCCGGCTGTTCCAGGCGACGTTCTTCATCGGCGCCGCACTGGCGGGCTTGGGGGGCGCGCTGGAAATGCCACGCCAGCCGGCCAGTCTGTTGATGGACCTCAACATCATAGCCGAGGCTTTCGTCGTCGTCGTCATCGGTGGCATGGGCAGCATCGCCGGGGCCTTTCTGGCGGCGCTGCTGATTTCCGAATTGAACGCCTTCGGTATTCTGGTACTGCCGGAAATCACGCTGGTCGCGGCGTTCGCGGTGATGGCCGTGGTCCTGGTGCTGCGCCCGCACGGTCTGCTCGGCAAGCCCGTTACGTCGCAGCCGCACGCGGTCGAGATTCAGCCGCCGCAGACCCTGGGACGGGTCGGCCGGATCGCCGCAGCCGTGCTGTTGATCTTCCTGCTGACCCTGCCGCTGTTTGCCGGTGAGTTCCTGGTCGTGCTGACGGGCGACATCCTGGTCCTGGCACTGTTCGCCGCCGGGCTGCAGTTCATGATGGGCACCGGCGGGCTGATATCGTTCGGTCACGCCGCGTTCTTCGGTCTGGGGGCGTATGCTGCCGCGATGATGGTCCGTGACGCGGGCACCGGGATGGTGCCGGCGCTGCTTGCCGCACCCGTGATTGCCGCGGTCGGCGCCGTCGTCATCGGCTGGTTCGCGGTGCGCCTCAGCGGTGTCTACCTCGCCATGCTGACGCTGGCGGCGGCACAAATTCTCTGGTCCGCCGGCATCCAGTGGCAGGACGTCACCGGCGGCGATGACGGCATTCTCGGCATCTGGCCCGATGCATGGGCCAAAGGTACGGCTTCCTTTTATTATCTGACGCTGGCGCTGAGCGCGGGCGGCATCGCCGCACTGATGATCATCGCCGATGGCCGCTTCGGCCGGTTACTCCGCGCCGGACGCGATGCCCCGGCCCGGGCCGGCGCGCTGGGGATCGACATCCGGCGCCGCAACTGGGCGGCGATTGTCATCGCCGGAACGGCGGCGGGACTGGCCGGCGGCATCTTCGCCTTTTCCAAGGGCAGTGTTTTTCCCGACACCCTGGCGATCCCGCGCTCCGTCGATGCGCTGGTGATGGTGCTGCTGGGCGGTCTGCACGCCCCGGCCGGACCGATCCTCGGCGCCGGGGTGTTTTCAATTCTCGAGGACGTGCTGAGCCGCCTGCCCTACTGGCGCGCCCTGCTCGGCGCCGCTGTGCTGGCCATCGCCCTGTTCGCGCCGGGCGGGATTGCCGGTGCGTTGTCGGCGCGGATCAACCGAACAGGGAAGGTTCGGCCATGAGCGCGATCCTCGACGTCCAGGACCTGAGCAAGAGCTTCGGCGGCCTGAAGGCCGTCGACGGTGTGTCGTTCACCCTCGAGCCGGGCGAGGTCGTCGCCCTGATCGGCCCCAACGGTGCCGGCAAGACGACCTGTTTCAACCTGCTGGGCGGCGCGCTGGGCGCCGATGCCGGGAGGATTGCATTCCAATCGCAAGACATCACCGGCTGGCCCGCGCACCGGCGCGCAGCGGCCGGCATCGGCCGCACCTTCCAGATCGCCGCCACTTTCCGCTCGATGCGCGTCGTCGAAAACGTCGAAACCGCGCTGATGGCCGCCGACCGTGATCCTGAAGGGGCGCCGGACCTGCTGGCCGAGGTCGGCATCGCCCGACTGGCCGAGGCACAGGTGACGGCGCTGGCCTATGGCGACGTGAAGCGTGTCGAATTGGCCATGGTGCTGGCTTCGGCGCCGCGGCTGTTGCTGCTCGACGAGCCGACCGCCGGCATGGCCGCCGACGAACGCCTTGCCATCATGCAGCGGATCTCCGCGCTGGTGCAGGCCCGGGGCATCACGGTGCTGTTCACAGAACACGACATGGAAACCGTCTTCGGCTTCGCCGACCGCGTGCTGGCGATGGATCAGGGACGGCTGATCGCCGACGGCACGCCAGAGGCGGTCCGCGCCGACGCGCGTGTACAGGAAGTCTATCTCGGTGACGTGGAGGACAGCCATGCTTGACGTCACCGGCCTTACCAGCGGCTACGGCAAGGCGCTGGCCATCGAGGATATCTCGCTCGGCCTCGGCGAGGCCGGCAGTCTCGCCATTCTGGGCCGCAATGGTGCCGGCAAATCGACGCTGTTGAAAACCGTCATGGGGCTGATCCGGCCGTGGCACGGTACGGTGACGCTGCACGGCCGCAACATCGCCGGTCTGCCGTCGCACGCCATCGCCGAAGCCGGGCTCGGCTACGTTCCCGAGGAACGCCGTATCTTCGAAAGCCTGAGCGTCACCGAAAATCTGCTCGCAGGCGCCAAGCCGGGCCCCGGCGGCAAAACCCGCTGGACGCAGGCCAGGGCCTTCGAGCTGTTTCCCGAAATCGCCCGGCGCCACGCCGCCGCCGCCGGCACGCTGTCGGGGGGCGAGCGGCAGATGTTGGCCATCGCCCGCGCGCTGATGGGCAACCCCGACGTGCTGCTGCTCGACGAGCCGTCGGAAGGTCTCGCACCGGTGGTCGTGCGCCGACTCGGCGATGCGCTGAGCGCACTTCGGGGCGACGGCATCTCGATCCTGATTTCCGAGCAGAACCGCCGTCTGGCGCGGGTCGTCGCCGAACGGGCGGTGATCCTGGAAAGCGGCCGCACCGCCTGGCAGGGCAGCTTCGCCGAACTGGACGCGGCACCGGAAACCGCTGCCCGATACCTTGGGGTTTAAATCGCCCTTCCTCTTTCAACCTGCGCCGCAAAGTGATAGGAAAATTGCGGGGATTTGGGGAGGAACATGAGCGACAACGCGGAACCCGTGGTGATCAAGGCGTTTGCCGTGATCGAAGTCATTCTGGCTGCGCGCCGGCCGTTGTCGCTGCCGGAACTGGCCGAGGCGCTCGGCCGTCCGAAGCAAACCGTGCACCGTACCGCCCGCCAGCTCGAGGAACACGGATTCCTCTACCGCGAACCGGTCCGCGACCGTTATGCCATCGGTCCCAAACTTTTCGACATTTCCAAGGACGTGTTCGGCTGGTGCATCCGCTATGCGCCCCGCAATGCCCTCCTGGCGCGGCTGGTCGACAAGATTTCCGAGACCTGCAACGTCGGCATCCTCGACGGCGACAGCGTGCTGTATCTGGACCGGGTCGAAAGCAATTTCCCGCTGCGCGCCGAACTACACCCGGGCAGCCGCGTGCCGGTGCACTGCACGGGCCTCGGCAAGCTGTTTCTGGCCTATCTGCCGAGCCGGACTCGCAAGCGCATCCTCGAGCGGGTCGACCTCAAGGCCTATACCGCGCGGACACTGACCGACGCCGACGCGCTGGAAGCCGACTGCGCGAAGACCCGCCAGCGCGGCTATTCGATCAACAACGAGGAATACCATGACGGCATCATTTCCGTCGCGGTGCCGATCCATGCCGACGCCGAGCATGTGATATCCGGGCTTGCCATTCACGCCCCGGCGGCGCGGATGAGCGTCGACGAAGCGGTCAAGCACGTGCCGCTGTTGAAGGAATACGCGACGTTGATCGCCGAGGATTTCGTCGCCGAAGCCGAACCGGCCTGAAACGGCCAGATACAGACCTATTCCACGATCCTGCGAAACGTCAGGTTGATGCGCGGCAGTGCCGGCTTTGCGGTTTTCGCTACCGCATGCAGCCAGTTGGCCTGTGTCGACCCGCGCATCACCAGCAGGCTGCCGGACGGCAGATCGATGCCGAATGACGCGCCGTCGAAATGTTTCTTCGGTTTGAAGCGCATGCGGCGCACGCCGCCCAGACTGACCGAGGCGATGACCGGCGCGGGGCCGAGCGAGGCCTCGTCGTCGGCGTGCCAGCCCATGGAATCCCGTCCGTCACGATAGAGATTGAGGAGCACGCCGTTGAAGGCTGCCTCGTCAATCTCCGCCGCCGTCGCCGCGATCTCGCGCACCGTCGGCGTGAACGGCGCGGGCGGATGGGTCAGGCCGGAATAACGGTACGGCCTGTCGCCCATCCAGCAGACCAGCCTGGGCATGGCATGGGTGCGCCCGAACAGGGTGATGTTGCCGCTCTGCCAGTCCGCTTCTTCGCGCACGGCATCGAATAGACGGTCCGGTTCGGGAAAGGCGTTTTCGAAAAGCACGATATCGGCGCCGGCGACCCCGAGTGCGCGCCCCGACGTCCGCACCATGTTCAGTGCAGGCCGGGCTTCTTGTAGAAGTCGGTGCGGCTGGCGCTGTCGATTTCGATTTCGATGATCCGCTTGTCGCGGAACACCGTCATCGGCACCGTTACCCCGGCGGGGCCGAGCGACCAGATGGTCTTGTACATGGACGCCATGCAGGACACCGGTATACCGGCGATCTCGAGCACCAGATCGCCCGTTTCCAGACCGGCGTTTTCCGCCGGACCGCCGGACCACAGACCGGCGATGATCACCTTGCCCGCGGATTCCGCCGAGAACATGCCGAGCCACGGGCGCGGCGGCGATATGCGCTGGCCGTGGTTGATCAGGTCGTCCTTGATCCCGGCCCACAGGTCGATCGGCACGATCATGTTGCCTTCGCGCGCACCGTCGTCATCGTCACCGTGCGCGCCTTCCTGGACGAACAGCGAGCCAATGCCCTTCAGCGTACCGTCCTCGCCGATCAGCGCCGCGC
Source organism: Thalassospiraceae bacterium (assembly GCA_038100295.1). Taxonomy (GTDB): domain Bacteria; phylum Pseudomonadota; class Alphaproteobacteria; order Rhodospirillales; family Casp-alpha2; genus UBA4479. Next base: position 130,561 of record JAYNVG010000001.1, read on the forward strand.
CGCCCCAGAACGGATGCGGCGGCGAGGTGAATATGGCGCGGTCCAGCAGATATTCCCAATAGCCGGCGAACTCGCGCCGCCCCACCACCTCGACATCGACCGCCTGGCTGCAGCCGCCGTAGCCGGCGACGATGGCCCGGTCGCCGACCTCCAGGTCCTCGGCGGTGCCGATCTTCAGCGGCTTGATCGCGGGACGGCCCAGCATCTGCACCAGGCCGAAACCGGTTTCCGTGTCCGCGCCGAGCACATGGCCTTCGATGGCGGCGCCGTCGGCGTCGACCAGCCAGACGCTTTCCGCCTCGACCACCAGGTAGCCGATGGTCAGCAGAAGACCCCGCTCGTCGATCAGGACCGCATGTCCGGCCCGTTCCGAACCGAGCGACTGGGCCGTGAAACCGTCTTCCGGCGCACGTGTTCTGATCAGGTAGATCGCCCTGAGCGCTTCCTTGAGATCGAAATTCAGATCCTCGGGCGTCGGCTGCAACGCCGGATCGATATCGGGTATCAGCTCATTGGCCATGTCACCCCCTTCTCCTATCTGCATATCGGAAGGGTTTTCGCAATTTCAATGCTCTATCTCGCAACTATCGGCAGGCGGATAACCGAGGCCCGGGCCGGAGAACGCAAAAAGCGGAGTTTCGGCGGGCGGCCGTCGGGAATTCGCGTGAAATGATCGCTGTCGGCGGCGGCGATGGAAAACCGGAGCCGATGCCCGGCACGGAACAGGTACGATGTCGGCAGCAGCTCGAACGCACACTCGGCGGGCTCGCCCGGGGTCAGATGCTCGGCGTCGGCGCGGTTGAAGGAATGCGCAGGCCCGGTCGGCGGTATGTCCTTCGGCAGTTCGCCGATCTTGCGGTGCAGCGCGCGGAACACGCCTTCGGTCACATAGACGGATTTCCCCTCCGGCGTGATGTCGGAGATATAGACGAAGAACGTTGCGTCCTTTTCCGAGCACGTGAAGTGCAGATCGACGACCGGATGTCCGGTCATTTCCGTATCCGCCTGGAACGGCTCGGCGGTGTAGTTCAGCATCTTTTCGTCACGGCCGTGCCAGTCGTCGTAGTACGTCTCGACGTTTGCGATGTACAGCCGGTCATAGCGGCTGTGGAACCCGGTGCGGCAATTGTAATCCGCCTGATAGTCGTCGCCGCCGTCATCCGCGGGCACGCTGTCGCTCAAGGCCCCACCGGCATTGAAATACAGCATCGTGTCCGGCTCGGCCGGTGGCCAGCTTGCGGCGGACTGCCACTGCTCGGCACCCATGGTGAAATAGTGCACCGGGTCCTCGGCCTCGAGTCCCGTATCGAGGCCCTTGAGGTGCGTATCGAAGAAGCGCACTACCTCGGCGGCAACGAACGGCTGCTGGGCGCCCGGTTTGTCGCCGCGCCACGGGCTGACGTGGCCGCGCGCACCGTGATCCCACGGCCCCAGCATCAGGCGGTGATGCTTTTCCTTGAGCCACAGATAACGCTGGATGGTGCCGGTGGAATAGCCGCCGCCGTCCATCCATCCCGATATGGTGTAGTACGCGGTCTGCTTGTCGGCATCGCGGCTGGCATAGTTGTACGGGCAGATGACGCGGCTCTGGTAATCCGGGTTGTCGGTCAGCGCGTCGTCGCGGAAGCGGAACTGCTGCGCGAAATCCTGCATGTTGAAGTTCGCGACGTGATCCTTGAGCGCGGCCTGCACCATCGCGCCGTCGCTGTCCTCGTCGACCGGCGCCGGACCGGCCAGATCGTCGTCCTTGAAATACGCATAGTCCGGGATCAGGTCGCGGCGGTCGAAATCCAGTGCGTCGGCGAGCTGGCCGTAATTGCGTGTCACGCAGGTCAGCAGCACGCCGCCCGGATACAGATGGTTCGACCACGTATCCCAGACCGCGAACAGCGGCGCCACGGCCTTTACCGCCGGATGACAGGTCGAGGCCAGGAAATCCGACGCCGCACCCGGGTACGAAATGCCCGTCGCGCCGATGTTGCCGTCGCACCACGGCTGCTGCGCCACCCAGTCGACGGTGTCGTGGTGATCCAGCCGCTCGGCCGGCGAGCGGAAACCATCACGGCAGCCGAAACTGGCGCCGGACCCGCGCACGTCGACACAGACCAGTGCATAGCCGCGCTTGACGAAATTGTCGCGGTAAAAGGCGATGGTCGGACACGGGTCTATACCTTCCCTGTGCCCTTCCCGGAGCGCGAAGCGCCGGTAATACGGCGTGAAGATGCAGATCGTCGGATAGGCCCTGTCCTCGTCGGCGGTGCCGGGCAGGTGAATGTCGACGGCGAGACGGACACCGTCGCGCATCGGCACGTAGCACGAGCTCAGCCGTTCACCCTCGTAGCCCTTGTCCAGAGAACGTACATAGTCCCTGGGCGAGACATTCCAGCCCATCTCTGAATTGCTGTCCGACACTTTCGATCTCCCTGAGAACTTATGATGAAAACTTGAATTAACGTCTGGAATACCAACCTGCAGGTCTTGCGGAAAGACCGTCGATGATAGAACCTTATGGGATAGTCGTAGCTGGAGGAACATAAATGAGCAACGTGCATGCACTTGAATTGCCGTCGGTACGCGACCGCGTGTCCGATGAAGAATGGCAGATGCGGGTCGATCTAGCGGCCTGTTATCGTCTTGTCGCCCACTACGGCTGGGACGATCTGCTGTTCACGCACAATTCGGCACGCGTGCCCGGTTCCGACCACCACTTCCTGATCAATCCGCTGGGCCTTAAGTTCGAGGAAATCACCGCGTCTTCGCTGATCAAGATCGACTGCGACGGCAACAAGATCATGGAAAGCCCGTTCGGCTACATCAAGGCCGGCTTCACCATTCATTCGGCGATCCACATGAATCGCGAGGATGCGGTCTGCGTCATGCACACCCACACCATGGAAGGCATGGCCGTTTCGGCACAGAAGAACGGCCTTCTGATGCTGAACCAGAAGTCGCTGTGTTTCTACAACCGGGTCGCCTATCACGACTACGAAGGCATCGCCGACGATCTGGACGAGCGCGACCGCCTGGCCCGCGACCTCGGCGATCTGAAGGCCATGATCCTGTGGAACCACGGCCTGATGACGGTCGGCGACAGCGTCGGTAACGCCTTCATCCTGCACAAGCGCCTGAACGACGCCTGCCAGCTCCAGTTGATGGCGCAGGCCGGTGGCGGTGAGCTTCGCATCGTCGACGACGAAACGGCGGAGAAAACGGCACAGCAGTTCGAGCAGAGCTATTCCAGCGGCAAGAGCGCCACCATGCAGTGGGACGCCCTGAAGCGCATGCTTGACCGGATCGATTCGGGCTACGCTGAATAACGCCGCCATCCGGCTTTGACATTCGAGGAGAGATTTTCATGACCAGTCACATGGCAAACGGCATGGTGTGCGCGCCGCAACCCGAGGCCGTCGAAGCGGGCGCGATGGTGCTGAAATCCGGAGGCAACGCCGTCGACGCGGCGATCGCCACGGCGCTGGTGCAGACCGCCGTTGATCCGTTCATGTCGGGGATCGCCGGGTTCGGCTCGATGCATGTCTACCTGCCGGATTTCGGCTTGCATCAGTGCCTTGATTTCCATGCCCGAGCGCCGCTGGGCGTCACCCCCGACATGTGGGCCGACAAGCTGATCGCCGAATGCGAGGACGGTTTCGGCTTTATCCTCAAGGGCCGCGTCAACGAAGTCGGCTATCAGGCCATCGCCACGCCGGAAAGCCTGCGCGCCTATGACACCGCGCTGAAAAAATGGGGCACCAAGAGCCTCGCCGAGGTGATCCAGCCGGCCATCGAATACGCCGCCAGCGGCTGGATGATCCGCCCGCACGTGCGCCGCTTCTGGGAACAGGTCGAACCGGGCGGCCGGGTCGAGCACATCGAATACCTGCGCGGCTCGCCGGCGACGGCGAAAATCTATCTCAACGAGGACGGTTCCATGAAACCGATGGGCGGCGTCATCAAGAACCCGGACATGGCGGCGACCTATACCCGCATCGCCAAGGCCGGCGCCGACGATTTCTATGAAGGTGAGATCGCATCCAAAATCGTCGCCGACATGGCCGCCAACGGCGGCCTGATCTCGGCCGAAGACCTGAAGAACGCCGGCCCCGAGGATACCGAACTGCTGTGGACCGATTACCGGGGCTATCAGATCGCTTCTTCACCGCCGCCCGGCGGCGGCGTCATGGTGCTGCAGATGCTGAACATCCTCGAGAACTTCGATCTCGCCGGGATGGGTCTCAACAGCCCCGACTACATCCGCACCGTCGCCGAGGCAATGAAGATCGCCACCGTCGACAAGGACAACCATGTCGGCGATCCGCGATTCGTCGACATCCCGCTGGATAAGCTGCTGTCCAAGGACTACGCGAAGCAGATGGCGGACCGCATCAAGTCCGGCGAAAAGACCCACGTGCCGCGCCTGCAGAAGGGCGAGGACCAGAAGGAAACCACGCATCTGTGCACCGTCGACAGAAACGGCAACTGCGTCACCATGACGCATTCGCTGGGCATGCCGTCGGGGGTCACGACCGAGGGCCTGGGCTTCGTCTACAACGGCTGCATGGGCGTGTTCGACCCGCGCCCCGGCAAGACCGGCTCGCTGGCGCCGGGCAAGTCGCGGTTCACGTCGATGGCACCGACGATCGTCTTCAAGGACGCAAAGCCGATGCTGCTGATCGGCGCGCCTGGCGGCACCTATATCGCCATGGGTGTGCTGCAGGGCATCCTCAACGTCATCGATTTCGGCATGGACGCGCAGCAAGCGGTCTCGGCGCCGCGCTTCTCGGCGACCAGCGACATCATCGAGATCGTCAACCGCATCCCCAGATTCGTGCAGGCGGAACTGGAAGCCGACGGGTATAGCTTCCGCCGCTATCCGCTGAATTTCCACTTCGCCGGCGTGCATGCGATCCGCATCACGGAAAACGGCGTCGACGGCGGTGCCGACCCCGGCCGCGACGGCATGGCGCTGGCGGTCTAGGTATAACGTTTCCCCTCTCCCTGTCCCTCTCCCAAGGGAGAGGGGACTCACGCATTGCTATCCCTCTCCCTCGGGAGAGGGAGGCGCGCAGCGCCGGGAGAGGGGCAAGCAACTCGCTCCCCGCTTGACCGAAACTGTGGGTCGGCTAACCTGCCCATAACGCGCGTGCAGCAAAAAGCGCGGCCATGGGAGCATGGTGTCACTCAGGGGGGCGGATGCCGAACGCGATCAGGCTATACGTCAAATACGTCGAGGCGGTGAACTACCGCATCGGCCGTATCGTCATGTACGGTATTTTCGTAATGGCGGCGATTTTGCTGTGGTCGTCGATTTCCAAGACTTTCTTCCTGCCGTCGCTGTGGACCCTCGAGGTCGCGCAGTTCGCCATGGTCGCCTATTACATCCTGGGCGGGCCGTATTCGATACAGTTGAACGCCAACGTCCGCATGGACCTGCTGTACGCCAACTGGTCCGTGAAAAAGAAGGCGTGTTTCGATTCCATCACAGTGCTGATGCTGCTGTTCTATCTCGGCGTCATGCTGTACGGCGCCATCGACAGCACCGCTTATGCGTTCCAGTACGGCGAGCGTAACCCGACCGCGTGGCGGCCGGTGCTGTGGCCGATCAAGACCATCATGTGCATCGGCTTTCTGCTGATGCTGCTGCAGTCCATCGCCGAGCTGTTCAAGGACATCGCCAAGATCAAGGGCTGGGAATTCTGATCCATGTCCTATGAAATGATCGCGCTTTTGATGTTCTCGTCGATGATGCTGATGCTGATGACGGGCCAGCGGGTGTTCGCTGCCATCGGCGGCGTCGCCGTGATAGCGGCGCTAGCGCTGTGGGGCACCGGCGGCTCGACGATCCCGTTCTCGTCAGCGATGAAGCTGATGAAATGGTATCCGCTGCTGACCCTGCCGATGTTCATCTTCATGGGCTACGTGCTGTCGGAATCCAAGATCGCCGACGATCTGTACAAGATGTTCCACGTCTGGATGGGGCCGGTGCACGGCGGCTTGGCTATCGGCACCATCGGCCTGATGGTGCTGATCTCGGCAATGAACGGCCTCAGTGTCGCGGGCATGGCCATCGGCGCCACCATCGCGCTGCCGGAACTGCTCCGGCGCGGCTATGACAAGCGCATGGTGACCGGGGTCATCCAGGCGGGGTCGTCGCTGGGAATCCTCGTGCCGCCCTCGGTCGTGCTCGTGCTGTACGCGATGATCGCGCGCCAACCGGTCGGGCAGTTGTGGCTGGCCGGCGTCGTGCCGGGGCTGATGATGGCCGCCCTGTTCGTGATCTACATCTATATCCGCTGCAAGCTGCAGCCGCACCTGGGGCCGGCGCTGCCGAAGGAAGAACGCAACGTGCCCCTGTCGGAAAAGCTGCGCCTGTTGCAGGCCGGGCTTTTGCCGCTGGTGATCTTCGCGGCGATGATGATCCCGTTCGTCAACGGCTGGACCAGCCTCGTCGAAAGCTCCGCCATCAGCGCTTTGACGGCGTTCATGGCGGCGGTCGTCAAACGCCGCATGACCAGGGAAGTGTTCGAGGTTTCGGTGCGCCAGACGCTGGCGATTTCATGCATGTTCATGTGGATCATTCTGGCCGCGCTGGGCTTCGGCGCGGTGTTCGACGGGCTGGGCGCGGTCAAGGCCATCGACAACCTGTTCACCGAGCAGCTGCACCTGAACCCGTTCATGATCCTGATCCTGATGCAGCTTTCGTTTTTGATCATGGGCACGTTCCTGGACGACACCGCGATGCTGGTCATCGTCGCGCCGCTGTACGTGCCGCTGGTTGCGGCGCTGGGCTTCGATCTGGTGTGGTACGGCGTGCTGTACACGATCACCACGCAGATCGCCTACATGACGCCGCCGTTCGGCTATAATCTGTTTCTGATGCGCGCCATGGCACCGCCAGAAATCGGTATCCGCGATATCTACGGCTCGATCCTGCCGTTCGTTCTGGTGATGATCGTGGCCCTGACGCTGATCATGGTGTTTCCGGAAATCGCGTTGTGGCTGCCGGAATACGTGTATTCGAAATAACAAGGACTCCGCCAAGGGGCCGGTTAGGGTTACACTCTATGGGATTTGGAAATCAAATAACCGCAAGACCACAGGAGAGGACAATGACGACAACAAGACGCAAATTTCTGAAAGCCGGTGCCGCCGCCGGTGTCGCCGGTGCCTCCTCGCTCGCCGCCCCCGCGGTGCATTCGCAGGCGCCGATCAAATGGCGCATGCAGACATATGCCGGTCCGGCGCTGGCCGAGCACGTCATCAAGCCGGCCATCGACAGCTTCAACAAGGTCGCTGCCGGGCAGATGGAAATCGAACTGTTCTTCGCCGATCAGCTGGTGCCTACGGGCGAACTGTTCCGCGCCATGCAGTCGGGCACCATCGACGCCGTGCAGTCGGACGACGATTCCATGGCGTCGCCGACAGAGGTTACCGTGTTCGGCGGCTACTTCCCGTTCGCCAGCCGCTATTCGCTGGACGTGCCGGTGCTGTTCAACCAGTACGGTCTGAACGAGATCTGGGACGCGGAATATTCCAAGGTCGGCGTCAAGCACATCTCCGCCGGTTCGTGGGACCCGTGCCACTTCGCCACCAAGGACCCGATCAACTCGCTCGCCGATCTCAAGGGCAAGCGGGTCTTCACGTTCCCGACCGCGGGCCGCTTCCTGACGCAGTTCGGCGTCGTGCCGGTGACGCTGCCGTGGGAAGACATCGAAGTCGCGGTGCAAACCGGCGAGCTGGACGGTATCGCCTGGTCCGGCATTACCGAGGATTACACCGTCGGCTGGGCGGACGTGACCAACTACTTCCTGACCAACAACATCTCCGGCGCGTGGGCCGGTTCGTTCTTCGCCAACATGGATAGCTGGAACAAGGTACCGGACAACCTGAAGGAACTGCTGAAGCTGACCTTCGACAGCTCGCACTATTACCGCCAGTGGTGGTACTGGGGCGGCGAGGCATCGCTGCGCGTCAACGGCACCAAGATGAAGCTGACCACCATCCCCGACAAGGAATGGGAAACGGTCGAAGCCGCCGCGATCAAGTTCTGGGACGAGATCGCCTCGGAATCAGCGACCAAGAAAAAGGTCGTCGACATCTTCAAGAAGTACAACGCCGACATGCTGAAGGCAGGCCGCCCGTACCGTTACGGCTGATCCCTGTTTTCGCGTTCGAAAGATACCCCCGGCACCCGTTGCCGGGGGTATTTACGTTCATGCGGCGGCGTCCTAAGAATGCCGGAACGCCCCGCACCCTAAATCAGAGGCCCACGCCATGAGCACGACCCTGAAATGCATTTCCCCGATCGACGGCTCGGTTTTCGCCGAACGTCCCGTCGTCAGCCGCGATCAAGCCTTCGCCGCCGCCGGGCGCGCACGCGATGCGCAGCCGGACTGGGCGGCGCTTTCGCTCGACGAGCGCATCCGCCTGGTCCGCGCCGGGGTCGCCCGTCTCGGCGAGATGACCGACGAAGTGGTCCCCGAACTGGCGCATATGATGGGCCGCCCGGTCCGGTACGGCGGTGAATTCCGGGGTGTCGACGAGCGTGCATCGTACATGGCGGACATCGCGCCCGAGGCCCTCAAGCCCCTGGTCATCGAAGACAGCAACGCCTTTCAGCGCCGTATCGAGCGCGAACCGGTCGGCGTGGTTCTGGTTATCGCGCCCTGGAACTATCCCTACATGACGGCGATCAATACCGTCGCCCCAGCGCTGATCGCCGGCGATACCGTGATCCTCAAGCATTCGACGCAGACACTGCTGGTCGGCGAGCGCATGGTGCGCGCCTTTAGCGAGGCTGGCGTCCCCGACGGCGTGTTCCAGAACCTGTTTCTCGATCACGCGACGACGTCGGAACTGATCGCGGCAAAGTGTTTCGGCTTCGTCAACTTCACCGGTTCCGTCGGCGGTGGACGCGCCATCGAAAAGGCCGCCGCCGGCACGTTCACTGGCGTCGGACTGGAACTGGGCGGCAAGGACCCGGGCTACGTCATGAACGATGCCGATGTCGACGCCGCCGCCGATACCCTGATCGACGGCGCCATGTTCAATTCCGGGCAATGCTGCTGCGGGATTGAGCGGATTTACGTCACGGCGTCGCTGTTCGACGCGTTCGTCGAGAAAGCGGTCGCCATCGTCAGCGGCTACACACTCGGCAATCCGCTCGATGCGGCGACGACGCTGGGGCCGATGGCGAACGTGCGCTTTGCCGCCGAGGTACGTGCCCAGACATCCGAAGCGATCACCGCCGGGGCCACGGCGCTGGTCGACCCGAAGCTGTTTCCCGCCGACGACGGCGGGGCGTATCTGATGCCGCAGATCCTGATCGACGTGGACCACGACATGCGCGTCATGCGCGACGAGAGTTTCGGCCCCGTGGTCAGTATCATGAAAGTCGAAAGCGACGATGAAGCCGTGGCGCTGATGAACGACAGTGACTTCGGCCTGACCGCGTCGTTGTGGACCAGGGATCCGGCCCGCGCCGCCGCCATCGGCAGGCGGATTGAAACCGGCACCATCTTCATGAACCGCGCCGATTACCTCGACCCCGGCCTGTGCTGGACCGGCTGCAAGGAAACCGGCCGCGGCGCGGCGCTGTCATCGCTCGGTTATCAGAGCCTGACGCGACCTAAATCGTATCACCTGAAAATGCCCAGCTAATCGAACTTCAGCTTGAAGCCTTCGTGTGAGGCGGTGAAGCCCAGGTTCTCGTAAAAGCGGATGGCGTCCGTGCGCGTCTTGTCCGACGTCAGTTGCACCAGGCGGGCACCCTTTGCCCGCGCACGCTCGATCATCTGCTGGAAGAACCAGGTGCCGACGCCCTTGCCGGTCAGTTCGTCGGCGACGCGCACCCCTTCGATCTGCGCACGGGTACCGGCGGTGTGCGTGATGCCGGGAATGAAGGTGAGCTGCAGAACACCGAGCACGCGGCCGTCCGGCCCTTCGATCACCCAAAGTTCGTTGTTAGGATCGCGATCAATGGCCGCGAACGCCGCGTCATAAGCCGGGTCGCCAGGATTTTCCCGTTTCGCGCCTAGCGGGTCGTCGGCCAGCAGGTTGACGATTCCGGCAACGTCACCGGCCACGGCCTGACGCAGTTTCAAATCATCCGTGATCGACATGATGGTTTCGCCTCTCCGCCCGGTGATTTATCCTGAAGCCGTCCGTTCCGGATACCCAGTCTCATACCAAGCACACCCCCGGGGGAAAAGATGAATAACACGAAATCGAACCTGCCGGCGCTCGACGCCGATGAAATTCTGGCCGGCGTCCTGCGCTGGGTCGAGATCGAAAGCCCGAGCCACGACGGCCAGGCGGTCAACGGCATGGTCGATCAGGTCGAAAGCGAAGCGCAGACCATGGGGCTGGAAATCGACCGCACGCCGGGCCGCGACGGCTTCGGCGACATCCTGAGATGCCGCACGCCCTGGGGCACCAGGGAAGGCGGCGACGGGCCGGGCATCCTCGTGCTGTCGCACCTCGACACCGTGCACCCGATCGGCATGAAGGAAACCAAGAACCCGATCCGCCGCGAAGGCGACAAGGTCTACGGCCCCGGAATCTATGACATGAAAGCCGGTGCCTACATCGCGCTGCACGCCATGCGTCACCTGATCCGCGAGGGCAAGCAGACGCCGCTGCCGGTCACCTTCATGTTCATCCCCGAAGAGGAGATCGGCTCGCCGACCTCGAAGGCGATGATCGCCGAGGAAGGCATGAAGCACAAATACGTGCTGGTCACCGAACCGGCCCGCGAAGGCGGCAAGATCGTCACCGCGCGCAACGGCCGCCTGCAGTACGAGATCAAGGTCAAGGGCGTGCCCGCCCACGCCGGTGTCCGGCACATGGACGGCCGCTCGGCGATCCGTGAGATGGCGCACATTATCCTCAAACTTGAAGCGCTGACCGACTACGCCAAGAGCCGGACCTGCTCCGTCGGGCTGATTTCCGGCGGCACGCTGACCAACGTGGTGCCCGAGGACTGTACCATCAGCGTCGACATCCGCATCCCCGACATGGCGGCCGCCGAGAAAGTCATGGCCTACGTCGAGGGACTGCAGCCGGAAGACCCGGGGTGCACGATTACCGTCGAAGGCGGCGTCGACCGTCCGCCCTACGAGAAGTTCGAGGGCATCGAAAAGCTGTTCGAACACGCCAAGGCCTGCGCCGCGGAGATCGGCTTCGAGCTGCAGGATCTCAAGACCGGCGGCGGATCGGACGGCAACTTCACCGGCGCGCTCGGCATCCCGACGCTGGACGGCCTCGGTGCCGACGGCCATGGCGCGCACGCCAACGACGAGTTCATTTATTACTCGAGCCTGGTCGAGCGCTGCCGTCTGATGATCCGGCTGATGGAAACCCTGGAGTAATCCCGGCGCGTCAGGATTGGGCGAATGCCGGGCCGCTGCAGTCGGCCGGCCAGGACATGCAGACGCGTGTTCCCTTGCCGACTTCGCTGGTGATATCCATCTGCCCGCCCATGGCGGTGATCAGCTTTTTGCAGATATACAGGCCGAGCCCAGACCCCTTTTCGTTTGAATGCACGGTGTAGGAGCCTTCCTGCAGAAAAGGATCGCCGATCTTCTCGAGGATATTGGCAGCCATGCCCGCGCCGGTGTCGGTCACGCACACCGCGATGCGGCCGGCATCCGGCTGCAGCCAATCAATGGCGATGGTCGCGCCGTCTTCGCTGTGTCTGGCGGCGTTCGACAGCAGGTTGTTGAGAATCTGCACCGTTGCGCGCTGATCCGAGCAGATGGTCTCGGGAAAGCCGTCTTCCTTGCCGATACTGACGGTCAGATTTTTCTTCAGGGTGATCGAGCGGATTCTTTTGACCACGCTTTCCGAGCACGCAATGACGTCGAAGCGTTCGCATTCGAGCACCAGCTTGCCGCTTTCCAGCTTCACCGTGTCCAGGATGTCGTTGACGATCGACAACAGAAGCTGCCCGCTTTCGCGGATATCCTCGATGTAATCCCTGTACGCAGGGTTTCCGAGCGGCCCCCTGAATTCCGACAGGATCATGTCGGAAAAGCCGAGGATGGCGTTCAGCGGCGTGCGCAGGTCATGGCTGATGTTGGCCAGAAATTCGGATTTGAAATGCGCAGCCTTCTCCGCCGTTTCCATGGCGTTGCGCAGTTCCTCCTCGTTCTTCTTCATGTCGGTGATGTCGACCTGGACGCTGACGAAGCCGCCGCGCTGTATGCGCCGGTCGACCGTCTTGATCCAGCGCCCGTCCTTCATCTTGACGATGAACGAGCCCTGAAGCTTGCTGCGGTATTCGGCCTTGCGCCGCAGATACGCATCGCCGCCGCCGTATTCGTCGCCGATGACGACGTTGCCGCGATCGATATCGATCTGGCCCAGCTCGGCGAAGTGCACCCCTTTTCTCGCCTCTTCGTCGCTGTAATCGTACAGTTCGCGGAAATTCCTGTTACAGGCGACGAGCCGGCCGTCGGCATCGTAGATGACGATGGCTTCGGAAATGTTCTCCATCGCCTCGGCGAACACCGCATCCGCTTCAACGAGTTCCAGCTTCTCGCGAAGCGCCGTGATCTCGTCGCGAAGGGCCTTTAGCTGATCGTCACGGGGAATACCGGTATCGTCTGAAGCCATGTGGTCGTCTAAGTCCGTCGAAAGAGTGATACCAGCAACAACAACTTATAAGTATGAAAATAAGATTATACGACTTTTAGTAAAGCGAATATCCCACTGTTCATCTGCCGATCAGCCGTCCGGGACGTGCGCCGGTCTCGCGGCCGTCCTCGAAAATCACCTCACCGCCGACGATGACGTGACGGATACCGTCCGACGGCGTCGTCGGCTTTTCGAACGTGGCCCGGTCGAGTATGGTTTCCGGATCGAACACGGTGATGTCGGCAATCGCGCCCGCGCGAAGTTGGCCGCGGTCGGTGAATCCGAAAACCCCTGCCGTGTGGCCGGTCATCTTGTGCACCGCGGTTTCCAGCGAAAACAGCTTCTCTTGGCGTGAATAATAGCCCAGCACACGCGGGAAGGTGCCCCACAGCCGGGGATGCGGCGCATCGGTGCCGGGAATGCCGTCAGAGCCGACCATGGCACGCGGGTGCGACAGCACGCGCCTGACATCGTCCTCGTGCATGGCGAAATAGATCGCCTGCGCCGGCAGCAGTTCCTCCGCCGCCTCGGCCTCGGTCATGCCCCATTCCTCGGCGATGTCGTGCAGGTACCAGCCCGCCGTGCGCGGATGCTTGTCGGACGCCACGATCAGCACCTTTTCCACGACCGAGATGCGGTCGACCATCAGCGCCGTGGCGCTGGCGACGTAGGGATAGACGTCGAAATGAATGGTCTGCCCTTCGGCAAGCTGTTCGATGCGTTGCAGCGACAGTTTCGTGCCGCCCCAGTTGTTGCGCCCCGTCACCTTGTGATGCGACAGCACCACGGCGACGCCGCCGGCGCGGCCGATTTCGGCGGCTTCCTCGATCGAGGGGACGAGCTTTTCCGCCTCGTCGCGCAAATGCGTGGCATACAGCCCGGCGAACTTACCGGCCTCAGCGGCCAGCGCCGCGACCTCGGACGTTGGCGCCTCGAAGCCCGCCGGATACATCAAACCGGAACTGACGCCGATGGCCCCGGCCTGCATGGTTTCGCGGACCTTTTCACGCATGCGCGCGATTTCCATATCCGTGGCCGGGCGTTTGACGCCGCCCTGCATGGCTTCGGCGCGCAGTGTGTTGTGCCCGCACAGCATCGCCGCGTTGACCGCCGGCGGTGCCTTGGCGATCGCCCTGGCGTACTCGGCGAAGCTCGGAAAGCGGTATTGGCTCTTGTCGCCCAGCAGTGCCATCGGCACCGGCATCTCCCAGTCGTCGGCCGGCAGGAACGGCGCCAGGCTGACCCCGCAATTGCCGGCGACCACCGTGGTCACGCCCTGGGTTACCTTGCAGGTCATCGCCGGTTCGTCGAGCAGCACCCGGTCGTCATGGGTGTGGCAGTCAATGAACCCGGGCGCGACCACCTTGCCTTCGGCGTCGATGCGGTGCCCGGCCTTGAATCCGTTGACGTCGCCGACGGCGACGATCCGGTCCGCCGCGATGGCAATGCCGCCGGCGAAACGATCCGCGCCGGTGCCGTCGATGATGACGGCGTTGTCGATGACGATATCGGCCGGATTGCTCATGCGCCGTCTCCTGTCTGCAAAAGCGGGATCATCGCCCCCGCATCGTCGATGCTTTCCGCCCCCTTGACGTCAAAGCCGACCGTGCGGTGCGCGAGCGCTGCGTCCAGTTCGCCCTTTTCCTTGCCGTGCCCGGACAAAACGTGCACGCCGCCCTCACAGCCGGCACGCTTGGCGGCTTCGATGTCGCCGGCACGGTCGCCGACGATCCAGGACCCTTCGAACGTGATCGGCAGCATTTCCGCCGCCGCCAGCAGCATGCCGGGATTGGGTTTTCGCGCCGGATGATTGTCGATGTCATAGGGCGCAACGCCGCCGCCATGATGCGGACAGGCGAACACGGCGTTGACGAAGGCACCGTCCCCGGCCAGTTCGTCGAGCATCGCCTCCTGCACGGCGATGAATTCCCGCCAGCCGTACTTGCCGCGCCCGATTCCGGCCTGGTTGGTGACGATGACGACGGGGATGTTCCGGGCATTGGCGCCGCGGATCACCGCCGCCGCGCCCGGCATCACCTTCATGTCGGCGACCTTGTGCAGGTAATGCACTTCCTCGACGACGACCCCGTCACGGTCGAGAAACAGCGCCGGACACGCTGCCGTGCCCGGCACCCGGGTCAGCACCTGCCGCCAGACGCCGTCCGCGCCGATAGCCGCGCCAAAGGGAAGTTTTTCGGGAATCATACCTGCGCGTCCGGCCCTGTCGTTCTCGCGTTTAAATCCGTCACCGAGTATGCTTCATCCCATGCAGGTGATGAAAGACCCGATCAAGCCCACGAACGCCGAGGCGGCGGAAATTCCCGCCCCGGCCATCGTCGGCTCGGCGTGGATGCGCTGGCTGCTGATCGGCTTCGGCTGGCTGATGATCGGCGTCGGGATCGTCGGAATTTTTGTGCCGGTGATGCCGACCACGGTGTTTTTGATCGCCGCCCTGTGGGCGTTCTCGCGCAGCTCCAGGAAATTCCAGACCTGGCTTTGGACGCACGCGGTGTTCGGCCCGCCGGTGCGCAACTGGTACCTGCACAAGGTGATCCCGGTGCGCGGCAAGGTGTTGGCCGTCATCGTCATGACGCTGAGTTTCGTTTATGTCGCGGTCTGGGTCGCCCGGGACTGGCAGTTGCCGGTGATGGTCGGCGCAGTGATGCTGCCTGCCGCGCTCTATATCGTCACGCGGCGCAGCCGCCCGCCCGAACCGGCTTCAGGCCCCGACGTCTAGGCGAAGCGTTCGGCCAGATGCAGCCCGGCGACGCCGAGCACGATCAGCGCGATGCTGGCGTACTTGATCAGGTTCGCGGGTTCGGACAGGAACACCATGCCGATGATGGCGACCAGTGCCGTACCGGCACCGGCCCAGATGGCATACGCCGTCGACACCGGCAACCCCTTCAGCGCCAGCCCGAGACAGGCGAAGCTGGCCAGATATCCGGCCACGGTGACGGCAACGAACATGGGTTTGGTAAAGCCTTCGGAGAGTTTCAGTGAAACGGTGCCGGTGACCTCGAGCGCGATGGCCGCGAACATGAATAGCCAGAGCATTCGTGTTTCCTTTCGTGAAATTCACGATTTCCCGGAACCGCAGGTATCCGGGACCCATATTCGGTATCGTTAATCCGTTGCGATCAGACATAGGCCCCGGCACCAGGCCGGGGAAAGACATCTCTAGACGTTGAACTTGAACAGCATCAGATCGCCGTCCTTGGTCACGTACTCCTTGCCCTCCTGGCGCATCTTGCCGGCATCCTTGCAGGCTTGCTCGCCGCCAAGCGCGATGAAGTCGTCATAGGCGATGGTCTCGGCGCGGATGAAACCGCGCTGGAAATCGGAGTGAATGGCGCCCGCCGCTTCCGGGGCCTTGGCGCCCTTGCGCACGGTCCAGGCGCGGACCTCCTTGGGGCCCTGCGTGAAGAACGTGATCAGGTCCAAAAGCCTGTACCCGGCGCGGATGACCCGTGCCAGGCCGGTTTCCTCGAGACCCAGGGTTTCCAGAAACTCGCGCTTTTCCTCGGCAGAGCCGAGTTGGGCGATCTCTTCTTCGATCTTCGCCGAGATGACCACCGCTTCGGCGCCCTGGGCGGCGGCCATTTCGAAGACACGCGCCGACTGGCTATTGCCCTCGGCGGCCGATTCCTCCTCGACGTTGCAGATGTACAGAACCGGCTTTCCGGTCAGCAACTGCAGCATTCTGAAGGCTTTCTTTTCGTCATCGGCGATTTCCAGCGCGCGTGCCGGCTTGCCGTCGCGCAGCAGCGCCAGCGCGCGTTCGCACAGCGCCAGTTCCTTGACCGCTTCCTTGTCGCCGCCGCGGATCCGCTTGGTCAGCGGGATTTCCCGTTTTTCCAGGCTTTCCATGTCCGCCAGCATCAATTCGGTTTCCACCGTCTCGGCATCGGCGATGGGATCGATCTTGCCCTCGACGTGGGTGATGTTGTCGTCTTCGAAACAGCGCAGCACGTGGCAGATCGCATCGACCTCGCGGATGTTGGCGAGGAACTGGTTACCGAGGCCTTCGCCCTTCGATGCGCCGCGCACCAGCCCGGCGATGTCGACGAACTCAAGGCTTGTCGGCACGGTCTTTTCCGGCTTCGAGATTTTCGCGATGGCGTCCAGGCGCGGGTCCGGCACCGACACCCGGCCGGTGTTCGGCTCGATGGTGCAGAACGGGAAATTCGCCGCTTCCGCCTGCGCGGTCTGCGTCAGCGCATTGAACAGGGTCGATTTGCCGACATTGGGCAGGCCGACGATACCGCAGTTAAAACCCATTTTCTCTATGCCTTTTCGTTATCTTGTTTGTCCGGACCGGTTGATCCCGGTTTGGGCGCGTTCGGCCGGTTCGGAGAAATGCGATGTGCGACCTTGCTCATGAATGACGGATCGTCGCCCGCCAGCACGTCGTCCAGAAATTCCGCACAGCCGTCGAGCATCGGTTCCAGCCATTCGGCGTCCGACTTGGCGAAGTCCCTGAGCACATAGTTCTTCACTTCGTCCTTTTCGCCCGGATGGCCGACACCCATGCGCACGCGCGCATAGTCGGCACCGATCCCGGCGTGGATCGAGCGCAGCCCGTTGTGTCCGGCATGGCCGCCGCCCCGCTTGACGCGGAGCTTGCCCGGGGCCAGGTCGATTTCATCGTGAAAGACGATGATGTCATGGGGCGGGATCTTGTAAAACGTGGCACAGGCGAGCACCGAACGGCCGCTGTCGTTCATGTAGGTCATCGGTTTCAGCGCCAGGACCTTGTTTCCGTTGACGATGCCTTCGGCAATTTCGCCCTGGAACTTGACGCGCCAGGGCGAAAAACCATGGCGGCGGACGATTTCGTCCACCGCCATGAAACCGATGTTGTGACGGTTTGCGGCATAGGTTTGACCCGGATTGCCGAGACCGACCACGAGAAACATGAGAAACCTCCACCCAGGAATAAGTTCCCGGGATTAATCCTCGGATTTCTCTTCTTCGTCGTCACCGTCGTCGTCATCATCCGCAGCCGCAGCAGCTTCGGCACCGCCTTCTTCACCTTCCGTGTCTTCGGATTCGGTGAAGACCGTCGGCGCGGCGATCGTGGCGATCGTGAAGTCACGGTCGGTGATCGTCAGTTCGACGCCTTCAGGCAGTTGAATGGCGCTGATGTGCAGCGATTCGCCGATTTCCAGACCGCTCAGATCGGCGATCAGGCTTTCCGGAATGTTGTCCGGCGAGCAGCGCAGTTTCACTTCGTGGCGCACCACGTTGAGGACGCCGCCTTCCTTGAGGCCCGGGCATTTGTCTTCGTTCGTGAATTCGACGTAGACATCGACCGCGAGACGCGTCTTGGCGCTGAACCGCATGAAATCGACGTGGATCGGCATATCCTTGATCGGGTGCGTCTGCAGATCGCGCGCCAGCACCTTGTAGGTTTCGCCGCCGACGGCGATTTCATAGACATGCGAGAAGAAACCGGCCTTCGAGTATTCCTTCATCAGGTCGACAGGGTCGAGGGAAATCAGCACGGGTTCTTGCTTGTTACCGTAAATAACGCCCGGAACACGTCCGTCGCGGCGCACAGCACGAGCGGCCCCCTTGCCGGCACGTTCGCGGAGCTCCGCATTCAGTGGGTGGGCTTGAGCCATTGTAAATCTCCTTGCTCAATGTTGCGGACGGCCTCCAGGGGTGTCCGTCCACGTTACCGGCCCTACCATCGGGCCGGAATCTCGTTGGATCAGTCGAACAGCGACGAAACCGAGCTTTCCGAACTGATCCGCTGTATGGCCTCGCCGATCAGCGGCGCGACCGACAATTGGTGAATGTTCTGGGCAACGCGAACCGCTTCGTTTGCCTGTATGCTGTCCGTGATGACCAGCTTTTCCAGCGGCGACGAGGTGACCCGCGCCACCGCACCGCCCGACAGCACGCCGTGCGTGACGATGGCGGACACCGACGCGGCGCCCTGCTCCATCAGCGCCACGGCGGCGTTGCAAAGCGTGCCCGCGCTGTCGACGATGTCGTCGACGAGAATACAGTGACGGCCTTCGGCCTCACCGATGATATTCATGACCTCCGACACGCCGGCACGTTCGCGGCGTTTGTCGATGATCGCCAGATCGGCGTTGAGGCGCTTCGCCAGACTGCGCGCGCGGACCACGCCGCCGACGTCCGGTGAGACGATGACCAGCTTGTCGGTATCGCCGTTCATGTCGCTCTGGATATGCTCGCCCAGCACCGGCTCGGCGAACAGGTTGTCGGTCGGAATGTCGAAGAAGCCCTGAATCTGTCCTGCGTGCAGGTCCATGGTCAGGACCCGGTCGGCGCCGGCTTCGGTGATCAGGTTGGCGACCAGCTTGGCGGAGATCGGCGTCCGGGGGCCGGACTTGCGGTCCTGACGGGCATAGCCGAAATACGGAATGACGGCGGTCACCCGGCGTGCCGAGGCGCGGCGCAGCGCATCCAGGGTCACCAGAAGCTCCATCAGGTTGTCGTTCGCCGGATACGACGTCGACTGCACGACGAAAACGTCTTCGCCGCGCATGTTCTCCTCGATTTCGACGAAAATCTCCATGTCCGAGAAGCGCCGCACGCTGGCCTTGGTCAGCGGCAGGTTCACGTAGGCGGAGATCGCTTCGGCGAGTGGCCGATTGCTGTTGCAAGCAATGATTTTCATGCGTCGTACCTGTGGCCCGGAAAAAGCGCGCGGAACATACCAACCCGATGGTGCCCTGTAAACGCTTTGATGGCGGGTTTATGACGATACGGAATCCGTATCAATAATGGGATCAATAGGATGCCGGCGGTGGCGGCGCCCGGCCCGGTGTCGCGGGTAGCTGCACGTCGGGAAATTCGGGCAGCGGTTCACGGCTGGTCAGATACTCGTCGGCGTCGCTGAACAGGTCCTTGATACCCCTGACGGCGGCATGGGATACCGCTTCGGCGACATGACCCCACTCCCCGTCCAGGCTGCCGGCGACGACGGTGTTCTCCTGTACGGCCTTGCCGACTTCCTCGCCGGTGACCGTGTTGACGCGCCAGATGATGCGCACGTACTGGCGGCCGTTGACCGGCTGGCCGGTGTCGACCTCGCCGTCGATGACGAAGCCGGCCTGCCTTGGATCCTCGGAAATCGTCAGATCGCGGTCCCTGAGCGCCGATTTCAGCGCCGCCGTCAACGCCTCGTTGCCGTTACTGGGAGCGCCGTGCACCGGTTTGATCAGGAACGACGGCTGGCCCCAGCGCACCTTGGCGAAGGCGGCACCACCGGCGCCGGCCGGTCGGGCGTCATCGGGCAGACGTTTGCTGGTGTCGAGGTTCGGGTTCAGCATATCCAGGAAACTGCCTTCCTTCTCGTCGCTGGAGGACCCGGATATGCCCCCCGGCGGCGGCTGCACGATGGTGGTGCCGGGGGTCAGCGGCTGCGGCGGCCCGGACGGGGCGGCGGCCTGTTCCGGAACCGGTGTCAGCAGCGACGGCAGCCCGCTCGGCGGGGAGCTAATTTGTTCTGCGGCCTGCTCGATGGTGCCAGAATCCGGTACAGATACCGATGCAGGTGCGGGGGCGGCAGGTGCGGGCGGGCTGAGCTGGGCCGGCGAGCCGTCGGCGTGCACCACCCGTCCATTGGTGGCTTCGGCGATCCGTGCCAGCGGCTGCACGCCGCCGGACGGCATCGGTGCGGGGGCAACAGGGGCCGCATTTTCAGCGGGTTGCGCCGCTGCCAGTATTTCCTGGTTCATCTGATGGCCGGATTCCTGGCGCCGCACGTCCATCGTCGTCATCGCACCGGACACCGGCGCGGCCTGCATCTGGTCTTTCGGCTCATCCGGCGTGACGTCGCGGTGATGCATGGCCGCCAGCACCGGCGGTCCGACCTCGTCGTTGATCATCCCGGCGATGCGCGGCGCGGCGTCGGCGATGATCAGGTTGATGGCTTCCGGCGCCGCGTTCCGCCACATCAGGGCGTCGATCACCACATGCTGGCGGTAGCTAGCGACATGCGTCCCGTAAGGCGCGCGAATCGCCCAGTCGACGCCGAGCCAGATGACGTTACCACGCAGATCGGCGGTCACCACCTTGCCGACCACCGAAGCACCGGCCTGGTTCGGTTCGTACGACAGGATCGCCGGATGGTTGCCGTCACGGATCTCGGCGGCGATGGCATCGGCGAGAATCAGTCCGGTCCGGGTCGGCGCGCCTTCCAGCGGCACGACGAAGATCACGCCGGCCATGTCCGCGCCGCCGGGCGGCGGCGAGGCGGTCTCGCTGCCTGCACAGCCGGACAGCAGCAAAGCCATGCTCAGCAAGGCATAGACGGCAAGCGGCAAGGACCGGCCACGCATGCCCGGCCGCCACGATTTCCCATGTCTCGAGATCCATGTCGCCACGTATGGAATCTACCAGTCCCGGCGCGGGTTTTCAGTAAAAACAGGCCGGCAGGCACTTTTACTGGCCCTTTTAAAGACGCTAGCTCGGCGGCGGCAGCGCCCGTCCCGGCACCTGTTTCAGGTCCGGATAGACCGGCGGCGGCGATGAAGACGAGGGCAGCACCCGAGGCGGGCGCGGTGCCCCCAGATCGGGGCCGCGCAGCCGGGTCGGATCGTTGCGTTCGACGACGGTGATGATGCCCTCGGTCGCGGCCGCGGCGACGAAGGCGGCGGTCCGTCCCCAGGTCCCGTCGAGGCTGCCGGCGGTAACCACGTTGGCCTGCTCGGCGCGGCCCAGGACCTTGCCGTCCAGGTCCTTGACCAGCCACAGGATCTTCACCGACTGCGCATTGCCATCGGGTGCGCCCATTGTCACTTCGCCGCTCAGCGTGAACAGCGCTTTATGCGGATCGTTGGTCAGCTTGATACCGCCGCCGCCGAGCGCCACCGCCATGGCACGCCGCAGCGAAGCGTTGCCGTCACCGGGCGCACCCTCAACAGCGCCGATCAGCAGGCCGCTTTTGCCGAGCAGCCGGTCCTGCCCGGCGCTGCCGAATCGTTCTCCAAGCACCAGCCTGGCGACCCGGGTACTGATATCCTCGCCGATGCGCTTGAGCAGCGGCGCCGCGCCGTAGTCCCATTCCAGCCGGCTGGTGTCGACGTTCTGCACGAAACTTTCCAGAACCGCACCGTCGCGCGCCGTAAGCTGCCAGTTGATATCGATCAGGCTGGCCGCATCGGGTTTGCCTTCGTTGTCGACCACGGTGCCGCTGAGCACGTACTGGCTGCCGTCGAAGCCGCTGGCCGCGGCGGGTATCTCGTATTCCTTTTCGAGGCCGCGGATCACCGCATCGGCGATCAGCTTGCCCATCGGCAGCGTCGTTCCGGCAACCGGCTGCACCTCGACGCCTTCGTAGAAAATACCCTGTGCCAGATGGTTGCCGGCGTCGCCGTCGTCACGCCCGAAGGGACGCGGCAGCGGACCGCAGGCACTCAGCAGGAACAGCGCCAGCGCAGCGACAGCGGCCAGCGCACGTTTCATCCGCGCATCCTCACGACGGCCCCAATCCGATCATACACGTCGCCAGCAGGCCCAAAATCAGCAAACCGAGGAAAATCATCATGTGCGGCATGGGCGCATCACGCCTTGTGGATCAGGTCGAGCGGCTGGCGCGACAGGCGTTCGGCGGCGCCGTCCGTGGTCAGCACGCTTTCACCCAGACACATCGCCAGCCTGGCCTCGCTGTCGAAGATGATCATGTGACAGAAATATACCATGCCGGGTTCGATCTCGACCGGGTTGTCGGCATACAGCATCGGCCAGTCCATCCAGTTCGGCTGGAACGTGGTGCCCATGCTGTATCCACAGGCATTGAGGCGGTGTTCCTTCATCCCGGCGCGGTCGATGACGTCGGCATGGGCCTGAAAGGCATCGCCGACGATGTTGCCGGGCCTGAGCGCGTCCTCGACCGCCAGCAGCGCTTCCAGCGCGACGTCGTACATGCGCTTCTGGCGGTCCGGCATTTCGCCGAACACCAGGGTGCGGAACATCGCCGCATGATAGTGCAGATAGGTGCCGGCCCATTCGAGGTTGAGCTGGTCGTTGCGGTCCAGCGTCCGGCGGCCGGACTTGGTGCGGCACAAAAGCGCATCATCCGCCGAGCCGATGATATACGGGTTGCCGGGATAGTCGCCGCCGCCCCGGAACACCGCACCCTGCATCGCCGCCAGCACATCGGATTCGGAAACCCCGGGGGCGGCCACCTCGATCGCAGCGTCCAAGGCATCGTCGGCCAGTTCGGCGGCGCGGCGCGCATAGGCGATCTCGGCGGCGCTCTTGA
Source organism: Thalassospiraceae bacterium (assembly GCA_038100295.1). GTDB lineage: Bacteria > Pseudomonadota > Alphaproteobacteria > Rhodospirillales > Casp-alpha2 > UBA4479. The sequence goes on from JAYNVG010000001.1 coordinate 153,440, forward strand.
CGACCCGGAGCCGGCTGATCAGCTCTGACGCGTCGATGAGCGTGCAGAACCCGTCCAGCGCGGCGTCGAGCCGTTTACCGTTCCTCGCCGTCAGACCGTAGGATTCGTATTCGACGCCAAGGCGGCGGCCCTTGCAGCCGTGTTCTTCGAGGATGGCGCGGAGTTCCAGCGCCGGCGCCGCGTCGGGGGCGTCGACCCAGATGCGGATGTCGCCGATCACCGAGGTGTTCTGCGCCTGGCGCAGGTCGGGCGCACGGGTCAGCAGGGTCATGGTGCCGTCGGCGCCCAGATACAGACACTGGAAGAACACGTAGCCGAAGGTGTCGTAGCCGGTCAGGTAATACATGCTTTCCTGACGGAACAGCAGCATCCCGTCGAGACCGTCGGCGGCCATCGCCGCGATGGTGCGGTTCCGGCGCTCCGCCAGTTCCGCTTCGCTGAAGTGCAGCGCCATGCCTGTTATCCTTCCAATACGATGGCCGACAATTCGCGGCCGTAATCCGGCTCGCCCCGGTGCGTGGCGCGGCGGTAACTGAAAAAAAGGTCCTCGTCCAGATAGGTATCGGCGGACGAGACCTCGATCAAATGTATGCCGCACTCCGTCAGCCGGTAGCGCACGTAGCCGGAAAGGTCGAACTGATATTTGCCGGGCTGTACCCCGGCGGCGAAAAAGCGTTCGTTCACCGATCCGGCTTCCAGGAACGAGGAGCGGAAATCGCTGCCGACTTCATAGGACGGCTGCTGGATGCAGGGACCGACGGCGGCGCAGATATTATCCAGTTGCGCCCCGGCATCGATCATCATCTCGATGGTGGCGTCGATGACGCCGCCGAGCGCGCCCTTCCAGCCGGCGTGCGCGGCACCGACGACCCCGGCTTCGGCGTCGGCGAACAGTACCGGCGCGCAATCGGCGGTCAGAATGCCCAGCACCAGTCCCGGTTCCGAGGTCACCATCGCGTCGGCCCTGGGCGCGGCGGCGATGTCCCAGATGTCATAGACGCGGACGGCAATCGGCGAATGGTGCTGATGTACCGTCACCAGTCGGCCCGGGTCCTGGTCCAGCGCCGCCATCGCGCGGGCGCGATTGTCGAGCACTGCCGCCCGGTCGTCGTTCGAGCCGGGGCCGCAGTTCAATGAGCCGTAGATGCCGTCGCTGACACCTCCCTGGCGGGTGAAAAACATGTGCCGGACGCCGGCCACGTCCTTGAGGTTCTGCGCTGTGATCATGCATCGATTATCGATGAAACGGGCGCGGCTTGAAAGGCTGCATCGGCGCTGCTCCGCAAGCCTATTTACATATTCTACCTAAGGAATATGTTATTATGGCCGTAGGTAACAATAATTCAAAAAGGGAGTGCAGACATGATCAGGAAATTTACCGCCATAGGCGTGATATGCGCCGCCGCCCTTGTCGCGCAGGGAACCGGCGAGGCCCGTGCCGCCGACGTGCTGACCGTGAAGACCATCGGCACCGCGCTGGCCCGCGACATCGCCGACAAGACCGTCGCCGCCTGTGACGCAAAAGGGTATTCCGTCACCGCTGTCGTCGTCGACCGTAGCGGCATCGACATCGCCGTGCTGCGCAGCCAGTTCGCCGCCGCGCAGACCATCACCATTGCCGGCGGCAAGGCCCGCGGCGCGATCATGGCCGGTTCCCCGACGGGTGAACTGCTGGCCAGCCGGCCCGAACTGGCCGCCAACATCAACCTGCTTGCCGACGTCAAGATGATGGAAGGCGGCCTGCCGATCAACGCCGCCGGGGTGCGCATCGGCGCCGTCGGTGTCAGCGGCGCACCGGGTGGCGATATCGACGCCGCGTGCGCTCAGGAAGCGCTGGACGAACTGGCCGACCGTTACGAATTCGCGCAATAAGCCGGACGGAAGTCCCGTACACAAAGACGTGAATTGATCTGCATCAAGGCACGGGGTAACCGTACGCATTATCATATTCGATAATGTGAATATATTAGGAGTATCTCATGACCAAGAATGTTGGCGGCATCGACCGCATCCTCCGCATCGTCGTCGGTATCGCGTTGATCGCGTTCGCCCTGTTCTCGGGCCATGAATATGCCGTCTGGGGCTGGGTCGGCGTCGTGCCGCTGGGGACTGCCCTGATCGGCTGGTGCCCGGCTTACCTGCCGTTCGGCATCAAGACCTGCAAGACCGACTGAACCTCTGACAGTTTCCCTGGCAGCGCCGGTGCCTAGGCCCAGCTTACGGTTTCGAAACCGGGCGGGGCCGGGGCATCCGGATGTGTCAGGGCAACCGCCTGGAACAGCCGCCCCATGGCATCGGCGTCGACCAGACGCCGGCGCGCGGTCGCGATATGTTCGGCCTGTGTCCTGTCAGCGCCCACCAGCAGGTGCGCAGCCCTGGCGGCGATGCCGAGCCGTTCCAGCAGATCCCCCTGCCCCATTGGTCCCCAGACCCGGGCACCGGCCGCTTCGGCGGCATCCCCGAACGCCTTGAAATCGACATGCGCGGTCAGGTCCTGTTGTCCGGGATCGGACAGCGGATCGGCGAAGGCATGGCCCCGCACCGCCTGCAGGGTTTCCCCCGGGCCCGGTATGTCATGGCCGTAATCGATCAGCAGCGCCGCGCCGCCCGAAGCGCTCAACCGCTGCGCCAGGTGCGCGGCGACATCCAGAACCGCCGGGGCAAATTCGAAGATGCTGCCGTCGGGTGTATCGCCGAGCGGGGACGGCACCGGGGCAACGTCGGCCTTTTCGCCGATGACGAAGGCGAACCCAAACTCCGCCAGGCCGACCCGGCGTTCATGCCAGACGCCGCCATGGCGGATCAGTTGCCGCACCGGCAGCGCATCGAGAAATTCATTGGCAAGTACGATCGTCGGTCCCGCCGGCACCTCATCGAGATGATCGTGCCAGGTCACGGAGGGCTGAACGTTCGCCAGCGCCGTCTGCTGCGCCCGGCGCAGCACCGGGCTGGTTTCGACCATGTGCACCCGCGCCGCATCGGCGAAGCCCGGCACCTTCGCCGTGGCCCTGAGTGCATCGGCCATCAGAGTGCCGCGTCCGGGACCGAGTTCGATCAGGTTGAAACGGGAAGGACTGCCCATCTGCTGCCAGACCACTGCCGCCCACAGCCCCAGCAGTTCGCCGAACATCTGCGAGATTTCCGGCGCCGTGGTGAAATCGCCGGCGCGGCCCAGCGGGTCGCGGGTCATGTAATAGCCGTGCTCGGGATCGGCGAGGCAGGTCTGCATCCAGTCTGCGACCGTCAGCGGGCCGTCGGCCTGGATGCGCGCCTTCAGGCTTGCCGCGAGCGGCGACATGTCACAACGGGCCTCGGCGCCGCGCCCGGACAATGAAAAAGATGCCGGCGCAGATCATCGGCACCGACAGCCACTGTCCCCAGGTGGTGCCGAAGCTGAGAAAGCCGATATAGGCATCCGGCTCGCGAAATATCTCGCCGATGCTGCGCGCGATACCGTAGCCGGCGATGAAGGTGCCCATCAGCAGGCCCGGTCGGCGGCGCACGGATTCGTTCCGCGACAACACGAACATCACCGTGAACAGGACCAGCCCCTCGAACGCCGCTTCATAGAGCTGACTGGGATGGCGCGGGAAAGGCCCGCCGGTCGGAAACACCATGGCCCACGGCACGTCCGCCGGACGGCCCCACAGCTCGCCGTTGATGAAGTTGGCGATGCGCCCGAAAAACAGCCCGATCGGCGCCGCGCAGCCCAGCATGTCGCCGAAGCGGAGCGCATCGATGCCGCGCCGTCGGGTAAAGATCAGCCCGGCGATGACGACGCCTAGGAATCCGCCGTGGAACGACATGCCGCCTTCCCAGACGGCGATGATCTTGGCCGGATGTGCCATGTAGTAATCGAACTGGTAAAACAGCACCATGCCGAGCCGCCCGCCGAGGATCACCCCGATCGTCGCCCAGACCAGAAAGTCGTCGACCGCCTCGGTCTCGCACACCGGCGGCGTGAGGCGGCACAGTCTCTTTATATAGAACCAGCCCAGCACCAGCCCGGCGATATAGGCCAGAGAATACCAGCGGATCGCGAACACACCGACCTGGAAGATGACCGGATCGATGTTCGGGAACGGAATGGCGAAGAACATATTGCTCAGCGATACGGGTCGTCGGCGGCCAGGAAGTCCGTGACATAGCGCCCGACCCCGTCCTCGAGGGAGGTGAACTGCCCCGTGTATCCGGCATCGCGCAGCCGCGTCATGTTGGCTTCGGTGAAGTACTGGTACTTGTCGCGGATATCTTCCGGCGTCGGCACGTAGTCGACCTTGAAGTCCTGCCCCATCGCCGCGTACACCGCGCGCGCCAGATCGGCGAAGCTGCGCGCCTTGCCGGTGCCGAGGTTGAACAGCCCCGACACCGCCGGATTGTCGAGCAGCCAGCAGATAACCTCGGCGCAGTCGTCGACGCAGACGAAATCGCGGAGCTGCCCGCCGTCTTCGTAATCGGGATGGTGCGACTGGAACAGGCGGCAAGACTCGCCCCTGGCCGCCAGCGGCTGAATCTGCGAGACCACGCTGGCCATCCGGCCCTTGTGGTATTCGTTCGGCCCGTAGACGTTGAAGAATCTGAGTCCCGCCCACTGCGCAGGCCGGGCACGGCCGGCGTCGAGTTCCGCTGCCACCCACTTGTCGAATAAAAGCTTCGACCAGCCGTAGGGGTTGAGCGGCCTGAGCCTGTTCAGGCCGTCCGCGGTCATATCGTCGTTGAAGCCCTGCGTGCCGTCGCCGTAGGTCGCTGCCGAAGACGCATAGACGTAACGCACATCGTGCTGCGCACACCACACCCACAGATCGCGGCTGAGCCTGAAGTTGTTCTCGACGATCAGATCGGCGTCGGTTTCGGTGGTCGCCGAAATCGCCCCCATGTGCACGATCGCCTCGACGGCCTTGCCGTGCGTGCCCAGGAACGCGTGGAAGTTATCCGGGTGCACGATGTCATACAGCGAACGCTTGGCGATGTTGCGCCACTTGTCGGCGTCGCGCAGCCGGTCGACGATGACCAGCGGCCCGACACCCCTGGCTTCGAGCGCCGCCGCCACGTTCGATCCGATAAAGCCGGCGCCGCCGGTAATCACGTACATGCTGTTGCCTCGTCTTTTCCGTGATCCCTTATAGGCCCCGGAGCGCGGCGCGGGCAAGCGTCACCGGCTTGCGAAGCGCGCGCCAAAAGACCATATTCGCCAGAGACAAAGGAGCCGACCATGCAGACGCAGAACAAGCTTTTCGACGATCTGGCCCGTGTCGCCAACGGCGCGGTGTCGACGCTCACCGGCATGAAGGACGAGATCGATGCGATGATCCGCCAGCGGCTGGAGCGCTTCATGGGCGACGCCGACCTGGTGAGCCGCGAGGAGTTCGACGCGGTCAAGGGGATGGCGCAAAAGGCGCGCACGGAAAACGAAAAGCTGGAGGCGCGCATCGAAAAGCTCGAAGCGGCGCTGAACAAGTCCGCCGCGAAACCGGCGGCAAAAACCCGTGCAAAGACCGCCAGGAAAACCACCGCGAAAGCAAAATAGCCGGACTTCTGCCTACCATATCTGTACACGGCGATGCGATTCATGGCCCGTGACGGCGGCCTGAACCCCGCGCGTTTCCGCCATTTTTAATGGATTAAACACAACAGGGTGTGTGGCCGCGCCGATTATCCACAACAGTTTGCGTTTATTTTCTGAATTCCGCTTGCGCGCGATTCCGACATGGTGCAGGGTAAATCTTGTAGGTGATCGGATGGCGTAAGCAATATCTAGCGATCACCGCTAGGTATAGTGTTTGCTCCCTTCGGTCCGATACCAACGCTGGCCGGGCATGAGAGGAGCGCTCCATGCGTACCACAGAAATATCCCGCGACACCCCGCTCGCAAATCCCCTCGATATCGTCGAAAAGATCGTCGAATACAACGACTGGACCTTCGACCGCCGCAACGATCAGGAAATGGCCGTACAGGTGCCTGGGACCTGGTGCGATTTCTCCATGTATTTCGCCTGGAACGACGACATGGGGGCGATGCATTTCACCTGCGCCTTCGACATGCGCGTGCCGTCGGACCGCCGTCAGCCGGTTTTCGAGCTGCTGGCCGAGGTCAACGAGCGGCTGTGGATGGGGCACTTCGGGATGTGGGCCGACGAAGGCCTGCCGATGTACCGCCACGCCATGCCGATGCGCGGCCAGCAGGAACCGACGCTGGAACAGATGGAAGACCTGGTCGAAACCGCGCTGATCGAGTGCGAAAAGTTCTACCCGGCGTTCCAGTATGTGATCTGGGGCGGCAAGTCGGCATCCGAAGCCATTGCCGCGGCAATGATCGAGACCGCCGGAGAAGCGTAATACATCATGACCGTTAAACTGCTGCTCGTCGGCGGCGGCAAGATGGGCAGCGCCATGCTGGCCGGCTGGCTCAAAGGCAGCCTGAAACCCGAAGACGTTCTTGTCGTCGAACCGTTCGAAGAAACCCGCGCACTCCTGAAGGACACCCTGGGGGTTACCTCTGTTGCCGATGCATCGGGGATCCCCGCGGACGCCGGCCCCGCCACCATCGTCCTTGCGGTCAAGCCGCAGATGATGGACGAGGCGATTGGCGGCTACGCCCGCTTCGCCGGCCCGGACTGCGTTTTCCTGTCGATCGCGGCCGGCAAGACCATCGCCTATTTCGAGGAAAAGCTTGGCGCCGACGCGGCCATCGTCCGCGCCATGCCGAACACCCCTGCCGCCGTCGGGCGCGGCATCACCGTCGGCTACCCCAACCATCTTGTGTCTGAGCAGCAACGCACGTGGGCCGACGAACTTCTGCGCTCGGTCGGCGAGGTCGCCTGGGTCGACGACGAAGGGCAGATCGACTGCGTCACCGCGCTGTCGGGCGGCGGCCCGGCGTATGTGTTCCTGCTGGTCGAGGTGATGGCCCAGGCCGGCATCGACAACGGCCTGCCCGCCGATCTGGCCATGCGCCTCGCACGGGTCACCGTCGCCGGCGCCGGCGAACTGCTGCATCAGGCAACCGAGGAAGCATCGCAGCTCCGCAAGAACGTCACCAGCCCCGGCGGCACAACGGCGGAGGCGCTGAAGGTGCTGATGGCCGACGATGCCTTGCAGCCGCTGATGACCAGAGCCATCGCCGAAGCAACGCGGCGGTCCCGCGAACTTGCAGGATAACACCGCGCGCCCCATTTCTGTATAATACGGCAATGGAGGATGCGTATGGCCGCGGCCAAAAAGAAAACTCGACCCTCGAAGAAAACCGATACGCGATCGATTGACGACCGGCTGATCGACGCCGCGCTCGCACTCGCCGCCGGGCAGCCGTGGCATACCCTGTCCCTGCCCGAGATCGCAAGCCACGCCGGCGTGCCGCTGGGCGAGGCGCTGCTGACCCTGCCCAGCCTCGGCCATATCCAGCGCGCGCTGATCGACCGCGTCGACCGAAAAGTATTCCTGAGCCTCGAGGACGATCCTCTCGACGGCAGCGTCCGCGACAAGCTGTTCGATATCCTGATGCGCCGCTTCGATGCCATGGACGGCCACCAGGCAGCGTTGAAATCGATGCGCCCGGTCGGCCTCCGAAACCCCCTGCAAATTCCCCTGCAACTTTCCCTGCGCGACCCGCTGGCGACCGCCTGCCTCGGCGCGCGGCTCCTGAAATCCATGGCGATGAGCCTGCAGGCCGCGGGCGTGTCGGCCGACGGCTGTCTGGGCGCGCTCAAGACCAAGGCCCTGGCGGCGATCCAGCTCAACGCGATGCGCGTCTGGATCGACGACGATGATCCCTGCCTGGCCCGGACCATGGCCGCCCTCGACAAGGGCCTCGCACGTGCAGAAAAATTCGCGTCCCGGCGCTCAGCGGCAGAGACGCCTGCCTCAGAAACCGCATAAATCAGTTACTTTATTCGATATTGCATGCGCGAAATATTTTTTGTGCGTTGCACAATAATCTATTGACTTCCGATCTCCGTACGTCCATATTGTTGTCATGTTGCAGCGCAATATAAACGCAGGCAACGAGCAAGTTCACCGGGTGCCGCCGCACCCTTTTGATATGGAGATAGACCAATGTACGCAGACTTTTTCAAAATGGCCGAGAAAGCCAATCCTTTCTTCGCCGAATACACCAAGATCATGGCCGACTTCGACCCGAAGAAAATGATGGCCGATTTCGACCCGAAGAAAATGGCCGATGAATTCGCCAAAGTGACCAAGGGTTACGAAATGCCGAAATTCGACTTCGACGCCGTCATCGAACTGCAGAAGAAGAACTTCGACGCGCTGACCGCCGCCAACCAGGTTGCCGCCGAAGGTGCGCAGGCTTTCGCCAAGCGCCAGTCGGAAATGCTGCAGCAGGCTCTCGAAGAAGTTTCGAAAATGATCGAATCCTTCTCGAAGATCGACAACCCGCAGGCTGTTGCCGCGGTCCAGGCCGACATGCTCAAAGGTGCTTTCGTCAAGTCCGTCGACAACACCCGCGAACTCGCCGACCTGATGACCAAGTCGAACACCGAAGCCAGCGACGCGCTGAACACCCGCGTTGTCGAAGCTCTGGAAGAAGTCAAGGCGACCGTCCTGAAAGCTTCCAAGAAGAAGTAATCTCACTTTCCTGAAGTGATGGAATTGGGCCGCACCGGGCAACCGGGCGGTCCTTTTCTTTTGCGATCTCATCGGGCATTTTCCCGGGACCGAACAGACCGGGAGAAATGACATGGACCTTTCATTCGACGACTTCATGAAAGTCGACATCCGCGTCGGCACCATCGTCCGCGCCGAACCGTATCCCGAAGCCCGCAAGCCGGCGATCAAGCTGTGGGTCGACTTCGGCCCCGAAATCGGCGAGCGCAAGTCGTCTGCACAGATCACCAAGTATTACGATCCGGAAACGCTGCCCGGCCGTCAGGTGCTGGGCGTCGTCAACTTCCCGCCGCGCCAGATCGGCAAGTTCATGTCCGAGGTCCTGGTGCTCGGCATCCCCGACGCAGAGGGCGAGGTGGTGCTGCTGAAGCCCGACCTGGACGTGCCCAACGGCGGGCGGATGTACTGACCATGTAATACACCCCCTCACCCTACCTCTCCCCCTTCCAGGGGGAGAGGGGAAAGGCTCTCTTGATACGAGAGACCCTCTCCCCCATCTATGGGGGAGAAGACAGGTGAGGGGGCAATGATGCTTCGAACCCTACTGGTTATGGCGATTTGCGTGATCGTGGCTCAGCACGCCACCGCGCAGACCTTCAAGACCCAACACTACGACGTGAAGCTCTCGGTCGTCGCCGACGGGCTGGACCATCCGTGGGGCATGGCGTTCCTGCCCGACGGCGCAGTCCTGGTCACCGAGCGCAACCGCGGCACCATCCGCATCGTCGAGAAAGACGGCACGCTGCGCCTGCCGCTGGCCAACACGCCCCGCGCCTATACCTCCGGACAGGGCGGCATGCTCGACGTCGCCGTCGACCCGGATTTCGCCGCCAGCAAACTGATCTATTTCTCCTATGCCGAGCCCGGCGAGGGCGGCGCCGGCACCGCCGTCGCACGCGGCCGGCTGGACCGTGCAGCCAATACGCTGGACAATGTCGAGGTGATTTTCCGTCAATTCCCGAAAACATCGGGCGGACGGCATTTCGGCTCCCGGCTGGTGTTCTCGCCCGAAGGGCATCTTTATATCACCGTCGGTGAGCGCGGCGAGCGCGAGCGTGCCCAGGATTTCACCGTCAACCGGGGCCAGGTGATCCGCATCAACCGCGACGGCACTATTCCCCCCGACAACCCCTTCGTCGGGCGGCCCGGATATCGCCCGGAAACCTGGTCCGTCGGGCACAGGAATCCGCAGGGCGCGGCCCGGCACCCCGAAACAGGCAAGCTGTGGATCAACGAGCACGGCGCGCGCGGCGGCGACGAGGTCAATATCCCGCTTCCCGGTCGCAACTACGGCTGGCCGGTCATTTCCTACGGCGTGCATTATTCCGGTCTCAAGATCGGCGAAGGCACGCACAAGGACGGCATGGAGCAGCCGGTCTGGTACTGGGACCCGTCCATCGCGCCCAGCGGCATGGCGTTCTACACCGGCGACCGGTTTCCGAAGTGGCAGGGCAACGCCTTCGTCGGCGCTCTGAAATACCAGCTTCTTGCCCGCCTCACGCTGGACGGCGAGAAGGTCGTCGCCGAGGAGCGTATGCTCGATGGATTGAACAAACGCATCCGCGCCGTCGTCGACGGACCGGACGGCTATCTCTATATCCTCGTCGACGAGAACCCCGGGCAGGTGTACCGGATCGAGCCGGCCGGCTGAGCTATTCCTTTTTTTCGTTCCGCTTTATGGATTCGCGCCTGGCGATATACAGACCGCTGGCGAAGATGATCGCGCCGCCGATCCAGGTGGTCAGCGTCGGCACCTCGGCGAAGGCGATATAGGCGATCAGCGCGATCCATACCAGCTTGGCGAAATCGAACGGCATGACGACGCTGATATCGGCCTCATGGAAGGACTGGGTCAGCAGGTACTGCGCGGCACCGCCGGAAATACCGATCACCGCCAGCCAGCCGAGTTCCGTCCATGTCGGCCAGACCCACACGAACAGCGCCGGGATCAGGGATAACGGCGTCATCAGGATCGACATGTAAGCGACAATCGTGATCGAGCTTTCGGTGCGGCTGAGCGATTTGATGATCAGCAGAATGGCGGCCCACATCATCGCCGCCATCAACACCAGACCGTGGCCGAGCTGCACCGTGTCGAAACCGGGCTGCAGGACGACGACAGCCCCGATGAAGCCGACGACGATCGCCGACCAGCGGCGAATGCCGACCACCTCCTTGACGATCAGCACGCCCAGAATCGTCGCGAAAATCGGCGCCGTGAAGCCGAGCGCCACCACTTCCGCCAGCGGCGCCAGGCTGATCGCCGTAAACCAGAACATCATGTTGATGACGTTCAGGCTGGCCCGGCCCGCATGCATCCACGGCCGTTCGGTCCTGAGCGCCCCGAAACCGACCCGCCACAGAAACGGCAGAACGAAGAAAAACGCGAACAGGTTGCGAAAGAAGATCAGTTCGAACGGGTGAACCGACTGCGAGATATAACGCGCAGCCGAATTCATCACCGCCGCCAGCAGCGTCGAGGCAAGCATGAACGCGATGCCCTTGAGCGCGCTCTGCACCTTATCCGACGGGGCCGGCGGCGTGTCCAAGTCGGTGCGTCAGACGGCGGCGTTGACGACGATTTCGATCAGCGTGTCCGGTGTCGCCAGGGGCGTGCCGACACAGGCGCGGGCAGGCCGTGCCAGCGTGCCGAGCCAGGCGGTCCAGACCTCGTTCATTTCCGCCTTCTGCGACATGTCGGCGAGATAGATCGTCACCATCAGCATCTTCGACTTGTCGGTGCCGCAGCGTGCCAGACGGTCGTCGATCTTGGCCAGCACCTCGGCGGTCTGGCCCTTGATGTCGGCGCTCTTGTCACTCGCGGTCTGGCCGCAGACATAGGCAATGCCGTTATGGATCACGGCCTGGCTAAGGATTTCGCCGCTGTCCAGTCGTTCGATGCTCATGGTTCCCCCCAAATGGATGATAAATGTCGGATACGACGCCTATTACGCGCCGACTCGCGCACGAGATCAAGAACCACAGCCGTGCCGATAGCGGGACCCCGCCATGCGTGCCGTTGATATCTTGATTTCATGCCGTTCCGGGGGTTCACTATGCGTACTTTCCCCCGACGGACAATTGGATGCTGAATCTTCGCCCCGTCCTGAACATTCTCGGCTGGATATCGTTGGCTCTTGTGGGCGTGCTGTGCGACCCGGCCATCGCCGATGCCGTTGCCGGCAACCCGGAATGGGCGATCTTCCTCGAGGTCTGCATTACCACCGCGTTCATCGGCGGCACCGTCGTCTATGCCACGCACACGCGCGGCGGCATGCAGATCGACATCCGCCAGGCGTTCCTCATCACCTCGTTGGGCTGGATCGTCGTCGCCGTGCTGTCGGCGCTGCCGTTCATGCATGTCGGCGTCGGCTTTTCCGACGCCATCTTCGAATCCATGTCGGCAATCACCACGACCGGCTTGACGGTGCTGACGCATCTCAGCGAACTGCCGCCGGGAATCCTGCTGTGGCGCGCCATCCTGCAATGGTTCGGCGGCATCGGCATCATCGCCATCGCCATCCTGATCCTGCCGCTGTTGCGCGTCGGCGGTATGCAGTTGTTCAAGATCAAAAGCTCCGACACCTCGCAGGAAAAAATTTTCACCGCGGTCCGCACCATCGTCGGCCTGTTTTCGATCTATGCCGGCCTGACCGTGCTGTGCGCCGTGCTCTACCGGGTCTTCGGCATGACCCCATTCGATGCCGCGACCCACGCCATGACGACGCTGTCGACGGGCGGCTATTCGACGCATGACGAATCCTTCGCCTTCTTCAAGGACGTCGAACTGCACTGGATCGCCACCGTCTTCATGATCGCCGGATCGGTGCCGTTCATGCTGTACATCAAGATGGCGCGCGGCAACCTGGGCGCGCTCGGTGCCGATCAGCAGGTTCGCGGCTTCATCGGCTTTCTCGTGCTCGCCAGCCTGGGGATGGCGCTGTGGCTGACCACTGAACGCAACATCGACTTTTTCGACGCGCTGACGCTGACGTCATTCAACATTACCTCTGTGGTCACCACCACCGGGTTCGCCTCCGACGACTACACGGCATGGGGACCGGGGGCCGTCGGCATGTTCCTGGTATTGATGTTCGTCGGCGGCTGTTCGGGATCGACGTCGGGGGTGATCAAGATCTACCGCCACCAGATCCTGCTGATTATCGTCCGCGCCCACATCAAGCGGCTGTTCAGCCAGAACCGGGTGATCCCGCTGCGCTACAACGGCAAGCCGCTGCCGCCCGACGTGCCCTATTCGGTGCTGTCGTTCATGGCCGTGTTCGTCGCCACCATCGCCGTGTTCACGGTGCTGCTGTCGATGCTCGGACTGGATATCCAGACCGCCTATTCCGCCAGCATCACCGCCGTCACCAACGTCGGCCCCGGCATCGGCGACGTCATCGGCCCGGCCGGCAACTTCGCCTCGCTGCCGGTTGCCGCGAAATGGTTGCTGACGGTCGCCATGCTGGCCGGCCGGCTGGAAATCCTGGCGCTGCTGGTGGCCTTCGACCCAGACTTCTGGCGCGCCTGAGACTTTTCCCGAGGAGATACCGATGAAGATCACCATTCTCGACGACTGGTTCGACACCATCCGCCACCTGCCGTGCTTCGCCAAAATGGCAGGTCACGAGGTGACGATCTGGAACGATCATGTGCAGGACGACGACGTGCTGGCCGAGCGGCTCAAGGATACCGAGGTGCTGGTGCTGATCCGCGAGCGCACGAAAATCCGCAAGCCGCTGCTGGAACGTCTGCCGAAGCTTCGGCTGATTTCGCAGCGCAGCGTCTATCCGCACATCGACGTCGACGACTGCACGCGGCTCGGCATCATGCTGTGCTCGGGCCAGCACGAAGGCACGCCGTCATTTGCCACGGTCGAGCTGACATGGGGACTGATCCTGTCGGCGATGCGCATGATCCCGCAGCAGATGGCGTCGCTGAAGGCCGGCAACTGGATGATGGGCGTCGGCAAGTCGGTCGGCGGGCGCACGCTCGGCATCTACGGTTACGGCCGCATCGGCGCCGCCGTCGCCGAGCTGGGCAAGGCGTTCCGCATGAACGTGCAGGTCTGGGGCGGCGAAGGCTCGCTCGAACGCGCCCGCGCCGACGGCATGCACGTGCCTGAAAGCCGCGATGCATTCTTCGCCACCTCCGACGTCATAAGCCTGCACGTACGGCTGTATCCGTCGACACGGGGCAGCATCACCGCGCACGACCTGGCGCAGATGAAGCCGAGCGCGGTACTGATCAACACCAGCCGTGCCCCTCTGATCGAGCCGGGCGCACTGGTCGCCGCACTCAAGGCGGGGCGCCCGGGCGGCGCCGCCGTCGACGTCTACGAGGAAGAACCGGTCACCGACACCGCGCAGCCGCTTTTGAACATGGACAACGTCATCTGCACGCCGCATATCGGCTACGTCACCGAGGACGAGTACGAAATCCAGTTCACCGACATCTTCGAGCAGATTCTCGCCTTCGAGGCCGGCAGCCCGATCAACGTCATCAACAAGGATGTGAAGGTGCGTGGCTGAACAAGGCCAGCCTGCTTGATTAAATGCCGCCGAAACCGTAGTTTCCCGTCGCCTTAACCGCCGACGGGAATGAACCATGAGCGACATGCGCGAGTTTGCCGAAAAGTCCAACGCCTGGCCGTTTGCCGAGGCACGCGCGATCGTGAAACGGCTGAACGGCAAGACCCCTGAAAAAGGCTACGTGCTGTTCGAAACAGGCTACGGCCCTTCCGGGCTGCCGCATATCGGCACCTTCGGCGAGGTCGCGCGGACGTCATGGGTGCGCCATGCGTTTCATCAACTGTCCGACATCCCGACGCGCCTGTTCGCGTTTTCCGACGACATGGACGGGCTGCGCAAGGTGCCCGACAACATTCCCAACAAGGAAATCATCGAGCCGCATCTGGGCAAGCCGCTGACGTCGATCCCCGATCCGTTCGGCACCCACGAAAGTTTCGGCGCGCACAACAACGCGCGCCTGCAGGCATTCCTGGACGACTTCGGGTTCGCCTATGAATTCGTCAGCTCGACCGAGCGTTACAAGGCCGGCGCCTTCGACGAAACGCTGCTGAAGATCCTCGAGCGTTACGACGCCGTCATCAACGTCATCCTGCCAACACTGGGCGAGGAGCGCCGCCGCACCTATTCGCCGTTCCTGCCGGTGTGCCCGAAGACCGGCGTCGTGCTGCAGGTGCCGGTCGTCGAAACCGACGCCAAGGCCGGCACCATCGTCTATCAGGAAGAAGACGGCTCGAAAACCGAAGTGCCGGTCACCGGCGGACACTGCAAGCTGCAGTGGAAGGCCGACTGGGCGATGCGCTGGACGGCGCTGGATGTGGATTACGAAATGTCCGGCAAGGACCTGATCGACAGCGTCAATCTGTCGGGCAAGATCTGCCGCATCCTGCAGGGCAATCCACCGGCCGGATTTTCATATGAGCTGTTTCTCGACGACAACGGCGAGAAGATTTCCAAGTCGCGCGGCAACGGCCTGACCGTCGAGGAATGGCTGCGCTATGCGCCGCCGGAAAGCCTGTCGTACTTCATGTTCCAGAAGCCGAAGGCGGCAAAGCGTCTGTACTTCGACGTCATCCCGCGCCAGGTCGACGAATACGCGCGCATGCTGGAAGCCTTCGAGGAACAGGAACCCGCCAAACAGATCGACAACCCGGTGTGGTTCATCCACATGGGCACCCCGCCGAGCGAGCGTGCGCACCTGTCGTTCAACATCCTGCTGAATCTGGCCAGCGTCTGCCATTCCGAGGACAAGGCGGTGCTGTGGCATTTCATTTCCCGCTACCGTCCCGATGCCAGCCCGGAAACGGCGCCGATCCTCGACAAGTTGGTCGAATACGCCATCAACTATTACCGCGACTTCGTGCGTCCGGCGAAATCCTACCGCAAGGCCAGCGAAGGCGAACGCCAGGCGCTGAGCGATCTTGCCGAACGGCTGCGCGCTCTGCCCGCCGACGCCGACGCCGAGGCGATCCAGACCGAGGTCTACGAAATCGGCAAGCGCGACGCCTTCGCCGATCTCAAGGACTGGTTCAGGGCGCTGTATGAAATCCTGCTGGGCCAGAGCCAGGGACCGCGTATGGGGTCGTTCTTCGCACTGTACGGCAGGGACGAGTCGCTGGAGTTGATCGAACGCGCCGTGCGTGGTGAGGACATGGCGGCCTGAGCCGTCAGTAATTCACCGACTCGCCTGACCCGCCGTCGACGGCGATGCACTGACCCGTCACCATGTCCGCCAGCGGCGAACAGAAAAACAGCACCGCATTGGCGATATCCTCGGGCTGGATCAGCTTGCCGAGCGGAATGTCCCCGGTTCGTTTGGCGATGATCTGATCGAGCGTCAGTTCGGCCTCGCGGGCTTCCTTCTCGAAAATCTGTGTGACCCGTTCGGTCGCGGTGTAGCCCGGATGCACGCAGTTGACGGTGATGTTGTGGCGCGCCGTGTAGCTGGAAAACTGCTTGGTGAAATTGGCGACGCCGGCATTGGTCACGCCGTTGGTCATGCGGAACGGGGCGACGATCCGGGCTGTCATGCCGCCGATGTTGACGATCCGCCCGGCACCGCGCCCGATCATGTGATCCAGCACCAGCCTGGCGATGCGGATATAGGCCATCAGCTTGACGTCGATGTGATAGCGGAACTCGTCGTCGGTGAGCTGGTCGAACGGCGCGCTGACCGACGTCACCGCATTGTTGACGAGGATATCGATCCCGCCCATGGCGGCGGCGGCATCGGCGACAAGCCTGACGACATCGTCGTGCAAACTGACGTCGGCCTGGAACGCCCAGGCCCTGACGCCGAGCGCTTCGATGTCGGCGCGGGTGGCGTCGAGGCTTTCCATGGTGCGTCCGCAGATCGCCACATCCGCGCCCTGCCCCGCCAGCGTCAGCGCAACGGCGCGACCGATGCCGCGCGAGCCGCCGGTGACGAGGGCGGTCTTGCCTTTAAGCTTGAAATCCATGCCCTATTGGTAACATGCGGGCGCCGCGCCGGGCACCCATAAAGATCGGGCGGCAGAGCGAAATCCGGAACAGAAGGAATTCAACCGTCGGCGTTGATGCGCTGGATCAGGGCGTCACGGACCACGTCGGCGAGCATGTTGTCGGACTGGCAGGTGCCGGCGTTACGGTGACCACCGCCGCCATAGGTGAGCATCAGATCGCCGATGTTTGTGTTCGACGTGCGGTTGAAGATCGACTTGCCGACGGCGAACACGGTGTTCTGCTCGCCGCGTCCCCACAGGATGTGCATCGAGATGTTGCACTCGGGGAACAGCGCATAGACCATGAAGCGGTTGACGACGTAGATCTTGTCCTCGTTGCGGTAATCGATCACCGCGAGGTTGCCGTGCACCGTGGTGCATCGCTTGATCTGTTCCTTGGCCGGGCCTTCGTGTTCACGGTACAGATCCACCCGTTCCTTGACGTCGGGGTGTTCGAGAATCTGCTCGATGTCGTAACGCCGGCAGTAATCGATCAGCGACATCATCAGTTCGTAGTTCGGCACCCGGAAGCCGCGATAGCGGCCGAGACCGGTGCGCGAATCCATGATGAAGTTGAGCAGCGGCCAGCCTTCGGCATCGATCACTTCTTCCTGGCTGAACTGCGCCGCATCGCCCTTGTCGACGGCGTCCATCATGGATTCGGAAATATCCGGGAAGCGTTTCTTGCCGCCGAAATAGTTATAGACGACGCGCGCCGCGCTCGGCGCCAGCGGGTCGATGATGTGGTTGTCGTAATGTTTGCCGAGGCGCGTGATCTCCGACAGGTGGTGATCGAAAGCTGCGAAAATGCCCGGCGTATATGGCAGGTTGGTGGAAATATCGGTTTCCGAAACCTCGATCTCGCCTTCCTGCATCTGGTTCGGGTGCACGAATAGGATATCGTTGATCAGGTCCAGTTCCTCGAGCAGCACAGCGCACACCAGTCCGTCGAAGTCGCTTCGCGTGATCAGCCGGTACATCTGGCCCGGCGGGAATTCAAGGCGCTGCTCGTCGTTGCCGACCAGTTCATCCTCTTCTTCGATGAGTTCGCCTTCCTCGATCTCGCTGGGATCGATCTCGTTGCCGTCCTCGTCGACGTAGACGATATCGAACTCGTCGTCGTCATCGATGTCGACGTAGTCATCGGCGATGTCGGCGTCGGAGGCATCCTCGACGCCAAGCGCGTCGACCAGCCGCGAGACTTCCTCGTCGTCGATATCGACATATTCGTCGTCATCGTCATCGTCGTCCGGCACGTAGGCGGCGCGTTCGTGCGCATCCATGAACGGCGCGTCTTCGTCGTCGTCCAGCGCCGGCGGGTCCATGACGATATCGGTTTCGTCGCGGCCGTGTTCCGGCGCATAGGTGGTTTCCGACAGGAACGCCGGCGCCTTGCTGTCGACGAGCACGCCGATGTCCAGCGACGCCAGCCAGCGTTTGAAATGGTCGGTATCCTTGCCGCGGAAACAAGGTCCGGCGCGCGGCGCGACGATATCGACGGCCAGGCCGTCGATCCGGGCCAGCCAGTCGTCCCGTGCGGCGGCCGACGGCATCCATGTTTCGTGATAGGCGTTCATGGCATGGCTGATCAGCGAAAACTGTTCGCAGAACGGCGTCGCGTCATCGACCCAGTTGCCTTCGGCGGTGCCGATGTCGCTGGTATAGAGCACCCGCGCCGCCGGATCGTAGAGCGACATGGACGCCGCCGTCGGCAGGTACGGCGCCGGCATCAGGTGCAGACCCGAGCCGTCGGTCATCGGCACTTCGCCGCCGTTCTCGGAAATCGTCACGATGTTCAGATCTGCGTCGGTATGCAGAAGGTCGGCGGCGATCAGCTCTGCGGCATAAATCGGCAGGTCGTGCCCGAGTGCTTCCGCCCACATGCCGATCGAGCCGGCGGTGTGCGAACCCGGCAGGGTGACGATGATACCTGCGATCTTGTCGAGGGAGATGTTGTCGGCGATGGCCGCCAGCAGCGGGCCGAAATCGGCGGTCCCGCCGGGATCGATCAGGTATGCCTGATCGTCGGAGCAGACGACGAAGTGATTGCAGAAACGCGAGCCATTGGCCGATGCCACCGGCCGGCGAAAAGCCAGCCAGGTCCGTGCACCCTCTTCAGCCAGAACGTGACAGAGCATCCGTTTCCTTCCCTCAAGCCCCTCAGGCTCAGCGATGATAGCCGCCACACCGTCAGGGGCCAAGATAGGAGTTTCACCTATCTTGGTCCTTAACAACAGTACGGATATCGCCTTTTTTTACCGGACCTCAGTCCGACGGCGGCTGGGCGATGGCGTCATCGTAGGCGTAGCGTTCCGTGATCAGACCGGCATGCATGAAGACGTCGATCGCCACTTCGAACGCTTCACGGGTGATTTCCGGATGCGGCGTCCAGCAGCCGAGCTTCTGATAGGTGCCGATGCAGTCGGCCAGCACGGCTTCGTCGATGTCCGGGAAGAACGGCTTTTCCGCCTTGGCGATCTCGGCGGCGGGGGCTTCGTTCATGTACTGACGGGTTTTCCGATACGCGCGCATGAAGGCCCTGGCCATGTCCGTTTCCAGCCATTCGGGCGTCGCCGCCAGGCTGGAAAAGGCGTTCGGGCCGATCTTCGGGCCGACCTGGGCAACCACGTGGCCGACGCCGTCGGCTTCGAGCTGCTGCGGGAACGGTCCCTGCTGCTGCACGTAGGTGCCCTGCCCGTCGCGGAACGCCTTGTCGATATCGCCGGCGCCGCCCGGCGTGACCGGAATGATCTTGTCGTAATCGATCCCCGCCTTGTGGCAGGCATAGCGGAACATGGCGTTCGGCTGGCCGGCCTTGAACATCACCACCTCGGCGCCTTCAAGCTTGTCCCAGGTGAAGCTCGGGTCGGCTTCGCGCCCGGTGATGAAAAAGCCGTCCATTTCGTTGATCTGCGCGAAATGCCGGAACGGCGGGTTTTCACCTTTCTTGAGCCAGTTGAAGGATTGGCTCGGCGCCGTCTGCACCACGTGCGCGCTGCCGTCGAGCAGCGATTCGATGGCCGACTTGCCGGGCGGCGAGATCGACCAGTCGGGCTCCAGCCCTTCGGCTTCGAGAAACCCGCCGGACATGGTCGAAATCAACGGCGAGTAGAACGCCGAGAACAGGGTGAACTGGATATTGATCTTCGTCACGTGTGAACCCTCCCATGGGTGTATATCTTGGGGTGTATGTCTTGGGGTGTATGTCTTGTTTTCATATGGGGACGTCCGCCCCGATTACAAAAACGATCCCACACAGGACTGTTAACTGCAACCGTCAGGCGAAACAAAAAGGCCGGCCCCTTGCGGAACCGGCCTTCAGTAAGCGGTGTCGAAACCGTATCAGGCGGCGGCGCGGATCGCGGCGGCCTTGACCTCGCCATCGACGTGGGCTTCGAACTGCGTGAAGTTCTTTTCGAACCGTTTGCGCAGGTCCTGGGCCTGGGCGTCGTAACCGGCGCCGTCGCTCCAGGTGCTTTTCGGGTTCAGAACGTCGTCCGGGATGCCCGGGCAGGCTTCCGGCACCAGCACGCCGAAGTTCGGGTCCTGGCGGAACGAGCCCTGCTCGAGACGGCCGTCTAGGGCCGCGTTCAGCATGGTGCGGGTATAGGCGATCTGCATCCGCTCGCCGACGCCGTAGCCGCCGCCGGACCAGCCGGTGTTGACCAGCCAGCACTTGGCGTTCTGCGCCGCCATCTTGTCGCGCAGCAGCTGCGCATAGACTGTCGGATGACGCGGCATGAACGGCGCGCCGAAGCACGTCGAGAACGTCGCCGCAGGCTCCTTGAGACCGCGCTCGGTGCCGGCGACCTTGGCGGTATAGCCGCTGAGGAAGTGATACATCGCCTGCTCGGGCGTGAGCTGGCTGATCGGCGGCAGCACGCCGAACGCATCGCACGTCAGCATGACGATGTTCTGCGGCAGACCACCGCGGCCGTCGGCGGACGCGTTCGGGATTTCCGAAACGTCATAGGACAGGCGGCCGTTTTCGGTCAGCGTGGTGTCGAAGAAATCGTACGTCCGGGTTTCCGGGTCCATCATCACGTTTTCGACGATGGTGCCGAACCTGGACGCGGTAGCGAAGATTTCCGGCTCGGTTTCGGCGGTCAGGTTGATCGACTTGGCGTAGCAGCCACCTTCGAAGTTGAAGATGCCCTGCGGCGACCAGCCGTGTTCATCGTCGCCGATGAGGGTGCGCGAGCTGTCGGCGCTGAGCGTCGTCTTGCCGGTGCCGGACAGGCCGAAGAAGATCGCCGTGTCGCCGTTCGGCCCCATGTTGGCCGAGCAGTGCATCGGCAACACGTCACGCGGCGGCATCAGGAAGTTCATGACCGAGAAGATCGACTTCTTGATTTCGCCGGCGTACGCGGAACCGCCGACCAGCACCATGCGGCGTTTCAGGTTGAGCACGATGAAGGTTTCCGACGTGGTGCCGTCGGTATCCGGGTTGGCGGTCACGCTCGGGGCCTGGATGACGGTGAACTGCGGTGCGAATTCCTCAAGCTCGGAATCGGCCGGCTGGATGAACATGTTGCGTGCGAACAGGTTGTGCCAGGCGTTTTCGGTGACGATGCGGACCGGCAGGCGGTACGCCGGATCGGCGCCGGCGTAGCAGTCCTGCACGAAGGCGTCGCGGCCTTCGTAGTGGTTCATCATCTTCTTCAGCAGTTTTTCGAAGTTTTCTTCGGAAATCGGCCGGTTGACGTCGCCCCACCAGATCTGATCACGGGTCTCGTCTTCCTCGACCACGAAGCGGTCGTTCGGCGAACGGCCCGAGTGACTGCCGGTAAGCGCCAGAAGGGAACCGCCCTGGCCGAACTGGACCTCGCCGCGGCGAATGGCTTCCTCGCTCAGGCGCGGCGCCGAAAAATTCCAAAAGGCATTGGCGACCTTGCCCAAGCCCTGCTGATCAAGCCCGTTACGGCTCACTCGATGACCGATATTCTGCACCGTTTCCTCGCTCCTTGTCCGGCGGCCTGTTGTTTGCCGCTTTTGTAACTCTCCGAAGGCGGCGAACTTAGACAATCCCACATTGTGAAATCAAGACAAAGTGGCGGGTTTCCGCGCCTTTTTTGGGATTAATTTCTGGCCCGTCCCGCCATCTCGACGAGTGCGCTGCGGCATGACGTTGAATCTGTTACAGGTTTGTCATATTCGAGCCGGGCATGACGTCCGTCGGCCATCAGATCGGCGCCGTCGGAATCGCACCCCGTCATGCGCCAGTTGCCGGGCTGGCGGCGGAGGATCGATTCGGCATACGCGCGCACCGCGTCCGCATGGTCCGCATTCATGTGCAGGACCACGGACTCCTCGATTTCGGCCAGCGCCGCGGCGGTTTTCTTCGCCGTCAGCACGTGTTTGGCCTCGAACCAGACGGCGCGGGCAAAGCCGCCGACGTAATGCACGCGCTCCACCGTCATGCGGTAGAACCCGAAATCACCGAAATCCGCATACAGCGCGGCATCGGGATGGCGGGCCAGGAACCTGGCACGGGTTTCCGGCTTTTTGTCGCGGTGGATGGTGCCCATCACCGTGACGCGGGGGCCGGTCTGCGGGTTGCGGTTGCGGACCGCGTTTTCGACCAGCAGCGCGGCGCGGGCATCGGCGGCGATGTTCTTGGTGTGATCGGAAAGCCCCGAGAACAGGAACACCGGCTGGCCCTGGTGATCGCAGGCATAGGTGACGAGCGAGCCGTAAGGCGCGCCGCCGTCGGCCATGACCGTCGACAGCATGCCGACGCCGCGGCTTCGCACCAAAAGGCGGGATTTATCGGCGTTTCTGCGTTCGCTCATGGGGTACTCCGTTCCGTCACCGAAAGACTCTGCGGAGCCTGCGGGGCGGCGTCAAGAACCCGCCCGTCGCGCGGCCTTGAATACACGGCCACACGGCGTATGGTCGTCGCCGAGGAGAATGCCATGCGTTTGTTGACCGTCCTTTTCGCCCTCGTTGCGATCCTTGCCGCTCCGGCCTCGCTGCGTGCCGACGCCGCAACCCCGGCGCACGTCCAGATAAAGGCCGACGATCTGACGATCCACCATGTGTGGTCACGGGCCACCCCGCCCGGCGCCAAATCCGGCGCCGCCTATCTGGTGATCGACAACGCAGGCACATCGGACGATACGCTTACCGACGTGTCGACCCCGGCGGCGTCCGGCGCCATGATCCACGAAACGGCGATGACGAACGGCGTCATGACCATGAACCACGTCATGGCGCTGGCGATCCCCGCCGGGAAATCCGTGACCTTCGCACCTGGCGGCCTGCATATCATGCTGATGGGCCTGGGCGCGCCGCTGAAGGCGGCGTCATCTTACCGGCTGACGCTGACGTTCGAAAAAGCCGGCGCGGTCACCGTCGACGTGCCGGTTCTGAAGCCGGGTAAGTCCCTCGAACACGCGCATTAATCCGCCGCCCCATTGACCCGGGCAGCGCCGGGTGCTGATCTGGCGGCAGATGAAATCACCTGCACCTGAAACCGGAGGGATGCCATGGAGCATCTAACCGTCCTCGCCGCCGATCCGGCCGCGTGGATTGCACTGATCACGCTGATCGCGATGGAAATCGTGCTTGGCATCGACAACCTCGTATTCATTGCGATCCTCACCAACAAGCTGCCCGAACAGCACCAGTCCAGAGCCCGGCGCATCGGCATCAGCCTGGCACTGATCCTGCGCCTCGTGCTGCTGGCGACGCTGAGCTACATCGTCGGCCTCACCGAAACCGTCATCGAGATGTTCGGCCACGGCCTGTCGTGGCGCGACATGATCCTGATCGCCGGCGGCCTGTTCCTGGTCTGGAAGGCGACCCGTGAAATTCACGAAAACGTCGACCCCGACGAAGACGAGAACGGCAATCCGGACGCCGGCGGCAAGGCCGGTATCGCATTCGGCAGTGCCATCGTGCAGATCCTTGTGCTCGATCTGGTGTTTTCCGTCGACAGCATCGTCACCGCCATCGGCATGACGACGCACCTGCCGATCATGTTCACCGCCGTCATCGTCGCCGTGCTGACGATGATGCTGGCCGCCGATCCGCTGTCGAAGTTCATCCACGCCAATCCGACCATCGTCATGCTGGCGCTGGGATTCCTGTTGATGATCGGCATGACGCTGATCGCCGACGGCCTCGGCTTCCATGTGCCCAAGGGCTACATCTACGCCGCCATGGCGTTCTCGGCGTTCGTCGAGGCGCTCAACATGCTGTCTCGGCGCCGGCGCCGAAAACTGAAGGCCGAGGGCGCCGCGTAAAGCACGTCATTTCCCATCCTTCGAGACGCCCCGGACAGGCCCGGGGCTCCTCAGGATGAGGATGACGGAAAATTCAGCCTCACCCTGAGGAGCGGCACGGCGTATGCCGGACCGCGTCTCGAAGGGCGAGGCTTATTAATCAGAGCGACTTCCGGAACAGTTCCGCGCCCGCGCCCAATGCCTTGAGCTTGCCTTCGGCGACGTGCCTGGGCAGCGGCGCCATGCCGCAGTTGGTACAGGCGATGATGCGTTCCGGATCGACGAATTCAGCGGCCGCCTTCAGGGTCGATGCGACCTTTTCCGGCGTTTCGATCTCGTTCGTCGCGACGTTGATGGAACCGACGAGGATTTGCTTGTCCTTGAGGATCCCCATCACTTCGTGCGGCACGTGGCTGTCGGCACATTCCAGCGACACCTGCTGGATCTTCGAGGCGTTCAGCGCCGGGAAGAAATCCTCGTACTGGCGCCATTCGTCGCCCAGCGTTTCCTTCCAGTCGAGGTTCTGCTGGATGCCGTAGCCGTAACAGATATGCACCGCCGTGGTGCACTTGAGGCCGTCTGCGGCCGCTTCCAGCGTCGCCACGCCCCAATCGGCGGCTTCCTTGGTGAAGGCGTTGAAGGCCGGCTCGTCGAACTGGATGACGTCGACGCCGAGCGCTTCCAGCTCCTTGGCCTCGTCGTTCAGAAGCCTGGCGAAGGCCATCGCCATGTCGGGCCGCGTATCGTAATAGCCGTTGGCGATGGTGTCGCAGATCGTCATCGGTCCCGGCAGGGTGAACTTGTATTTGCCGATGACGTGTTCCTTGCAGAACCTGGCGCCGTCGACGTGCACCGACGCGGTGCGCTTGACCTCGCCCGTCACCGTCGGCACGTCGGCGTCATAGCGGTCGTTGCGGATGCCCATGGTGGTCATCTTGTTCCAGTCGATGCCTTCGATCTTTTCGAGAAACCCGTGAACGAAGTGCTTCCGGAACTGTTCGCCGTCGCTGACGATGTCGATCCCGGCGTCTTCCTGGCACTTGATCCAGGCCAGCGCCGCGTCCGACTGTGCTTCGAACAGCAGATCGTCGGCGACCCGCCACGGCGCCCAGAGTTTCTCCGGTTCCGCGAGCCAGGCCGGTTTCGGCAAAGAGCCGGCTATCGTGGTTGTGATCATGGTTTCCTCCCTGCGATCGTCGATGTTCGATGTTTTTGCTGTTATACGTTAAAGTCAGATAGGGATTGCGGGATGGCAATACACCACCGTGCCCGCACATCCTGCCTTATTTCGCCGCAATTCGCATATAATTTGGCCATATTGACTGCGTACCAGAAGCAAGGGATCAACGAAATCATGACTGGAGACAAGCCCGTGCTGCAGAAAATCGCGCTGGTCGACGACGATCAAAACATTCTGACTTCCGTTTCCATGGCGCTCGAGGCCGAGGGCTATGACGTCGCCACCTACCCCGACGGCGTCGCCGCGCTGGCCGGTATCGGCGAACACCCGGTCGACCTGGCCGTGCTCGACATCAAGATGCCGCGCATGGACGGCATGGAACTGCTGGGCGAAATCCGCAAGAAGGACGCCCTGCCGGTGATCTTCCTGACGTCGAAGGACGACGAGGTCGACGAGCTTCTGGGGCTGCGCATGGGCGCCGACGACTATATCAAGAAGCCGTTTTCGCAACGCCTGCTGATCGAGCGCATCCGCGCCATCCTGCGCCGCCGCGACGCCGCGCCGGTGGTCGAGGGCGAGGACGGCGCGAACGTGCTCCGCCGCGGCGAGCTGATGCTCGACCCGGACCGTCACCTGTGCATGTGGAAAGGCAAGGAAGTGACCCTGACGGTGACCGAATTCCTGCTGGTGGAATCCCTGGCGCGCCGTCCCGGCCACGTGAAGAACCGCGACCAGTTGATCGATGCGGCGTACGGCGAGAACATCTATGTCGAGGACCGCACCATCGACAGCCACGTCAAGCGACTGCGCCGCAAGTTCCGCGAAGTCGATCCGGAATTCTCGGAAATCGAAACGCTGTATGGCGTCGGCTACCGCTATAAGGCATAACGCCGGGGTGATATTTCCTTACTAGGTACCGGTTCACGTACCAACATCGGGGGTCAAATGGCCAAGGGGGGTCTTGAGGACGAGCCTCGGGCATCGATGCGGGGTCCCGCGTCGAAACCCTTCATTTCACCCCTGACCCGGCGCATCCTGACCGTCAACCTGCTGGCCATCGGCACTCTCGTCGCCGGGTTGCTGTATCTCGGCGAATACCGCCGCTCCCTGATCGACAACGAACTCAAGTCCCTCGAGGTGCAGGCGGAAATGTTCGCCGCCGCGCTCGGCGAGGGCGCGGTCGTCTCGGAGGCGCCGAACGGCCAGTATCTGGTCTCCGACATCGCCTATCAGATCACCCGGCGCCTGGTCGACATCACCCAGACCCGCGCCCGGCTGTTCCGCGCCGACGGCACCATGATCGTCGATTCCCGGCGGCTAGGCGGCGCCGGCGGCACGGTGCAGATCGAAATCCTGCGCCCGCCGGACGACGAGATCGATTTCCTCGACAAGATGCTCGACAAGTACGACGACCTGGCGCGCGCCGTTTCGGGCGAGGGGCCGTTG
Source organism: Thalassospiraceae bacterium (assembly GCA_038100295.1). Classification (GTDB taxonomy): domain Bacteria; phylum Pseudomonadota; class Alphaproteobacteria; order Rhodospirillales; family Casp-alpha2; genus UBA4479. The sequence goes on from JAYNVG010000001.1 coordinate 179,922, forward strand.
CCGAAGTACCGCGAGAATCCGTTGCAGGCCGCCAACGACTTTCCGGAAACCCAGGCCGCGCTGCTCGGCGAGAGCGCCGTCGCGGCGCGCCGTTTCGGGCGTGACGGCATGGTGCTGAGTGCCGCCGTGCCGGTGCAGCGCTACAAGCAGGTGCTGGGCGCGATCATGCTTTCCAGGGACGGCGAGAACATCAAATCGGCGCTGCACGACGTCCGGCGCGACATCCTCAAGGTGATCGCGGTGGCGCTCAGCATCACCGTCGCGCTGTCGTTCTATCTGGCAGGCACCATCGCCCGGCCGATCCGCCGGCTCGCCATCGCCGCCGAACGCATCCGGCACGACAAGGGCCGCAAGGAGACCATTCCGGTGCTGACCGAGCGCCGCGACGAGATCGGCGATCTCGCGCTCAGCCTCAAGGAAATGACCGAGGCGTTGTGGCTGCGCATGGACGCCATCGAACGCTTCGCCGCAGACGTCGCACACGAAATCAAGAACCCGCTGACCTCGCTGCGGTCCGCCGTCGAAACCGCGGGCCGGGTAACCGATCCGGCGCAGCGCGACAAGCTGATGGCGATCATCACCGACGACGTGGCCCGGCTCGACCGGCTGATCAGCGATATCTCCAACGCGTCCAGACTGGATGCGGAACTGAGCCGCACCGAATTCGAGACTGTCGATCTGGCCGGCATGCTGGGCGCCATCGTCGACATGCGCAACGCCGCCGATCACGATGACGACGTCCGGGTGCAATTGGAGATCGTCGCCAACGGCGGACTGTACGTAGACGGCATCGAGGACCGGCTGGTGCAGGTGTTCCGCAACCTGATATCCAACGCCAACACGTTTTCGCCCAAGGGCGGCACCATCCGCATCGCGCTCGGCCGGCATGGGCATTGGCTGACGGCGACCATCGACGACGACGGTCCCGGCGTCCCGGAAGGCAAGGAAAAGGAAATCTTCGCGCGTTTCTATTCGGCCCGGCCCGAAGGCGAGAAGTTCGGCACTCATTCCGGTCTCGGGCTGTCCATCTCGAAACAGATCATCGAGGTGCACGAAGGCGAGATCGAGGCCATGAACCGCCGCGACGCCCAGGGCAAGGTGATCGGCGCCCGGTTCATCGTCCGCCTGCCGGCGCGCGACAGTTGAGGCGCACCGCATGAACGACGCCCATCCCGCCGAACAGATCCACGCCAGCGCCGTCGCCATCGACGGGCGCGGCGTACTGCTCCGGGGGCCGAGCGGGTCCGGGAAATCCGATCTGGCGCTCCGGCTGATAGACGCCGGCGCGGTGCTGATCGCCGACGACCGGGTCGATCTTGTGCCCGGCGCCGACGGTATCCGGCTTTCCGGTCCGGAAAACCTTGCCGGTCTTTTGGAGGTGCGCGGGGTCGGCATCGTCCGCATGCCGTTTGTCACGGAAGTGTCGCTTTCGCTGATCGTCGATTTGGAGGAGCCTGAAAACATCGAAAGGCTGCCGGACAGTCTTTATGTGGAATTCGCAGGACACCGGGTGCGGCGTATCGGCCTCGATCCGCTTCAGGCCTCGGCGCCGGCGAAAATCCGTCTTGCATTGTCCGTGCCGGATAAGGATATGCTGGAACCGTAATGGGCAAACAAAAACCACAGACCCGTGTGCTTCTTGTCTCCGGCGTTTCCGGGGCCGGTAAAAGCTCGGCCCTGAAGCTTCTGGAAGACATCGGCTTCGAAGCCGTCGACAACATGCCGCTGTCGCTGCTCGGCCGACTGATCCCGGGGCTGGAAGGCGGCGACACACCATCACAGGACAATCAGCCGCTGGCCATCGGCGTCGATATCCGCACCCGCGATTTCGACGCGACCCGGCTGCTCGCCCTGCTTGATCAGTTTTCCGAGGGCTCCAGCGTCGACGTATCCCTGCTGTTCGTCGACTGCGACGACGAGGTGCTGGGCCGGCGCTTCGAGGAAACCCGGCGGCGCCACCCGCTCGCCGCCGACCGTTCGGTGATCGACGGAATCCTCCGCGAACGTCGCGTCATGGAACCGCTGCGTGCGCGCGCCGACTACGTTATCGACACCACCGATTTCGCGCTCGGCGATCTGAAGGCGCAGCTTGAACATTCGTTCGGCCTGGAGAGCGATCCCGGGCTGGCGATTTTCGTTACCTCGTTTTCCTTCAAGCGCGGGCTGCCGCGCGATGCCGATCTGGTGTTCGACGTGCGTTTCTTCAAGAACCCGCACTATGTCGAGGCGCTGCGCCCGAAGAGCGGCCGCGACCCGGAAGTGCAGGCTTTCGTCTCTAAGGACCCGGTGTTCGAGGACTTTTTCGGCCATCTGACCGGCATGACGGGGCCGCTTTTGCCGCGCTACCGGGCCGAGGGCAAAAGCTATCTGACCATCGCGTTCGGCTGCACCGGCGGGCGGCACCGCTCGGTTTTCATTGCCGAACGCTATCATGCATGGCTTAAAGAGAACGGCTGGCGCGCGCAAATTCGCCACAGGGACTTGGACAAAGCCTGAGAATCTGCTCACAATTCCACCGAAGACAGGGGATAAGGGATAACCGACAATGATCGGACTGGTGCTCGTCACTCATGGCCGCCTGGCCATCGAACTGGTTTCCGCGCTCGAACACGTGGTCGGGCCGCAGGAAAACGTCGCCACCGTGTGTATCGGACCGGATGACGACATGGAACAGCGTCGCGCCGAAATCGTCACCAAGGCCGAAGAGGTCGACGACGGCGACGGCGTCATCGTACTCACCGACATGTTCGGCGGCACGCCGTCGAACCTGGCGATCTCGATCATGGACCAGGGCAATATCGAGGTCATCGCCGGGGTCAACCTGCCGATGCTTATCAAGCTGGGTTCGATCCGCAGCGAAGGCACGCTGGCGGACGCCGCCAAGGAAGCCCAGGACGCCGGGCGCAAGTACATCAACATCGCCTCGCAACTGCTCGCCCAGGGCAGCTCCTGAATCCGGTATGAATGACGCCCTGCAGGAAAGAACGTTTACCATCCAGAACAAACGGGGCCTGCATGCGCGAGCCGCCGCCAAGTTCGCGGCCACCGCAAATGCCTTCGAATGCGAGATCGAGGTCGAGCGCAATGGTCAGAGCGTCCCCGGCCGCTCGATCATGGGGCTGATGATGCTGGCCGCCAGCACCGGCACCGAGATCACCGTGCGCGCCCAAGGGGACGATGCGGGCGCCGCCCTGGATGCCATCGAGGCGCTGATCACCGGCAAGTTCGAAGAAGACTGACCCGATGAGCAAATCCCCCGCCAGGAAGCAAGCGCCGAAAAAGCCGAAGGAACGCATCTACAAGGGTCTGGCCGCGGCACCCGGGATCGCCATCGGCCCGGCGTTCGTGCGCTTCGGCGACCAGATCGAGGTACAGACCTATGCCGTCGCCAAGAACCGTGTCGGCGACGAACTGAAACGGCTCGACGGCGCGGTCCGTGTTGCGCGCCGGCAGATCCGCAGCCTGCAGGAACGTGCGCGGAGCATGCCCGGCGCCGCCGGCGAGGAGTTGGTGTTTCTGTTCGATGCATATCTGGCGATGCTTGACGATTCACGCCTCGTGCGCGGCGCGCGCGAGAAGATCGAAAAGAACCGCATCAATGCCGAAGGCGCCGTACAGCAGGAATTCACCACCCTCGCGGCACGCTTCGAAGCCATGGAGGACGCCTACATCGCGGCCCGGCTCGACGACATCCGCGAAGTCGCCGGGCGGCTGATCGGGATTCTCGTCCGCGCACCGGGCAAGGCGCCGCCGAAACCGCCCAAGGGCGGCATCATCGTCGCCGACCAATTGTCGCCCGCCGACATGGCGCAGATCGATCCGGACAGCGTCGCCGCCGTCGCCGCCGTGCTTGGCGGCACCGAGGGCCACACGGCGATCATGGCGCGCGCGCTCGGCCTCCCTGCGGTGCTGGGTGCCGCCGAGCTTGCCGGGAACGTGGTGCAGGGCGACACCGTCATCGTCGACGGCTATGCCGGCAGGATCATCGTCCAGCCGTCCACCGAGACGATCCGCAAATACGAAAAACGTCTGGCCGAAAAGCGCCGCGGCGCACGGGCACTGGACCGGCTGCGTTACGAGCCGGCGATCTCGCGCGACGGCACCGAGGTACAGTTGATGGCCAACGTCGAGCTGCCGGTGGAAATGGACGCGGTGCACCACGCCGGCGCCCAGGGGGTCGGCCTGCTGCGTTCCGAATTCATGTTCATGAACCGCGACGACATCCCCAGCGAAGACGAGCAGACGGCGATCCTGAGACAGATCGTGCAGCCGATGAAGTCGCTGCCGGTGACCATCCGCACCCTCGACATCGGTGGCGAGAAACCGGCGCCGGCACTGCTGTCAAATATCGACGAGGCAGCGGCGTCGGCGCTGGGCCTGCGCGGTATCCGCCTGTCGCTGGCCAACCCGGATACGCTGCGCACCCAGTTCCGCGCCATCCTGCGCGTCGCCGCCGGGCACAACGTGCGCATCCTGTTGCCGATGGTGACGACGACCAGCGAGGTGAAAAGGGCCAAGGCGATGCTGGAGGAGGAAGCCGCCAGCCTGAAGGCCGCCGGGGTCAAAATTCCGCATGCGCTGCCGCCGGTCGGCGTCATGATCGAGGTGCCGGGCGCGGCGCTGGCCGCCGACTCGCTGGCCCGGGCCAGCGACTTCTTCGCCATCGGGTCCAACGACCTGACCATGTACACGCTGGCCGTCGACCGCGCCAACGAACACGTGGCGCACCTGTTCAACACGCTGCACCCGGCGGTGCTCAGGCTGATCCAGTTCACCACCCAGGCCGCGCTCAGGGCGCGCATCCGGGTGTCGATCTGCGGCGAGATCGCCGGCGATCCACGCTACACGGCGCTGCTGATCGGCCTCGGCCTCAACGACCTGTCGATGACGGCGAGCAACATTCCGCTGGTCAAGAAGCGGGTCCGCGACATGGACGCGCTGGCCGCCTCGCAGCGCGCGCTGCAGATCATGGAACAGACCGACAGCGGCCGCATCGCCATGATGATCGACGATTTCAACGAGGCCGGGCGTTAATTCCCCCCGCCGGCAAAAAAACGCGCTGCGTCTTTCATAGCCTTTCGTGAACGCACACTCATGACGTCACGGGGGCCGTATGAACATCATCGACACGCAAAACCGGGAACGGATACCTGTCATATATATTGCCGGCGGCACGGACCCTGCCGGCGATACCGGCCTGTCCTGGCTGAAAGCCGCCGTGGCCGCCTTCGCGCCGCAGGTCGTTGCCGAGCCGGAAGCCACTCTTATCGACAACATGGATTACGGGCGCCTCGACAATGAAGCCCTGAACGAATTCCTCGTCGATGCCGATATCGACGCGGTGGTCTGGCCGGTGGTGCCGGAAACGGCCGACACCTGGTCCTTCGCCGTCGCCGTTTGCCCTTATCCGAAGGTGAAATTCCAGGGCCGCAAGGCACGGACATTCACGCTCCCGGCGGCAAAGCCCGGCGATCCCGCGACGGGCCGGCTGCTTGCCGCGAACGTGATCAGCGCGGCGCTCGCCGAAATCGTCGATGTCCGCCCGGTCTGCACCGATTTGATCGCACCGTGCGTCGGCGCGCTGGAAGACGGGTTGAAACGGACGCCGCAGCAGGATCCTTGCCTGCAGACCATGGGATGCCTGCAGACGTTCTATTTTGCCCTTCGCGAAGATGCGCGGTGGAAACAGCACCTGCGGCGTGCCGTCGAACTTAACGGGCGTCTGCTGAACGCCCTCGACGAAGGGGCACATGAGCGGCGTGCCGAGCTTCTGGTGTTCCGCGCCAAGTGCCTCGCCGTGCTTGGCGGGCGCAACGTTGATGTGGAGGACATTCTGGCCGCCATCACCGCCCTGAAGAAAGCCGCGCCGCATGTCACGGGCGAAACGGCGCGTGCCGGTCTGGACATGATCCTGGCCGATTGCAAAGCGGAACTGGGGACGATCCTCGACGACAACGCGATCCTGATTTCGGCGCGGGATCTTCTGCGCGGCATCATTCCGGTCCTCTATAGCAATCTGGCCATCGAAAGCTGGGCCATGGCACAGTCGAGCCTGAGCGCCATTTGCTGGAAACTATATTCCGCCACCGGCGAGTTCGAGCACGCCACCGATGCGGTGGATGCCGTGCATGAAGCGCTGACGGTATATAATCCGAAACTGCTCCCCAGCCACTGGGCAATGGCCAAGAATAATCTCGGCGGCATGCTCTGCAGCCTTGGCGGCGACCCTGAGAATATCGACACGCTGCATGCCGGGATCGATTGCCTGCACGACGCCTTGAGCGTCTACAGCCGTGACACGTCGCCGATGGATTACGCTATGACAACGGCAAACCTGGCGGAATCCCTGTGCACGCTGGCCGGGCATACGAACGACCCTTCGCAACTGGCGTTGGCGGAGACCTATCTGCGCAGGTCCCTGGCGGTGCATCGCGCCGCGTCCGCCGCCGAGACTCCGAAACTCGAGGCCCGGCTGAGGGAAATTCACGATAAAATCTCCGCCGCCAAATGACATGGATTTCCCCTTGCCCCCGCCGGTTCGTGCAGGTATAAACACGCCCAACAACAAGATATAAAGAAATCTTTATGTCTTTAAGTGTTTTGAAATCCTGATCACGGAGCCGCGCCAGATGAACGCCATTACGAACCACAAAGTCGCCGACATGAGCCTCGCCAAATGGGGCCGCAAGGAACTCGACATCGCCGAAAGCGAAATGCCGGGCCTGATGGCAACCCGCGAGGAATACGGCGCGTCGCAGCCGCTGAAGGGCGCCAAGATCGCCGGCTCGCTGCACATGACGATCCAGACCGGCGTGCTGATCGAAACCCTGCAGGCACTCGGCGCGGAGGTTCGCTGGGCATCGTGCAACATCTATTCGACGCAGGATCACGCCGCCGCCGCGATCGCCGAAAAGGGTACCCCGGTGTTCGCCGTCAAGGGCGAGACGCTGGAGGATTACTGGCAGTATACCCACGAGATCTTCAACTGGGACGGCAACACCGGCCCCAACATGATCCTCGACGACGGCGGCGACGCGACGCTGCTGATGCACCTCGGCAAGGAAGCGGAAAAGGATCTTTCGGTCCTGAACAACCCGGACAGCGAGGAAGCCGAAGTCCTGTTCGCCTCCATCAAGGCGAAACTGAAGGAAGACCCGACGTGGTATTCCGATCATTCCAAGGACATCATGGGCGTCACCGAGGAAACCACCACCGGTGTCCACCGTCTTTACGAAATGGCCAAGAAGGGCACGCTGATGTTCCCGGCCATCAACGTCAACGACTCGGTCACCAAGTCGAAGTTCGACAACAAGTACGGCTGCCGTGAAAGCCTGGTCGACGCAATCCGCCGCGCCACCGACGTGATGATGGCCGGCAAGGTCGCCTGCGTCGCCGGTTTCGGCGACGTCGGCAAAGGCTCCGCCGAAAGCCTGCGTCAGGCCGGCTGCCGCGTCATGGTCACCGAGGCCGATCCGATCTGCGCCCTGCAGGCCGCCATGGAAGGCTTCGAGGTCGTGACCATGGAAGACGCCTGCAAGCGCGCCGACATCTTCTGCACCGCGACCGGCAACGTCGACGTCATCACGGTGGATCACATGCGCAACATGAAAGACCGTGCCATCGTCTGCAACATCGGCCACTTCGACAGCGAAATTCAGGTCGCCGGCCTGAAGAACATGAAGTGGGACGAGATCAAGCCGCAGGTCGACGAAATCGAGTTCCCCGACGGCAACCGCATCATCCTTCTGGCGCAGGGCCGCCTGGTGAACCTGGGCTGCGCCACCGGCCACCCGAGCTTCGTCATGTCGGCAAGCTTCACCAACCAGGTCCTGGCGCAGATCGAACTGTACGCCAACAACAAGGACGGCAAATACAAGAACCAGGTCTATGTGCTGCCCAAGCACCTGGACGAGAAAGTCGCTGCCCTGCACCTGGAAAAACTCGGCGTGTCGCTGACGACGCTGAGCCAGAAGCAGGCCGACTACATCGGCGTGCCGGTCAACGGCCCGCACAAGCCGGAAACGTATCGCTATTAAGCACGTGTGAGGGCGTCCGCGCCCTCACCACTCCCGTCATCCCGGAACGGCGTCAGCCGTATCCGGGACCCAGCCGGCATCGCCACACGACAATGGGTCCCCGCTTTCGCGGGGATGACGTGTTTTTTTATGCAGACGCGGGCCGATCGCGTATAAAGCGCAACATGAACACCGAAAAGCGCATGTGGATCATCGCCGGACCGCCGGGGGCCGGGAAAAGCACGCTGGCGGCGCGGCTGTTTCCGTCCGACATCGGCACCACGCGCCACATCGTCGCCGACGACCTGCGCGGCTTCAACGCCGCCGACGACCTGCCGGATGCGGGCCTGAAGCAGAACCTGCCGGTCTCGAAACGCCTGGAAATCGCCGAGATGGGCGGCCGCCCGTTCGTCGTCGAAAGCCGGCTGATGAGCAGAAAGCCCCTGTCCGCCGCGATCCGGCTCCGGCGCCGAGGCTGGGGCATCACGCTGATCTATCTGGCTTTACCGAAAATCCAGTTGTGCCGCGAGCGCATCCGGCTCCGCATCATGAAAGGCGGCGACGACATCGCCGACGACCTGCTGGAGCGGACCTTCCAGGCCGCGCTGGACAATCTGCCCCACTACATCGACGCCGCCGACAAGTGGCTGATCATGGACAGTTCCGGGGCGCGCAAGCCGCTGATCGCTTACGGCAGCTATGCCGGTGCCGTGCCGAAACAGGCCGATGCCCTGAAGGCGCTGCTGCCCAGCTACCCGTTCCTGCCCGCCGCCCGCGCCGTTGCCGCCGACGACTGGGCGTCCCCCATCGTCGCCGAGTTCGCGGCCCTGTCACGCTGGCAGACGACGCTCGACCGGCTGATGCGGATCGCCGACAATCTGGAGACGATGGATGACCGCTGAGCCGATCCCCATGCGCGAACGCTTTTCTTGGCCCGGCCCCGCATCGGGCGTAAACTTCGCCCCGTGTTGGAAACCATTTTGAACGCTCTGCCGCTGATCGTCGGCGCCCTGATCGGGGCCATCATCGTCCTGCCGTTCGCGCTGGTCTATAAGGCCCGCGCGCGCGACGCGTCGACCGAACGCCGCCGCATCGAAGCCATCGCCAACCGCACGCGCGGCATCCTCTCGGCCTCGCCCGACGGCATTTTCCTGTGGGATCACGCCACCGGCGGCATCACTTGTTCGCGCCGCCTCGCCGACATGCTGGAAATCGAAAGCGGCACGCTGGCGCGCTACGACGATATCCGCGCCTGCTTCGAACAGGATGAATTGCAGAAGCTGGAACAGGGCGTCAGCCTGCTGCGCGCCAAGGGCACGCCGTTCGACGTTACCCTGAAACGGCGCCAACGCACGTTTCAGGCACTCGGCACCCGTGCCCTCGGCCCGGCCGGCGAACCGGTCGCCGACATCGTCTGGATGCGCGTCGTGCATGCCGCCGCCGGGAATGCGGACGAAGCCGCCCCCGGCTTCGACGACCGGCATCTGACGGCACTGCTGGACGCGCTGCCGATCCCGCTGTGGCTCCGCGACGCCGATCTCAAGCTCGCGTTCCGCAACCGCGCCGCCGAACGGGTCGAGGGGCTGGACGAAGCCACCGGGCGCCGGGCGCGCGAGCTGGGCACCACCGCCTCGGATACCGCCGAGATCACCGAGCAAGGCACGGCGCGCCGGGTTCGCATCACGGAAACACCGCTGGCACCGGCCCGCGGCGATCTGAGCGGCACCATCGGCTTCGCCGTCACCGTCGAGGAAACCGCCGCAACGCCGGCACCGGCAACGGCTTCGAGCGGGCCGCAGACCCACGATCTGCTGCGCGCGCTGGAAACCGGTGTTGCCGTGTTCGACGGCGATACGCAGCTCATCGCCGCCAACGCCGCCTTCGCCGCGCTGTGGCGGCTCGATCCCGACTGGCTGCAGACCCGCCCGTCGATGAGCGATCTCTTGATGCGGCTCCGCGAGCTTCGCCGCCTGCCCGAGGTCGCCGACTACGCCGAGTTTCGCAGCGCCGAGCTGGGCCGCTTCGGTTCTGCCGGCCAGGTAACACAGGACGAACTGCACCTGCCCGACGGGCGCACCCTGAAGCGCCGCTTCGGGCCGCTCGACGACGGCGGACTGGTAATGACCTGCGAGGACGTCTCGGACCGTCTCGACATGCAGCGCTCGCTGAAATCCGCCGACCGCGTGCAGCGGACGACGCTGGAAAACATGCGCGAAGGCATTGCCGTGTTCGGTGCCGACGGCCGCCTGCAACTGACCAATCCGCAACTGGCGCGGCTCTGGGATCTGGACGAGAGCGAGCTTGCGCTCGGCGCCCGCATTCCCGACGTGGTGCAAGCGCTTGGCATGAAGATGGCCGCCAACGACGAGAAATGGTCGGTGCGCAAGGAACGCATCGCCGGCGACATCCTGGCGCGTACCGTGTCGAACGGGCGCATCGACCTGATCAACGGCCGCATCCTGGCGTTCGCCAACATTCCGCTGCCGGACGGCGCCTCGCTGGTCAGCTACGGCGACATCACCGACAGCTTCCGAGTCGAGGAAGCGTTGCGCCAGCGCGCCCGCACCCTTGCCGAGGCCGACCGCATGAAGACCGAGTTCATCGCCAACGTGGCGATGGAGGTGCGCACGCCGCTGAACACCATCCACGGCTTCGCCGACATCCTGCGCCAGGAAATGTTCGGCGAGTTGAACAAGCGCCAGCACGAATACGCCGACAACATCGTCACCACGTCTGAAAAGATGATGGGCGTGGTCACCGATATCCTCGATCTGGCGACCATCGAAGCCGGGCGCATGGAACTGACCAAGGACACTGTCGACCCGCACGCCATTCTGGTCGACGCCTTCAATGTCGTGAAGGAACAGGCGCGGCGCAAGAACATCAAGATCGACTTCGACTGCGCGCCGGACATCGGCTGGATATCGGCGGATGCCAAGCGCCTGACCCAGGTCGTCTTCAACCTTTTGACCAATGCCGTCGCCTTCACCCCGAAACTGGGCCACATCACGCTGGCCGCGGTGCGCGTCGGCGACGCCGTCGACATTTCCGTTTCCGACAGCGGGCCGGGCATTCCCAAGGCCGAGCGCGAGCGCGTCCCGCAGCCGTTCCAGCGCATCAAGAACGACGATCACACCGGCGCCGGACCGGGGCTGGGGTTGACCATCGTCAAGCGTTTCGTCGAACTGCATGGCGGCAGGATCGAGATCAGATCGAACAAATCGCGCGGCACCACCGTGGTCTGCCGCATCCCGGTCGACGGGGAAAACAGCGAAGGGGTTGCACCCTTCGATACGGATCATGCTATCGTAGACGAACACGCGGCGGAGTGAGCCGCCCGGACGGAGAACGGACGTGGACCTGCAAACGCTTTGCATCGTCATCATACTGACCGCCATGGTCATGATGCTGATGCGCGCCCTGCTGGCCGCCGGCAAGACCAGGAAGCGGCCGAAGCGCGTGGCCCCGCCGCCGGGCGCCTTCGCGCTCGACGATGCGCTCGACAAGCTGAACGAAACCGTCCGTATCCTGCAGCGCGATCTCGGCGAGCAGGCCCCCGGGCGCAGCGACCCCTCGGGGCTCAGGTTCTACATCGCCTATCTGGTCGGCGTCGCGCGGGAAATCGCGCGCATGAACAAGATCGCCTACGGCCCGGCGCTGGAAACCCCGATCCGCATGGAGATGATCCGTCTCGGCATCACCGGCTCCAGCGGCGGCGACGTGATGGCGCGAATCCTCGCCAGCGACGAAGGCCAGCAGGGCCTTATCGCCGGTGAGATGGACGGCGCCGACGCCTGCGATCCGGATTATTCGGGCGGCTATTTCACCCGCATCCTGTCGTACTTCACCGACGCCCAGGTGCGCGGCCCGCGCTGATCGCTACAGCGCTTCGACCGCTTCACAGAGCCTGACGATCTCGTCTTCGTCGTTGTAGTAGTGCACCGAGGCGCGCACCACTTCGTCGAGTCCGCGCTTTTCCATGTCGATGCGTGTCGAGCCGAGACGCGATACCGACACGTTGATATTCTTTTGCGAAAGTGCCGCCTTGATGTCGTCCGGCAAGGTCCCGGCCTTGTTAAAGGTCACGATGCCGCATTTCTGGCTGCCGATGTCGGTCACGTCGACCCCCGGGATCGACGCCAGTGAAGCCCGCAGCTTGCCGGCCAGATCGACGACACGGGCAGCGATGTTCTCCATGCCCCAGCCGAGCGCGTAATCGACGGCGACGCCGAGACCGATGACGCCGGCGATGTAGAACTCCCAGTTCTCGAAACGCTTCGCGGTGGGCAGGATTTCGAAACTGTCGCGGCCGGTCCACTGTGCCGCGTGCAGATCGAGAAACAGCGGCTCCAGCGACTCGATGCGGTTCTTGCGGACATACAGGAAGCCGGTGCCGCGCGGGCCGCGCAGATACTTGCGCCCGGTCACGGACAGCGCGTCGCAGCCGATCTTATCCACGTCCAGCACAAGCTGCCCGCAAGACTGGCAGGCGTCGAGCAGGTAATAGACCCCGGCTTCACGGGCGATGCGGCCGATCTCCTCGGCCGGGTTGACCAGTCCGCCGTTGGTCGGCACATGCGTCACCGCGATCATCTTCACCCTGTCGTCGATCAGGTTACGGAGCGCTTCGAGATCGACCGCGCCGTCGCCGCCGCTGGGCGCGACGACGATTTCCACGCCGTGCGAACGGGCTGCCTGCAGATAGGAAATGTAGTTGGACGCGTATTCCGCCTCGACGGTGACGATCTTGTCGCCCGGCCGGAACTGCCGGAGCATGGCGTGGAACGCCTGCAGCCACGCCACCGAGGCGTTCTCGACCAGCGCGATTTCATCGGCGTCGGCGTTCAGCAGTTCGGCGATGGCCTTGTAGGTGCGCTCGCGCTGGGACGCGGCGCGGGCCGCCGCCTCGTAACCGCCGATGTCGGCTTCAAGCTGCAGGTGCGTGAACAGCGCATCCAGCACCGGCTTGGGCATCAGTCCCGCACCGGCGTTGTTGAAATGCAGGACGTTGGCCGTGCCCGGCGTTTCCGCCCTGGCACGTGCGATATCGATACTCATCCCTTCATCCCCTCTTGTTATCGGCAAGACGGGCCTTTATCGGCCAGACCGGCCTTATCGACAAGGCAGGCGGGCATAGTAAAGGGCAATTTCCCTGATATCCTGTGCGCTCAGTTGGCGGACCTGGCCCTCCATGATGGCGGCACGGCGCTTTTCCCCGTCGGCCCCTTTCCCGGTGTCCTTGAGGCTCAGCAACTGCTGTTCGAGATACGCGGCGTCCTGCCCGGCGATGTTGGGAACGTTGCGGTTGGTGGCAACGCCGCGTTCGCCGTGGCAGACCTGACAGCGGATTTCGAACTGCGGCGCCGGCAGCGGCGGCCCCGCCGGTTCGGCCGTGCAGGACTGGCGGGAATAGTAGGCGGCCAGATCCTCGATGTCCTTGTCGCTCAGATTGAACACGAAGGCATCCATGATTTCGTTGCTGCGGCGCTGGCGAATCAGCGATTGGTAATCGCTTTCACGCTTCTGTCCGATGCCCGTCCGCCCCTGCGCCGAAGTGCGCATCTCGCGGAGTTGCTTGACCAGATAAAAGTATTTCTGGTTGGCAATGTTGGGAAACCCCTCGATCCGGGGGGTGCCGTTGCCGCCGTGACAGCCCGCGCATTGTTCCGCCAGTTGGGCACCGCGCTGGGGATCGCCGTGATGCGCGGCAAGCGCCGGGAAAGCCGTGGATATCAGCATTATCAGCAGGGCAAGAGCGAACCGCGATGTCATGGATGGCTCCATTGTTCTTGTTGTCGCCCCCATTGTGACGGCCGAAGCTGATGTCAGCCTGTCAACTTGCGCTTTTCAGTGTCCGGACGGCACGCCCTTGGTCGTCGAATATTCGAAATGCAGCGCCTTGTCGGGGAACACCGTCGCGTAGGCATGATGCGCGGCGAACGCCGCCTCGGAAAACCCGGTGAGGATCAGTTTCAGCTTGCCCGGATAGTCGGACACGTCGCCGACGGCGTAAATGCTCGGCACCGACGTTTCCGCCGTCGCCGCCGCCACCGGTATGCCGGCGCTGCCCGCGCCCAGCCCCCAGTCGCGGATCGGCCCCAGGTTTTGCGACAGCCCGAAGAACGGCAACAGCACATCGGCCTCGATGCGGCGCTCTTTCCCGTCCAGATCTGCGACGACGACGGCGGAGAGCGTCCCTTCGGCGCCATCGAGCGCATGAAGCTGATACGGCGTCACCAGATCGATCAGGCCGTCTTCGGCCAGCAGATGCAGTCGCCGCACACTTTCGTCCATGGCGCGGAAGTTGGCGCGGCGGTGCACCACGTACACCTTGTCGGCGATCCCCGACAACTGGATCGCCCAGTCGACGGCGCTGTCGCCGCCACCGGCGATGACCACGCGCTTGCCGGCGAAGTCTCTGACCGACCGTACCAGATACTTGACGCCGAGGCCGGGACCCTGCGCCTCGTATTCCTCGATCCCGGCAAGCGGCGGGCGCTTCGGGCCGAACGCGCCGACCCCGGCGGCGATGATCACCGCCTTGGCGGCGATTTCCACCCCGGCCGAGGTGGTCAGACGGAAATGCCCGGCTTCGCCTTCGAGACCGGTGACCTGCTGATTGAGATGGATGTGCGGCTGAAACGGCTGGATCTGCTTTTCGAGCTGGCGGATCAGTGCGCCGGCGGAAATCTCCGGCTGCGCCGGAATGTCGAAGATCGGTTTTTCCGGATACAGCGCCGTGCATTGCCCGCCGATGTCCTGCAACGCGTCGATAACCCGGCACGACATCCCCAGCATGCCGCATTCGAACACCGCGAACAGCCCCACCGGACCGGCGCCGATGATGGCGATATCGCTCTCGAATTGCTCTGAAACCACCGGAACTGTCACGTCATCGGGTCCTTTGCCTGTGCGCCGCGCCGCGGTCACGCAATCAGGCACTAGGATGGGTGCCCGCGCCGGGCGGTTCAAGTCTTGTTCGCCGTTGCACTGGCATATACAAACGCAAACATGCGCGATCAGCCAGCCACCATCGCAGACTTTGCCGTTGCCGATGAAGACGGCACCCGTGCCGCCGCCGCCCGGCTGGCGGCGGTTCTGGCGCCCGGCGACGTCGTCGCGCTGGACGGCACCCTGGGCGCCGGCAAGACCGCCTTCGCCCGCGCACTGATCAACGCCCTGCCCGGCCCGGCCGAGGACGTGCCGAGCCCGACCTTCACGCTGGTCCAGACCTATCCGCGCGGCGATCTGGAAATCTGGCATTTCGACCTGTACCGCCTTGAAGATCCCGAGGAAGCGTATGAGCTTGGGATCGAAGACGCTTTCACCGATGCCGTCAGTCTGATCGAATGGCCGGACCGGCTCGGCGGCCTGCTGCCGGCGGGGCATCTCAAAGTGACCATGACCGGGGACGCAAGCCGACGGCGCTTCGTGATTTCCGGCAACGCCCGCTGGGCGGAACGCCTGAACGGGATATTCGAAGGAGCCGGCCTTGACGGATAAAAGAGCAGATTCCCGCATGACGTTTCTGGCCAACGCCGGATGGGCCGGGGCCAGGGTCGAGATTCTTGCCGCCGATGCCTCGTTCCGGTGCTATTACCGCGTGCAGTTGAACGAGCGGCACTGCGTGCTGATGGACGCGCCGCCGCCGGAAGAGGACATCCGCCCGTTCGTCACCGTGGCACGCTATCTGGGCCAGCTCGGCTTCAGCGCCCCGAAGATTCTCGCCGAGGACGCCAGGCGCGGCTTCCTGCTTTTGGAAGATCTCGGCGACGACACCTATACCCGCGTATTTGCCGCCGGCGGCGATCAGGCGGGGCTGTACGATGCCGCCGTCGACACGCTGGTGCATCTGCACGAACTGTCGTCGGCGCAGACCGCGCCCACGGAAATCCCGCCTTACGATATGGACCGGCTGCTCACCGAGGCGATGCTGTTCACCGACTGGTATCTGCCCGCCATCGGTGCCGCTGTCGATAATGCCGCCCGGGCGGCTTATGAAGAAGCGTGGCGCAGCGTGTTCGCCGAGTTTGCCGAGCGGCGCGAGACCCTGGTGCTGCGCGATTATCACGTCGACAACCTGATGTGGCTGCCGGGGCGCAGCGGCACAGCGCGCTGCGGTCTGCTGGATTTCCAGGATGCGCTGATCGGTGCGCGCGCCTATGACCTGATGTCGCTGATCGAGGACGCGCGCCGCGATGTCGACCATGCCCGCGCCGACAAGCTGATCGCGCGCTACGTCGCGGCCTGCGGCGATGTCCGCGAGACGGACCTCAGGCGCGATATCGCGATCCTCGGCGCCGGACGGCACGCCAAGGTGATCGGCATCTTCACCCGGCTTTGCCGGCGCGACGCAAAACCACAGTATCTGACCCACATTCCGCGCGTCTGGCGGCTGCTCGAACACAGCCTGAGCCACCCGGCGCTGGCACCGGTTGCCGCGTGGTTCACGGAAAACGTTCCCGATGTCATCCGCGTGACACCGGATGCTTCTACAAACAATACCGGAGGGCACGCATGAGCGTTGATATCCCGAAAGCGGCCATGGTGCTGGCTGCCGGTTACGGCAAACGCATGCAGCCGCTGACCGACAATACCCCGAAACCGATGCTGGCGCTGAACGGCAAGCCGCTGATCGGCCACGTCATCGACCGGCTGGTGCATACCGGCGTCGAACGCGTGGTGGTCAACCTGCATTACCTGGGCGAACAGATCCGCGATTACCTGTCCGCCGAGACGCGCCTCGAGGTCGTCTTCACCGAGGAGCCTGAATTGCTGGAAACCGGCGGCGGCGTGAAACAGGCGCTTTCTCACCTGACCGAAATGGGCACCCATCCGTTCTATGTTGTGAATTCCGACGCCTTCTGGCTCGACGGCTATGAAGATACCCTGCTGCGTCTGGCCAGGGAATGGAAGGACGACATCATGGACGGGATCCTGCTGTTGCATCAGACCCCGGAAAGTCACGGCTATTCCGGGCGCGGCGATTTTCTCGCCGACCCGCTGGGGCGTCTGGTACGCCGTCCGGAATGCGAGGTGGCGCCATGGCTGTATGCCGGCGTGCAAATGCTGCACCCGCGCCTGTTCGAGGGCAGCCCCGACGGCGCCTGGTCGCTGAACGTGCTGTTCGACAAGGTCATCGAGCATGACCGGCTGTACGGTGTCATCCACGATGGCGAGTGGTTCCATATCGGCACCCCCGACGGCCTCGCCGAGGCCGAGGCGTTTCTCAACGAACCGTTCGCCGGCGAACGGAAAAGATAGGCAAGCATGTTCAAAGGTCCGGCGCCCCGCATAGTCAGTATCGATAGCAGCGTCGCCTTTGTGGATGCACTGGCGGCACGGCTTCTCGATCACACCGGCGCCGATCCCATGAAACTCGCGGAGATGCGGATCCTGCTGCCGACGCGCAGGGCCTGCCGGGCACTGGCGGAGGCGTTCCTGCGCCAGGGCGGCGGCAAGGCGCAGCTTTTACCGTCGATGACACCGCTCGGCGACATCGATGAGGAAGAACTGTCGATTGCCGAGGCCGGTCTGCCGCCGGGCGCGTCGGAGGCCCTCGGCCTGGCCCCGGCGATCCCGTCGCTGCGCCGGCAGTTGCTGCTGAGCCGCGCCGTGATGGCGCTGCCCGACCACAAAATGCATCCCGAACAGGCAACGGCACTGGCGCTGGAACTGGCCAGGCTGATCGACCGGCTGGCGACGGAAAACTGCAATCCCGAGGATATCCGCACACTGGTCGGCGACGATACCGATTTCGCCCAGCACTGGCAGCGCGTGCTGCGCTTTCTCGACATCCTGATTTCGCAGTGGCCGAACATCCTCGCCGCCGAGGGCGGGATCGATCCGGCGGCGCGGCGCAATGCGCTTTTGGGGGCGCAGGCTCGGCTGTGGCAGGAAATGCCCCCCGCCACGCCGGTCATCGCCGCCGGCTCCACCGGCTCGATCCCGGCCACCGCCGATCTTCTGTCGGTGATCGCCGGTCTGCCGCAGGGACTGGTTATCCTGCCCGGCCTCGACAAGGACATGAGCGACGAGGCGTGGGACAGCCTTGGGCCGACACATCCGCAGTTCGGCCTCAGGCAGCTTCTTTTCCGGCTCAAAGTCACCCGAGATGCCGTCGGCGATTTCACCGACGCCCCGCGCCAGGCCCGGAGCCGGTTGATCTCCGCCGCGCTGACACCGGCCCGGGCCGCCGTGCCCGCACCGCCGATGCCGGACGAGATCGCCGCCGCGCTGGAAAACGTAGCACGCATCGACTGTCCCGGCGCCAGCGAGGAAGCGGCGGTCATCGCGCTGGCCATGCGCCGCGCCCTGGAAACGCCCGGCAAGACCTGCGCGCTGATCACGCCGGACCGCAGCCTGGCGCGGCGGGTTGCGGCAGTGCTGAAACGCTGGGGGGTGGAGGTCGACGATTCCGCCGGCGTGCCGTTGGCACAGACGCCGCCCGGCGTGTTTCTGCGGCTGCTCGCCGATGCCTGCGCCGAACGGCTGGCCCCGGTCGCCCTGCTGGCGCTGTTGAAGCATCCGCTGGCGGCGGGCGGTATGGCGGCGGCGGATTTCAGAAGCCTGGTACGCGGGCTGGAAATTTCTGCGCTGCGCGGGCCGCGACCGGCGCCCGGCGTCCGCGGGCTGCGCGCCGCGCTCGGCGACAACCCGAAAACAGCGCACCTGCGCCCGCTGATCGACACCATCGACGATATCCTGTCTCCGCTGACGGCAATGCTGGCGGGCCCGAACGCCGATTACGCCGAAGTACTCAACTGTCACATCGCAGCTGCCGAGGCGCTGGCGACCGACCGCGAGCTGGCCGGCGCGCAACGGCTGTGGGCCGGCGATGCCGGAGACGGCGCGGCGCGGTTCGTCGCCGAACTGGCGGAAGCGATCGGCGTCATGGGCAAGCAGCCGGGCGTTGCCTATGCCGGCATGTTCGAAGGCCTGATGGCCGGGCGAGTCGTCCGTCCCCGCTTCGGCACGCATCCCCGCCTGCACATCTGGGGGCTTCTGGAAGCCCGCCTGCAGCACGCCGACACGGTCATCCTCGGCGGCCTCAACGAGGGTACGTGGCCGCCCGAAGCCGAGAGCAACCCGTGGATGAGCCGGCCGATGATGGCGGAGATCGGGCTCGAGATGCCGGAGCGGCGCATCGGCCTGACGGCGCACGATTTCCAGCAGGCGTTCGCCGCCCCCGACGTGATCCTGACCCGGGCCGAGCGACTCGGCGGCGCGCCGACGGTGCCGTCGCGCTGGCTGCTCCGGATCGACAATCTGCTGGAACGCGCCGGCGCAGGCCAAAGGCTCGGTACCGGAGACGGCGAGGCATGGCTTGAATGGGTCATGGCGCTGGACGATGCGCCGCATGTCCGCATCGCTGCGCCCAAACCCTGCCCGCCGCTGGCGGCGCGCCCGAAACAGCTTTCCGTGACGCAGATCGAAACCCTGATCCGCGATCCCTATGCCGTCTATGCGCGTCATGTGCTGGGCCTCAAGGCGATCGACCCCTTGGACGCCGACCCCGGCGCCGCCGAGCGCGGCAGCCTGATCCACGAGGTGCTGGAAAGTTTCGTCCGCGACTATCCCGACACCGTTCCCGATGACGCCGAGCGCATCCTGATGGACATCGGCGAGCGGGTGTTCGCCGATCATCTGGCCCGGCCCGGCGTGCGCGCCTTCTGGTGGCCGCGCTTCGAACGTGTCGCGGCATGGTTCGCCGTCTGGCAGCGCGAACGGCTGGCGGCGGGCTGGCAGGTCAACTTCGCCGAGGACTTCGGCGAATACGTGATCGATGCCATCGACGGCGGCTTCACCATCACCGCCAAGCCCGACCGCATCGATCACCGGCCCGAGATTGGGCTGTCCATTATCGACTACAAGACCGGCGCCCCGCCGTCTGCGAAGCAGGTCGACAGTATGTTCAGCCCGCAACTGCCCCTGGAAGCGGTGATGGCCGGGCGCGGCGCGTTCAAGGGCGTGCCGGCGGAAAACGCCGCCGAGCTGATGTACGTGAAGCTGTCCGGCGGGCGCACGCCGGGCGAGGAAAAGCGCATCGACCTCGACATACCGGCGCTGATCGACAAGACGCTCGACGGCGTCAACCGGCTGATCACCCAGTATGCCGATCCGAAGCGTCCGTATCTGTCGGTGCCGCGCCCGCAGTTCGAAAACCGCTACAGCGATTACGGCCATCTGGCACGCATCGCCGAATGGCGCGCAAGCGGGGAGGATGACGAATGACCGCCCCCGCCGATTTCAGAATCCGCAAGCGCACCGGCCAGCAGATCGCAGCCGCGCAGCCTGAAGCCTCGGTCTGGGTTTCCGCCAACGCCGGCACCGGCAAGACCGGCGTGCTGGTCGACCGCATTTCCCGGCTGTTGCTGGCCGGCGTGCAGCCGGAACACATTCTGTGCCTGACCTTCACCAAGGCCGCCGCCGCGGAAATGGCAAACCGGCTGGCCGAGCTTCTGGGCAAATGGTCGGCGATGCCCGACGCCGTACTCAGCCAGGAACTGCAGGCACTGGGCGAAACCCCCGACGATCCCGAATTGCTGACCCGCGCCCGCCAGTTGTTCGCGATGACGCTGGAAGCCCCCGAAGGTCTGCGCATCCGCACCATTCACGCGTTCTGCGAATCCCTGCTCGGCCGCTTCCCGCTGGAGGCCGAGATCGCGCCGGACTTCCGTGTCATGGACGACCGCGACCAGCGCGAGCTGCAGTTGCAGGCCCGCGACATCGTGCTCGGCCAGGCGGCGGCCAGGGGCAGCGACCTGACAGAGGCGATTGCCGACATCGCCGCCCTGGTCAACGAGGAACAGTTCGCCGGGCTGATGAAGGAACTGGACGGCACCCGGGCTCGCTTCCGGGGCGCGCTGGCCCGGCACGGCGGGCCGGACGGACTGGCCCGCGCCGTCTATGCGTCGCTTGGCATCGACCCTGGGCTGAGCGTGGACGACGTGATCCGCGATGCCTGCGTCGTCGATGACGACACCCGCGCCATGCTGGAACGCCTGGCTGCTGCCTGGGACGAAGGCGCGGGACAGAACAACGGCTTCGCCCGTGATGCCCGGCAGTGGCTGGCCATGCAGCCGGAACAGCGCCAGACCTGCTGGCGCGAGCTGTATGCGGCGATCTTCCTGAAAAAGGACGGCGATCCGAAAGCCGACAGCACGCTGATGTCGAAGGGTGCGCTTGGTGCCGACGCGGATGCGCTGCCCCTTGCGCAGGAGCTGGCGGCACGCTGCGTGGCCACGCTCGACCTGCAGAAATCGGTCAACGTCGCCGCCGCGACACGCGCCTTGATCACCATCGGCGCCGCGCTGACCGATGCCTACGAGGGTATCAAGCAGCGCCATGCCCGACTCGATTACGACGACCTGATCCAGCATGCCTCGGCCCTGCTGAGCAGCGCCGCCGGGGTCAGCTGGGTGCACTACAAGCTCGACGGCGGCATCGAGCATGTGCTGGTCGACGAGGCGCAGGACACCAGCCCCGAGCAGTGGCAGGTGATCGAGGAGATCGCCTCCGATTTCTTCTCCGGCCAGAGCCGCTACGAGGAAACCGCCGAGCGGCCGCGCACCATGTTCGCGGTCGGCGACGAAAAGCAGTCGATCTACAGCTTCCAGGGTGCCGACCCGGTGATGTTCGGCACCATGCGTGAGCGTTTCGCGGACCAGGTGCGGACCATCGGCCAGGTCTGGAAACCGGTCGACATGGCGGAGAGTTTCCGCTCGGCGCCGGTCATCCTGGATGTGGTCGACAAGGTCTTCGAGGATGCCGACGCGGCGCGCGGGCTGAGTTTCGACGGCCACAAGGTCGACCACCGCTCGGCCCGGCAGGGTCAGGCCGGGCGCGTCACCCTGTGGCCGAAGGAAGACCCCCAGGGCGACGACGGCGAGGACGACCCTTGGCATGTGCCGCTGGATCACGTCAGCGCCGACAGCCCCGTGGCGCGCGTGGCGGTGCGCATCGCCGACACCGTCAAGGACTGGCTCGATCGCGCTGAAATCCTGCCCGCGCAGGGCCGCGCCGTGCGCCCCGGCGACGTGCTGATCCTCGTGCAGCGGCGACGGCAGATGGCGGAAACCCTGGTCGCCGCGCTCAAGGAACGGAACATTCCGGTGTCCGGGCGCGACCGCATGATCCTGCCCGACCAGCTTGTCATTCAGGACCTGATCGCGCTCGGCCGGCTGACGCTGCTGCCCGATGACGACCTCAACACCGCGACCGTGCTCAAGGGGCCGCTGATCGGTCTCGACGAGGATCAGCTTTTCAATCTGGCCTATGGCCGCGGCGGCACCGTGCTCGATGAACTGCGTTCGAAACAGGCGGACGATCCTGCGTTCTCGGCCGCGTGGCAGCGCATCACCGCGTGGCGGTCGCGCGCCGACTTCATGCCGCCGTTCGAGTTCTTTTCCAACGTCCTGCACGTCGACGAAGGCCGGCGTGATCTGCTGGCCCGGCTGGGGCCGGACGCCGCCGATCCGATCGACGACTTCCTCGCCGCCGCGCTGGATTACGAAAACGATCACGTGGCTTCCATGGAAGGCTTCCTGCACTGGCTCGAAATCGGCGGCACCGAGGTGAAGCGCGATCTGGAACAGGGCCGCGACGAGGTCCGCGTCATGACCGTGCACGGCGCCAAGGGCCTGCAGGCGGAAATCGTGTTCCTGGCGGATGCCTGCTCGGTGCCGGCGACGCAGACCGACGACAAGATCCGCTGGCCCGACGGCGACGTCCCGCTGTGGCCCGGTTTCAAGGACAACGAAACCGAGGCCCTGCAGGCGATCAAGAAGCAAAAGCGCGCACAGGCGCTGGAGGAATACCGCCGGCTTCTGTACGTGGCGCTGACCCGCGCCAAGGACCGGCTGTACGTCACCGGTTTCACGACCGGGAAGTCCACGAAAGAGCCGTCGTGGTACGACATGATCGAGCGCGCCATGCGCGAACTCGGCACCGCGGAGCCGGACCTGAACGGCGCCGAACGGCTGATCTACGAAAAGCCGCAGACGGCGGAACCGGACGGCGGCGGCGGCAAGGAGTCGCGCACCGGCGGCAGTGCGCCCCTGCCCGCCTGGGCCGGTGCCGCGCCCGCCAGCGAACCGGCGCCGCCGAAACCGCTGAGCCCGTCCCGCCCCGATGACGAGGAACCGCCGGCGCGTTCGTCGCTGGACGTCGACGACGGGCATCGCTTCAAGCGCGGCAACGTGGTGCACGCACTGATGCAGACCCTGCCGGAACTGCCTGCAGCGGCGCGCCGGGCCGCCGCAAGCGCCTATATCGCCCGGCCGGTGCACGGCTTCAACGCCGAAACCCAGGCCCTGCTGGCGGACGAGGTGATGGCGGTGCTTGAAAATCCCTCCTTCGCCGACGTGTTCGGCCCCGGGTCGCGCGCCGAAGTGCCGCTGACCGGCAGCATCGTCACCGCCGACGGCCCGCGCGTGATTTCCGGGCAGATCGACCGGCTGGTGCATACCGGGTCGGAACTGCTGATCGTCGACTTCAAGACGAATCGCCCGCCCCCGGATCGGGCCGAAAACGTGGCGCCGCTGTATCTCAAGCAGATGGCGGCATATCGCGCCGCACTCAGGCAGATTTTCCCGGATTTGCCGGTGCGCGCGTTTCTGCTGTGGACGGATGGTCCCAAGTGTATGGAATTACCGGATGAATTGCTGGCCCCGCTGGCACCTTGACGGGGTTCGGGCGGCTACCTAGATTCCAATGACACAGTCGATGGGTGGCACAGAAACACCGATTTCAGTTACACGCTTTTTTGAAGGGATTCACCTTATGCCCAAGCAAGTTACCGATAGCTCGTTTCAACAGGACGTCCTTGGCGCATCCGGACCCGTGGTCGTGGACTTCTGGGCCGAATGGTGCGGACCGTGCAAGCAGATCGCCCCGGCGCTCGAGGAAATCTCGGCGGAAATGGGTGACAAGGTCACCATCGCCAAGATCAACATCGACGACAATCCGGAAACGCCCAGCAATTACGGCGTGCGCGGCATCCCGACGCTGATGCTGTTCAAGAACGGCGAGGTTGCCGACACCAAGGTCGGCGCGCTGCCGAAAAGCCAGCTGGTGCAGTGGATCGAACAGAATCTGTAAACCGGCCCGCCGGGGTCATAACCGTTTACCGGACCCCGCCCGAAACGGCGGGGTTCGTTTTTTCAGGGCACACGCCAGGAATACCACAGGGGAAGAACCATGAGCCGACTTGAAATCAAGCAGATCCCGGTGCTGAACGACAATTACGTGTATCTGGCGCACTGCCCGGAAACCGGTGCCACCGGCGTCGTCGACCCGGCCGTCGCCGGCCCGGTGCTGGACACCCTGAAGGCGACCGGCTGGAAACTGACGCACATTCTCAACACCCACCATCATAACGACCATACCGGCGGCAACATGGAACTGAAGGCGGCGACCGGCTGCACCATCGTCGGCCCCCGCGCCGACCGGGACCGCATCCCCGGCATCGACGTCGAAGTCGGCGACGGCGACAGTTACCGGCTCGGCAACGCCGAGGCCACGGTGTTCGACGTGCCCGGTCACACGCGCGGGCATATCGCGTACTGGTTCGCCGACTCCGACGCGCTGTTCTGCGGCGACACCCTGTTCGTCATGGGCTGCGGGCGGCTGTTCGAAGGCACGCCGGCGCAGATGGTCAACTCGCTCGCCAAGTTCGACGCCCTGCCGGGCGAGACCCGGGTCTACTGCGCGCACGAATACACCCAGTCCAACGGCCGCTTCGCGCTCAGCGTCGAGCCGGACAACGACGACCTTATAAAACTGATGGACGAGGTGAACGACAAGCGCGCCAAAGGCATTCCGACGGTGCCCTCGACGCTGGCCCAGGAGCGCAAGACCAACCCGTTTCTCAGGCCGTCCAGTGCCGGCATTCAGGCGACGCTGGGCATGCAGGGCGCCGACATCGTCGACGTCTTCGCCGAGGTGCGAAAGCGCAAGGATCACTTCTAGCATCCCGCCATGAGCGTTGCGTTCGATCCGGAACGCTTCATCGCCGCGCAGGAACCGGTGTGGGCACGCGTCACCGCCGAGCTGGCCGCCGGACACAAACGTTCACACTGGATGTGGTTCATCTTTCCGCAGATCGCCGGGCTCGGCATGAGCGCGACATCGGTGCGTTACGCACTGCCGTCGCTGGCCGCCGCAGAAGCGTACCTGGCGCATCCCGTGCTCGGACCAAGGCTGATCGAGGCGGTGGAACTGATGCTGCGCCACAGGGACAAAAGCGCAGAGACGATCCTCGGCGGCATTGATGCGGTGAAGTTCAGATCGTGCCTGACGCTGTTCGACGCCGTGGCGGGCAGCCCGCCGCCGTTCGCCGATGCGCTTGATGCGTTTTATGCAGGCGTGCGCGATTCGGAAACCCTGAAGCGGATTTAGCGATTACGACGACGGCGCCTCGTTCGGTGCGCAGGGATGCAGGCGCGCCTTGCGTTCCTCGGCCTCGTCGCTTTCGTCCTTGAGGCGGCTTTGCGTCAGTTCGCCGGCGCGATCGAGGATCGGATAGGCGACCGACGTCAGGTGCCCGTTGATGCGCTTCAGATCACGCAGCACGTCCAGGTGCAGCGCGCTGGTTTCGATGGAATCGGCGCGGCCGTCGGCGATGCGTGCATAGTGGGTTTCGGCGAAGTTGCGTTCCAGATCGCGGATACCGACTTTCTGGCGGATCAGCATGCGTGCCATGTCCACGTCCGGCGACATGAAAACGTTCATCGCCAGATCGAAGTTTTCCAGAATCCGCGCGTGGAAGGTCTTCAGTTCCTGCAGCCCCTGCGCCGAGAAGCTGGCGCGCTTCTTGATCTTCTTCGCCGCCAGATCCATCAGGTTCTTGTCGATGATGTCGCCGATGTGTTCGAGGTTGGTGGTGAAGCTCAACACCTCGACGTTGCGTTCGCTTTCGCCCTTGTCCATTTCCTCTTTCGACAGCCGGGTCAGGTACAGCTTGATCGCTTCGTGCAGCTTGTCGACGATATCGTCCATCTGTTCGATCTCGCGCACCAGGGCGGTGTCGTTCTTCTGGAACACGTCGAGGCTGCGGGCCAGCATGGTGCGCACCGTATCGCCCATGGCCAGGGCTTCACGGGACGCGCAGGCCAGCGCCACCGGCGGCGTGTCGAGCGAGGTCGCATCGAGATAACGCGGCGCGCCGACTTCCTCGACGCCCACGGGCGCCTGAATGAGGCGTTCGGTTAGCTTGTGCACGTAACCGACGAACGGCAGGAACGCCAGTGCCAGGGCAATGTTGAAGACGGTGTGGAAGTTGGCGATCATGCGCCCCGGGTGGTCTTCCAGCATCGACAGGTACGGCTGCAGCCAGGGCAGCGCGAAGACACAGACCAGCACCCCGGCGCTGCGCATCATCAGGTTGCCGATGGCGACACGGCGCCCGGCGGCCTTTTCGGCATAGGTGGCAACGACGGGAATGAAGGCGCCGCCGAGATTGGCACCCAGCACCATGGCCAGGGCAAGCTGCATGTTCAGCACCTGCAGCGAGGCCAGCGACATCACGAACAGCACCACGGCGACGCTGGAATGCGCCATCCAGGTCAGTACCGCCGTCAGCATCACCGCCAGCATCACCTCGTCGGTCAGCGGCTTGAGGATCAGCGCCAGCGTTTCGTTGGTGCGGAGCGGTATCGAAGCCTGGCCGATCAGTTGCAGCGCCAGCAGGATCAGGCCGAGGCCGATCGCGGCGCGCGCCAGTGCCCGGCGATGACTGCCTTCCGACGACAGAAATACCATCACGCCGGTGCCGATCAAAAGCGGCGACAACCACGTCAGGTCGAATGACAGCACCTGCACCACGACCGTGGTGCCGACGTCGGCGCCGAGAATGATGGCCAGCGCCGCGGCGCCGCCGATCAGACCGCGCCCGGCGAACGACGACAGGATCAGCGCCGTCGCGGTCGAGCTTTGCAGGATCGCGGTGACGCCGAAGCCGACGCCGAAGGCACGGATCGGCTTGCCCGCGGTCAGCGACAGCGCGCGTCGCAGTTCGGCGCCGAACGAGCGCATGACGCCGGTGCGGACCATGCGGATGCCCCAAAGCATCAACGCAACGCCGCCAAAGATTTCAATCAGGATATGCAAGGCCCGGAATGTCCTTTGACAACTCAACGGGCAGAGAAATGTTGGAAAATCTGTGTTTATGCCCGAATAAGCGCGTTTATACGCACTTATTGCGCAAAATACAAACGATTTCCATGGTGGAAGCTGAATTCAGGCTGATTTTCCGCGCCGGTAGATGATCCAGTAGACACCCGCCACGAAAACGCTGCCGCCGACGATGTTGCCCGCCGTCACCGGAATCATGTTCGCCAGAAACCCGCCCAGCGTGATATCGGCACCGGCCAGATAGCCGACCGGGATCAGATAGGCGTTGGCGATGGAGTGTTCGAAGCCGAGCGCCACGAACGCCGCGATCGGCGGCACGATGGCGAGAATCTTGCCGCTTACGGAATGCGCCGCGAAGCACAGCCACACCGCCAGACAGACCAGGGTGTTGCAGAGCAGACCGCGCACGAACGCTTGCAGCGGCGCGATCGCGACCTTGGCTTCGGCGATCGCCACCGCCGTCTGGGCGACCGCCCCGGCGCCGATGTCGAGCGTGCCCGACAACGAGATCAGCACCGCCATGGCGATACTGCCGACGACATTGCCGGCAAAGACGATGCCCCAGTTCCTGAGCAGGGCCTGCGTGGTTACCTTTCTGTCGGCCCACGCCATGACGATCAGGTTGTTGCCGGTGAACAGTTCCGCACCGCCGACGACGACGAGGATCAGGCCGAGCGAAAACGCCGCCCCGCCGAGCAGCCGTCCCGGACCGAGCCCAAGCCCGTTCGACGTCATCACCAGTGTGAACAGCGCGCCGCCTAAGGCGATGAAGGCACCCGCCAGCAGACCGAGCACGAACGTCTGCAGCGCCGGCAGGGACGCCTTGGCGACCCCGGCATTTTCGACACGGACGGCGATTTCCGCCGGACTGTAGGCGTCAAATCCGGGCGCGGGAATGGGATCGGTCACGGCGTGCCTCCTCGTTCTTGTTCATGCCGGGAAGATAAGGATTGCCGAGTTCCGGTGCATTGTCATGGATCAATGAGATCTGGGATCGAACCGCCTAGTCGTCGCCGCTCGCGGGTTCCCCGGCGAGCACGTCGCTTTCAGCGGCTTTCGCATCGCGCCGTTCGCGCCCGGCCATCAAAAGCACCTGCAGGCCGCCCTGCACGGCGAGTGCGCCGATCAGGCCGCCGACGATCAGGTCGGGAATGCCGCTCGACGTCATCCACACGCCGCTGGCGGCGATCATCACGGCGACATTCGAAATGGCATCGTTGCGCGTACAGATCCACACCGAGGCCATGTTGGCATCCTGGCCCCGGAAGCGGAACAGGATCAGTGCGCAGGCGATGTTGGCGAGCATGGCGAGAAACGCGATGCTGCCCATGACCGGCGCATCCGGCACGGTGCCGGCCAGCAGATGATGGACGATGTTGGCGGCGACCCAGATGCCGAAACCGAGCATCGCCAGCCCCTTGAGGAACGCCACCCGCGTCTGCCACACCGTGGCCATGCCGAGTACCGCGATCGACAGCCCGTAGTTGGCGGCGTCGCCGAAGAAGTCGACGGCGTCCGCCTGCAGACCGACGGAGCCGACCAGCGCACCGCCGGCCATTTCCGTGACGAACATGGCGGCATTGATGATCAGCGCCGCCCACAGCGCACGACGTTGTCCCGGAGTCACGGTGGCGCCGGGTTCCGGCCCGTGGTGGTGGCCGTGATCGTGATGACAGCAGGCACTCAAAGGAGTTCCTCCTCGACCGGTTCCGCCGCGTGCGCCGCCATGTCTTCGAGAATGCGGCTGACGTGTTCGTCGGCGGCCACGTAATACACGTTCTTGCCGCGTCGCTTGGCCCGCACCAGACGGGCGGCGCGCAGCAGCCGCAGGTGATGACTGGCCAGGGACGCCGAGATGCCGAGTCGCGCCGCGATGTCGCCCGCCGCCATCGGTACCGACAGGCAGGCATAGACGATGCCGAGCCGCGTCGGATCGCCGAGGATACGGAACAGGTCGGCGATCTCGCGCCGGATATCGCTATCTGGTGTAGAGCTTTCGATGTCGGGAGCAGGTTGTGCCGTCTTCATACAAACATTCATACAACTGTTGAAGTGTTTGTAAATGGCTTATTTGCCGGGCGGCGGCTCGCCTTCGACCTCGAGATCCTGGATACGTTGCTCGGTCAGGTCGGCAAGGCAGGATATCTGCAGGATCGGTGCCATGGTGCCATCGCGTGCGATATCGCGGATGCGCTCGCATTCGGCATCACGATAGGCGATCCAGGCGCGCTGCGAATTTACGAGCAGCTTGCGCGCGGTCTCGTCCATACCGGCGCGCAGTTCACCGTAATACGCATTGAGGCGCTTGTCGGCGTCGGCATAGTCACGATCGGCGCACTTGATCATGTCGACGGTGGTGACGGCGTTTTCGCAGTCCAGCGCCAGGGCCTTGTGCGCCGGCAGCAGCGCGATGAGCGATCCAAGAACAAAGGCGGTGCCCAGGCCAACCGTCAAGTCAGCCGCCCGGTGCACCGCCCGTTTTGATGTGGCGTTCAATCGCGGCTTTCAGGCGGCAGCCTCGGCCGCCGTCTTGCCGACCGCACGGTCGTAATCTTCCATCATCTGACGGCAGATCTCGCCCGGCGTGAAGGTGTAATCGCCGATGACGCTGACCGGCGTCACCTCGGCGGCACTGCCGGTCAGGAAGCATTCCGTCGCGTCGTCCATTTCTTCCGGCATGATGGCGCGTTCGACCACTTCGATGCCGCGTTTCCTGGCCAGTTCGATCACGGTCTGGCGCGTGATGCCATTAAGGAAGCAATCCGCTTTCGGCGTGTGCAGCTTGCCGTCCGGCATCACGAAGAAGATGTTGGCGCCGGTCGCCTCGGCGATCTGGCCCCGGTAATCCAGCATCAGCGCGTCCTGAAAACCGGCGGCTTCGGCGGTGTGCTTGGACAGCGTGCAGATCATGTAAAGACCGGCCGCCTTGGCGTGCACCGGCTCGGTTTCCGGGCTCGGGCGTTTCCATTTGGAAATCTGCAGCTTGATCCCGTTCATGCGCGCTTCCGGCGAGAAGTACGACGGCCATTCCCATGCGGCGATGGCGATGTTGATCTTGTTGCTCTGTGCCGAGACGCCCATCATTTCGCTGCCGCGCCACGCAACCGGGCGGATGTAACCGTCGGTGATGCCGTTGACTTCGCAGACCAGATTGCATGAGGCGTCGATTTCGTCGGCGGTGTAGGGAATTTTGAAACCCAGTTCACCGGCCGAATAGAACAGCCGTTCGGTGTGTTGGCGGAGTTTGAAGATGTGGCCGTTGTACATCCGCTCACCCTCGAATACTGCGGAGGCGTAATGCAGACCGTGCGTCAGCACGTGAACCTTGGCGTCGCGCCAGTCCACCAGCGCACCGTTGTACCAAATCTTTCCGTCACGATCGGCAAAATCAGGACCAGACATTGTAATTTTCTTTCGTATCTTGACTCATGTTAACTTGGATATTGCGTCAAGTATCAGTTTCCCGCATATATGTCAACAACACTGACCAATTATTATTGACTTGTCCGCAGCGCTTCGGGAAAGTCCGTTATGTCCGATCAGCAATCACGTGGCCGCCCCCGCGCCAATCCCCTGTTCCTCCGCGACGAGGACCTGCGCGAGGCCATCGAGCTTCTGTTCTTCGCCTACCGCGACTTCACCGGCGAAGCGGATGTGGTGCTGGAAACCTATGGCTTCGGCCGCGCGCATCACCGAATCATTTATTTCGTCGGCGCCAATCCGGGCATTTCCGTCGGCGAACTGCTGGCCATCCTGAAGATCACCAAGCAGAGCCTGTCCAGGGTGCTGAGCCAGCTCGTCGAGGAAGGCTTCGTCGATCAGGAAACCGATCCCGGCGACCGCCGCCGCCGCCGGCTGTATCTGACCGACAAGGGCCGGGCGCTTGAAAACGAATTGACGCAGCGCCAGAGCCGCCACATCGCCGAGGCATACCGCAACGCCGGCGCCGATTCCGTGGCCGGATTCCGCACCGTCCTGCGCGGCCTGATCAACGCGGAAGACCGCAGCCGCGTCACAGGCCGCGACAACGACGGTGCCTGAGCACCGTTTCCCCGACAGACGGTTCCGCATGACCCCCGCCGCACGGCACGTTAGAATGCCGTTATGATGCAGGGCAGCCCAGATGAGAAGCCGCACGTTCTGGTCGTCGATGACGACGACCGGCTGCGCACGCTTCTGGCGAAATACCTGGGCGACAACGGCTTCATGGTGACCGCCGCCGCCGACGCCGCCGAAGCCCGGCGCTGGATGGGCAGCCTGGCCTTCGACCTGATCGTCCTCGATCTGATGATGCCGGGCGAAAGCGGTCTCGAGTTCGCCGAGAAGCTGCGCCGCGGCGACGACATCCCGATCCTCATGCTGACCGCGATGAGCGAATCCGAGGACCGTATCCGCGGCCTGGAAAAGGGCGGCGACGACTACCTGACGAAGCCGTTCGAGCCCCGCGAACTGGTGCTGCGCATCCATGCCATCCTGAAGCGGGCTCGGCCGGAAGCGGACGTGCCGCGCGATCTGCTGTTCGGCGACGCGGTGTTTTCGCTTGAGCGTGGCGAGATGCGCCGCCGCGGCCGCCGTGTGCACCTGACCGAGGTCGAGGTTTCCCTGCTGCGCGCGCTCGGTCTGACCGCGGGCCAGGTGATGTCGCGTGAAAAGCTGATCCAGGCTACCGAAGCCGGCGGCGAAGGACGCGCCATCGACGTCCAGGTCACAAGACTGCGGCGCAAGATCGAAAAAGACCCCCGTGAACCCAGATACCTGAAGACCGTTCGCGGCAAGGGCTATGTGCTTTGGCCGGATAATTCTTGAGTCCGCCGATGAGCCAGTCACTCAGCCAGTTGATCAAGAATTTCCTGCCGAGGTCGCTGCTTGGCCGCTCGCTGCTGATCATCGTCACGCCGCTGGTGCTGTTGCAGGTGGTTTCGGCGATCATCTTTTTCGAAAGCCACTGGGACAAGGTGACGCTCAGACTCGCCAAATCGGTGGCCGGCGACACTGCAGCGGTGGTCGACATGATGCGCCGTTACCCGGAACCGGAAAACCGCCGCTGGATATTCAATCTCGCTTCACGCACGATGGAGCTCAAGGTGACTTTCGACGAAGGGCGCATCCTGCCAAACAAACCGCCCAAACCGGAAGGGCTTTTGGAGGAGATGCTTTCGGAATCGATGAAATCCTTCGTAAGCAAGCCGTTCGCGCTCGATACCGTCTCCATGGAACGCGACGTCGCCATCGAGGTACAACTCGCCGACGGTGTGTTGCGCGTCGTCACCACGCGCAAACGGCTGTTCAGTTCGACGACATACGTGTTCGTGACCTGGATGGTCGGCACGTCGCTTATCCTGTTCGCCGTCGCCATGATCTTCATGCGCAACCAGGTCAAGCCGATCCGCCGACTGGCCATCGCCGCCGACGACTTCGGCAAGGGCCGGGCCTCCGAGACCTTCAAGCTGGAAGGCGCCACCGAGGTCCGCCTCGCAGCCAGTGCCTTTCTTGCCATGCGCGACCGCATCCGCCGCCAGATCGCACAGCGCACGGACATGCTTTCCGGCGTTTCGCACGATCTCAGGACACCACTGACACGGATGAAGCTGCAGCTTGAAATGCTTGGGCAGAGCGACGACGCCGCCGCGCTCAAGGACGACATTTCGGAAATGGAACGGATGCTGGAAGGCTACCTGGCGTTTGCCCGCGGCGAAGGCGGCGAAATCCCGGCCCCCATCGATCTGTCGCAACTGCTTCTCGAAGTCGCCGACCAGGCGCGCCGTCAGGGTGCGCGCATCGACCTGCATACCGAAGGCCGGATCGAAGCCACCATCCGTCCGAACGGTTTCCGGCGCGGCATCACCAACCTGATCGAAAACGCCATGCGCTATGCCGAGCATATTTCGATCCGCGCCGGGGTGCGCGGCGATGCCGTCGAAATCGTCATCGACGATGACGGCCCCGGCATTCCCGAGGCGCAGCGTATCGAGGTGTTCCGGCCGTTCTACCGTCTCGAACAGTCACGCAATCCCGGCACCGGCGGCGTCGGTCTCGGCCTGTCCATCGCCAGGGATGCGATCCAGGGGCACGGCGGGGAAATCCGTCTCGAGGAGTCTCCCATGGGCGGCCTCAGGGTGTGGATCCGCCTGCCGCTATAGGATTTCCTTTAGGGCACGGTAAAGATACTCGCCGACCTTGTGTGCGCCGACGTCGGTGTAATGCACCCAGTCGTAAAAATCGGCATCGACGAATTCCAGATCCGACGCCAGGTCGATGCAGACCGCGCCGATATCGCGGCACACGTCAAGCGTGACCCGGTTGAAGGCGAAAATCTCGAGTGTGTTGTTTTCGGCGCTTTGCCGGGTCTCTCCGACCGGTAGCCACAACCAGCCGTCCTTAAGACGGTAACTGGCGATCGGCTGGGTAACGAAAATCGCTTTCGCGCCGAAGTCGCGGATTTTTTCGTCAAATTTCCTGAGCCGCTCGGCATAGGCTGCAAGCCGTTCCGCCGTACCTGCCGGAGCGGTCAATCGCGCATCGGCGGGCTGCCATTTTTCCCATGTCAGACCGTTACGCGTTTGGGCGCCGTGCACCACTTGGGCGTTCATCGCCGCCAGCATGCCACGGACGGTCTTGTAAAAGTCATAGACGGCGCTCTTGTTCTTGACCGCCGTCGCGAACCGACGTGCCGGATTGGGTGAGCGCATGTCGTCGTATTTCTCTTGCGCATCGACGGCAAGATCGTTGATCGCCGCATACACCAGAATGTAGCGTGCCTTGAGACCGTCAATCAGCGGGAACCATCGCTCGAACACGGCAATGTGGCCGCGTGTCGACTGGCCGTCGACGGCGGCGTTGACGATCGTCCTTGGTTTGCCTGCCGCCTCGAAACCTTGGCGCATCACCGCCTGCCAGGTCTTGGCGTCGTCAACATAGAGCTGGTTGGTGGTACTGCCGCCCAGCGTCAGTATATCGATCGCGCCGATATCCCTGTAAGGACCGCGCAGCCCGTGCCGGTCACGGGTATAGGTGATCTGCCCTCCGCCGGCGTACAGACCGTCGACATCGAAAACGCGCACCGTGTTGCGCGGGATGTTCATTTCCCGGTAGTCGGGACTGAACACCCAATTGCCGAAGATCAGCTCGAGGATGAGCAGGCCACCGAGAAGCAGCGCAACGTTGACGCCGACAACTTTGAGCCAGATTTTCATGAGC
Source organism: Thalassospiraceae bacterium (assembly GCA_038100295.1). Classification (GTDB taxonomy): domain Bacteria; phylum Pseudomonadota; class Alphaproteobacteria; order Rhodospirillales; family Casp-alpha2; genus UBA4479. The sequence goes on from JAYNVG010000001.1 coordinate 214,268, forward strand.
CCCGTATTACCACGGGCGTTCGGCGTTCGTCACCCACGGATCGTCGTCGATCGGCCATACCGGGCGGGCGATCTTGTCGTGCGAGACCCTGGTCATGTCCCATTCGAGCGTGCCGGGCGCCGCGCAGTAGATGATCTTCGATGCGATCTTCGAGTATTCGGCATGAAAATGCTGCATCGATTTGACGATCAGGATACGGAGCTGCATCGGGTCGATGCCGAGCGCTTCGAAGAAATGCGGATGCGTGTTCTGCGTGCGGTCCGAATGCACGACGAAATCTATTCCCTCGGCATGCAGCCAGACCGCATCGCCCATGTAGCGCAACGATCCGCTGAGACTTTTGACGTAGACATCGCGGACGATGTTCTTCACCTCGACGAACAGATCCAGCGGTTCGCCTGATACCGGCCCGGTCTTGCCGCCGAGCCGCAGCTTGAATCTGGCGCCGATCCCGGCGCCGACGCAGATACCCGTCGCCACCGGATCCCAGATGCCGCCGACCGCGGCCATGCCGATGCCGCGTTCGAGCATGCGGCGCACGATGAAGGTGCTGTCGCCGGGACCGCCGCCGCCGGGATTGTCGGCCATGTCGGCGATCACCACGGGGCCCTGCTTTTCGGCCAGGGCTTCGGTCAGCGCGGTTTCGACGTCGACGTAGCGCGGCGTGATCTCGTCTCGCATCTGCCACAGTTCGCGGCCCAGCCTCTCCGCCACGTCATCGCCCTTGGCCTTGTCGTTGTCGGTGACGACGATGACACGCGTTCCTTCGGCTGGCACGTCGCCCCACGGAAAGCCATGCGCCAGCGACACCGACAGCACGCCGTCCCTGCCCTCCAGCGACATCATCCGCTGCACGAAGGATTGCATCGGCTCGCGGGTCGTGTGGTAACAGCCGATCATGCGGCAGTCGAAGCTGGAGACGACCGGCTTCAGCTTGCCGTCGTAGGCGGCTTCCATGATCTGCCACAACTCCTCGGCGCGTTCACGGGAATCAGTGTGCGGATATTCCTTGAAGATGACGATGGCGTCGACTTCCTCGGTGAAGCGCCGCGTGATGTGGCAGTGAAGGTCAAGCTCGACACCGATCAGGATGTCGTACCCGGCGATCTCGCGGATGCGGTGCACCAGGTCGTCCTCGCAGTCGTCGTAACCGTCCGCGACCATGGCGCCGTGCAGGCTCAGCATGATGCCGTCGACCGGCATCGCCGCCTTCAGATCGGCGAGAATTTCGTCGCGCAAGTCTTCGTAGACCTTGCGCACCGTGATCCCCGACGGCGTCGCGAACGCCGACAGACTTTCGACCACTTCCCAGCCGCGCGCCTTGGCGTGCTCGCGCCAGATCACCAGCGGCGCGCCGAACATGTGCGGCACTTCCGGGTGCTTGCCGGCGCGCACCAGATGCGCGCTTTCGAAGGCCGCCAGATCGGTCGGCAACGGGGCGCCGGTATGGGTCTCGGTGCCGAGGCATGCGGTAAACAGTTTCATTTTTGAACGTCCTTCGTTCATCAGCCGGCGAGCTTGCCCAGATCGGGCAGCGGGCGCCTGGTTTCGGGCCGAGCCGCCAACTGGCGTTCCAGGGCGGCGGCGATTTCCAGAACCTGGCGGTCCCGGCCGGGCGCCCCCAGCACCTGAATACCGAACGGCATGCCCTGTTCGTCCAGGCCGCACGGCAAAACGCAGCCGCACGCCATGGCCATGGTCGGCGCATAGCTGAGGGTTAGCCAGCGCATGTAGGTCGGCATTTTCTCGCCGTCGATTTCATCGACAAACCACTCGGCGTGCGGGAACGGCGACACCGCCGCCGCCGGACAGATCACGCAGTCGACCTCGTTCAGAAGCTGCAACCAGTTGCGCGCGATCTTCGTCTGCGTGACATGGGCACGGGCGACGTCCTCGAGCGAATAACCGAGCCCACGGTCGACGTTGTCGACGACGTTGGGGCTGATGCGCTCGCGGTGGTTCCTGACCCGCTCCCCATGCGCGCCGACGAAGACGACGCCGCGCAGCACCTCGAAGCATTCGTGCACGTCGGTGAAATCGGGATCGCGGTCCTGGGCCTCGGCGAAGACATGGCGGAACAGCCCGGTGCGGGCCTGGAACAGCGCCCGGTTGGCCTTGCTGACCGGCGCGCAGCCGAGGTCGGTTGAAATCGCCGCGTGGATGGTGCCGAGATCGGCTTCGCGCAGCGGCTCGAACAGCGCCGGGTCAAGGTCGCCGGAATACGGGTCGCGGGCGTCGGCGGAAGCCTGCGCCGACAACAAAAGCGCCGCATCGGCAACGCTGCGTCCCATCGGCCCCAGCACCGAGAACGGCAGCAGGCCGGCCGGCTTCGCTTCAGACGGCACCACGCCCGGCGACGGGCGGAACCCGACGACGCCGCAGAACGCCGCCGGCGTTCTCAGAGATCCGCCGTAATCCGACCCGCTGGCCAGCGGCACCATGCCGGCGGCCAGCGCCACGGCGGAGCCGCCCGACGAACCGGCGCAGGTCTTCACCGGATCGAACGGATTGCCGGTGGCGCCGAACACGAGGTTGCGGGTGTTGGCGCCGGCGCCGAATTCAGGCGTGTTGGTCTTGCCGATGACGATGCCGCCTTCGTCGCGGACGTTGGCGACGGAAACCTGATCGGCGGCGGGCACGTTGTCTTCATAAAGCTTGGAGCCGAGCGTGGTGCGCACGCCTTCGGTCGCTTCTAGATCCTTGATGGCGACCGGCAGCCCGTGCAGCGCGCCCAGGAACTCACCGTCCATGACCGCCTGTTCGCAGGCCCTGGCCTCGTCCATGGCGCGCTCGAAGCAGGTCGTGACCATGGCGTTAAGCGCGCCGTCGACGGCTTCGATGCGGGCGATGCAGCTTTGCGTCAGCTCGACCGGGGAAATTTCCTTGGCGCCGATTTTCCGGCGCAGTTCGACGGCACTCTGATCGCAAAGTTCGGTCATGGTATCCTCGGGTTGTCTCAGGCCTCGGGTTGTCTCAGGCCGCGGTCTGTTTCGGCGTGTTGCCCTCGCCGAGATCCCACCACAAGCCGGTCATGATACGAAGTGCGCTGTGGCAGACCGGCGCCAGGACGTGTTCGTTGGGCGCGTGCTGCGAGCATCCGGCGTAGGAATGCGGCACCCAGATGGTCGGCAGGCCGAGCACCTCGGCGAAGCAGTCGTTGGGCAGCGTGCCGCCCAGGTTCGGCAGCACCGCGACCTCCTGACCGGACGTCGTGCCGATCGACGAGATCGCCCACTTGGCCCACGGATGATCGGGGTCGAGACGGGTCGCATACATATAGTCCCGCTCGGCGGTGAGCTTGATGTCGTTGAAGCCGCGTTCGTCGAGATGCTTTCTCAGCGCCGGCAGGAAATTGTGCGGGTCGGTGCCGACGACGTAGCGGATATGCCCGTAGGCGACGGCGCGCGGCGGAATGGCGTTAACCGGGTTGCGCGGGTTGCCGCATTCGAAGGCACGGATTTCGAAAGTGTTCGATCCGTAGACCTTTTCTTCCGGCGTCAGCCCCGGCTCGCCCCACTCGGGATCGATCTCCGGCGCACCCTCGCCGCCGCCGACCTTCAGTTTCGAGATCGCCCTGCGCACGGAATTCGACATCGGCTCGGGGCGCCACGCCTCGACCAGGATCTTGCCCCTGGCGTCGGTGATGGTTGCCAGCGCATGCGCCATGATCACGCCGGGGTTGGCGAGCAGCCCGCCCCAGTTGCCGGAATGGTGCCCGCCGTCGCGGCTTTCCAGCGTCATGGTGAAGTTGAAGACGCCGCGCGATCCCATGAACACGGTCGGTACGTCCGGCTGCATGCGAGGCCCGTCCGAGGCGATGAAGACATCCGCCTTGAACAGGTCCTTGTTCAGCTCGCAGAATTCCTTGAGACCGGGCGAACCGCTTTCCTCGCCGGTTTCGATCAGCGCGATGACGTTGAACCCCAGATACCCCCGGGTTTCCAGCACCTGCTTCATGGCCGCCAGGTTGATGGTGTGCTGCGCCTTGTTGTCGGCGGTGCCGCGGCCGTACCAGCGCTCCCCCTCGACGGTGATTTCCCAGGGCGTCAGGCCGTCGCGCCACTGATCGTCATAGCCGCGCACCACGTCGCCGTGACCGTAGGTCATCACCGTCGGCAGGTCGTCGCCTTCGTGGCGGCGGGCGACCAGAAACGGCATCATCCCCTCGATCGGGTTCTCATGAATCTCGCAACTGAAACCGAAGTCCTCGAGATACGGCGTCATTTCCTCGCGCAGATAGCGATACAGTTCGGGCCGCTTATCCGGTTCGGGACTTTCCGTATGGTATGCGACCCGGCGTGCCAGATCGGCCTTGAAGGCGCCGCTGTCGAAATAACCGTCGATGGCATCGAGCGCGTCGGTCTTGCCGCTCATGACGCGATCCTGCCGCGGCCTTCGTTTTCGTCGTAAAGATGGCATTCGACCATGCCGCCCGGACGCGCGATGGTCGCGGGTTTGGCGTGTTGGCAATGATCCATGACACTGGCGCAGCGCGGGTGGAACGTACAGCCGGACGGCGGCTCGACCGGGTTCGGGTAGGCGGCGCCCAGTTGCGTATCCGGCACGCCCATCGACGGGTCCGGCGTCAGCACCGATTGCAGCAGCGCGCGGGTATAGGGATGTTCCGGCGCGTCGAACAGGCTGGCCGTCTCCTTCAGCTCGACGACCCGGCCCAGGTACATCACCGCGACGCGGGTCGCGATGTGTTCGACCACGGCCAGGTTATGGCTGATCACCACATAGGTCAGGTTCAGCTCCTTGCGCAGGTCCTGCAGCAGATTGAGGATCTGCGATTGCACGGACACGTCCAGCGCCGAGGTCGGCTCGTCGCAGATCACCACTTCCGGCCGGTTGATCAGGGCACGGGCGATGGCGACACGCTGGCGCTGGCCGCCCGACAACTGGTTGGGAAAGTTTTCGTACAGGCGCGGCGCAAGGCCGACCAGTTCCATCATTTCCTCGGCACGTCTGCGCCAGGTCGACGGGTCCGGATCGCCCTGCACCTTCAGCGGCAGGGTGATGATCGAACCGATGGATTTCCTGGGGTTCAGCGACGAATACGGATCTTGAAAGATCGGCTGCACCAGCGACGCCAGCTTGAGCCGCTCGATGTTGGCGACCGGCGTGCCGCCGAATTCGATGGTCCCCTCGGTGGTCGGCAGCAGGCCCAGCAGCATCTTCGCAAACGTCGTCTTGCCGCAGCCGCTTTCCCCGACCAGCGCCAGCACCTCGCCGCGCTCCACGTCGAGCGAAACGCCGTTCACCGCATGCAGCGGTTTCTTGCCGCGAAACGCGCCGGCGGAAATCAAGAACGTCTTGGTGACGTCCTTTGCGCTGATGACGATTTCACTCATGCCACGCCCTCGCGTATCGCGTTGCTCTTGCAGGTTGCGGGATCGAGCAGGCAACGATAGCGGTGCCCCGGTGAATCCGCGTCGCGCATGTCGATGTCGGCTTTGGTGCAGTCGTCCATGGCGTACATGCAGCGTTCGGCGAAATGACACGAGCGAAACTCGCCGACCAGCGACGGTACGATACCGGGGATCGAGCCGAGCGGCTTGCCGCGATCGGTCTTGCCCGGAATAGGAATGCAGTCGAGCAGCCCCTGTGTATAGGGATGCGTCGGGCTGTTGAAGACCTGTTCGGCCGTGCCCTGTTCGACGATCTGCCCGGCGTACATCACCGCCACCCGGTCGGCGATGCGCGCGACCACGCCGAGGTCGTGGGTGATCAGGATCAGGCCCATGTCGAATTCGCGCTGCAGGTCGGCCAGTAACAGCAGGATCTGCGCCTGGATCGTCACGTCGAGCGCCGTCGTCGGCTCGTCGGCGATGATCAGGTTGGGACCGCACATCAGCGTTATGGCGATCATCACGCGCTGGCGCAGCCCGCCGGAAAGCTGATGCGGATACTGGGTGAGGCGGGATTCGGCGGCCGTGATACCGACCTTTTCCAGCAGGTAGATGGCACGGTCGCGGGCTTCGCGGGTGCTGACCCGGCGGTGACGTTTCAGCGCCTCTTCCAGCTGGTTGCCGATGGTATAGGCCGGATTGAGGCTGGTCATCGGCTCCTGGAAGATCATGCCCATGGTGTTGCCGCGGATATCCGACATGCGGCGTTCGCCGGCGCCAAGCAGGTTTTCGCCGGCCAGTTCCAGTGTGTCGGCAGTGCGGATCGCCTTCTTCGGCAACAGGTCCATGACGGCGAGCGAGGTCAGCGACTTGCCGCACCCGGACTCGCCGACGATGCACAATGTCTCGCCGCGATCGACGTGGAACGAAATTCCCTGCACCGCATGCAGCATGCCGGCGCCGACGGGAATGTCGACGGTCAGGTTTTCGACTTCGAGAACGCGTTTGCTCATGACTGCCCCCTCGCCCCTAGTTGCGGTTTTCCGGCGCGGTGACATCGCGGATGCCGTCGCCGAGCAGGTTGATGGAAAGGATGAGGATGAACAGCGCGGTGCCGGGAATACCGACCAGCCACGGATCGAACAGCATGTGGTTCTTGCCCTCGGCGATCATCAGCCCCCAGCTCGGTGCCGGCGGCTGCACGCCGAGACCCAGGAACGACAGCGCCGCTTCGAGGATGATGGCATGTGCCATTTCGATGGTCGCGACGACGATCAGGTTGTTGACGATGTTGGGCATGATCTCGGCAAAGATGATGCGCGTCGTCGAACAGCCGATGGCTTGTGCGGCAGCGACGTAATCGAGATTACGGACCTGTTGTGTGGTACTTCGCATGACCACCGCGAACCGGTCCCAGATCAAAAGCCCCAGCACCCATATGACGATGGTCAGCGAGTTGCCGACCAGCGACACCACGGCCAGCGCCACCAGCACCACCGGCAAGGACAGCCGGGTCGTGATGATGAAGTTGACGACCATGTCGACACGGCCGCCGAAGTAGCCCGCCGCAACTCCGAGCGCGGTGCCGATGACACCCGAAATCAGCATCGCCGCGAATCCGATCAGCAGCGAAATCTGCGAACCGTGGATCAGCCGGGACAGGTAATCGCGGCCGAACTGGTCGGTGCCGAGCGGAAATTCCCACGTCGCCTTGGGATGATCGTGCCAGATCGGCGGGATCAGCTTGCGCGCCAGTTGCTGATCGAAAGGATCGTGCGGCGAGATCAGCGGCGCCAGGAAGGCGATGGCGATGATGGTTATCAGCACCCCGGCGCCGAACATGAAGCCGAAATGGCCGAACATGCGCTTGCGCGCGCGCTCGCCCGGCGACGGCTCGTCGAGCACGCGTTCGGCAATGACCGGTCCCTGGGTGGTTTTTGCGCTTGTTTCGTCCATATCAGCTCACCCTGATCCGGGGGTCGAGGAACGCGTTCAGCAGATCGGCGAGGAACGTCAGCACGATATAGAAACACGCCAGCACGAGGACGATGGCCTGCATCATCGGCAGATCGGCGCGGAGGATGGATTCCCAAGCCAGCTGGCCGAGGCCGTTGATGGCGAAAATGGTTTCGATGACGATGGACCCTCCGAGCATGAAGCCGAACTGTACGGCGGCCAGCGACACCACCGGGATGATGGCGTTCCTGAGCGCGTGCTTGAAAAGCACGACGATCGGACGCAATCCCTTGGCGCGCGCGGTGCGTATGTAATCGCTCGACAGTACTTCGATCATGCCGGCGCGAGTCAGGCGCATCACCGCCGGGGTGATGTAGTAACCGAGCGCGATCGACGGCATGACGAAGTTCTTCCACGACGCACTGCCGGTGATCGGCAGCCAGCGCAGCGCGACGCCGAAAAAGAAGATCATGATCAGCGCGAACCAGAAACTCGGCAGCGCCTGGCCGACCACCGCGATACTGAGCGCGATCCGGTCGATCAGCGTGTTCGGGCGCATCGCCGCCAGCACGCCGAGAGGAATGGAAAGAAGCAAGGCGAAGCCCAGCGAACAGGCGCCGAGCGTCATGGTCACCGGCAGCCGCTGGAAGATGACGTCGGAGACTTCGGATTTCAGATAGTGGGAATGGCCGAGATCGCCGGTCAGGGCGTTTCCGAGCCAGACAAGGTACTGCACGATGATCGGTTGATCATAGCCGTAGACCTTGCGGATATTCTCGATGTCCTGCTGCGTCGCCGTTTCACCGGCCAGCGCGATTGCCGGGTCTCCCGACAGATAGATCATCGAGAATGTGATCAAAGAAACGGTAATCGCCACCAACAGTGCGATGCTGAGCCGCTTCAGGGCATAGATAAGCATGCCGTCAAACCCTGTCACCAATACGGTTCCGGCCCCGGCGCAATGCCGGGGCCGTCCGCATTATTGCGATGTTACTTCCACTTCGCCGTGAAGAACCGCGGAATTTCGTCCGAGGTCGGCGTGAAGTCGAGATCGCTCGAGTACGCATAGTATTTCGCGTACGTGAACATCGGCAGCCAGTACAGTTCACTGGAAATCCGTGACAGGGCTTCCTTGTACTTGGCTTTGCGCACCGCGGGATCGACACTGGTGTCGCCTTCCTTGAGTGCTTCGACGACGGACGGGTCCTTCGCCGGGTCGTCATGGCCGCCCGAGAAGAAGTGCCCCGTGCTGGCGGAAACGTCAGGGATCGAGTTGGAACCCCAGGTCATGTGGTGCAGCGGCGTCACGCCTTTCCACACCAGATCGCGAAGCGCGCGGTACTGCATGAACTTCAGGTTGGCCTTGATGCCGACGTTTGCCAGATCGCCGATCACCGCTTCGGTGAATTCACGCTGACGATAGGCGTAGATGTCGGTTTCGAAGCCATCGCCGAAACCGGCCTCCTTCAGCAGTGCCTTGGCCTTGGCCGGGTCGTAGGCCCACTTCTTGACGTCCTGGGTGCAGCCGAACTGATCCGGATGGCACGCGGAATCGATCACTTCCGAAGCCGGACCGACGAGGTTTTCGACGATCGACTTGCGGTTGATGGCATGCGCCACGGCTTCGCGGACACGCTTGTCCATGAAGTGCTTGTCGCCGCTGACGCCGTTCACATCGAAGGCGATGTAGCTGATGCGCATGGTCTTGGCGTTGGTCACCGTGACATTGCCCATGCCGCCCAGCTTTTCGGCCTGATCCTTCGGCACGTCCCAGATCCAGTCGACGCCGCCGGTCAGCATTTCGGCGATCTGCGTGTTCATTTCCTTGATCGTGCGGAACGTCAGCTTGCCGATTGCCGCCGTACCCTTGGGACCGCCCTTGAAGTACTTGTCGTTGCGGACCATTTCGACGCGGTCGCCGGCGACCACGTTGACGATCTTGTAGGGGCCGGTGCCGACGGGCTTGACCGCGGCATAGTCCTTCTTGCCGTCGGCGCCTGCGGGCGCGCTTTCATAATGGTTTTCCGGCATCATGAAGACCGCCTGCGCGAAGTACGCCAGGGCCGCCGGGAACGGTTCCTTCAGCTTGATGCGGACGCTGTGCGGACCGGTTTTTTCCGCCGATTCCAGGAACTTCACGTTGGCCTGCGTCAGCACGCCGTTGTCGGCATTGCCGACGAAGTTGACGGTGTAGACCACGTCTTCCGGGCCGAACGTCGAGCCGTCGTGGAACACCACGTCGTCGCGCAGCTCGAAATCGATGGTGACGTTGTCGACCCACTTGTACGACTTCGCCAGCAGCGGCTGGTATTCGCCGGTCTTCAGATTGCGGAACAGAAGCCCGTCCCACACGGTGTTGCCCATGATGACGAGTTCACGGGTGTTGTTGAAATACGGATCGGCAACCGCGACTTCACGTGTCGTCGACCAGACCAACGTATCGTCGGCCTTGCCTGCGATGGCCGCAGGCTGGACAGCAAGCGTTACCGCCGCTGCCAAAGCTGTACTCATAATTAACTTGCGAAACATTTTGCTCGCGCCTCCCTGGCTAAACTGGCATTGCGCATGCCATCAGCGGGGGCGCTCTCGACGCGCCCCGATTAAGGCAATTGTTCGACGAATCCGCTGCCGAGTCCATGGCGAAGAGCCGACCAATTCCAATTTTTTAGATTTCGCTCCCTGTAGAGAGTTGTCCCTGGCCGTGTTCTTGTATTATTATTTAATACAAAGTAGTATATTTCGATATGCTAGGTGGATTGATAAAGGGCGTCAAGCGTGTCTATCGAAAATCGCAAGCAAACATCCTCCCCCCCGGACGCCCCCGGCGCCAGCGCGCTGTACGTGGGCTCGCTGGAAAAAGGTTTCCGCGTGCTGGCCGCGTTCAGCGACGACCATCCGGCACTCGGCGTCACTGAAATCGCGCTGCGCACCGGCCTCGACAAAAGCGCCGCGCAGCGTTTCTCGAACACGCTGCACCAGCTCGGCTTCCTCGAGAAAGACGCGGCGACTCGGCGTTACCGCCCCGGCCGCCGCCTGATGGAACTGGCCTACACCTATTTGCGTCACAGCGTTCTCGGCGCCGCCGCCATGCCGCGCCTGATCGAGGCCGGCAGCGTCTACGCGACGACCGTCAACCTCGCCGAGCGCGACGACACCAACATGATCTACACGGTGCGCATTCCGCATGTGAAAGCGGCCTACTCGGCGACCGTCCCCGGACGCCGCGTACCGGTGTTCTGTGCCGCTTCGGGGATCGCCGTGATGTCGCGCTTGAGCGACGAAGAAGCGCTCGACATCATTGCCCGCTCGGAAATGACGAAGCGGCTGGCGACGACCGTCACCGATCCCGACAAGATCATGAAGGCGGTTCATCAGGCGCGCCGCCGCGGCTTCGCGCTGACCTATGCGCAGCAGCTTCCGCGCGAAATCTCCGTCGCCGCGCCGATCATCGACGTCCACGGCCGCCCGGTCGGCGCGGTGCAGATCCCGGTCTACTCGCCCGCCTGGAAACAGTCCGAGGCGGCGGCCAAACTCGGCCCCCTGGCGATCGAGACGGCGGACGGCATATCCGGCGCCCTCGTCGCTTCTGAACAGGAATTCCAGCCATGACATTCAGGGTACTCACCGGCCTGTTCGGCCACGAAAGCAACGCGTTTTCGAAACTGCCGACCCGGCTCGACAACTTCCGGAACTATCTTCTTGCCTTCGGCGATGACGTCCCGGCCGCGGTGAAGGGTGCCGGCATCGAGCCGGCCGGCGTCGAGATGGCGGCCGAAGAACTGGGCTGGGACCTGGTGCGCACCGTCGTCGCCTGGGCGACGCCGTCGGGACCGGTGGCGAAGGACGCCTGGGATGCCTGCACCGAAGCCATATTCGAGGCGGCAAGAAACAAAGGGCCGTTCGACGGCATCCTCATCAACCTGCACGGCGCCATGGCCAGCGTCGACCATTACGATGCCGAAGGGGCGCTGCTGCGCGAACTGCGCGCCATCGTCGGCCCGGACGTGCCGCTGGCGATCACGCTCGACCTGCACGCCAACGTCACCGATCTGATGACGCAGCATGCCGATATCATCTGCGCCTACCGGACCTATCCGCACATCGACCAGATCGACACTTCGAAACGTGCCGCCGCCGTGCTCGACCGGGCCATGCGGGGCGAGGTCAGGCCGGTCTGCGTGACTGCGCGCCGCGACACCATCGAAGGGCTGGACGACGGGCGCACCACCACCGACAACCCGATGACCAAACTGCTGGCGCGTGCCGCCGAACTGGAACAGAGAGATCCGGACGTTTTGCTGGTCAGCATTCAGGCCGGCTTCACGCCCGCCGACCTGTACGAGGCCGGCCCCACGGTGTGCGTCACGGGCAACGGCGACGACCCGCGCTTCCGCGCTATCGCCGAGGACTACATGGATTATGCGTGGGAAACGCGGGCGTTCGATTCCAACACTTATCTGAGCGTCGACGAGACGGTGTCGGAGATCCGCCGCCTGCTTTCCGAAGGGACCGGAAAGGGACCCATCGTCGTCGCCGACTTTTCCGACAATCCGGGTTCTGGAGCCTATGGCGATTCCACCCTGATGCTGGACGGACTTCTGAAGGCCGATCTGCAGAACGCCTGTTTCGGCACCATCTGCGATGCCGAGGCGGCGGTGATCCTTGTCGCCGCCGGTGAGGGCGCGGAGGTGACGGTGGCGCTCGGCGGCAAGGTCGACCCCACGTTCGGCGCACCGCTCACATTGACCGGCACCGTCACGCGCATCACCGACGGCACCTATGTCGCACAGGGACCGCGCTGGAAAGGCGTCACCCATCACCTGGGGCCGACCGCCGTGTTCAAGATCGCAGGCATGGAAATCGTCGTCGCCTCGAACCGCCTGCAGTTGACCGAGGTCGAGGCCTTCACCCACGCCGGGATCGATCCCCGCGCGCGCGACGTGGTGTGCGTCAAATCGATGCAGCATTTCCGCGCCGCGTTCGCGCCGTTGGCCCGCGAGATTCTGATTTGTGACGCCGGTGCGCTGTCCGGCAAGGACATCTCGAAGCTTCCCTATACGCGGCTGCGCCGCCCCATCTATCCGCTGGACATGGACTAACCGTGGCCGACACGGTGCCAGAAGCGAAAGCCGCCCGGCCGCGACCTCCGTCGGTCAACAGGCCGCTCGAAGGTGCGATGTGGATGATCGCGTCGTGTGCGCTGCTGGCGGGACTGTCGGCGCTCGGCCGGCACATCGCGCATCTCGGCATCGACCCGCTGCAGATCGTGTTCTGCCGCCTGGTGTTCGCGTGGATGTGCATGCTGCCGTGGCTGGTGCGGCGCGGCATCGGTTCTCTCGGCACCTCGCAGATCAAGCTCTATCTGCTGCGCGCCTGCATCAGCATGTGCGCCATGACGACATGGTTCTATGCGCTGGCGATGATCCCGATCGGCGAAGTGACGGCGCTGAGCTTCCTGGCGCCGCTGTTCACCACCATCGGCGCCGCGCTGGTGCTGGGCGAGGTGGTGCGGCTCCGGCGCTGGACGGCGACCCTGATCGGTTTTTGCGGCGCGCTGATCATCATCCGCCCGGGCATGGCGGAAATGAGCCTGGGGAGCTGGTTCGCGCTCGGCTCGGCGGTGTTCATGGGCACCTCGGCGCTGATCATCAAAACGCTGACGCGCGGTGACGACCCGTGGACGGTGGTGTTCTTCTCGCATCTGATCATGATACCGATGGCGCTGATACCGGCGCTGCTTGTGTGGACGTGGCCGACACCCGAAGTATGGCTGTTCCTTCTGGCGACGGGGCCGGTCGCGGTGGCCGGGCACCTGTTCCTGACCAAGGCGTTTTCCGTCACCGACGTGTCGATCGTTGCCGCCGTGGACTTTTCCAGGCTGCCGTTCGCGGTGCTGATCGGCTGGCTCGCGTTCGGCGAGCTCAGCGACATCTGGACATGGGCCGGGGCGCTGGTGATCTTCACCTCGTCACTTTATATCGTGCGCCGCGAACAGCAGTTGCAGACCGCGGCCAGCGTTCAGGACCGGACCGCGCCCTAGATCTCGGCGGTCGGGCTGGGCAGCGTCACCGAGCGGCGCGACTCCCGATAGGTGATGTAGACAGTGCTGAGGAAGATCACCGTGCCGCCGACCCAGGTCCACAGATCCGGGAACTCGCCGAACACCAGATACCCCACCCCCGCCGCCCACAGCATGCGCGTGTAATCGACCGGGGCGACGATGGTCGCGTCCGTGGTCTTGAGCGCGGTCGCCATGCACAGGTGGCCGAGCGTCGCCATCACGCCGACGACGACCATCATCCCCAGCAGTTGCGGCGTCGGCCAGGTCCAGAAGAACAGCGCCGGGATGAACGAGAACACGGTGAAATAGACATTGGCATAGAACACCATGGTGACGCTGCTGTCGGTGCGTGACAGCACTTTGACGCACAGCATCGCCGTCGCCCAGAACACCGTAGAGCCGAGCGCCACCAGCGCCCCGGTGCCGAAGATACCGGACCCCGGCCGGATGATGATCAGGGTGCCGACGAAGCCGACCATGATCGCCACCCAGCGCCGGATGCCGACCTTCTCGCCAAGGAACAGCGCCGCACCGGCGGTGATGAACAACACGGTGACGAAGCTGATCGCCGTGGCATCGGCGACCGGCAGCATGCTCAAACACGTGAACCAGCTCATCAGCGCGCAGACCCCGACCACGGCGCGGAACAGTTGCAGCTTCGGCTGCTTGCTTTTCCACGACGCGCGGTCCTGGCGCAGCAGGAACGGCAACAGCATCACGAACCCGGTAACGTTGCGGACGAAGGCGATCTCGATGGGATGGATATCCTTGGAGATTTCACGCACCAGAACATGCATCAGCGGCACCAGGAAACCGGCCAGGGCCATGTAGGCGATCCCCTTGATCGCCGCCTTGCGCGCCGTCAGCCTGTTTGCTTCATGCAAATCCGCATGTTCTTCGCCCATGGCGTTGCCGTCCTCTGAAAAACTGCTACCGTCACGCTCGAACGAACGCGCTGATGATCCCTATTGTTGAGTTGGGGACGGCGGCACGTCAAACAAGAGTGAAAACAGGAGATACAGCATATGATTCGCGCAGGTGTGGCCGGGCTTGGCCGTTGGGGCCGTGTGCTCATCGATTCGGTGCAGGACAAATCGGACAAGATCAAATGCACCGCCGCCGTCACCGGACGCAAGGAACGCGCCGTCGATTACTGCGCCGAAAAGGGCATCGACCTGCGAGACGATTTCGCCCAGTTGCTGTCCGACCCCGACATCGACGCAGTCGTGCTGGCGACGCCGCACACCCAGCACGTCGATCAGATCATCGCCGCCGCCGAGGCCGGCAAGCCGGTGTTCTGCGACAAGCCGCTGACCCTGACCGCCGCCGATGCGCGCCGTGCCGCCGATGCCATGAAGGCCGCCGGGCTGCCGCTTTGCGTCGGTTTCAACCGGCGCTTCCTGCCCGCCATGATCAAGCTCAAAGAACTCGCGACGTCGGGCGCGCTCGGCACCATTTTGCATATCGAGGGTAATATTTCCGGCGGCGGTGCATTGCGCTACGGCCCCGGGCACTGGCGTGCGTCGGAAACCGAAAGCCCGGCCGGCGGCATGACCGCGATGGGCGTGCATATGATGGATTCGATGATGTCGATCTGCGGTCCGGTCGATCACCTGCGCGCGGTCAGTGAAAGGCACGGCACGGACGGCGCTGTTGACGACACCACCTTCGCTTCGCTGAAATTCACAAGCGGTGTCACTGGTGTGCTGACGACGCTGTTCGCGACGCAGATGCTTTGGCGGATACAGGTTTTCGGCACCAAGGGCTGGGCCGAGGTCCGCGATCAGGAACGGCTCGAGGTGCGCCTGATCGATGGCGACAACACGGTCGAGGAATTCCCCGGTTTCGACATGGAACGCGCCGAACTGGAAGCGTTCGCCGACACCGTCAGCTTGGGCGCGGCATTCCCGGTGCCGCTGGACGACGCAATCCACGGCATCGCCATTCTCGAGGCCGTCGTGCAGGCCTCGAAAACCGGCGCCGAGGTCAAGCCGTCCTAGAAAACGCCTATTGTTTGTGGGCGGCGTCGATCTTCTTGTCGGTGTTGTACTGGCTCAGCGCGTACACCGACCAGATGGCGGCGGGAATCCAGCCGATCAGGCTCAGTTGCAGGATCAGGCAGATGATCCCTGAATCGGTTTGCCGATGGTGAAGAAGTTCAGCCACGGAATCAGCAGGGCGAGAATCAGTCGTAACATAGCGGGCCTCGTCTATTTGTTGTGCACCGCCCTGTTCATCCGGCGGCTGACTTATTTATAGCATCAACGTTCCACGATTGTCCCATCCCCCGCAAGTCTATAAAACCCCCGCTCATGGACGTATCGCTTTTCGATTTCAATCTGCCGCAGGCCTGCATCGCCCAGGCCCCGGCCCGGCCGCGCGATGCCGCCAGGATGCTGCATATTCCGGCGGCGGGCGGACTTGGCGATCTCGGCGTGCGCGACCTGCCGTCGCTGCTGAACCCCGGCGACGTCATGGTGTTCAACGATACCCGCGTCATTCCGGCACGCCTGACCGGGCGGCGCGGCGATGCCACCAACCGCGGCAAGCCCGACAGCGCCAGGATCGAGGTGACCCTGCACCAGCCGGTCGATGCCTATACCTGGCGCGTCTTCGCCAGACCGGCGCGCAAGCTGAACCCGCGCGATTACATCGTCTTCGCGCCGGGATTCGCGGCCGACTGCATCGACGCCGGCGACATGGGCGAGCGCGTGCTGCGCTTCAACGTCGCCGGGCGTGAGCTGATCGCCATGCTAGAGCGTCACGGCATCATGCCGTTGCCGCCCTACATCAAGCGCGACGATGCCGGCGATGACGAAGACCGCGACGATTACCAGACCATGTTCGCAGAAAAGGACGGCGCCGTCGCGGCGCCGACGGCAGCGCTGCACTTCACCGACGGCCTGCTTGCCGCCGTCCGCGATGCCGGGGTCAGGGACGAGCGCGTGACGCTGCATGTCGGTGCCGGCACGTTCCTGCCGGTGCGCGCAGAGAAAACCGAGGACCACATCATGCATACCGAGCGTGCGATCCTTGCCGAAGAGGTCGCCGAAAGGCTCAACGCGGCACGCGCCGCGGGCGGGCGCATCGTCGCCTGCGGCACCACGTCGCTGCGCACGCTCGAAAGCGCGTGCGATGCGGACGGCACATTCCGTGCCTTCACCGGCAATACCGATCTGTTCATCACGCCGGGCTACCGGTTTCGGGCCGTCGACGCGCTGATGACCAATTTCCACCTGCCGTGCTCAACCCTGTTCATGCTGGTCTCGGCGCTGGCCGGGCTGGAGCGGATGCAGGCGGCCTACAGGCACGCCATAGACTCCGGCTATCGTTTCTATTCCTATGGCGATGCGTGTTTCATCGAGCGGGCGGAGGCCGAGACATGAGCGGCACCGGGTTTCAACTGATCACCGAAGACGGCATGGCCCGGCGCGGCCGCGTCACGACGGCGCATGGCACCTTCGAGACACCCGCCTTCATGCCCGTCGGCACGGCGGCGACGGTCAAGGCGATGACGCCGGAGTGGGTGGCGGAAACAGGTGCCGAGTGCATCCTCGGCAACACCTATCACCTGATGCTGCGCCCGGGCGCCGAGCGCATCGCTAAACTCGGCGGCCTGCATAAATTCATGAACTGGCCGGGGCCGATCCTGACCGACAGCGGCGGCTTTCAGGTGATGTCGCTGGCCGGGTTGCGCAAGATGGGCGAGGACGGGGTCCGCTTCCGCTCGCACATCGACGGCAGCTATCACGACCTGACGCCGGAAATTTCGATGCAAATCCAGAACCATCTGGATTCCGACATCACCATGGCCTTCGACGAATGCACGCCGTTCCCGTGCACAAAGGACGAGGCGGCGAAAAGCATGCGGCTGTCGATGCGTTGGGCGAAACGCTCGAAGGACGCCTTCGAGGCCCGCGACGGCTACGGCCTGTTCGGCATCGTGCAGGGCAGCGTGCACGAGGACCTGCGCCTTGAAAGCGCTGCTGCGCTGAGTGAAATCGGCTTCGACGGCTATGCCATCGGCGGCCTCGCGGTGGGCGAGGGCCACGACGAAATGCTGCGCGTGCTGGATTTCACGACGCCTGAACTTCCCGCAGACCGGCCCCGCTATCTGATGGGTGTCGGCAAGCCCGACGATCTGGTGGCCGCCGTGGCACGCGGCGTCGACATGTTCGACTGCGTGCTGCCGACGCGCTCGGGGCGCACCAATCAGGCCTTCACCCGGCGCGGCACGGTGAACCTGCGCAACACGCGGCACAAGGAAGACACCCGCCCCATCGATCCCGATTGCACATGTTATGCCTGTGCCAACTACAGCCGCGCCTATGTCCATCATCTGGTGATGGCCAAGGAAATCCTCGGCATGATGCTGCTGACCCGCCACAACCTGCATTATTACCAGGAACTGATGGCCGGAATGCGGAGCGCGATCGAACAGGGCACGTTCGCCGATTTTCAGCGCGGCTTCACGGCTCAGTACACCGGCGGCGATATCGCTCCCGCCTGATCCCCTCTCCCGGCGCGCAAGCGCGCCACCCTCTCCCCGGGGAGAGGGCGGATCATCCGAGCGTCCCCTCTCCCCTTGGGAGAGGGACAGGGCGAGGGGCCGCAAGTGTCATAAATATCCGTTACCGGATTTTCGCCGGCTGTGTTAAAATGCGCACATATTGCGACTCTTGTAAAAATGCGGAGGCGCCGATGTTGCGGATACTACTTGCCATAGGCCTGCTTTTGACGGCCGGCACGGCATACGCCGAACAGAAGGACGTGCTGCGCCGGCTGATGGACGAACCGGTGACGCTGTTCGACTGGGGCATCGCCCAGCTCGACCGGGACATCCGCCAGGCCGCGGCGCGGACCATTCCGAAATACGTCGGCGACCCGGTGACCGGCTCTTTCTATAACTGGCGTTCTAACCGCATCACGCTGTTCGTGTCCGTCGCCATGCTAAAGCAGGGCCGCACCCGCGACGCCTGCGCCGCCGCCTTCCACGACATCGTCGCCGACCTGACGCGCAACTCACCGAAGGGGCCGAGCGCGGCGGGCTGGTATCTGCTCAACGCCTTCAAGCCGAAGGCGCATTTCTGGGCCGACCGCTTCGAGGACGTGGGCGCCAAGCTGCTCGACGTGGTCCACCTCGAGGTGACGTTCATCCCGGCCACCTTCGAAGCCTTCGAGGGCGAGCAGCGCCGGGTCAGCTGTACCGGGCGGCTCGACGCCGAACCGGCCGACCTGACCGTCGAGGTGACGTCGTAAGGGGGACGCGCATTGGGCTTTGCCGGGTCCGCCCGGCTCCCTTAAGATGCGCGCATGAGCGACACATATGAAACCCTGAGCCAGCTCGGTCAGGCGAGCGAACTGCCGGACAACCCGGACGCGGCGACGCTGGACTGCGTGCCCAATCCGCATCCCGGCACGCGCTATCTGATCCGCTTCACGGCGCCCGAGTTCACCTCGGTCTGCCCGGTCACCGGCCAGCCCGACTTCGCGCACCTGGTGATCGACTACGTGCCGGAAAAGAAGATCGTCGAGAGCAAGTCGCTGAAGCTGTACCTGGGCAGCTACCGCAACCATCCGGGCTTTCACGAAAAGTGCACGGTCGACATCGCCCAGAAGATCATCTCGGCGGCGGAACCGCACTGGATCCGCATCGGCGGCTACTGGTATCCGAGGGGCGGCATTCCGATCGACGTGTTCTATCAGTCCGGCGAACCGCCGAAGGGGCTGTGGCTGCCCGACCAGGGGGTCCAGCCCTATCGCGGACGGGGCTGACCTCCGCAATCGTCATTCCGGCGAAGGCCGGAATCCAGAGCGCCCGGTTCTAAATATTGGATGATTTCCTGGCCCCCGGCCTGCGCCGGGGTGACGGCGTAAAAACCGGGCGCCTACTCCCCCCGGTACGTACACCCCGCGGTGCAGGTTTCCCACAGTTTGACTTCCGAAAGCTCGGGCAGCAGCGGCTTCAGTTCCGCCCATATCCACTTCGCGATCACTTCGGACGTCGGGTTCTCGAGACCCGGAATATTGTTCAGGTAATGGTGGTCGAGCAGGTCCCAGATCGGCTTGAAAGCGGCCTTGATCTCGGCGTAGTCCATGACCCAGCCGGTCACCGGATCGACCTCGCCTTCGACCGAAAGGCGCACGCGGAAGCTGTGCCCGTGCAGGCGCCGGCACTTGTGACCTTCCGGCGTATTCGGCAGGTCGTGCGCCGCTTCGAAGGTGAATTCCTTGAAAATTTCCATGCGTGTTCCGATCAGGGTCGTATGCCGGCTCAGGGAATACCGAGCACTTTATGGGTTTGCAGGCTGAGACGCCACGCCGGATGCGCCCGGCAGTAATCGACGCAGGCCTGCGTGTTGGCCTGCGCGTCCGGGCCGTCCATCGGCTGCAGCATGAAATGCTCGAAGGCCAGTCCCGCGAAGCGATCCGGCATCGCGGCAGCCTGCGGATAGACCAGCTTCAACTCGTTGCCGCTCAACTGTTTCAGGTTCGCGTCGGCCTTCGGGCTGACGCAGATCCAGTCGATGCCCGCGGGCGCTGCGATGGTGCCGTTGGTTTCCACCGCGATCTCGAAGCCGCGTGCGTGCAGGGCGCGGATCAGATCGTCGTCGACCTGCAACAACGGCTCGCCGCCGGTCATCACCACATAGGGTTTGCCCCCTGCCCCGTTCGGCCAGGTCCCGGCGACCGCATCGGCCAGCGCGTCGGCATCGGCGAAGGCGCCGCCGCCGTCCCCGTCGGTGCCGACGAAATCGGTGTCGCAGAACGTGCACACGGCGCTTTCGCGGTCCTGCTCGCGGCCGCTCCACAGATTGCAGCCGGCAAAGCGCAGGAACACCGAAGCGCGGCCGGTCTGGCGGCCTTCGCCCTGCAGAGTGTAGAAAATTTCTTTGACCTGATACGTCATGGGGGCGGGTTTTACGCCGATTGCCCCCATGCATCAACAACCGCTTCAATCCTGCTGGCCGGCCTGTTGGACGAAGTTCGTCTCAGAAACCGTCTCAGAAGTCGTCTCAGGCGTTCCATTCCGGGCGCGGTTCGCCCCGGGCCTGCATCTCGGCTTCGCTGTAGAACGCATCGGCGAAGATGTCGTGCTTCGGCACGGATTTCAGCTTCAGCATGCCGGCGCAGGCATCGACCATCACCGGCGGCCCGGCCAGATAGCACTGGTAGCCGTACAGAAGCTGGAAGTCGGCGGCGACGGCATCGCTGACCAAGCCGGTACGGCGCCCGGAATTTTCCTTCGGTTCGGAAATCACCGTGACGAAGCGGAAATTCGCATGGGTGTGGGTCAGCTCGATGAAGTGCCGCTCCAGATACAGTTCTGTTTCCTCGCGGACCCCGAAATACAGATGCACGTCGCGCGTCATACCACCGCCCAGCGCCGCCTCGACGATCGCCTTCATCGGCGCCAGACCGGTGCCGCCGGCGACCGCCAGCAGCGGCCCGTCATGGCGGGCACGAAAGTACGCACCGCCGAACGCACCCTGCACGTCGACGCTGTCGCCCGGCTTCAGGCCGTCGCAGATGTAATCACTGACGCCGCCGGCGCCGGAACGGCGGATATGCAGTTCGATGACGCCCTGGCCCGGCGCATTGGCGATGGAATAGTCGCGCGGTTCCAGATCGGCGATGCGGAAGCTGGCGTACTGACCGGCACGCCAGTCGAACAGCGGCCCGTCGACGGGTTCCAGCAAAACGATGCGGACCTCGGGCGAGGCGGCATCGATGCTGCGCACCCGGCACGCAACGTGATCGCCGACAAGACCGATGCTCATCGTCCGCCCCTTCCGGGCTTGCCCTCGAGCGCGCTGCGCGCCGCGTCGGGATGGTGCCGGTTGAAGCCCTGCGGGCGTTCCGGCAGCGTATTCAGCGCCCGCTTGCGCTTGGCATCGGTGACGATGGGCTGCGCGTACATCTGTTTCACCGCTTCGGTGATGATGACGCCGGCGGCGGCGGGGAACAGCCGCATGCCGACCTTTTCCCAGGCTGCCGCGGCCCCCTGCAGGATGCCGAGATCGACCGGCGGCACGAACAGCGCGCGCGTGCTTTCGACCGGCATGAACATGTTGTCGCGCAGCAGCCTTGAAAGCTGTCCCCGCGAATACGGCCGGCCGTTGCCGAGCGGCGTCGATTCGAACCGCGCCCACAGACCGCGCCGGTTCGGCACGATGATCACCAGCTTGCCGGAATCCGCCAGTACCCGCCACGCTTCCCTGAGCAGCGGGCGCACCTGTTCGGTGCATTCCAGCGCATGCACGATCAGCACCCGGTCCATGCTGAGGTCCGGCAACGGCAGTTCGGTTTCGTCGGCGAGCATGGTCAGGCTGCGTTCGTGCTGCGGCCAGTGCATCACGCCCTGCCCCGCCGGCATGGCGGCGAGCACGCGCTCGGCCTCGCCCCGGAACATGCTGAGATACGGCGTCGCGAAGCCGAGACCGAGCACCCTGAGCCCGCCCACGTCCGGCCAGAGCGTGCGCAGGCGTCGGCGCACCATGCGCTGCGCCGTGCGCCCGAGACGGCGCGCATAGAACTCGCGAAGATCGACGACATCAGACCACATGAAGGCACATTAGAACCTTTCCAGCGCCCGGTCATCCCCGCCGGACACGTGCCGTGAAATACGGATGGTGACATTCCCCGGGGAATCCCCATATTGCGGAGAGAACATTTTTTCCGGGGAGACCATTCATGAAGCTTCGCTATTCACCGACTTCACCGTATGTCCGCAAGGTATCGATCACCGCCATCGAGGTCGGCCTGGCCGACAGCATCGAACGCATCACCACCGATCCCTGGTCGGCGGAGACGGATCTCGGCAATTCCAACCCGATCGGCAAGGTGCCGTGCCTGATCACCGACGCCGGTCAGGCGCTGTACGACAGCCCGGTGATCTGCGAATACCTGGACAGCCTGAACGCCGGTAGCAAACTCATCCCGGCGGACGGCGAAGCGCGCTTCAAGGCGCTGACCATGGCCGCCACCGCCGACGGCATGCTCGACGCCGGCGTGTTGCTGCTGATCGAAACCGTGCGCCGTCCGGCCGAGTTGAAATGGGACTGGTGGGCGGAGCGGCAGTTGTCGGTGGTCAACCGCTCGATGGACGTCGCCGACGCCGCCGCCGATGCCCTGGCCACCACGGACGGCCCGATCACCATCGCCGAAGTGGGGCTGGGCGCCGCCTTGGGCTGGATCGACCTGCGTTTCCCGGACATGGGCTGGCGTGCCGAGCGCCCGGCGCTGGCCGACTGGTTCGACAAGATATCGGAACGCCCGTCGTTCGAACAGACGGTGCCGAAACCGGCCTAATCCGGATCCGGGAAGTATTCTTCCGTGATGCGGCGGGCGTATGCGACGAGGTTTGCATGCGCCCGTGCCGCTTCGGTGACCGGCGTATCCAGTTCGACTTCCGTCAGGTTGACGGCGAACGCATAGACCACCGTATCGATACTGCGGATTTGATCGCCGTGCACATAGGGACCGTCGCCGATGATGTCGGCGAGCGCGGCGATATCGCGTTTCGCCATGCCGATAATTTCGTCGGGCGTATGCCGGCCCGTCCCCTGTTCCCACAATTGCCGGCGCACGGCACGCTGCGCGAAGAACTTGATGACGGGGCGTAGCGGCGCTGGCAGGCCCCCAAAGAACGTTTCCGCGACCACCGGCCATCCGGTGCCGAGCCAGCGTTCGTAAACGCAGAACCAGTAAAGCCGCTCGTCGCACATCGCCCAGACCGCCTGATCGGCGGCGCGTTGCTTCGCCGTCAGTCCGGCGTCGAGATCGATGCCCCAGGATTACACAAGATGTTCGATGATCAGCGTGCTGTCGCCCATCATCCGCCCGCCTTCGACGATGTACGGGATTTTCTTCTTCGGCGCCTTGCCCGGCATGACCTGATATTGGACCGTGTATGGAATACCGGCGAGCTTCAGCCACAGTTCCAGCTTGACGCAGAACGGTGACGGGTTCGGCACGCCGAGCCTTCTCGGGAATTGCACCAGGGTGATTTCATTGCCGCTCATTTCGTCGCCTTTCGTTTCAACAGTTCCTTCGAAGCCAGCACCGCACCGCCGACGATCAGCAGACAGCCGATGGCGACGAACCATGTCGCCTCGCCCTTGCCGAACGCGATCAGGAGTATCGTCGAAATCAGCGGTGCCGCATAGGCAAGCGCGCCCAACACCTGAATGTCGCCGTGCTTGGTGCCGTAATCCCAGGTGAAGAACGCGGCGCCGACCGGACCGAGACCGAGGCCGATGACGCCGATCCATTCCAGCGCATCGGCCGGCCACACGGCCTGTTCAAAGATCATGTGGCACAGCGTGGCGAGGATCGCCGTCGCGGCGCAGAAACCGCCGACGGTATCCGTCGGCACGGCGGCGAAGCGGCGGTTGAGGATCGAATAGCTCGACCACGTCAGCGCGCACAGCACCGCCATGGCATAGCCCAGCGCAAATTCGGACTTGAACCCGGCCAGCCCGCGCCCGCCGGTGATCAGCAGTGCTGCGCCGACCAGCCCGGCGACGGCGCCCGCCAGGTGCCACCAGCGCAGACGTTCACCCGGCAGCAACGCCGAGCCGACGACGATCAAAAGCGGCCACATGTAGGCGATCAGACCGGCTTCGACCGGCGGCGCGTTCTTCAGCGCCATGAAATAGAAAAAGTGATAGCCGAACAGGCCGCAGGTACCGAGCGCCCAGGCGCCGATGGGTTGGCGCAGATGCGCCGCGACGTTCTCGCGCCGGACCAGCCATTTCAGAACCACGAACGCGGTGGCGATGCCGAACGACATGGCGGCGAGCTGGAACGGCGGAATCTTGCCGGTCAACGTCGTGAACAGCGCCAGCAGGCCCCACAGCAGCACCGCAGTGGCGCCGATCAGGGTGGCTTTCAGTTTCCTGCCGTCATCTGTGATCATCTGCTCATGCCCTATGCTTCGAGACGGCCATGCGGCCCTCCTCGGCATGAGGCTGGCACGAAGCCCTCATCCTGAGGCGCGCGTAGCGCGTCTCGAAGGATGGGGGACTTTACCCGCCGTCCGGGAATGTTCAACGGCGATTGCGCGGCACATATAAAAAGGGCGGCGCCCGAAAGCACCGCCCTCTTGATAGGATGTGTCCCCGAACTCAGTCGAGATACAGCCCGCCGTTGGCCGACAGCGTCGAGCCGGTGATGAAGCCGGCATCGTCGGCGGCCAGGAACACCACGCAGCGCGCGATTTCCTCGGGCTCGCCCAGACGCCCGACCGGCACCTGCGGCAGGATGTTGTTCTTGAGCACGTCTTCCGGCACCGCGAGCACCATTTCGGTGCCGATGTATCCGGGCGCGATGGCGTTGACGGTGATGCCCTTGGATGCGGTTTCCAGCGCCAGCGCCTTGGTGAAACCAAGCTCGCCGGCCTTGGCGGCGGAATAGTTGGTCTGGCCGAACTGGCCCTTTTGGCCGTTCACGGACGAGATGTTGACGATCCGTCCGAAGCCCCGTTCGCGCATGCCGTCGATGACGTTGCGGCACATGTTGAACAGACCCGTGAGGTTGGTGTTGATCACCGCCGCCCACTGTTCCTTGTCCATCTTGTGCAGCGGCCGGTCGCGGGTGATGCCGGCGTTGTTGACCAGCACCTCGATCGGGCCGACGTCGCTTTCGATGCTTTTGATGGCTGCGGCGCAGGCGTCGAAATCGCCGACGTCGAATTTATAGACGGCGACGCCGGTTTCCTGCTTGAAGGCGTTGGCCGCTTCGTCGTTACCGGCATAGCTGGCGACGACCGTGTATCCGGCGGCTTTCATCGCCAGCGATACGGCCTTGCCTATACCGCGCGTGCCACCCGTAACCAGTGCTACTCTGGACATAATGCTTCCTCCGATGCCTGCCGCAGTTTCTGCGGTCGTTCAACTCCCTGTGCGGGTGGCGAGGTTGTCCCCGCCACCCTTCAGGAATGTATCTTAGTCGCGTTCAACGCACATGGCGATGCCCATGCCACCGCCGATGCAAAGCGTCGTCAGACCCTTCTTGGCGTCGCGCTTCTGCATTTCGTGCAAGAGCGTGACCAGGACCCGGGCACCGGAGGCGCCGATCGGGTGGCCAAGCGCGATGGCGCCGCCGTTGACGTTCACTTTCTCGACGTCCCAGCCCATGTCCTTGTTGACGGCACAGGCCTGCGCGGCGAAGGCTTCGTTGGCTTCGATCAGATCAAGGTCATCGACCGTCCAGCCGGCTTTTTCGAGTGCCATGCGGGATGCCGGGATCGGGCCGGTGCCCATGATCGCCGGATCGACACCCGCGGTCGCCCACGACTTGATGCGAGCCAGCACCGGAGCGCCGCGCTTTTCGGCGTTCTCGGCGCTCATCAGCACCAGCGCGGCGGCGCCGTCGTTGATGCCCGACGCGTTACCGGCGGTAACCGTACCTTCCTTGTCGAAGGCCGGACGCAGCTTGCCGAGGCTTTCCATGGTGGTGCCGTGTTTCGGATGCTCGTCGGTGTCGACGACGGTTTCACCCTTGCGGCTGGTGATGGTGACGGGGACGATTTCGTCCTTGAACTTGCCGGCCTTTTGCGCGGCTTCGGCCTTTTCCTGCGAGGACAGGGCGAAGGCGTCCTGCTCGTCGCGGGTGAGCTGCCATTTCTGGGCCACGTTCTCGGCGGTGTTGCCCATGTGGTAGCCGGCGAAGGCGTCCATCAGGCCGTCGCGCAGCATGGTGTCGAGCAGTTCGCCCGAGCCCATCTTGACGCCGTTGCGCAGATGCATGACGTGCGGGGCCTGGCTCATGCTTTCATGACCGCCGGCGACGACGATTTCGCTGTCGCCCATCATGATCGCCTGATAGCCGAGCGCCACCGTGCGCAGGCCGGAGCCGCACAACTGGTTGATGCCGTAGGCGGTTTTTTCCTGCGGGATGCCGGCAGCCATGGCGGCCTGGCGGGCGGGGTTCTGACCGCCGCCGGCGGCGAGGATCTGCCCCATGATAACTTCGGATACGTCTTCCGGGCTGACGCCGGCGCGCTTCAGCGCTTCCTTGATGGCAATTTCGCCGAGCGCCGAGGCCGACAATGAGCTTAATCCGCCCAGGAAGGCCCCCACGGGGGTCCGGGCTGCACCAGTAATTACAACTTCAGTCATGGGTCTCTCCCTTTGTCATGCTTCAAGAATATGGCGGCCGTTTATGGCCGTTCGATTGGCTTCGTTGCGAGGGACATACGCCATTTCGGTCCCGTCCGCAATAATTATTTTGCACTGCAACATAATTATTGCAGTGCAGCAATCCAGTCACTCAGCGGCTCATACAATGTCACCACGGCCTTCGAGCCGGCAACCATGCCGATGTGACCCGCATTTGCTGTCACAAGCGTGGCACGCGGTAGCTGTTCTGCCAAGGGCCGGGCCGATGCCGGTGGCACGATCGTATCATGGTCGGGAATGACGACCAACGCCGGCACGTCGAGTTTCGTCACATCGAGAGCCGATCCGCCGCTCTGCCAGGTGCCCCGCATCGGCCGGTTCTGCACGTACCAGTCGTCGAGGCATTCGAGCGCCACCGGTCCGGTAAGCGGCACACCGTCGTTCAGCCAGTCCTCGAGGATGACGAAGGCGCGGGCCTCGGCGCTGTCGGGCTTGAGCGCCGCGAAGCGGCGGAACTTGCGGATCACGCCGCCGGGATCGCGGCTCGAGAACATCGCCTGGATGACGTCGACCGGCAGGTTGCCGCAGACCGCGATCAGCTGCCGCAGGCCCGGCAGCATCGCCGCCAGCATTTCCGTCGCCGACGCCGGCATGGCATGGAAATCCCACGGCGTCGCCAGCAGCGCCATGGCGCGGATCTTCGCCGGGTCGCGGTGCGCCAGCGCCAGAGCCAGATTGCCGCCCATGCAATAACCGGCAATCACCGGCGCCTGGCCGGTCCGCGCGTGAACCTCGTCGCGGATACGTTCCAGCCGGTCGACGTAATGATCGATGCCGAACGCGGTCTCGGTTACCCCCGGCGCGTCCCAGTCGACCAGATAACTGTCATGCCCCCTGTCATGATCGTGGCTTGCCAGATAACGCAGCAGACTGTGCCCGGGATCGAGATCGAGGATATAGGCACGGTTGACCAGCGACGGGATGAGAATGACCGGCGAAGCGTTCCCGCCCCCCTTCGGCGCGGCATGGATCAGCCGCGTCGTGCCCTCGCGCCAGATTTCCGGCAACGGCGGCATCGCCGGCGGGCGGGCTGCCGATGAAAACCGGTTCACCCCTTCGGCGAAGCGTTCGATGCGGCTTTTGATTTCCTGCCCGAGCGCCTCGGCGAACGCGCCGGCGTCAACGTTTTGAAGTTTTTCGCGGAGCGATCTTGCCTGCGGGTTCAGAGAGTCCTTCCAGACGAGCGAGCCGTCTTTCAAGCTCGGCCACGCGCTGAACGAGCTCGCGAACATCAGGTTCTGCACCGCCAGATGCAGCGCCAGCGGCCGCGGCACCGCCGCCTGTTCCGTCATGCCCTTGATCAGGTCCTGTACCATTACCGGTATTATGTCCGGATTCCGGGTCTGCTGCATCATCCGTCCCCGTTTCGGGCGTCGCCGCCGCCTTTTGCATCATCGCCGCCACGTTGGCAGCACCGGCATTCATCAGTTCCATGGTCTGCGCCATGGTCCGGGCCAGCGTCTCGTCGGTCGAAAACGCCTTGATCTGCTTTTCCCACAGATCGACGTATTCCCTGGCCAGACGCTGCAGCGCCTCGCCCCCGGCATCCGCGCCGCCATCCGGTTTCGTGTCGTCGCTCATGGTTTCGGCTCACCGCGCTCAGGGTCAGGGATCGTCGTTTGCGTCAGCAGTATATCGCGACCGCGTGCGTCGGCAAACGCTCCCGCATCGGGGAATTGGCGCGGCGCCATGCCGGGAAACTTGCTGCACGAATGCTGCAGCATTTTGCTTATGCTGCACCTGCCGCATGGGCGCCCCGTTTTTCGTTGCAGTGCACAAGCAAGAGCGTTAGTTTCTGGTATATTGGGAAGGGAGCCTACAATGGCCAAAAAGCCTCAGGACACAGATACTTCCACCGGCGAGCCGAAGCCGATCACGATCAAGAAGTACGCCAACCGCCGTCTCTATAACACCGAGACGTCGAGCTACGTGACGCTCGACAATCTGGCGCAGATGGTCAAGGACGACAAAGTCTTCAGCGTGTTCGACGCCAAGACCGGCGAGGACATCACCCGCCAGGTGCTGACGCATATCATCGTCGAAGAGGAATCCAAGGGCCAGAACCTGCTGCCGATCAGCTTCCTGCGCCACCTCATCAGTTTTTACGGCGACAGCCTGCAGGCCGTGGTGCCGAACTACCTGGATCATTCCATGAGCTCGTTCGCACGCAACCAGGAACAGATGCGCAATTACCTGGAAGACGCCTTCGGCGGCCTCAGCCCGTTCGGCCAGATGGAGGAAATCTCCAAGAAGAACATGGCCATGTTCGAGAACGCGATGAAGATGTTCACGCCGTTCACCGGCCTCGACGGCATGATGCCCGGCAGCACCGCCGCCAAGTCCGACGATGCGCCCAAGTCCGGCGGCGACGACATCAACGATCTGCGCCAGCAGATGCTGGACATGCAGAAGAAGCTCGATCAGCTTTCCGGCAAGTAGTCGTCCGCATCCTGTCCTTCGAGATGTTCGCTTTCGCACGCTCCCCAGGATGAGGGGAACGTAACCTCGCCCTGCGGAGGCCGTCAGGCCGTCTCGAAGGATATGCCCGGCGACGGGATGTTACGGCAGTTCGCGCACCAGGCGGAAGCTGAGCCAGTAGCTTTTCACCGCGCCCGGATTTTTCTGGCGGTTGGCGGCGCGCGACATCCGTGAATAGTAATACCACGACCCGCCGCGGATGACGCGGAACTGGCACTTGCCGCCGACCCAGGCTTCCGGCCCCTTGGGCGCACCTTCGTAGGTGTCGTGCCAGCAGTCCTCGACCCATTCGAAGGCATTGCCGTTCATGTCATAAAGACCCCACGGGTTTAGATCGAAGCTGCCGACCGGGGCGTTGCCGATGCCCGACCACGGCGAGCCGCACTTGCGGCAGTTGACCTGGTTCTCGCCGACCTGATCGCCGAACCAGTAATTCGTCTTGGTGCCGGCCTTGGCGGCGTATTCCCACTCCGCCTCGCTCGGCAGTCGGTAGGTCTGCCCCGTGGTCTTGCTCAGCCACGCGGCATAGCCATGCACCATGTCGTGATCGACGTTGATCACCGGCTTCCTGACCTTGCCCCAGTTGTGATCGTCGGGCACGTGCGTGCAGCCGCCGGCATCGAGACACGCCTGCCATTCCTCATGCAGGGTTTCGAAGCGGCCGATGGCAAACGGTTTCTTGAAACGCATGATCCGCGTCGGCTGCTCGCTCTTGTGCAGCTTCGAGCCCATCACAAACAGGCCCGCCGGCACCACCACCATTTCCGGGCACTTTTCGCAGTCGCGGAACATGTCACCGGGCTTGAGCTTGGTCCCGGGCGCAATCACCGGCGCCTTGGGAATGTCCTTGGGTGCGATGTCCTCGGGATAGACGCCTTGCGCGCGCGCCTGCGTCATCGCCTGTGTCATGGTCAGGGCGAGCGCAAAAATCACAGCGGCAAAGGGGAACATACGGCTCATGGTTTAAAGTGTCGCCTGCACCGCCCCCGGTCAAGTCCCGCCGAGTTTGCCGACGGCGCGCCGCGCCGCGCGTGCCACCAGCCCGGAGGCATCGGCGCATAATTGCTCGGCCAGCGGCTTCAGCGCCGCGTCGCCGGAATTGCCGATCGCGATCAGGACGTTGCGCACGAAGCGGTCGCGCCCGGTGCGCTTGACCGGCGAGCCGGCAAAGAACGCCCGGAACCCGGCATCGTCGAGCATCGCCAGTTCGGCCAGGCGCGGCTGCGTCAGTTCGACCCTGGCCTGCAGACCCGGCTCGCCCGTCGGCCCCGAAAACTTGGTCCACGGGCACGCCGCCAGGCAATCGTCGCAGCCGTAGACATGATTGCCCATGGCGTCCATCAGCGCGTCGGCGATGTCGCCGGCGTGTTCGATGGTCAGATACGAGATGCATCGCCGGGCATCCATTTCATAAGGGTTCGGAAAGGCATCCGTCGGACAGGATTTGAGGCACGCATCGCAGGTCCCGCAGTGATCGGCCTCGGGCCGGTCGGGGGGCAGCTCGATTTCCAGAAAGATCTCGCCCAGAAACAGCCACGAGCCTTTGTGCCGGCTGACCAGATTGGTGTGCTTGCCCTGCCAGCCGATCCCGGCGCGCTGCGCCAGCGGTTTTTCCATCACCGGCGCGGTGTCGACGAAGACCTTGATCTCGCCGCCGTAGGTCTCGACGATCCAGCGGCCGAGCCGCTTCAGGCGCTTCTTTATAATGTCATGATAATCGCGGCCCCGGGCATACACGCTGATTGCGCCCCGCTCGGTCATCGCGGTGACCGCCATCGGGTCCAGGCCGGGACCGTAATTGACGCCGAGCACGATCACCGTTTTCGCGTCCGCCATCAGCGCTTTCGGATCGCCGCGCCGGCCGTCGTCCCTGGCCATCCAGTCCATGTCGCCGTGATGGCCCGCCTTGACGAAACGGGCCAGCGCCGCCCGATCGCGGGGATCGGCCACAGCGGACGCAAAGCCGACCGCGTCGAAGCCCAGTGTCAGCGCCTCGTCGCGGATTTCCGCCTTGATCATGCGGGGGTCCGGATTTTGTCTCGGTTCGGGTTTCTCGGTCATGGCCATCCCGACAGCATTATGCTAATGAGCCGCGCGATCAACCGGCCGATTTATTGGCCGGGCGCCAACTTGATATCGCCTCGTGCTTCGAGACGGTGCCCAAGGAAAGCATGGGCACCTCCTCAGCATGAGGCTGTTTGGTATATCCTCACCCTGAGGAGCCCCTTTGGGGCGTCTCGAAGGGCGAGGAGAGAGGAACAGGATATGAGCACAGGAAAACCGGCGGTGGTGCTGTTGAGCGGCGGACTGGATTCCGCGACCGTGCTGGCGATCGCGCTGGAACAGGGCTTCCGGCCGGTGACGCTGACGTTCCGTTACGGTCAGCGCCATGCCGCCGAGATCGACGTCGCCCGCAAACTCGCCGAAGCCAACGGGATCGCCCGCCACGTCGTCGCCGATGTCGATCTGCGCGCCTTCGGCGGCTCGGCGCTGACCGCAGACATAGATGTGCCGAAGCACCGTTCGGAGGCGGAAATCGGCGAAGGCATTCCGATCACCTATGTGCCCGCGCGCAACACGGTGTTCCTGTCCTACGCCCTGGCGCTGGCGGAAACCACGCAGGCGTTCGACGTCTTCATCGGCGTCAACGCGCTGGATTACTCGGGCTATCCCGACTGCCGCCCGGCATTCGTCAAGGCTTTCGAAAACGTCATGAACCTCGCCACCAAGGCCGGGGTCGAGGGTGACAGGCCGTTCACCCTGCACACGCCGCTGATCGATCTGACCAAGGCCGGCATCATCCGGCGCGGCACCCAGCTCGGCGTCGATTACGCGCACACGCTGAGCTGCTATGATCCGACGCCGGACGGCCGGCATTGCGGCGAATGCGACGCCTGCCATCTGCGCAAGAAGGGTTTCCGCGAAGCCGGCATCGACGACCCGACGCCCTATGCGGCCTAGATATAAAGAGAGAAACACCATGAAAAACCCCGTATGGATCGCCGCCCATGTGGCCGTTTTCGCGGCTTTGACGCTGCCCGCCGGGCTGGCCGCGGCGGAAACCGCCGAGGGCCGACGCGAAGGCATCTATCAGATCGTCAAGGCCACGGATGATCGGGTCTGGCGGCTCAACACCGAAACTGGTGAAATCGCGGTGTGCGGGCTTTCCGGCGAGAATCTCGTCTGCACGTCGACCAGCGCCGCTGCCGAGGTGCCGAAAAAGTCCTATACCGAGATCGAGGCGGCGCGCGCCGAGGCCGAGAAAGCCGCCGCCGACAAGCGCCGTGCCGAACGCGAGCAGGAGCTGCAATTCCTCGACAAGATCCTGGCGCTGTTCCGCGAACTTCTGCAGACCGCGCTCGGCAAATCCGAGGGTTCCTGAGGCGCTGCCGGCGCCACATCACCTTTGCTTTGATTTCCAGAGCCTTAGCCAGTATCACTAGCCGGCTTTGAATTCATCATGCATGTCGAGCGGACATTGGGGTCATGACCGATAAGAAGAAAGCGCTGGCGGCGGTCCGCGACGAGATCGACGCCATCGACAAGAAGATTCAGGAATTACTGATCCGGCGCACCGAGGTCGTCGAGCAGGTCCGTGCAATCAAGGAAGGCGAAACCGTCAAGATTCGCCCGTCGCGCGAGGCCGAGATGATGTACCGCCTGACGGCACGCCACCGCGGCAACTTTCCCAAGCGCGAACTGGTCCGCATCTGGCGCGAGATCATCGTCGCCACGCTCAGCTTCGAAGGCCCGTTTTCCGTCGCCGTCATGGATATCGAGGACGAGCCAGGCTACTGGGACATGGCGCGCGACCAATACGGCAGCTTCACCAAGATGACGCGGATGGGCTCCGGCCGTGCCGTGGTCGAGGCCGTGCGCAGCCAGGAAGCGTCCGTCGGCATCCTGCCGTGGCCGCGCCGCGACGATCCGGACCCGTGGTGGCGATACATGGCCTCCGCATCTCCCGACACCCCCAAGATCATCGCCCGCCTGCCGTTCGTCCCCGGCTCCAACATTCGCGGTTCCGGCATCGAAGCCGCCGTCATCTGTCCCATCGAACAGGAAGTCACTGGCCGCGACCGCTCGCTTCTGTGCGTCGAAACCAACACCGAAATCAGCGCCCGCAAGATCGAGGACGCGCTCAATTCCGCCGGCGTCAGCGCCGCATTCGTGCAGAGCTGGCACGACCCGAACCGCCCGCCGGGCTGGGCCTATCTGGTCGAGGCGTTCGGCTTCGTCGATCCCGCCGGCAAGCAGTTCCCCCGCTTCATCGACGCCATCGGCTCAGCCGCGCAGCGCATCCTGCATGTCGGCGGCTACGGCACGCCGCTGGGCGAGCGCGACGTCGCACCGAACGAAGATAATGGAGACGACGCATGAGCAAGCGTCCCGAAGCCCGCCCCGGCATCATGGACATCGCCGCCTATGTCGGGGGCGAGTCGGCCATTCCCGGCATCGACCGCATCATCAAGCTGTCGTCGAACGAAGGCCCGTTCGGACCCAGCCCGCTGGCCAGCAAGGCGTTCGAGGCCGAAGCCGCCAACCTGCACCGCTATCCGGACGGCGGCGCCAATGCGCTCAGGTCGGCGATCGGCGAGCGCTACGGCCTCGACCCCGAAAAGATCGTCTGCGGCGCCGGCTCCGACGAGCTGATCGCGCTTTTGTGCAAGTCTTACGCCGGACCGGGCGACGAGGTTCTGTATTCCGAACACGGCTTCCTGATGTATCCGATCTCGGCGAAGAGCGTCGGCGCGACCCCGGTGACGGCGCCGGAAACGAACAAGACGGCCGACGTCGACAACCTTCTGGCGGCGGTGACGGACAGGACGCGCATCGTGTTTCTTGCCAATCCGAACAACCCGACCGGCACCTACCTGCCGGCCGACGAAGTGAAGCGTCTGCGCGACGGTCTGCGCGACGACATTCTGCTGGTCATCGACGCGGCCTATGCCGAATACGTCACCGTCGGCGACTACACGGCGGGGATCGAGCTTGTCGACGCCGGCGAGAACACGGTGATGACGCGGACCTTCTCCAAGATCTACGCGCTCGGCGGCATGCGGCTGGGCTGGTGCTATGCGCCGGCCAACGTGGTCGACGTGCTGAACCGCGTTCGCGGTCCGTTCAACGTCGGTGCGGCGGCGATGGCCGCCGGTGTCGCGGCGATTGCCGATACCGACTTCGAGGACATGAGCCGCACCCACAATGAAAAGTGGCGCGAATGGACGTCGGCCGAATTGCGCAAGCTGGGTCTCGACGTGACGCCCAGCATCGGCAATTTCCTGCTGGTCTGCTTCAACGATACCGACCGCGACGCCGAAGCCGCCGAT
The DNA here is from genome assembly GCA_038100295.1 of Thalassospiraceae bacterium. Classification (GTDB taxonomy): domain Bacteria; phylum Pseudomonadota; class Alphaproteobacteria; order Rhodospirillales; family Casp-alpha2; genus UBA4479. The sequence goes on from JAYNVG010000001.1 coordinate 248,628, forward strand.
ACCTTTTTGAAATCGCGCGGCATCGTGGTGCGGCGCATGGGTGGCTACGGTTTCCCGAACTGCCTGCGCATCACCATCGGCCTCGCCGACGAGATGCGCGCCGTCGTCGACGCGCTGGCCGCGTTTCTCGGCAAAAACGACACCGGAGCGGACAGGTGAGCGCCCAACGCCGCAAGAAGCAACTGTTCGGCAGGGTCGCACTGATCGGTATCGGCCTGATCGGCTCGTCGCTGGCGCGGGCCATGCGCGCGGAGAACCTGGCCGGCGAGATTGTCGTCGCCACGCGGCGCGCCGAAACCCTGCAGCGCGCCATCGAGCTCGGGCTTTGCGATCGCGGCACGCTGGACACCGGCGACGCGGTGAAGGACGCCGACCTGGTCATCGTCTGCACGCCGATGGGCACCTACGAAGCGGTCGGCAAACAGATCGCTTCGCACCTGAAACCGGGCGCCATCGTCAGTGACGTCGGCTCGGTCAAGGAGCCGGTGTTTTCGACGCTGGCTCCGGCGCTGCCGGACAGCGTGCATCTGGTGCCCGGACACCCTATCGCCGGCACCGAGCATTCCGGCCCCGATGCCGGTTTCGCCGAGCTGTTCCGCAACCGCTGGACGCTGCTGACGCCGGCCCAGGACTGCAACGCCGATGCCGTCGACAGGGTGTCCGAGTTGTGGCAACGCACCGGCGCCATGGTCGAGGTCATGGATGCACACCATCACGATCAGGTCCTGGCCATCACCTCGCACCTGCCTCACCTGATCGCCTACACCATCGTCGGCACGGCAACCGATCTCGGCGACGACCTGAAACAGGAAGTCATCAAGTTCTCGGCGTCCGGGTTCCGCGACTTCACCCGTATCGCGGCATCCGACCCGACCATGTGGCGCGACGTGTTCCTGACCAACAAGGACGCGGTACTGGAAGTGCTGGGCCGTTTCGACGAGGACCTGACGGAACTGAAGCGTGCCATCCGCAAGGGCGACGGCGACAAGCTGTTCGAACACTTCACCCGCACCCGCGCCATCCGACGCGGCGTCGTCGACGCCCACCAGGACGATATGCCGGCACCGGGTCCGATCCTCGGACCGTACAGCAACAGCGACGACTGAGGTTCAATCCATGCAGCCCGTGATCGACAGTTTCATCGCAGGCTTTCCTGTCCTGATACTGCACTCGTCGGTGACCATTGCCATGCTGGTGATCGGCGTTCTTGTCTATATGTGGATCACGCCGTGGGACGAAGTGAAGCTGATCCGCGGCGGCAACACCGCCGCCGCCGTCTCGATGGGTGGCGCGATCATCGGTCTTGCGCTGCCGCTGGCGTTCGCCATGTCGGCCAGTGTCAGCGTTTATGAAATTCTCGTCTGGGGGCCGGTGACGCTGGTCCTGCAGATCATTGCCTACCGCATCGCCGACGTCGTGCTGCGCGATGTCCCGGCCCGGATCGAAGCCGGTGAAATGGGCGCCGCCGTGTTGCTGGTCTGCATCAAGCTGGCGGTTGCCGTCATTAACGCCGCCGCCGTCGCCGGATAGCCTTGAGCGATGCGCTTTCGCGACATCATGGCCCTGCTGATCCTGGTAATCGTCGCCGTCGGTGGGCAGCTTTTCCGAAGCGAGCCCGACAGTCCCGCACCGCCGCCGCCAAGCGACAGTCCGCGCCGCCCGGCACCGCAGTATGAAGGCGGCAAGCTGTGGAGCGCGGAAACCAGAGACTGGCTTTCCGAAGCCCCGAGCACCCGCCCCGGCGTGACTCCGGACTGGATCAAACCCGAACGCCAGTCGTTCGTCGACCTGCCGCAGCGCCGCACGTCGGGGAGCGGCACCGCCTTTGCGGTCGGCGACGGCAAATGGCTGACGGCCCGCCATGTCATCGACGGCTGTGACGATACCGGTCTGCAGACCGCCCCCGGCAAGGGGGTTCGTGTCACCAATATCCGCAACCATCCGAACGCCGACGTGTCCTTGCTGACGACCCGGCAGGGACCGACGCCGTTTCCGCTGGGGAACGGGGCCGACACGGGTGACGACGGCTATTTCATCGGCTTTCCCCAGGGCAAGCCCGGTGCCGTGCATGCCCGCAAGATCGGCACCACGACGCTGCAGGAACGGGGCCGTTACAAAACCCGCGAGCAGGCTGATGTGTGGTCGGAAAAAAGCCGTATCCCGGACCGCTTCGGATCGCTCGGCGGCTTGTCCGGCGGGCCGGCATTCACGGCGGATGGCCGCCTGACGGGCGTGGTGCTGGCCGAGGAACCGCGCCGGGGCCGGGTCCTCACCGCCGTGCCGGCGACATTAAGAAGCATGATCGCGGATGCGGGTGGATCATCGGGCCGGAATGAACCCGCCCGGGACCTGAGCGCCAATGCCTATCCGAAATCGGCGCGGGGTCTGCTGACGTCGCTTCGGATCACCAAGGTGCTGTGCCGGGTGCGTTAATCAATCCCAGTGGATTTCGCGAAGCCGGATCAGGGCGATCGGTCCGACCGACAACTGGCGGTCCTGCAGGGTCAGCGGCAGCGAGACTTCCTTCGGCCCGCCGCCCGGCGGCGACTTGGCGAGCACCCCCAGAACGATCTTGGCCAGCGCACCGTCTTCCCGCCTGGCGATGCCGGCATCGACCAGCGTGTCGACGGCGGCGTTGAAGCCGCTGATGCGCGCCGTGAAGGCACCGATCGGCTGCAGGTTTTGGTCCAGTGCCAGCGTCCCCTCGCCCTTCAGGCCGAGCACACCGTGCGCGATCTCAAGGGCGCGGATGTCGAGCGCCCCGCCGTCCCGTGTCCAGACACCGAGCGCCGCCGGCGTGATCCCCGTGGGCGGGACCGCACCGCTCGCTTCCGCCGTCATCCGGAAATGCGCGACATGCCCGCCGAACGCTGAGTGCAGGTCGGGCGGCAGATCGGCGTCTCGGGCATCGACGACGAGCTGCCCATAGACCGGCAAGCTGCCGCGGCGCAGGCCGAGCGACAACGCACCGATGCCGAGCGTCCGGCCGGTCTCCTCATGGGACGCCCGAACGTCCTCGAACTGTGCGCGAAGCCGCCCGCCTTTTTCCTGAGACACGGAGAACCCGTTGGCGGCGGCGGTGACACGGTAACGCCCGGCAAACCCACCCTTGGTCTGCAGCACCTGCAGCGGTCCGGTGAACGCTCCCTGCAATGAGGTTATGCGCCACGGCGCCATCTCGGCGTTCAGGCGCGGCAGATGCACCGACCAGCCGGCCCCGGCATCGGCGATGTCGATCCCGTCGATGTCGATCTTCAGCAGTCCCGGAAAGCCGCTGACGGACATCGTTGCGTAGCCGGCGTTGCGCCCCGCGTCCCGCATCGCCGCAACCCAGCCGTCGACATGGCCGCGCACTTCGGCGGCGAGCCAGAACCACCATCCGGCATAGGCACCGAGGGCGGCCGCAAGCAGCACGCCAAGCGTCATCAGACGGCGGCGCCGTCCCTTGAAGGGCGTTTCGAAAACGGTTTCGTCGGTGCCGGGCAGATTGGTGTCGGACATTACGTTTAATCTAGGGCGTTGCCCTCGCTTCGGGAAGGGCATAGCTTGCGCGCATTCATGAACGACCCGAAACAGCAGACACCAATCTGACCGAGTTGCGATGACCCTGTCCCCGACCCTGCGCAAGAATCTGAGTGCCGCCGCGCCGTTGCTGTTCGTGCTGCTGTGGTCGACCGGCTTCATCGGCGCCAAGATGGGCATGCCGCACGCAGAACCGTTCACCTTCCTCGGCGTGCGTTTCTCGATCACCGCCGCCGCGTTTTTCGCGCTGCTTTTGCTCATGCGCGTGCCGTTCCCGAAGAACCCGCGCACCTGGCTGCACGCGGCGACCGTCGGCATCCTGATGCACGGCATTTATCTGGGCGGTGTTTTCTTTGCCGTCGATCACGGCACGTCGGCCGGTATCTCGGCGCTGATCGTCGGCATGCAGCCGGTGTTCACGGCGATCTTCGCCGGCCTGCTGCTGAACGAGCGGCTGAGCTGGCGCGCCTGGTTCGGTCTCGCGCTCGGGTTCTGCGGCGTGGTGCTGGTGGTCTGGCGTCAGGCCGGCGATACCGGCGGCCTGCCCGGCATTCTGGCCTGCGTGGCGGGACTTGCCGCGGCGACAGCCGCCGTGCTGTATCAGAAACGCTTTGCCGGGGCCATCGATCTGCGCGTCGGATCGGCGATCCAGTTCGCCGCCGCAGCCGCGGTGATGTGGGCCTGCGCCATTCCGACCGAAACCATGGTCATCGACTGGAACGCGGAATCCATCTTCGCCATGGTGTGGCTGGTCATCGTGCTGTCGTTCGGCGCCGTGACGCTTTTGTATATCCTGATCCGCCAGGGCGCGGCGTCCAAGGTGTCGAGCCTGTTCTATCTGGTGCCGCCTGTGGTCGCCGTCGAAGGCTATTTCCTGTTCGGCGAGGTTCTCAACCCGGCGGCGCTGGCGGGCATGGCGGTGTGCGTCATCGGCGTCGCGCTGGTGACGCGGGGCTAGACCGATGGCGCGCCCCCGCTTCACGCCGCCGACGGGTGCCTTCTGGGTGTTCGGTTACGGCTCGCTGATGTGGCACGCCGATTTCCCCTTCGCCGAGAAGCGCCACGCCACGCTTTACGGATATCACCGCGCGCTGTGCGTCTATTCCTGGGTCTATCGCGGCACCGAGGACGATCCCGGGCTGGTTTTCGGGCTCGACCGGGGCGGCTGCGTCTCGGGCTACGCCTATCGCATCGCCGCCGACGACGCCCAGGCTGTCTATCAACTGCTGCACGAACGCGAAATGGTCACCGACGTTTACTGCCCGCGCTGGCTCAGGCTCAGGTTGACCGACGGCAGGCCGGAGACCGTCCGTGGCCTCGCCTTCGTCGCCAACGAGGCCAATCCGCAATACTGCGGCAAGCTGGACATGACCGCCACTGAACGCCTGGTCCGTGCCGGTCACGGCTGTCGTGGGCCGTGCACGGAATATGTGCTGAACACCGCCGATCACCTGGCCGAATGCGGCATCCGCGACAAGGCACTGGAGCGGCTGGCGAAGCGGCTCAGAACATAGCCCCCTCACCTGTCCTCTCCCCCGCGTAGCAGGGGAGAGGGACTCTCGTATCGATGCACGTCATACCGGTATCCCTCTCCCCCTTTGAGGGGGAGAAGTTAGGTGAGGGGGTGCGTTCGCACGCTATTACCCGAGCGAAATCGACCCGTCTTCGGCAATCGGAAAGAACGGGTTGAAGGCGACTTCCCAGAGATGCCCGTCGGGGTCGGCGAAATAACCGGAATAGCCGCCCCAGAATACATCTTCGGCTTTCTTGACGAGCGACCCCCCGGCGGCGACGGCCTCCGCCAGCACGGCATCAACCTCGGCCTTGTCGCGGCCGTTGTAGGCGAGCGCGACACCGGAAAAGCCGGGCCTGTCATTATCAATGCCGTCCTCGATGCCGGCGTCGGCGGCGAGCGCGGCGCGGCCGTAGAGACCGAGGATCATGCCGCCGGCCTGGAAGAACGTGACGTCGTCGTTGGACGGCGCACCCGCCGTGAAACCGAGCGCTTCATAGAACGTCCGGCTTTTCTTCATATCGGTAACGCCGAGCGTCACCAGAGAAATACGGGGGTCCATCCGTTCACCCGCGCGTGGCGCTTACCCGCACTTCGAATGGCCGCATGATGTGCAGGTGTCGCAGCCTTCCTGGCGGATCAGCGACGGCTGGAAGCATTTCGGGCAGGTGCGGAAACCCGCCTGCGTGCGCGCCGCTCCCTCGTCGCCGGTGCCGGTCGCTGCCAGGGTGACGACATTCGCCTCGTCGTCGCTGTCGTCGTTGAGCCGGCCGTCGGCCTTCAGGAATCCGGTGTCGATCATGTGGTTTTCGATGACGCTGCCGATCGCGGCGAGCAAAGACGGCACGTAACGACGCCCCATCCACTGGCCGCCGCGGGGATCGAACACGGCTTTCAGCTCGTCGACCACGAACGACACGTCGCCGCCGCGCCGGAACACCGCCGAGATCATCCGCGTCAGCGCCACCGTCCAGGCGAAATGCTCGACGTTCTTGGAGTTGATGAATATCTCGAACGGGCGGACCCGGCCCTGATCGTCGATGACGTCGTTGAGCGTAATGTAGAGCGCGTGATCGCTGTCCGGCCAGCGCACCTTGTAGGTCTTGCCCGGCAGTTCGCCCGGCCGGTCGAGCGGCCGCGTCATGTAGACCACGGACCCGGAATCGCCGGCGTCCTTCGGAAGCTGTTTCTTGACCGGCGCATCGAACGGCAGTTCCGGCTCGGCGGCGGTTTTCTTTTTCTCGCCCACTTCGAGCACGGCGCCGGTGACGTCGTTCGGACGGTACGTGGTGCAGCCCTTGCAGCCGAGCTCGTAAGCTTGCGCGTAGATGTCCTTGAAGTCCTCGAACGAGGCGTCCTCGGGGACGTTGATGGTCTTAGAGATCGAGCTGTCGATGTACTTCTGCACCGCGGCCTGCATCACCAGGTGATCCTCGGGCGCCAGCGACTGAGCATCGACGAAGGCCTTGGTCAGCGGCGCATCCGGCCCCTTGAGACGGCGATACAGACGGAACGCGTAATCGGAGACTTCCTCCTCGCGCCGCGATCCGTCGGGCATCAGCACGTGGCGGCGGTAGTTGAAGCTGAACACCGGCTCCAGACCCGACGAGATGTTGTCGGCGAACAGCGAGATGGTGCCGGTCGGCGCCACCGAGGTCAGCAGGGCATTGCGGATGCCGTGTTCGGCGATCGCCTGCTTCACATCCTCCTCCATCTCGCGGATGGTTTCGCCGGACAGATACTTGTCCCTGTCGAACAGTTGGAACGCGCCCTTTTCCTTCGCCAGATCGACGGAGGCCAGATAGGCGGCGCGCTGCAGCGCCTTCAGCCATTTTTCCGTCAACTGCACGGCTTCCCTGGAGCCGTAGCGGGCGCCGCACATGATCAGCGCGTCGGCGAGGCCGGTGATGCCGAGACCGATACGGCGCTTGGCCTGCGCTTCGTGCGCCTGTTCGTCGAGCGGGAACCCGGAAACGTCGACGACGTTGTCCATCATGCGGACCGCGGTCCGCGTCAGCGCGTCGAGCTGGGCGATGTCGAGGTCGGCATCGGCCTCGAACGGGCGCGCCACCAGCCTCGCCAGATTGATCGACCCCAGCAGGCACGCGCCGTAGGGCGGCAGCGGCTGTTCGCCGCACGGGTTGGTGGCGTGGATGGTTTCGCAGTAATGCAGGTTGTTGCGCTTGTTGATGCGGTCGATGAAGATCACGCCGGGTTCGGCATACGCATAGGTCGCGTGCATGATCTTGTCCCACAGCTCGCGCGCCTTGACGGTGCGGTACACGGTGCCGTCGAACACCAGATCCCACGCCGCGTCGTCCTTGACCGCCTGCATGAACGGGTCGGTGACCAGCACCGACAGGTTGAACATGCGCAGCCGGCCCGGCGCGCGCTTGGCGTCGATGAAATCCTCGATATCCGGATGGTCGCAGCGCAGCGTCGCCATCATCGCGCCGCGGCGCGATCCCGCCGACATGATGGTGCGGCACATGGCGTCCCACACGTCCATGAAGCTGAGCGGCCCCGAGGCGTCGGCGCCGACGCCCTTGACCAGCGCCCCCTTGGGACGCAGCGTCGAGAAATCGTACCCGATGCCGCCGCCCTGCTGCATGGTCAGCGCCGCTTCCTTCAGCTGCTCGAAGATGCCGGCCATGTCGTCGGGAATGTCGCCCATGACGAAGCAGTTGAACAGCGTCACCCGGCGTTCCGAACCGGCCCCTGACAGGATGCGCCCGGCGGGCAGGAACTTGAAATCCTCCATGGCCTCGAAGAAGCGCTGCTCCCAGTGCGCGGGATCGCTTTCGGTCGCCGCCAGGGCGCGCGCCACGCGCCGCCATGTGTCGCTGACGGCCTTGTCACGGGGGCGGCCTTCGGCGTCCTTCAGGCGGTATTTCATGTCCCAGATCTGCTGGGATATCGGCGCGACTTCGATCATGGTTATTCTTCCGAATGCACAGGTACGGTTTCAATGGAAGGTTCAGGCAGCTTTCGCCAGCGTCCCCCGGAGCCCAAAACCATAGGCACAGCTTACATCGGCATCAAGATAATGTTCTTGAAATGTTTCCACCGATTTTACCAGAATTATCCCCCGGTGCAATCGGGAAAAATCCAGCTATATCAGTATGTAAGAAGCTTATCCCCGGGTTTCAGGGGGTGATGGGCGGGTTTTTTCCCGGATCGGGGCGCGCGGCTTCATAGAGCACCGTCGCCGCGGTCTCGATACGTTCCTCGACCAGCGCCATGAATTCCTTGCGCGGCAACCCGGCCGGGATCGGCTCGAGGAATTTCAGGGTGATCGTGCCGGGACGGATATAGTATTTGCGCCGACCCCAGAAACTGCCGGAATTCAGCGCCGCCGGGACCACGCAGGCCCCCGGCGGCAGTTGCTGGTAGATCGCCGCGACGCCGGGATGATAGCGCAGCGTCACCCCGGGTGCGGTGCGCGTGCCTTCGGGGAAGATGATCACCTGGCGGCCCTTGGCGAGACGGTCGTCACAGTGCGTGACCATGTCGCGGAGCGCCTTGGCGCCGGCCGTGCGGTCGATGGCGATGTGCTCGCTTTTCTTCGCATACAGGCCCCACAGCGGGATTTTCATCAGCTCGTGCTTGAGCACGTACTGCGGATCGTCGAGCAGCACGTACATGATGAAGGTGTCCCAGATCGACTGGTGCTTGGAAACGATCAGCACCGGGCCTTCGGGGATGTTTTCCAGCCCCTCGAAGCGGGCATGGATACCGCCGAAGATGCGGATGCCCCACAGCGTGATCTGCGACCATACGCGCAGCATGCGCTGCATCACCATGCGCGGAAACGGCAGGAACATCCAGGCGAACAGCAACAGCACCGTCAGCCACAGGAAGAAGAAGACGTTGAACATCAAGGAACGCAGCCAGATCATCATGTCGCGCCGCCCTCCTTTGTGACCGCCGGCGTGCCGTTCTTGGCAGGTGCCCGCGACGCCGGCGAGCCGCCGAGGTCGAGCACCTTGATGCGGTGGCGGAACGACGCCACCAGATACTTGTTATATTCGGTCACCGTCAGCACCATGGTGCCGGGCCACGCCCACCAGTATTCCTGCTTCACGTGTTCGGGGAACACCGGGTGCGGAATGATCGCGGCATCCGGCATCGCGTCCTGAAATTCGAGCAGCGCGCGCGGCATGTGATAGGCCGCCGTCACCAGCCTGAGCGAGGTATAGCCCTGGGCGCGTATCCAGACCCGGGTTTCGAGCGCGTTCTCGATGGTGTCGACGGCATTGCCGATGGAGATGCGGCTTTCGATCTCTTCCGGATTCTGCTTGAGGATTGCCAGCAGTTGCGTCACGTCGACGCCGCGGTAGACGCCGGAGATGAACATCTGATCGGCACGCCCCGCCAGCAAAAGGTCGAGCCCGGCACGCAACCGCCCGCTGCCGCCGGTCAGCACGACGATGGCGTCGGTATGTTCGTCGGATTCCACGCCGCGCACCGGAATCTTCTGGGTGAACGCGATCAGTCCCGCACCCCAGACGGCGAGCACCAGCAGCGAAAAGAAGACGATGGTCCTGAACCAGGGCGAGCGGCGACCGCGTCCGCGTGAGCGCATCTCAGAGCATCCGCCCGAGCGAGCGCAGCACCGTCGAGCGCGCCGTGGTCATCGCCAGCAGCGCCACGCAGATCGGAATGGCGGCGAACAGCGCCCATTCGAAGATACCGAAGCTGAGATTGGGCAGCGCCGCGTCCTCAAGGCTTTCCGCCAGGTAGCCGACGCAGAGCAGCGCCGGCAGGCCGAGCGCCAGCCCCATCAGGCCGCCTTTGAGGCCGAGCATCATGGCGCGCCCGGCGAACTGTCCGGCGATGTAGCTGTCCTGCGCACCGATCAGGTGCAAAACCTCGATCGCTTCCTTGTGCACGGCCAGCCCGGTGCGGGTCGTGAAGATCACCGTGCCCATGGTCGCCAGGGCGATGAATACCAGGATCGAAAGCGCGATCAGCTCGACGGTGCGGATCAGGTTGACCAGCCTTTGCAGCCAGATGCGGTGGTCGTCGACGGTCGCTTCCGGGACGCGAAGCTGCAGCTTGCGGGTGAACCCCTTGAGATCGAAGCGCGCCTCGTCGGCAAGGCCGACGTCGATCAGTTTCGGCAGCGGCAGGTCGCCGGCCTTGGCGCTGGCGCCGAGCCACGGTTCCAGCAGCGCCATCATGCGCTCTTCCTCGATCACCAGATAGCGTTCGATGCCCGCCTCGGCGGCGATCACGTTGAGCACTTCCTGCAGGTTGTTCTGGTCCTTCCCGGCGTCCTCGGTGGCGGCGATCTGTACCGTCAGGGTGCCGCCGACGCCCTGGTCCCAGCGCTGGGCCGTGGCGTTCAACACCAGGATGCCACCGATGGCGAGCACGGCCAGAAACACCATGAAGGCGACGAGCCACGGCAGGAAGCGGCTGTGCGCATCCTTGTCCAAGGGCAGGTCCGAGCGTTTGACGCCGAGCATCTAGAGGAAGTTCTCGATGCCGGGGGGATCGGTGTCGGCATCCTCGGTGTCGGCGCGCAGACGCTCGCGCCGCGCCCTGGCCTGTGCCCGCGCTTCCGATTGGGCCGATTCGCGCGATTCGCGCCATTCGCGTGCCGCCGACTTGTTTCCGCTGCCTTCGGCGACGCTCATCGCCCCGGCGTCAAGGCGCATCACCGGGTAGCCGAGACTGTCGACCAGCGCCATGTTGTGGGTGGCGACGACGATCGTGGTGCCGAGCCGGTTCAGTTCCTCGAACAGGTGCATCAGGCGCAGCGCCATGCGGTCGTCGACGTTGCCGGTCGGCTCGTCGGCCAGAAGAAGCTTCGGCCGGGCGATCACGGCGCGGGCGATGGAGACGCGCTGCTGCTGTCCGCCTGACAGGGTCGGCGGGCGCGATTTCATGTGATCCTTGAGGCCGACCCATTCCAGCAGTTCCGTGACGTGCCGGTTGACGTCGGATTCCTTGACCCCGGCGACCCGCAGCGGCAGCGCCACGTTGTCGAAGGTCGATAAATGTTCGAGAAGTCTAAACTCTTGAAAAACTACGCCAATTTGACGCCGCAGCGCGGGCAGCGCAGGCCGGGGCGTGGTCGCGATGTCGGATCCGAACAGGGAAATCAGACCGCGCGACGGCTTCAGCGCCAGATACATCAGCTTCAACAGCGATGATTTGCCGGCGCCGCTTTCGCCGACGAGAAAATGAAACGAACCCGATTGCAGCGAAAACGTGACGTCGCGCAGCACTTCCGGGCCCAGTCCGTAGCGCAGACCGACATTTTCGAAGCGTGCGATGTTTCCTTTAGACAACCCCGGCACCTGCGGCTCGTTCAAGGTATACGGCGCCCGGTCCTGCGCCCGGCACCTCGATCATGTCCCGACAATGCCATGCGCGAACGCCATCCGTCCAGCATCGGCGTCCATTTGCACTGCAGCGCGTATTTGTTCACAGTGCGTGCGTTCGCTTGCGCGCAGAATCGCCAGCGCTTATAACCATTAAAGTCTTAACTGGCCGGTCGCATATGTTTATTTCCTGTCCGAACTGTTCGACGCGCTACAATGTCACCCCCGCCCAGATCGGCGTGAGTGGCAAGTCCGTCAAATGTTCGAACTGCGGCAACACCTGGCACCAGAAACCGGTGGCCGATCCGCCGCCGCCGATGCGTCCCGCCATGCAACAGCCGATGCACGCCCCGGCCCAGCCGCAATATGCGCAGCCGCAGCAGCCGTATCCGTATCCGCCGCAGGGCTATCCCGGCTATCCGCCGCCGCCAGGCTATCCGCCGTATCCGCCGCAGGGTTATCCGCCGCCCGGCTATCCGCCGCCGGAGGGATATCCCGCATCCGGCCAACCCGCCGCACCGGCGCCGCAGGCGCCGCCGCCACCGCCCGCGCCCGAGCCGGAACCCGAAGAGGACGAGGACATCGCCCTTCCGGACATGGAAGACGACGATCCGATGGCGGCGTTCGCCACCGACGACGACGATGAGGGCGATGCGGACGAAGATCAGCTTTCGTCTTCGGACATCGAGGCGATGTTCGGTGACGACGACGATGAACCCGAACCGCTCGGCTCGATGGTCGACAGCGGCGGTGACGATGACGACGACGAGGACGACGGCGCCAGCTTCGACGATCTCGAGGAGCCGGAGCCGATCCCGCAGGTGTTCACCGCCGAGGAAACCGGCGACGACGAATTCGAGGACGACGACGAGGACGAGGACGAGCATCGGGGATCCTCCAAGGGATCGCTGATGAAGATCATCATCGCCGCGGTGCTGGTGCTTCTGCTCGGCATCATCGGCGCGCTGGTCTTCCTCAAGGACACGGTCATCGAACTGGTGCCGGCAACCGAGGGCATTTATTCCATGATCGGTCTCGGCGACGATTCGCTCGGTGCCGGCCTGTCGATCAACGATGTGAAAAGCACGCGCGAATCGATCTCCGGCAAGGACGTGCTGGTGGTCCGCGGCGTGATCGCCAATATTTCCGACAAGGAACGCCCGGTGCCGATGCTGGAACTCCGGCTGTCCGATCTCGACGGCAAGCTGGTGCAGTCGGCCAAGACCACGCCGCTCAAGGCGCAACTGGCCGCTGGCGATCAGATCGGCTTCAAGATCCAGGTCGAGGATCCCTCACCACTGGCACGCCGGCTCGAGGTCACGTTCATCGAACGCGGCGGCGAAGGGCACGGCGAAGCCAAGAAGCCGGCGCACTAAATCCACGCACGCTTGCCGTCACCCTCATCACCCCGAACTTGATTTGGAAATCATGCTTCGAGACGCTCGCGATGCTCGCTCCTCAGCATGAGGTTGTATTTTTGTCCTCATCCTGAGGAGGAGGCGCAGCATCCGTCTCGAAGGACGCATGATTCCCCAGATCAAGTTTGGGATGACGTATGCGTTTGCAGGCGCCGGAAAGGCCCTCAGAAAATATCCAGAAGCCGGTCGATGTAGTCGAGTTCGAGGCGCGGGCGGGTCCGATCGCCGGAACGCTTGCGCAGCTCGTCGAGGATTTCCCGGGCGCGGCGCATTTCCATGCGGTTCGGCACGTTGACGTCGGCATCCTCGACGGCGGCGCCCTGACCGTTCTCGTTGGTGTTGCGGCGTCCGAACGGATCGAACTGGCCTTCGCGGCCCTGCATCGGGCGGTTGCCGCCGGCGATGCCCATCTGCTGGCCGAACTGCTGCGCCATCATCTGCGACATCTGGTTGGTGGCGTTGCGCAGTTCTTCCAGCGCCTGCGTCTGATTGCGCGCAGAATCCGACAGTTCGCCCTTGCCGAGGTTGCGGCCCGACTGATCCATCTGCTGTTCGGCGCGGCCGAGGTTCTCGGGAATCTGCCCCATCTGCTCGTCCATCTGCATCATCAGTTCGCCGAGACGCTTGCGCAGCGCATCCTGTTCGGCGGCGCTCGGCGGACCTTGCTCACCGGCCTGCTGCTGGCCTTCGCCCTGCTGTCCCTGCTGACCTTGCTGTTGCTGGCCCTGCTGCTGTTGGCCCTGTTGCTGCTGACCCTGCTGTTGTTGACCCTGCTGGCCGAGACGGGGGCGCTGGGTCTGGCGGGTCAAGCCCTCCTGGAAAGTGCGGTCGAGCAGGTCCTGCTGGTCCTGGGTCAGCGAACGCAGCCCGTCCATCAGCTTCTTGGCCTGCGCCATCGCCGGGTTGGCGTCCTGCATCTTCAGCCCCTGGCGCAGCCGTTCCAGCATCTGCTGCATCTGCGCCAGCATCTGTTCCGCGGCCTCGCGGTTGCCGGTCTGTGCCAGTTCCTTGATCTTGTCCAGCATCTCCTGGATGTCCTGGGTCTGCATCTGCGGCTGGTCGGCCATCTGCGGCAGTTCGTCCAGACCCATTTCCTGCAGCCGGTCGACCAGCGCCTGCATGTAGCGGTCCATCGCCTCCTGCAGTTCGCGCATCACCTTGTCGAGTTCCTCGCCGATCTTGCCGTCGCGCAGCGCTTCCATCGCCTCTTCCTGCAGGCGCATCAGGTCGGCTTCGGCCAGTGCGAACTCCCCGTCCTCGATCCGGAGCGCGGTTTCCCAGAGCAGTCGCTGCACGCCCGGCACCACGGCTTCGTCCTTCGAATAGCCGAGCCGTCCGGCCGCCGAACGGATCGACAGGAACGTCACCGTGTCGTCGAAGAAGCGCATCGGATACAGCGACAGCTCATGCAGGTTGTTGGCGACGATCTCCATGACCACGGGATCGGGATCGTTGAGTGTCTTGCGCGCCTCGGCCAGTTGGCGGGCAATCGGATGATTGAAGATGCGTTCCGGCAGCACCACCTCGACGCTGTCGGTCTCGACGATCTGTCCGGCGGTGTCCTCGGCGATCAGCTTGACCTTCACCGGCATCCCCGCCCACGGATGCGCCGACAGATCGCGGAGATGCGTGGCGCGGATGTCGCGGCGGTCGCCGCTCAAGGGAATCTCGATGCGGATTTCCGCCTCGCCGCCCGGCACCGGCTTGCCGTTGGGGCGGCGGATCGTCATGTCGACGCTTTTCACCCCGTAATCGTCGGACGCCAGATAGACCACTTCGAGCTGCGTGTCGCGCTGCTTTGACGGCGCCCGTTCAAACTCGATTTTCGGCGGCGAATCCGGGGCGATCAGCACCGGCCATTCGGCCAGCACGGCATTGCCGACGCTGAGCTTCAGGCTGTCGGCACCGGCGGCATCGGCGGCGACGTCCATTTCGAGTTTATAGGACGTGCTCGACGCATCGCCGAGCTTGTCGAGTGGATAGACTTTGGCACCGAGACCCAGCGACGGCGGATGTCCGGCATCGGTGGCATGCACCAGTATCTGCGAGCCGACCGGCACGATCAGCGTCGGGCGGGCATCCGCGGGCGCGGCCGGGGCGTCCCTGTCCGCCGTCTGGGACGGCTTGCCAATGCCGTTGAAGACACTCGGCGCCAGCCCGGTATAGGCCGGCGGCGTAATCCACAGATCGAGGCTCAGCGCATCCGCGGCATTGGCGTCGCCGATCGGCGACAGGGCGCGTTCGATGCGGTTCAGCGGATCGCCACCGCCCATCAGCAGGCCGACGAACAGCACCAGGATCGGCACGAAGCGCAGGCCCAGGCGGTCGATCCCGGCAACCCCCGGCTTCGGTGACGGATAGACGAGATTTTCGGTCTGCCTGAGCGCGCGCTCGATGTGCGCCCGCCACAACGCCTTGGCATCGCCGGACAGCTTGTCCTGCGCAGGCGTGTCGAACAGTGCCGTCAACGGCCGGTGCTTGAGACCGGAAGCGGCCTCGACGCGGCGCGCCGCCTCGGCGGCGCTGACCGGCTGGAAGGCCCGGGTCAGTCCCTTCAGGGAAAATCCAAACAGCGCTGCCAACAGTGCGAGCAGCATGCTGTGCACGACATCGGGCATCGCCGGCAGGACGTCGGTGAGGGCAACGCCGATAAACAGAAGAAGAACCGAAACAGGGGCCCAGAAAACACGCCACAGGCGTTCCCAGCGGATCGCCAGCACCGCGGCCTGCAGGGCCGACGCCATGCGCGAGACGACGGGGGTTACTTCCGACGTCGGCTGGGGCGTTTCCGTCATCCACTCGCCTCCTTGGGCGTGTTGTTTGACAAACTACGGTTCAACCACTCAGGCACGTGTTCACGCGCAATCATATCATCAATCCTGAGCCGGTCCGCAACGATCTCGTAAGCGCCGCCGTTGACGAGGATTTCCGGTACCAGGTCGCGGCCGTTGTAGGTCGACGACATGACGGCGCCGTAGGCGCCCGCTGAGCGAAACACCACAAGATCACCGGGATCGAGCTTCGGCATCATGCGGCCCTTGGCGAAGGTGTCGCCGCTTTCGCAGATCGGCCCGACGATATCGACCGGCGCCATGTTGTCGCCGACCGCGGATTGCTTGACCGGCACCACGGTGTGATAGGCGTCGTACATCGCCGGGCGGATCAGGTCGTTCATCGCCGCGTCGAGAATCAGGAACGAGCGGTCGACGCCTTCCTTGACGTAAACCACGCGGCTGACCAGCACACCGGCGTTACCGCAGATCATGCGTCCCGGTTCGAACGCCAGCCGGCAGCCGATGCCGTCCATGACCTCCTTGACCATGACGCCGTAGTCGGCCGGGCTGGGCGGGTCCTCGGCGTCATAGGGAATGCCGAGCCCGCCGCCGAGATCGACGACACGGATATCGTGGCCCTGACCGCGCAGGGTTTCGACGAGGCCGCGAACCTTGGTGTAGGCGGCGCGGTACGGCGCCAGATCGGTGAGCTGCGAGCCGATGTGCACGGCAACCCCGGCAACATCGATGCCGGGAAGCCGGGCCGCTTCGGCGAACACCGCTTCGGCCTGTTCCCAGGCGATGCCGAACTTGTTCTCGCTCTTGCCGGTGGTGATCTTGGCGTGCGTCTTGGCATCGACGTCGGGATTGACGCGGATGGCGACGGTCGCCGTGGCACCGATGCCGGATGCGATCTGCGACAGGCTGTGCAGTTCGGGCAGGGATTCGACGTTGATCTGGTGCACCCCCGCGTCCAGCGCGGCGCGCAGTTCCTCGGCGGTCTTGCCGACGCCGGAAAACACCGTCTTCGATGCCGGAATGCCGGCCGCTTCGGCACGGCGCAGCTCGCCGATGGACACGATGTCGGCACCGGCGCCGAGCGACGCCAGCGTCGCCAGCACGCCGATGTTGCCGTTCGCCTTGACGGCGAAATAGACCTGGGTGTCGAGGCCCGCCAGCGCTTCGGTGAAGACCGTATAATGGCGCACCAGCGTCGCCGTGGAATAGCAATAGAACGGCGTGCCGACAGCCGCCGCGAGATCGGCGAGGCGGACATCCTCGGCGTAAAGTTCACCGTTCTTGTATTCGAAATGATCCACGTTCGTTCAATGTCCTTAAAACCTGGGCACCATGGCCTTTTTTATTTAACCGGTTTATTTCACCAGCGTTTCCGTCGCCGGCGGCGGCGGGTTGTAGGTGCCGGAGCTGTCGTAGCGCGGACGCTGCGTATCCGACGTTTTGCCGGTCTTGCCGGTCCGCACGTAGGCGGCGGCCGGGGTCTTCGCCGGTTCCTGCGGATAGATCAGCGGATAAGCCGACTTATCGACCTGCGCCGGTGCCGACTTGACGCCGCATCCGGACAGGGCCGTGGTCATGACCAGTGCGATCGCCGCCAGTAAAGCCGTTCTGTTCATCATCGCGCCATACTAAAGCGCAAGGTCTTGATGTGCCAGACACATTAAGGAGAGCGGAGACCTCATGGACATCCGTAATGCGCATAGAAAAGCCGGTGGCGTTTGCCACCGGCCATGTGCGGTCCCCGGTCGGGACCGGACTTTGATCTCCGGCATCTTCATGCGCCGGTTGATGGCGGCTGCGGTCAGGTGCCCAGCTCGCGTTCGGCCTTGTCCCAGGCCTCGGACATGTCCTGATAGGCCTCGCTGAACCCCTGCTTCACGTCGACCCAAACCTCGCCGGTGCTGTTTTTCAGACCGCCGAGCCATTCGGCGACGTCCTGGCGGCGTTCGCGCAGGGCATTCAGGGTGTCGCGGGCGGAGTCCCGGGCCTGTTCGCTCATGTCGTGCCATCCGTCTTCGACACGGGCCTGCAGTGCGTCAATACGGTCGTCGACCTCGTGCAGTGCATCCTCGGCCGCATCGACGGCCTGTTCCTTCTGCTCGACGCTGAATTCCTTGAGCGACGTCAGCAGTTCGGAGGTGTCCTGCTTTGCCTCCTCGGCACTGTAATTCAGGTTGCCGGCCATCGCGGCGCTCATCGGCTGCGCGGCCAGCAGAAGCGCGGCGGCGGCAGCATAAATCGGTAAACGGAAAGTCATTGTGTGTCTCCTTCAGTTATGAATCGGACGTGTTGAACCTGCGCGGCCGCCGCGGAGCAGCCACGCACTCGGAAATGCGGCGGGCAATCAGTTGAAGCGGGACTGCGCCGAACGGAGCGCCTGGCCAAGCTGGGTGCTGGCGGTCTCGACACCGGTCTTGAGATCTTCCCAGGCGTCATCGCCGGCAGACGACAGTTCGTCGAGACGGGCGCGGGCCTGGTTCTTCTTGTCGCGGAGGTTGTCGAGTTCGCGGTTGAAGGCGATTTCCGCGTCGGCATCGGCCTTGTCGGCCTTGGCGCGCAGCTTGTCGATCTCGGCGGACCATTCGTCCAACTGCGCCTGAATTTTCTGACGGTATGCCTGCTTGTTACTCATAAAAAATATACCTCGTTTGTAAAAATTGTTTACTCACAAGGACATAGAGATCCGTCCGCAAACGTCAAACGACTCCGGGAAAAACGCCACATCCTTATCGAATGCGGCGCCTGTCGGTACGGATGATAGGCATCGGCGGTGCGGCGCGTAACGATGTTACGTCACGGCGTTAAACCCACGGTTAGCCCATGAAGACGCCGTCAAAGCCAGCGTTTGCGCGCCGCCGCGACCTGTTGGGCGACGTTTTCCGGCGCCGTGCCACCATAGCTTTTGCGGCTGGCCACGGAATTGTCGACGCCGAGCACAGCGAACACGTCTTCGGTGATCGCCGCTGCCACGGACTGCATGTCGGCGAGCGTCAGGTCTTCCAGGCCGCAGCCCTTCTGTTCGGCCATCTTGACCAGTGCGCCGGTGACATGGTGCGCGTCGCGGAACGGCATGCCGAGCGTCCTGACCAGCCAGTCGGCGAGATCGGTCGCGGTCGAGAACCCCTTGCCGGCGTCGGCCTTCATGCGCGCTTTGTTAAACGCCGCACCCTCGATCATGCCGGTCATGGCGGCCAGCGACAGTGCCATGGTGTCGGCGACCTCGAACACCGGTTCCTTGTCGTCCTGCATGTCCTTGCCGTAGGTCATCGGCAGGCCCTTCATGACGATCATCAGCGCGTTCTGCATGCCGATCACCCGGCCCGCCTTGGCGCGCACCAGCTCGGCGGCATCGGGGTTGCGTTTCTGCGGCATGATCGAGCTGCCGGTGGAAAATTCATCGGCGAGCCGGACGTAACCGAACTGGTCGGAACACCACAGCACGATTTCCTCGGCGAGGCGCGACAGGTGCACGGCGCAAATCGCCGCCGTGCTCATGTATTCCATGGCGAAGTCCCGGTCCGACACCGCGTCCAGCGAGTTCGCCGCCGGCGCATCGAAGCCGAGCGCCTTGGCCGTGGCGTCGCGGTCGATGGGGAACGAGGTCCCGGCCAGCGCCGCCGCGCCCAACGGGCTTTGGTTCATCCGTGCGCGGGCATCCCTGACCCTGGAGCGGTCGCGGCCGAGCATTTCCACATACGCCATCAGATGGTGGCCCAGCGTCACCGGCTGCGCCGTCTGCATGTGCGTGAAGCCGGGCATCACCGAGCCGGCGTGCTTTTCCGCCTGGCCGAGCAACGCCGCCTGCAGCGCCTGCAGATCGCGGTCCAGCCCGTCCAGGGCTTCGCGCACCCACAGCTTGAGGTCCGTCGCCACCTGGTCGTTCCGGGACCGCGCCGTGTGCAGCCGTCCGGCGGCATCGCCGATCAGCTCGCGCAGCCGGGATTCCACGTTCATGTGGATATCCTCGAGCGCGGTCTTGAATTCGAAATTCCCGGCTTCGATCTCGGCCTGGATGACGTCGAGGCCCTTGATGATGGCGTCGGCGTCTTCGGCACCGATGATGCCCTGGTCGGCGAGCATGCGGGCATGCGCCTTGGAGCCGGCGATGTCCTGCGCATACAGTTTTTTGTCGAAGCCGATTGAGGCGTTGATGGCTTCCATGACCGCCGACGGCCCGGCCGAAAAACGCCCGCCCCACATGGCGCTGGTCTGGGCCTGCGGGGTCGAACCTGATTTGTCTTTGTTCTCGGTCATGGCATTCCTGCCTTCATCGTCCTACATATGTCCGGAGCTATGATACAAGGATATCCGATGAACGACGGGTTTTTCAGCCGCCAACTCAGACGAACGATCCCCGTGCTCGCGCTCGTTGGCGTGTTTTCCCTTATATTTCCTGCGCTTGCAAGCGATCATGCGGCGCGCTGCGCAGCCGAAGGCGAGGCTTTCAAGGCGTTGACCGTCAGCGAAGACGCAACGGCGCCGGCGGCGTTTCCGATCTCGACCGCCGACGGCGGCACATTGAACCCCTCCGATTTCAAGGGCCGCGGCGTGATCGTCAACTTCTGGGCGACGTGGTGCGCGCCGTGCGTGCGGGAAATGCCGGAACTGGATGCGCTGAAGCAGACGCTGGCACCGGCCGGGATCGAGGTGCTGGCCGTCTCCATGGACCGGGGCGGACACGAGGTGGTCGCACCGTTCTTCGCGCGCTACGGGATCAAGAACCTTGCCTCGCTGGTGACGCCGTCCAAGTCGGGCGGCACGCTCGGCATCCGCGGCCTGCCGACGACGCTGCTGATCGACCCCGAGGGCCGCGAGGTTGCGCGCATCGTCGGCCTGTTCAAGTACGACACCCCGGCCAGCGCCGCTTATTTCAAACGCTGCATCGGCCCCAAAGATCCATGAGGGGATCATGAAACGCCCGTTTGCCATGTTGATCCTGGGCAGTGTGCTGATCTGCGTATCGGCGGTCGCCCTCGGCGGTTGCGCGCAGAAACGCAGCAGCGCCGCCAACTGGCAGCACCCGGACAAGCCCCGCGAAGCCTGGTCCGACGACATCGGCGAATGCCGCCGTTATGCCCGGCGCGAAACCGAGCGCGAGGCCGGGCTGCCGGCCGGCGCACCTGCGGGCGACAATCTTGCCGGCGGCATGTCGAGCTACAATTCGCAGATGAACAGCTATCAGCTGGCGCGCTTTCAGGAGCGCACCTTCAACGCCTGCATGCGCCGCCTCGGTTACGTGCCGATTTCCGGGCAGTGAGGCGCCGCCCCGCAGTTACCGATTATCCGTTTTCCGGACGGCCGCGAAAAAAGAAGAACGGCGGCCTGGGGAAGCCGCCGTCCATCTCGTTTGGGGACGTCTGGTTGTCGTCTTGGGGGAGACGACTTTGGGAGGTCTTTGGAGAAAACCCTTGGTTGCCTTAAGCCGCGAGCGGCAGTTCCGGCTGGGTCGTGTCCGTGGCGGCCTGTGCCGGCGCGATGACGGTCACTTCGGCGCTCGGCTGCACGTACGTGCCGTTGGCCACCTGGCGGCTGATCGACGGGATCTGTGAACGTTCGATACCGATGTCGGCCAGCACGGCGTCGGAAAGCTGGTTCAGCTTGCGGGCCGTGCGCTGGGCGCGGAACGCGTTCTTGATACCGGCGAAGATACTGCACACCATGTTGGTCATGGCACGGGCGCGCATGATCTTGGCTTGATCGAGAATTTCCTGGATGTCGACGCCGTTGGCGTTGGCAGGGGATTCGAAAAGCGGCAGACCGGCTGTCGTGTAGATGTGGTTGGTCATAATACCTGTTCCTTCATTCTGAGAAGATCAGGCTGGCGCAGTTCAGTCCGCGTCGCCCTTGTTTCACTGACGCGAATTTAGGCCTTATGTTGCACTGCAAAAAGCATTGTTTTTGCGCACCAGCCATGCATTTCATGCATGTCTATGGTGTGATAATCATCACAAGCTATGCAAATAAGGACAATCGACGGGTCCGATTTGCGTCAGGCTTGCTTATCGTCCGTCCGCACCCTAGCCTTCCCGCGCTATGACCGATCGACGAGAGCTTGACCGGGATTTGGACCGCCTGCTGCGCGACAGCGGGGCCAGGGTGGATATGGTCAGCGCACGGGAAATCCTGCGCGGCGTCCTCGCCTCGCCCATGGCCGGCAACGACGATGCCTGGAAGACCCTGATCGCCCCCGACGCCGGCGACGGCGTGATCGAGGCGCTGCAGGAACTCAATACCCGCATCCGCGCGACACTGCTCGACGACGGCCTTGAGCGGCGTACGACCGATCCCGAGCGCATCGCCGAACTCCGCCGCGAGCTGAAACGCCGCGATCTCGACGCCTTCATCGTCCCCAAGGCCGACGAACACCAGGGGGAATTCATCGCCCGCCGTTCGGAACGCCTGCAGTGGCTGACCGCGTTCACCGGCTCCGCCGGCACCTGCGTGGTGATGGCCCGCAAGGCGGCGGTCTTCGTCGACGGCCGCTATACCCTGCAGGTCAAGAAACAGGTCAGTTCCAAGCTGTTCGAGGCGCATCACGCCGCCGACATGTCCATGCACACGTGGCTCGCCGGCCACCTTTCTTCCGGCATGCGCGTCGGCTTCGATCCGTGGCTGATCACCGACAGGGAACGCGAGCGGCTGGAAAAGCTGTGCACCCGCGAGGGCGCCTATCTGGTGGCGCAACCCGACAATCCGCTCGACGCGGTGTGGACCGGCCGGCCGCCGGCGCCGATCACGCCGATGCTGGCGCACCCGGCGAAGTTCGCCGGCGAGACGTCGGCGAAAAAACGCAAGGCGCTGCAGGACGCGATGGCGGACGCAGGGCTGGATTCCGTGGTGCTCAGCGCCCCCGACGCCATCGCCTGGCTGCTCAACATCCGCGGCCATGACGTGCCGTGCACGCCGGTGTCGCTGGCGTTCGCGGTGGCGCATGCGCGTGGCGGCATCGAACTGTTCACCGATCCCCGCAAGATGAGCCCGGGGCTGGAGGACCACCTCGGCCCGGACGTGGTGGTGATGGAAAGCGAGGCGCTGGCCGACGAGCTTGGCCACCTCGGCAGCCGCGGCCTCAAGGTCGGCGTCGACCTGGCGCAGGCACCGGCGAAGATCGCCATGACGCTGCGCCTGGCCGGGGCCGAGGTCGTCAATACCACCGACCCGACACTGGCGATGAAGGCACGCAAGAACAAGGCCGAGCAGGACGGCATGCGCAATGCGCATCTCCGTGACGGCATCGCGCTGGCCAATTTCCTGTACTGGATCGACAAGACCGCCGGACGCGGCAAGACCACGGAATGGGAGGTCGGCGAAAAGATCGACGCGCTGCGCGCCGAGCTGGACCTGCATCAGGGACCGAGCTTCCAGACCATCGCCGGCTTCGGCGCCAACGGCGCCATCGTGCATTACCGCGCCTCGGAAAAATCCTCGGCGAAACTGAAGAAGGGCTCGCTGCTGCTGGTCGACAGCGGCGGTCAGTTCCTCGACGGCACCACCGACGTGACGCGAACCATTGCTATCGGCAAGCCGACCCAGGAAATGCGCGACCGTTATACCCGCGTGCTCAAGGGGCATGTCGCGCTCGGCCGCGCGATGTTCCCGGACGGCACCACCGGCACCCAGCTCGACACCCTGGCACGCAAGCCGTTGTGGGACGTCGGGCTGGATTACGAACACGGCACCGGCCACGGCGTCGGCAGCTATCTCGGCGTGCACGAAGGCCCGCAGCGGATTTCCAAGCACCCGAGCGGCGTCGCCCTGGTGCCGGGCATGGTGGTGTCCAACGAGCCGGGGTACTACAAGTCCGGCGGCTACGGAATCCGCATCGAAAACCTGGTCATGGTGAAAACCGTGAAGCCGGAAAAGGGCTGGGAAAGGAAACTGCTCGGTTTCGAGACGCTGACCTGCGCGCCCTATGACCTTTCGCTGATCGACGACAAACTTTTGAGCCGGGCCGAGGTGATGTGGATCAACGACTATCACGCGTGGGTCCGCAAATCCCTTGAAAAGCACCTCGACAAGTCGGTCCGCGCCTGGCTCGCCAAGGCCACCAAGCCGCTCAAACTACCGGCGCGTTAGTTTGATTAAAGGCGCTGTGCTGAAGCCGGGGAATGCCCGGGCTCAGTTCAACCAACCCTCGAGACCCTTGAACAGAAGACGGATCGCCAGCAGCGTGATCAACGTCTTCAGGCCGATGCGGAAAGCCCGCTCGGGCAGTGCGTTGAGCGTGTGCTTGCCGACCCAGGTCCCGGCGAAGCCGCACGCCAGCAGTCCGCACAGCAGCGGCACATAAGGCCCGAAGGCAAACCCCAGAACCCCGAAGGCGATGATCTTGAAGCCGTGCTGGATGGTCATCATGGTGGCGTGCGTGGCCACCACTTCCTGGCGCTTGTCCGACGCGGCGGCGGCGAACGGCGCCACCAGCGGCCCGGTGGCGCCGACGAACATGGTCGCCAGCGATCCGAACAGGCCGATACCGAAGAACGACTTGTTGCCGGGCCGGGCGGTTTTCAGCTTCGGCCCCCAGGTGGCGTACAGCACGAACGCGCCGAGCACGATCTGCAGCACCGCGGTCGGCAGCGTGACCACCAGATTGACGCCGACGGCGGCGCCGATGACGGTGCCGATCAGGAACGGCGGGATGACATGCTTCAGGATATTGGCGCGCATGATCGCCATGCGCCCGGCGTTGGAGCCCAACTGCACGATGCCGTGCAGCGGGATCAGCACCGTCGGCGGCAGCAGCGAGGCCATCGTCGCCATTACCAGAAGCCCGCCGCCCAGGCCCAGCGAGGCGGCGATGAAGCTGCCCGCGAACGACACCCCGCACATGATGGCGACGCCCCAGATGTCGAGACCGGTGCCTTCTGTCAGAAGTGATATAATGCCGTCCACGAACGTCCCCCCGGAAATTGTTCGGATCAATTAGCAAATGAGCGGGGGCTTGGCACGTAAGAATGCATGGACCGGCAGTTTGAAGCGGCAAACGCATGCCGCCGTACCGAACGGGGTTCAGGCCCCGTCCAGCATGTGCGCCATGAAACGTTCCGCCAGACGCGACAGCGCCTTGCGTTCGCGCACCCCGATCAGAAACTGCCGTGCCGCCCAGTCATCGCTGAGTTCGATAACCGCCAGGCCGTCGCTTTCGGCATAGGCCTCGGTCACGCCCGCCGGCAGCACGGCGACACCGAGCCCGCGGGCGACCATGCGCCGCACACCGTCGAAGCTGCGCACGCTGACGGCGACGTCCAGCTCCGCATCCAACTCACGCGCCACGCCGGCGATCTGCGCGAACAGGGAACTGCCGTCGGCCAGCGCCACGTGCGGATAGTGCACGATGTCGCGAAACGGCACACGCGCGCGATCCGACAGCGGATGACCGAGCGGGACGATGGCGCACAGGCGGTCGCTCAGGTAGGCGAAAGTCTCGATCCCCGCATGATCGACGGCGGCGGAAAAAATCCCGGCATCGACGAGACCGTCCCTGAGCTGCTGGACGATGACGTCGGAGACCGCCTCGTTGAGGGCAATCCTGATGCCCGGATTGTCTTTCATGAAAGCCGCCAGCACGTCGGGCAGGAACTGCGCGATCGCCGACGGGTTGGCGGCCAACCGGACATGGCCCCGCGTGCCTTCGGCGAAGTCCGACATCTCGCGCGCCGCACGCTCGGCAAGCCCGATCAGGTTTTCCGCGTGGCGCAGCAGCACGGCGCCGGCGGGCGTCGGTTCGACACCCCTGCCCTTGCGGTACAGCACCGCCGTTCCCAGCCGGTGTTCGAGATCGCTGAGACGACGGCTGACGGCGGAAACGGCGATGTTCTGCTCGACCGCGACGGCCGAGATCGAGCCCAGCCGGGCGGCAGATTCCAGAAGCCTGAGCGTGATCAGATCGAAGTCGATATCACGTCTCCGTCCGTTTCACCTCACGCCGCGTCGAGAACGCGCTTGCGCGGCACGATGCGGATATGCCCGCCGGTATCGGTGTCGGGCAGCGCCGCCACCTCTTCGGCGACATCCAGAAGTCTGGCCAGGTCGACGCCGGTGGCGATGCCCATGTTTTCGAAAGTGAACACCAGATCCTCGCTCGCCGTGTTGCCGGTGGCGCCGGGCGCGAACGGACAGCCGCCGAGACCGGCGACCGAGGCATCGAACACCCTGACCCCGGCATCGTAGGCATACAGCGCATTGGCAACGCCTAGGCCGAAGGTGTCATGGCCGTGATAGGCCCAGCCGACGGCGGCGCCGGAAAACCGTTCGATGGCCCCGGCGCACAGCCCGGCGACATGATCCGGCAGGGCGCGGCCGGTGGTGTCGCAAAGCCCTATCTCGACCGGGAAGCCGAACGCCAGCACCTGCTCGATGGCGCGGTAGACGGCATCCTCGGCCACCCGGCCCTCGAACGGACAGTCGAACGAGGTGGCGGCGTTGACGCGGAGCCGGAAGCCGTCCTGATCCCGGCCCGCCGCGATGACCTCGCCCAGTTCGGCGATCGAGGCTTCGACCGGACGCCTGACGTTGGAATTGTTGTGGCTTTCCGATACCGAGAACACATAGGCGATATCGGCGCAGCCGGCGGCGAGCGCGTTTTCCGCACCGCGCTGGTTCGGCACCAGCGTCGTCAACGCGACATCGTCCGCGACCTTCACGGTGGCATGCACCTCGGCGGTGTCAGCCATCTGCGGCACGTGCTTCGGCGACACGAAGGCGCCGGCCTCGATCCGTTTCATGCCGGCTCCGGCCAGACCCTCGATGATGCGGACCTTGGTTTCCGTCGGGATCCACGTCGGCACGACCTGAAAACCATCGCGCGGCGCGACATCGCAAAGAACGACCGCTTCCTTGTTGCTCATATGATTTGCTCCTTCCTCAGGCGCTCGATCTCGGCGCTATCCAGGCCGAGCAGTTCACCCAGCACCTGTTCATTGTGTTCACCGATGGCAGGACCGGCCCAGCGTACGCCGCCGGCGGCGCTGTCCGCGTCCGGCATCATCGGCACCACGCCGGGATGCAGCACGTCGCCCAGACGCGGGTCGTCGACGCGCCGCACCATGCCGCGCGCGGCGAACTGCGGGTCGGCGGCGACGTCGGCCATGTCATAGATCCGCGTCGACGGAATGTCGGCGCCGGAGATTTTCTCTTCCAGTTCCTCGATGGTGAACTGCTGCGTCCACGCCGCGATCTCGGCGTCCAGCACCGGCATGTTGCGGACCCGGTTCGGGTTGCCCGCGTATCTGGGATCGGTTTTCATGTCGGGCCGCTCCATGATGTCGCAGAGCCGGGCGAACAGGGTTTCCGAATTGGCGCCGATGATGAACCAGCGGCCGTCCTTGGACGGATAGGCGCTCGACGGTGCGGCGGTCGGAATGGTCGAGCCGTGCGGCTGGCGCACCATCCCCATCAGCCCGTATTCCGGCAGGCAGCCTTCGAGCATGCTGAGAATGCTCTCCGTCAGCGCGACGTCGACGGTGCGGCCCGGACGTCCGCGCCCGGCCTGTTTCTCGAACAGCGCCGCGAGCAGGCCGATGGCACCGTATAGCCCGGCGATGCTGTCGCCGATGGAAACCCCGGTACGCACCGGCGGCAAATCGGAAACATCCTTCGGATAGCCGCTGAGGTGGCGAATACCGCCGACCGCCTCGCCGATGACACCGAACGCGGCGCGCTTCGCGTAGGGGCCGGTCTGTCCGTAGCCGGAAATCTGCACGACCACAGCGTCCGGATTGGCGGCGGCGATGTCGTCGACGCCGAGCCCC
The DNA here is from genome assembly GCA_038100295.1 of Thalassospiraceae bacterium. Classification (GTDB taxonomy): domain Bacteria; phylum Pseudomonadota; class Alphaproteobacteria; order Rhodospirillales; family Casp-alpha2; genus UBA4479. The sequence continues at coordinate 275,955 of JAYNVG010000001.1, forward strand.
CACTTCGCCAGTTGCCCGGGCTTGAAGTTCTCGACCACCGCGTCGGCGTGGGCGATCAGCTTTTTCACCAGTTCGATGCCTTCGGGTTTTTTCAGATCGGCCGTGACGCAGCGTTTGTTGCGGCCGTGCACCGACCACCACACTGACGACGTCTCGCCGTCGGAAATCGCCCCCCAGGTGCGCACCGGGTCGCCGCGTTCGGGCGGCTCGACCTTGATCACGTCGGCGCCGAGATCGGCAAGAACCCGCGTGCAGAACGGCGCTGCAATGAAATGCCCCAGTTCGAGGATGCGCAGCCCCGAAAGGGGCCCGGTAATGCCGCTGCCCGCGGCGTCCTCAACCATCGATTTCGTCCGCATAGTTGGAAACCTCGACCAGGTTGCCGTCGGGATCTCGGAAGTAGACTGAATTGATCGGCCCGGTGGCGCCGGTGCGCGTGCTCGGCATCAGTTCGAGGACGACGCCGGCGTCTTCGAGGTGGGCGACGACGTCGGCAATCGGGGTTCGGGTGATCAGGCAGAAATCGCCGCCGCCGACGGCGGGATGCGTCGCTTTCGGCTCGTATTCACGCCCTGCCGGGTGTAGATTGATTTTCTGGCGTCCGAATTTGAGTGCCGTTCGCCCTTCCCCGAACACCTCGCGCTGCATACCGAGCGCGCGTTCGTAGAAATCGCACGTGGCGCCGATGTCGCGGACGGTCAGCACGAAATGGTCGATACGGTCTATAAGCATGAATGTCTCCCTTTTGCGTAAAATACGGCATTCGGAAGATTTCGCAAAACCGTGATTAGCGAAAAGTATTTTCGCAAAATGAGAAACAAAATGCGGGTTTATCCAATTTTTACGAACTCGGGATTAAAACCTGAAACAGTGAACATCCAAATCAAATCATGAATGGTAACACGCACCATGTTCGGCAGATTCAAGAAGCCTAAACCCGCAGCAGCGTACACCGGTCCGGCCCTCGATCCGGGCTGGGTCCGCAACCGTCAAGGCAAGTTCTGCCGGCTGATGTCGCTCGACACCGACGCCGAGGGCCTGAACGGGTTGAGCGGCGTCTATGTGATCTGGCATTCGGGGGTCAAGCCGCAGTGGGTTTATGTCGGCGCCAGCGACAACCTGGGGCACGCCATCGAACGCGCCGCCCATGACGACGACATTTCCAGTTACGAGGTCAACGGCGGGCTGTTCGTCACCTGGTCGCCGATCCTCAAGGAACGCCAGAACGGTGTCGTGCGCTATCTCAGCGAGGTCATGCGCCCAGCCGTCGACAACCCGGCCGCCAAGAACATCCAGGACGGCCCGGTCAACGTCATCGTGCCGAAGCGCAAGTAAAGCTGTCGCTTATCACATTACCGGTACCCAGATTTCGATCTCGATGTGCTCCGCAAGTTGCAGTCCCGTTGTCTCACTCGTCCGCTGAGTGACAACGACCAACCCTGGCATGCCTCGACGGGCAAATGCTTAGGGCCGACCTTCCACGCTTTCCTGATCCAAATCCATTATTTTGCATCGTCGGCCGGGTATGCCGGCAACTATCATATGCAGATAATTACCTGCACTTGATATGCAGGCATTTACCTGCATATTGGGGACGAACGATGGATGACGACAAAGTATTCAAGGCGCTGGCCGATCCGACCCGCAGGGAATTGCTGGACCGTCTCTACGCCAGGAACGGACAAACACTCGGGCAACTCTGCGAAACGATGGATATGAAACGCCAATCCGTCACTCAACACCTTGGACTTTTGGAAGACGCCAACCTCATCAGCACGGTGCGCCGCGGGCGCGAGAAGCTGCACTACATCAACCCGGTCCCGGTATACGAGGTCTATGAACGGTGGGTTCGTAAGTTCGAGGAAGGACGTTTGAGCCTTCTCTACGACCTCAAGCAGGAACTTGAAAGGAAACAGACATGACCGACAAATCAGCCAGCTTCGTTTACGTCACATTCATTCGCTCGACCCCCGAAAAGGTCTTCGAAGCAATCACCCGGCCGGAAATCAGCCGCCTCTATTGGGGCCACGAGAACGTCTCGGACGACTGGCAGCCCGGTTCCGAATGGCGGCATATCCGTGCCTCGGATTCCCAAACGGTCGACTTGGTCGGTAAAGTCATCGAGAACGATCCACCGAAGCGGCTCGTCATCAGCTGGGCGAACGAGAGCCAGAAAGACGACCCCGACCAATACAGCCGGGTCACGTTCGACATCAAAGCCGATGGGGATTTGGTCAAGCTCACCGTCCTGCACGACGAGTTGCAGCCGGGCAGCGGCATGTTGAACGGGATCAGCGAGGGCTGGCCGCTTGTCCTGTCCAGCATGAAATCCTTTCTGGAAACCGGAGAAGGGCTGGACCTCTGAGCGGAACACGCACTGGCCGGCCCCGGAGGAGTGGCACCGGGCATGGGTCCTGAACCGGGTTCGCGATGACGGGGAGGTGAGACCGACCTATCCCCGTTTCCCGGGCGGGCCGACGGCACGACCCGGGACCCATTTCACGACTACGGTCAAACGGCAGCTTGGGTCCCGGTACAGGACACAGAACCTCGGCCGGGATACACGACTTTTTTATCAGGCCGCCTTCTTCGCCGCGTCCTCGACGATGCCGACGATGCCATCCAGAATCCGTGTCAGGTCGAAATCCTTCGGCGTGTAGACGGCGGCGACGCCGCTTTTCAACAGCAGTTTTTCATCCTCGGGCGGGATGATGCCGCCGACCACGACCGGCACATCGGTTAGTCCGACGGCTTTCATTTTGGCGACGATGTCGGCGACCAGCGTCACGTGCGAGCCCGACAGGATCGACAGCCCGACCACGTGCACGCCTTCCTGCAGCGCGGTCTGGACGATTTCGTCGGGGGTCAGGCGGATGCCTTCATAGACGACTTCCAGACCGGCATCGCGGGCGCGCACGGCGATCTGCTCGGCGCCGTTGGAATGCCCGTCCAGGCCCGGCTTGCCGACCAGCATCTTGAGCCGCGTGCCGAGCACGTTTTCCAGTTCGTCGACGCGCAAACGGATGTCCGCCATCTCGTCATGGGTGCCGGGCGCGGCGCCGCCGACCCCGGTGGGCGCGCGGTATTCGCCGAACACGTCGCGGAGCACACCGGCCCATTCGCCGGTCGTCACGCCGGCGTGGGCGCAGGCGATGGAGGGTTCCATGATGTTGGTGCCTTCGGCGGCGGCCGATTTGAGGTCGGCCAACGCGGCGGCCACGGCGGCATCGTCGCGCGCGTCCCGCCAGGCGTGCAGGCGTTCGATCTGTTCCTTCTCGGCGGTGGCGTCGACGGTCAGGATGGCGCCGTCGCCCGCCGTCAGCGGCGAGGGTTCGGCGTCGGTGTAGCGGTTGACGCCGATGACCGGCTGCTCGCCGCGCTCGATGGCGGCCAGGCGGGTGGCGTTGCTTTCGACCAGGCGCCGCTTCATGTACGAATTCTCGACCGCCGCCACGGCCCCGCCCATGCCGTCGATCACGGCCAGTTCCTTCAGCGCGCCGGCCTTCAGTTCCTCGACCTTGGCTTCGACGACGGGCGAGCCGTCGAACAGATCGCCGTATTCCAGAAGATCCGTCTCGTAGGCGACGATCTGCTGCAACCTCAAGGACCACTGCTGGTCCCATGGGCGCGGCAGGCCCAGCGCCTCGTTCCACGCCGGCAACTGCACGGCCCGCGCGCGGGCGTTCTTCGACAGCGTGACGGCGAGCATTTCCAGCAATATGCGATAGACGTTGTTTTCCGGCTGCTGCTCGGTCAGGCCCAGCGAATTGACCTGCACGCCGTAGCGGAAGCGCCTGAGCTTCGCATCCTCGACCCCGTAACGTTCGCGGCAGATGTCGTCCCACAGCTCGGTGAAGGCGCGCATCTTGCACATCTCGGTAATGAAGCGGACACCGGCGTTGACGAAGAAGCTGATGCGCCCGACCACGGTCGGAAACTCGTCTGCGGGCACCAGCGGACGCACCCGGTCCAGCACCTCGATGGCGATGGCCAGCGCATAGGCCAGTTCCTGCACCGGCGTCGCACCGGCTTCCTGCAGGTGATAGGAACAGACGTTGGTCGGATTCCATTTCGGAATCTCGCGGTACGTGAAGCCGACCACGTCGGCGATCAGCTTCAGGCTCGGTGCCGGCGGGAAGATGTAGGTGCCGCGCGACAGATACTCCTTGATGATGTCGTTCTGCACCGTGCCCGACAACTGATCGCGGGCCACGCCCTGGCGTTCCGCCGTCGCCACGTACAGCGCCAGCAGCCACGCCGCCGGCGCGTTGATCGTCATCGACGTGTTCATCTTGTCCAAGGGGATGCCGTCCAACAGGGTTTCCATGTCGCCCAGGTGCGAGATCGGCACGCCGACCTTGCCGACCTCGCCGCGCGCCAGCGAATGATCGGAATCGTAACCGGTCTGGGTCGGCAGATCGAAGGCGATGGACAGCCCGGTCTGGCCCCGTTCCAGGTTGGCACGATACAGCTTGTTCGATTCGGATGCCGACGAATGCCCCGAATAGGTGCGGAAAAGCCACGGCCGGTCGGGTTTGGCACGGGTCTCGGCGTTAGCATCCGCAACAATGCCCTTTGCAGCTGAAACGTAATTTTCTGTCATTAAATGAAGTCCCCGCGCATAAACAAATCAAATTTTTCCATCCGACGTAATATTATTATAAATACGCCGGAAATTTTTTTGCAACGTAGCAAATTGTGCATTGCGAAGAAAGTGAATTCCGTTTATTCGTGATATTGCGATGCAACAAATTTGCAATCGCAGCAGGGGATCGCAAGCGTGTTGGGAGGCATGCGGCGGTTTAAGACAAAAACGCCACAGGGGACACTCCGGGGCGAGCACAGGGGACGAACCATGACCGAAGCCGCAGAAGTAATCGATTTCCAATCCAACCTGCCGAAAAAGGACCTCTATGAGGTCGGCGAGATCCCGCCGCTCGGCCATGTGCCGAAACAGATGTATGCGTGGGCGATCCGCAAGGAGCGCCACGGCGAACCGGATACCGCGATGCAGGTCGAGGTCGTCGACACTCCCGAGCTGGACAGCCATGACGTGCTGATCATGGTGATGGCCGCCGGCGTCAACTACAACGGCGTGTGGGCCGCGCTGGGCACACCGATCTCGCCGTTCGATTATCACAAGGCCGAATACCACATCGCCGGGTCCGATGCGTCGGGCATCGTCTATGCGGTCGGCTCCAAGGTCACCCGTTTCAAGGTCGGCGACGAGGTCGTGGTGCACTGTAACCAGGACGACGGCGACGACGAGGAATGCAACGGCGGCGACCCGATGTTCTCGACCTCGCAGCGTATCTGGGGCTACGAGACCCCGGACGGCTCGTTCGCGCAGTTCGCCCGCGTCCAGGACCGCCAGTGCATGGAACGCCCGAAGCACCTGACGTGGGAAGAAAGCGCATGCTACACGCTGGTTCTCGCGACCTCGTACCGGATGCTGTTCGGCCACCGCCCGCACATCCTGCGCCCCGGCCACAACGTGCTGGTGTGGGGCGCATCAGGCGGCCTCGGCGCCATGGCGGTGCAGCTTTGCGCGGTATCGGGTGCCAACGCCATCGGCGTCATCTCGGATGAAGACAAGCGCGACTTCGTCATGAGCCTCGGTGCCAAGGGCGTCATCAACCGTAAGGAATTCAACTGCTGGGGTCAGCTGCCGCCGGTCAACGGCGACGGCTTCAAGGACTACATGAAAGAGACCCGCAAGTTCGGCAAGGCGATCTGGGACATCACCGGCAAGGGCAACGATGTCGACTTCGTGTTCGAACATCCAGGCGAAGCCACGTTCCCGGTCAGCTGCAACGTCGTCAAACGCGGCGGCATGGTCGTGTTCTGCGCCGGCACCACGGGCTACAACCTGACCATGGACGCCAGATTCGTTTGGATGCGCCAGAAGCGTATCCAGGGCAGCCACTTCGCCAACCTGATGCAGGCCAGCCAGGCCAACAACCTGGTCGTCGAACGCCGCATCGATCCGTGCATGTCGGAAGTGTTCTCGTGGGACGATATCCCCACGGCGCACATGAAGATGCTGCGTAACCAGCACAAGCCCGGCAACATGGCGGTGCTGGTGCAGGCCCTGAAGCCGGGCCGCCGCACCATCGAAGACTGCATCGAAGGCTGACAACAAAGCGCCCTGTGACGCCTTGCCGGACGACGTGACGGCCGATAACCTGCACCGGCAAAAAGCCGGAAAATCGGCGGCATCGCAGCGGGGCCACGGGGAGCGATGGGGATCAAGAGAATGGACGCAAGCGGCAAGTCTGAAACGCCGTTGATCGAGGGGATGCTGGACCTGGCCGCCGATGCGCTGCCGGCCGCCGAAGCCCTGCTCGCGGAAACCCGTCTGCACCTGCAGAAGATGGTCGTCGTCGACGGCCGCGCCTCCGGCCCGCTGGTCGAAAAATACCAGACCGAAGTGCACGGCCTGGCCTGGGTTGCGACCTATGTCGAAGGCCTTCGTCAGATGCTCGATTGGGGCAAACGCCTCGATGCCGAAGGCCGTTTCACCGAGCTTGAACAGTTGATAGTGCAGGCGGCGTTCGGGGAATACCTGAGCCAGCTCGCCGGCGGCATCGCCATCAGCCAGTTGGAGATGATCCGCCCCGGCGACATCGGCATCGCAGACGCCGACATGGCCGCGTTCCACACCGACCCCGTCAAAACCCTGCAGACGCACGGCAACACCGGCACTGTGCGCGCCCGCATCGCCGAGCTGATCGAGGACGGCCACTTCGGCGCGCCGGGCCTCAGCGACGAGACGCTCGACATGGTGCGCGACCAGTTCCGCCGCTTCGCCGAGGAACAGGTGCTGCCCCATGCCCACGAATGGCATCTGAAAGACAACCTGATCCCGATCGAGATCGTCGAGCAGATGGCCGAGTTGGGCGTGTTCGGCCTGACCGTGCCGGAAGAATTCGGCGGCCTCGGTCTCGGCAAGATGGCGATGTGCGTCGTCACCGAGGAACTCAGCCGCGCCTACATCGGTGTCGGCTCGCTCGGCACGCGTTCGGAAATCGCCGCCGAGCTGATCCGCCTCGGCGGCACCGATGCGCAGAAGGAACATTACCTGCCGCTGATCGCCAGCGGCGAAATCCTGCCGACCGCCGTGTTCACCGAACCCGGCACCGGCTCCGACCTGGCCTCGCTCAAGACTCGCGCCATCCGTGACGGCGATACTTATAAAGTCACCGGCAACAAGACCTGGATCACGCACGCGTCGCGTTCAGACATGATGACGCTGTTGGTCCGCACCAACCCGGACGAGCCCGGTTACAAGGGCCTGTCGATGCTGCTGGTCGAAAAGCCGCGCGGCACCGACGACGACCCGTTCCCGAAGCCGGGCATGACCGGCGGCGAGATCGAGGTGCTGGGCTATCGCGGCATGAAGGAATACGAGCTCGGCTTCGACGCCATGGAAGTCCCCGCCGAACAGTTGCTGGGCGGCGAGGAAGGCCAGGGCTTCAAGCAGTTGATGGCGACCTTCGAAAGTGCCCGCATCCAGACCGCGGCCCGCGCCGTCGGCGTGGCGCAGAACGCCATGGAACTGGGCCTTGAATACGCCACCGGGCGCATCCAGTTCGGCAAGCCGATCTACAAATTCCCGCGCGTCCACGGCAAGATCGCGTGGATGGCGGTGGAAACCATGATCGCGCGTCAGATCACCTATTTCTCGGGCCGCGAAAAGGACTCCGAGCGCCGCTGCGATATCGAGGCCGGCATGGCCAAGCTGCTGGCAGCACGCGTCGCCTGGTCGAACGCCGACGGCGCCTTGCAGATTCACGGCGGCAACGGCTACGCGCTGGAATACCCGATTTCCCGCGTGCTGTGCGACGCCCGCATCCTCAACATCTTCGAAGGCGCAGCGGAAATCCAGGCGCAGGTCATTGCCCGCGGCCTGTTGGAAGGGCGTAACTGATCATGAGCATCGCCACCGCCGTCCGGGTCGAACCCGTCGAAATCGCCGCCAAGAATATTGTTGCGAGGGTCGCCGACGTCATCGTCCGCGAGGCCAGCGACGACGATGCCGACGCGGTGATCGCGCTGATCGAAAACATCTACGCGGAATTTCACGGCTGCGTTTTGCTGGTCGACGAGGAACAGCCGCAGCTACGCGCACCGGCAAGCGCCTTCACCCGGCTCGGCGGCAAGTTCTGGGTCGCCGAATGCCAGGGCCGGATTTGCGGCACGGTGGCGCTGACGCCGACCGACGCGCCGCGCATGGCACGGCTGAGCCGGCTGTTCATCGCCGACGCGGCACGCGGCCGCGGCCTCGGCGAGACGCTCTGCCAACTCGTCGAGCGGACGGCAAAAGACGAAATGGGCTGCGACATGATGATGCTGTACACCGATAGCCGCTTCCTCGGCGCGCACCGGCTTTACGAGCGGCTCGGCTATGCGCGTCAGCCCGGCCTCATGCACTGCGCCGACGCATCGAACTCCATCGAGTACGTGTATACCAAGAAGCTTTGAGAAGGCTCCCCATCCTTCGAGACGCGCCTTTGGCGCTCCTCAGGATGAGGAATAATCACTTGCGCCTCACCCTGAGGAACGAGCACCGTGAGTGTCTCGAAGGGCGAGAGGCGCCTACTGCGTCCCGATCAGATCCCGGCTGACCTTGCGCCCGAAAAGTTTCTCGGCGTTTTTATAGGCAAACCCCTCGGCAAGGGTGCGCGGGAACTGCGCCAGCCATTTGCGGTTCATGGCGATCAGGTCAGTGTATTGCGCCCACTGCTCGTTGACCCAGGTGTCGGTGCCGACCATGAAGCGGTCCGGATGCTTTTCCAGCAACGCCTTCCAGGCCGGGTCCAGGGTGCCGCCCTCGCCCCGGAGGATTTCCCATTCCCGGTACGACAGATCGGCATAAAGCTTCGCGTGCTTGTCCATCATCGGGCCGACGACGGCGGGCGGCTCCGACAAGCCGGCGTGCGCCCAGATGATCGTCAGGCCGGGGTCGATGTCGTACATGAAGCTGACCGGTTCGGCGCCGGAATGAATGTGCAGCAGCGCATCGCGCTCGGACGCCAGCGCGGCGATTTTCGTCAGCAGGCCGCGGTCGGCCTCGTCGACACCGTGCAGGTGGAACTCGCCGATGCCGACGTGCGGATACTTGTCCATGCGCCCCTTGATGTAGTCGAACATGCCGTCATAGCTGGTCCAGTTCGACGACCCGTAGCCGCCGTGATAGGGCCGGACCTCGGGCACGATGCGGTTCGGCGCGTATTCGTAGAGCATGATCGTGCCTGCGTCGGGGGTCGAGGACACCAGCGCCATGGCGACGCCGGATTTGTCGAACATCTCGATCACCGTGCCCGGCGGATACGGTCCCCACGCCGGCTCCTTGTAATGCACGTGCGCGTCGAAGATCGGCAGGTCCTTCGCCGCATCGCCGATCGGTCCGTCATGGGCCGACGACACGCAGGGCGCCGCGAGCATCAAGGCCAGGAACAGGACATATCTGTACATGCATGAATACTGGCGCCGAACCGTGCCGCAGGGCAAGCGCGGACGCATCACGTTTCTTTGATCGGATAAACCCCTCTCCCGGCGCGCAGGCGCGCCACCCTCTCCCCAGGGAGAGGGGGAATGTGCACCATTGAATGAGACGAGTTGACAGCAAAGAAATTCAGTGGATTGCTCATCCGGCATCGCTTATCGGAGAACCACCATGCCCATCGAACCGGAACTTTACCTGACCTTCGTTTTCGCCACCGCGCTTTTGATCCTGATGCCGGGGCCGATCGTCACGCTGGTCATCGCCAATGCGCTGAAGCACGGCACTGCGACCGGGGTGCGCACCGTGATCGGCGCCAATTCCGGGACCACGGTGATGATCACGGCGGGCGCGCTGGGGCTGTCGACGGTGCTGGCCGTCGCCGCCGATGTCTTCGAATATATCCGCTGGGCGGGGGTTGCGTATCTGGTCTATCTGGGGGTCCGCGAATGGCGCAACGTGTTCAGGGCGCAGCCCGAAGACATGGAGATGCTGCCGCCCGACGCCAAACCGAAGGGCGTGTTCTGGCACGGCTTCGTCGTCGCCATCACCAACCCCAAGACGGTGTTCTTCTTCGTCGCCTTCTTTCCGCAGTTCATCGATCCGGAACGCGCCTATGCGCCGCAGATCATCACGCTGTGCGTCACCTTCATGGTGCTGGCGTTTCTTCTGGACGGCATGTACGCGGTGCTGGCCGGGCGCGCACGCCACTGGCTGGTCGGCGCCGGAAAGGCGAAGCTGCGCCACGGCATCACCGGCACGCTGTTGCTGGGCACCGGTATCGGCCTGGCCCTCGCCAGACGGAGCTAGGGCCGCACGTCCGCCAGCCGCCGGCCGTTCAGCGCCGGCGCGATGTCGAGGCCGCTCAGTTGCTCGATGATGTCGAGCGGCACACGCGATTGCACTAAAAGCCGTTTCGACTGCGCACGCGTGGTTTCGATGTTTTCGTGCCGCAAAAGCCAGGCACTGATTTCCGGCGCCGCACCGTCCCGGCCCGGCACGATCACCACCTTGTAGAAATGACTGGCCACGGCGGCGGCGGGCCGGCCGCTGATGCGCGGTACCGGCGCCCGTGCCGCATCGTCCGGGCGGCCGTCGTGGTCGTGATCGAACACGGCGCCGCTCATCACGTAAATCTCGCCCCGAAGCCGGGCCATCGCCCGGACCCGGATTTCCAGATCGCGCCAGAGCGTGCGGTTGAACCCCGGGTACTGGTGCGCGATGTTGGAAAACACATAGGTGTTCACCATCGCCTATTCGGAACGGGTCATGTCGGCGCTGGCCACCATGTGGCCCCGGTCCATGCCGTCGCCGCGCCACGACGCGCACGTGGTTCCGCCCTGGGCAGAACTCAGGCGCGGATCGGGTCGGAAGCACTGGGTGCGTTTTCTTTTCTGCGCCACGTCCGAAGCCGTCATCCGGTAGGCAACCCACAACGGCATGCGGCGCACCGGGTCGTATCCGGTCAGCCAGTCGTCCTGTGCCAGCACGATCGGCGGCGTTCCCGGCAGGGCGGGGACGGCAACGCCATAGGGCGCGTGCTGGGTGCGCGCCGTATCGGGATCGGTGGCGATCAGCGCCGCGTCATAGGCCGCCACCCGTTCCGGCGCCACGTCGCAGCCGCAGGTTTCCCCAGCATGCGCCCCGCCCGGCGATGCGCAGAGCAGCCACAGTGCGGCCAGTCCGATGCGTATTGCGTTCATTTTCATCCGCTTTTGCATGCTTTTCCTGAAAATGCCGGTTTCCGTTGTGGCACGGCCCCCTTGAAGATTTGGTGAACAAACGCCGGCGCCGGGGCGACGGGACTTGACCGCAAACGAAACCCGCCCTAGGTTTCACCCATGATGTTGAAAAACGACGTGCTCGGCCTAAGCCTTATTACCCCGGGGTCCTGAAGGGACGCCGGGTCACCGCTGCGCATACCGTTTTCACTTTTTCGAGTCCGACATCATGAAACCCATCATCTGCCACGACGTTGTTCCGTTCTTCCGTACGCCTGTCCGTCCGCAGGCCCTGACGGCGCGACTTATCGGCGGCCGCCGGTAATCCCACGGCTGCCCGGCGGTCGGCTCCGAAGCCGTTTCACATATTCGGATATTGAACACGAACAGGGTCCGTTCCGGTCACACCACCGACGGATTTCACGGACCCGGGAGACGAGAAAATGAGCAAAGACACGAACAAGGCCACGGCGAAGCCGGCCATGAACCCCGGCGCCAAGTACGTGCCGTTCAAACCCATCGACCTGCCCGACCGGCAATGGCCGTCGCGCGTCATCGACACCGCGCCGGTGTGGTGCTCGGTCGATCTCAGGGACGGCAACCAGGCACTGATCGAGCCCATGGGGCCGGAACGCAAGCGGCGCATGTTCGAAACGCTGGTGGAAATCGGCTTCAAGGAGATCGAGATCGGCTTCCCCGCCGCCTCGCAGACCGACTTCGATTTCTGCCGCCAGCTGATCGAAGAGGACATGATCCCCGACGACGTCACGATCCAGGTCCTGACGCAGGCCCGCGCGCCCCTGATCGAGCGCACCTACGAGGCCATACGGGGTGCGCGGCGTTCGATCGTGCACGTGTATAACTCGACCTCGACGACGCAGCGCCGCGTCGTCTTCAACTCGGACATGGCCGGCATCACCCAGATCGCCGTCGACGGCGCCAAGCTGGTGCGCGAAATGGCGGAAAAGGTCACGGACGGCGAGATCGTCTTCCAGTACTCGCCGGAAAGCTTCACCGGCACCGAGCTGGAATACGCCAAGGACGTCTGCGATGCGGTGCTCGACGTCTGGGAACCGACGCCGGACAGGAAAGCCATCATCAACCTGCCGGCGACCGTCGAGATGGCCAGCGCCAACATATATGCCGACCAGATCGAATGGATGCACCGCAACCTGGCCAGGCGCGACAGCATCGTGCTCAGCCTGCATCCGCACAACGACCGCGGCACCGGTGTCGCCGCCGCCGAGCTGGGCGTGATGGCCGGCGCCGACCGCATCGAGGGCACGCTTTTCGGCAACGGCGAGCGCACCGGCAATGTCGACGTGGTGACGCTGGCGCTGAACATGTTCACCCAGGGGGTGTCGCCGAACCTGAACTTCTCCGACATCAACGAGATCATGCGCGTCGCCGAATACTGCAACCAGTTGCCGGTGCACCCGCGTCACCCGTATGTCGGCGATCTGGTGTTCACGGCGTTCTCCGGCTCGCACCAGGACGCCATCAAGAAGGGCCTGACGGCGATGAAGACGTCGAACTCGGAAGCCTGGGACGTGCCCTATCTGCCGATCGACCCCAAGGACGTCGGGCGCAGCTACGAGGCGGTGATCCGCATCAACTCGCAGTCCGGCAAGGGCGGTGTCGCCTATGTGATGGAAACCGACTACGGCTTCGAAATGCCACGGCGCCTGCAGATCGAGTTTTCCGGCGTCGTCCAGGTGCAGGCCGACACGTCGGGCAAGGAACTGACCGCCAAGGAAATCTGGGACATCTTCGATAACGAATACTTCTCCCAGCCGAACGGCCGCTTCCAGTTCGTCGATCACCGTTCGGTGCCCGACACCCACGCCAGCGAGGTCCGCGAACTGACCGCCAACATCACCGACAACGGCAAGGAAGTGGTTCTCAAGGGCAAGGGTTCCGGCCCCATCGACGCCTTCGTCATGTCGATCAACGCGCACATGCTCGAGGACGTGAAGGTGGTCAGCTACCACGAGCACGCCGTCGGCCTCGGTTCCGGCGCCGACGCGGTGGCCTATGTCGAGGTGCAGCGCGGCGACGACGCGCCGGTGTTCGGCGTCGGCCGCCACAAGAACATCACCAAGGCCTCGCTCCGCGCCCTGGTCAGCGCCATCAACCGTGCGATTGCGGTTTAAGGGGACAACTCCTCTCCCTGTCCCTCTCCCAAGGGAGAGGGGACTCTCGCCGCCACACCCCTCTCCCTTAGGAGAGGGTGGCGCTCGTCCCGGACATGGTTCGGGACGAGCGTCGGGAGAGGGGGCTTACCCCACCGGCGCGCCGTCGGTCTTGGTGATGGCGATGACGCACGACCGCGGCACGCTGTCGCCGCCGCCCGGGAAGTGGCTGCCGCCCTTCTCGCCCGGATGCTGGATACCGACGAACATGGTCCGGTAGTCCGCATCCCAGCACAGCCCGGTGATTTCGCATTCCTTCGGCCCGACCATGAAACGGCGGATTTCGCCGGTGTTCGGATCGGCCGCCAGCATCTGGTTGTTGCCCATGCCGGCGAAGTCCTTGGCGTCGGAATAGTTGCCGTCGGTCTGGATCCACAATCTGCCCCGGCTGTCGAAGGCCAGACCGTCCGGCGAGTTGAACATGTTCGACGGATCGATGTTCCTGGAGCCTGCGTAGGCGTCCTTGTGCAGCGCCGGGTTGCCGGCCATGGCGAACAGGTCCCAGGCGAAGGTCGGCGCCGTGTGGTCGCCGCCGTCGGGACGCCAGCGGACGATCTGCCCGTACAGGTTGGCGGCGCGCGGGTTCGGCCCGCCGACCGGGGTCTCGTCGCCGCCGGCGTTGGGCTTCTTGCCGCGGTTCTTGTTGTTGGTAAGCGCGCAGTAGACCTCGGCCTTTTCCGGATGCGCCGCGACCCATTCCGGACGGTCCATGGTGGTGGCCCCGGCGCGGGACGCCGCGATCCGGGTCAGGATGCGGATTTCCGCGTCCGCCATCGCCGCCGTGTCCGGCGTCAGCGCCAGCCATTCACCGCTCTGATCGTCGTTGAATTTAGCGGCATAGAGCGTGCCGTTGTCGAGCAGGTCTGCGCCGTCCTTCTGGCCCGGCGTGTAGGTGCCGTGGCTGACGTAGCGGTACAGGAACTCGCCCCGTTCGTCGTCGCCCATGTACACCACCACGCGGCCGGACTTGTCGAGCACCACCTCGGCGTTTTCGTGCTTCATGCGGCCGAGCGCGGTGCGCTTGACCGGCACCGAAGCCGGATCGAAGGGATCGATCTCGACCACGTAACCGAAGCGGTTCGCTTCGTTCGGGTGCTTCGAGATGTCGAAACGCGCGTCGGCCATGGCAAAGCCGTAGCCGCTGTCCTTGGCCTTGATGCCGTAGCGTTTCTTGGCGTCGTCGATGACGAATTCCGGGTCCGAGGAGGAGAAGTAGCCGTTGAAGTTTTCCTCGCACGTCAGGTACGTGCCCCACGGCGTGCGCCCGGAACCGCAGTTGTTGAAGGTGCCGAGCACCTGTTCCGCGTTCGGATCGGCCGCCGTCCTGAGCCAGGCATGACCGCGCGCCGGACCGGCGATCCGCATCGGCGTTTCGACCGTGATGCGGCGGTTGAGCGGCGCATCACGCTCGACGGACCAGTTGCCGTCCCTGGCGCCGAGCTGCATCACCGACACACCGTGCGCGGCCATGCCCTTGAGCACGTCGTCCGTGGTCTGCGGCTTGCCGTCGGGGCGGTTGCCGAAAATGATCGATTTGTTGACGTACTCGTTGTTGACGCACAACACGGTGCGCGTGCCGTCGCTGAACAGTTCCATGCCGTCGTTGTTGTCGCCGAAGGCAAGCTGCTGGCTATGCGCCGTCCCGCGCGTTGCGGGATCGAATGCCGGACCGGCGCTCCACAGCGGATCGCCCCAACCGGCAAGAATGCGCCAGGTGTAGCCTTCCGGCACGGTGACGGTATCGAGGCTGTTGGCCGGCACCGCCTTGAAATCGAAGACCGGTGCTGAGGCCCGGGCGCGGGGAATGAAGCCGCCGGCGCCGAGCACGAAGGCCGCCGCGCCGAACGACACCGCGCCGCCGAGGAACGACCGCCGCGCCAAGGTACGTTCGAGGGCACGGTCCAGGACCCGGGCGAACCCGGTTTCGCCGGTGTCCTCGGAAGTTTCGGTGCCGGGGGTTTCAGTGCCGGGGTTTTCCAGGCCTGTGTTTTTAATAAGCGTTTCTTTGTTGCCGTCCGGCATCGCGTGTCTCCTGCGTGAATGGGTGAGTGAATTCGGCGCACCCTCGCATCCGAACATTGCCGTGCTGTGACAGGACCTTGACGGTTTGCGGAAGAATGCCGCCGTTACGCGCAGCGGAAAACAGGATTTGTCCTCGCGAAACCGGACGGCGGCGACTATATATGAGGCATGAACGCTTTCTTACCGTTTCTGCTCGGCTTCGCGATGTTCGCGACCCTGGCGATCCTCGTGGTCGGCCTGATCGGCTTCGCGCGCAACGGTCCGTTCTATAAAAAACACGCCAACAACCTGATGCGCGCCCGGGTCATCGGCCAGGGCGTGGCACTGATCCTGTTCGCCCTCATCATGTGGCTGGCGGCGCGCTAGGACCGCATAACAGGCATTCGGAGGCCCCGTGGTTACATTATCGAAAATCTATACCCGTGGCGGCGATAGCGGCGAAACCTCGCTGGGTTCCGGCGACCGGGTCAACAAGCACGACGTCCGCGTCGCCGCCTACGGCACCGCCGACGAGGCCAACGCCGTGATCGGCCTGGCGCGGCAGCACACGCCGCAAGATAAATTCCCGGACGCCGACGCCATGCTGGCGCGCATCCAGAACGACCTGTTCGATCTTGGTGCGGATCTCTGCACACCCGAAGGCGGCAAACGCTCTGAAGGCGCACTCAGGATCGTCGATAGCCAGGTCGACCGCCTGGAAGCGGAAATCGACGCCATGAACGCCGATCTGCAGCCGCTGACCTCGTTCATCCTGCCCGGCGGCTCGCCTGCCGCCAGCTATCTGCATCTGGCGCGCACCGTGGCCCGGCGCTGCGAGCGGCTGATCACCGAACTGGCCGGTACCGAGCCGGTCAATCCCGCCGCCATCAAGTACATCAACCGCCTGTCCGATCATCTGTTCGTGCTGGCCCGGAAACTCAACGACAACGGCGCCACCGACGTGCTGTGGGTGCCGGGCGGCAGCCGCTAGGCGGCTCCCCGGAAATCGGCGGAAATCCGGTCGTTTTCGCACAAGTATTAATCGCAAACGTGGCTTGACCCCCTTTTGGGCAAGGCCTAATGTTGCGCCTGCGAAATGCCCCGTGCACCTGCACCCAAAAAGAGTAGATAACAAGTTTATCGGGCACTCGCTGGGTGGAGAACCAAGTTAGTCGCGATTGCGGCATGAGGAGAACCGATGAAAGCACTCGTTGCTGTCAAGCGGGTCGTTGACTACAACGTCAAGATCCGCGTCAAGCCCGACAATTCAGGCGTCGAACTGCAGAACGTCAAGATGTCGATGAACCCGTTCGACGAAATCGCCGTCGAGGAAGGCGTGCGCCTCAAGGAAGCCGGCAAGATCGAGGAACTGATCGCCGTTTCCATCGGCCCCGCGCAATCCCAGGAAACCATCCGCACCGCGCTGGCCATGGGTGCCGACCGCGGCATTCTGGTCGAAAGCGACGAGGAAATGCAGCCGCTCGCGGTCGCCAAGATCCTCAAGGCGCTCGTCGACAAGGAAAGCCCCGATCTGGTGATCGTCGGCAAGCAGGCGATCGACGACGATTCCAACCAGACCGGCCAGATGCTGGCGGCCCTGCTCGACTGGCCGCAGGCGACGTTTGCCTCAGAACTTGAGCTGGGTGACGGTTCCGCCAGCGTGACCCGCGAGGTCGACGGCGGGCTCGAGACCATCAAGGTCAAGCTGCCGATGGTGATGAGCACCGACCTGCGCCTCAACGAGCCGCGCTACGCCTCGCTGCCGAACATCATGAAAGCCAAGAAAAAGCAGATCGACACCGTTTCCACGGCCGATCTCGGCGTCGACGCGGCGCCGCGCCTAAAGACCCTGAAGGTCGAGGAACCGGCGAAGCGTGCCGGCGGCGTCAAGGTCGCCGATGTCGCCGAGCTGGTCGCGAAACTGAAAAACGAAGCGAAGGTGATCTGACATGGCCAACGTACTTCTGATTGCCGATCACGATAATTCGGCGCTCCGCCCGGTCACCCTCAATGCGCTTACCGCCGCCGCCCAGTTGGGCGACGTCACGGCGCTGGTCTGCGGCAAGGACTGCGCCTCCGTCGCCGCCGAAATGGCCAAGGCCGCCGGCGTCACCAGGGTCCTGCATGCCGAGGGCGATCACTACGCCAACGCGCTGGCGGAAAACGTCACCGATCTGGTGCTGAGCGTCGCCGGCGATTACGACTATATCGTCGCCCCGGCG
The DNA here is from genome assembly GCA_038100295.1 of Thalassospiraceae bacterium. Taxonomy (GTDB): domain Bacteria; phylum Pseudomonadota; class Alphaproteobacteria; order Rhodospirillales; family Casp-alpha2; genus UBA4479. The sequence continues at coordinate 293,596 of JAYNVG010000001.1, forward strand.
TCGACGTCGGGCAAGAACATCACCCCCCGCGTCGCCGCCAAGCTCGACGTGCAGCAGATTTCCGAAATCACCGCCGTCGTCAGCGCCGATACCTTCGTGCGCCCGATCTATGCCGGTAACGCCATGGCGACCGTGCAGACGTCGGATGCGAAAAAGGTCATCACCGTCCGCGCCACCGCGTTCGACGCCGCCGCCGCCGAAGGCGGTTCCGGCACGGTCGAAAGCATCGACGCCACCGCCGCCGGCGATCTTTCCGAATTCGTCAGCCAGAACCTGACCAAGTCGGAGCGCCCCGAACTTACCAGCGCCGGGATCGTCATTTCCGGCGGCCGTGGCATGCAGTCGGGCGACAACTTCGCCATGCTGGAAGACATCGCCGACAAGCTTGGTGCCGCCGTCGGTGCATCGCGCGCCGCCGTCGATGCCGGCTTCGTGCCGAACGATTACCAGGTCGGCCAGACCGGCAAGGTCGTGGCCCCGGACCTGTACATCGCCGTCGGCATCTCGGGCGCCATCCAGCACCTGGCCGGCATGAAGGATTCCAAGGTCATCGTTGCCATCAACAAGGACGAGGAGGCACCGATCTTCCAGGTTGCCGATTACGGCCTCGTCGCCGATCTGTTCGACGCGATCCCCGCGCTTTCCGCCGAACTGGACAAGTAACACTCAACAGGACCCCGGTATATAATGGACAAACATGTAAACGCTGCATTCGATAGCGAGGAGAAGAAGAGCATGGTGACAGATATCAAGAAGATCGGCGTCATCGGTGCCGGTCAGATGGGCAGCGGGATCGCACACGTCTGCGCCCTGGCCGGATACGACGTGCACATGCTCGATATTTCCGACGACGCCTGCGCCGCCGGGATCGACAAGATCAAGAAGGGCATGGCGCGGCAGATTTCCCGCGGCGAGTTGAGCGACGCGGATTCCGAAGCGGCGCTGAAGCGCGTCAGCACCGGGACCGACTATGCCGCGTTCGGCGACTGCGACTTCGTCGTCGAGGCCGCCAGCGAGGACGAGGACGTCAAGAAGGCGATCCTGAAAACCCTGTGCCCGGTGCTCAAGCCGGATGCGCTGATCGCGTCCAACACGTCGTCGATCTCGATCACCCGGCTGGGTGCCCAGACCGACCGTCCGGGCAAGTTCCTCGGCATGCACTTCATGAACCCGGTGCCGCGCATGGAACTGGTCGAACTGATCCGCGGCATCGCCACCGACGAGGACACCTACTCGACGATCCGCGAGCTGGCCGCCAAGCTCGGCAAGCGTTCGGTCAACGCCGAGGATTTCCCGGCCTTCATCGTCAACCGCATCCTGCTGCCGAT
>JAYNVG010000029.1:0-41009 GCA_038100295.1 Thalassospiraceae bacterium
CCCTATGCACAACGCCCCCATGGGCGCTTCGTACATCACGTGGAGGGACACAAGCTTGCAGGACGGTCAGTTAATTGGCGAAATCGCGATGTTCACACCTGACAAGAACAGGACCCAGTCCGTGAAATGTCTGGAAAAGTGTACGCTCATGAAAATCACCGAAGAAAAAACACTGCAGCTATATTCCGAAAACCCCGAGTTCGGGCTCTACGTCACCAAGATGATGGTACAGCGCCTTCTGTCCAACGCCGGTAACGGCCCGGTCCCCAATCCGGCCTAACGCCAGGTAAGGAATTTTCTTCATGCTCAACGGCAAGACGGCACTGATCACCGGTTCCAGTCTCGGTATCGGCTATGCGGTATCGGAAAAGCTGGCATCGCTCGGCTGCAACCTGTTCATGAACGGGATCGAGGACGAAGCCGAAATCGCGCCCAAGGCGCAGGCCCTGGCCCAGGCGCACGGCATCGAGGCGGTGTACGAATCCTGCGACGTCGGCGACGGCGACGCGCTCGACCGGATGATGGCCCGGGCGCTGGACAAATTCGGGACCATCGACATCCTCGTCAACAACGCGGTGACGCGGATCTTCGGCGCCATCGAGGACACCGACCCCGCCGACTGGGTATACGCAATTTCGGTCAATCTGAACGCCGCCTTCCGCACCACGCACCACGCGCTTCCCGGGATGAAACAAAAAGGCTGGGGGCGGATCATCAACATGTCGTCGATCTATGGACAGATCGGCGCCGTCAACCGCGCCAGCTACGTGACCTCGAAGACGGCGCTGATCGGCCTGACCCGCGCCACCGCGCTGGAGGTGGCGGCACTGGAGATCACCTGCAACGCCGTCGCGCCGGGTGCGGTCCGCGCCAACAACGCCGACAACGCGATCAAGGCATTGATGGACAAACACGGCATCGACGAGGACGAGGCCGTCCGGCGTTTCCTTGACGGCAAGCAGCCGTCGGGCCGTTTCGCCGACGCCGCCAGCGTCGCCGATATGGTCGCGTTCCTGTGCGGGCCGGCGGGCCGCGACATCAACGGCGCGGTCCTGCCCATCGATACCGGATGGGCGGCGAGCTAGACCAGCGATCAATGCCATCAGCTCTGAATGCCGCATTCCAGCAGCCCTGTCTCAAGGCGCAATTGCGGTAAATACGGTCTATTCCAGTGCCCGTTTTGGCGTCAGGATCACCGGCATGACAGGGGCTGGCAAAGCCCCGCAGCGCACATTCGGGAGTGATCACATGCTGAAAAGATACCTGCCTTCCCTGGCCCTGGCCGCCCTGTTCGGTTTTGCCGCCGCCATTTCGCCGGTGCATATCACGCAGGACGGTCTGTCCTTTTCCTACGCGCCGGTGCTGGCCGACGGCGAAAAGAAGAAAGACGACAAGGAAAAGAAGGACAAGGGCGAGAAGGTAAAAAAGGATAAAGGCGAGAAGGATAAAAAGGACAAGAAAGCCGAAAAGGACGACAAGTCCTGCACCAAGGAGCATCCCTGCAACGACGCCAACGAAAACCGCAAGGATGACGATAAGCGTAAGGACGGTGAAATGCGCAAGGATGGCGACAAGGACAAGAAAAAGAAAAGCAACTGACGCCCCCGCTCAGCCTTACTTTTCGAATGGCGCGATCCTATCCCGGTCGCGCCTTTTGCATGATGGCCCCGACGTCGTCGGCGCTGTCCAGCGACCAGATGGCGTCGATCAGCTCACCGGCACGCCCGCAATCGGCGGCGCATTCGCCTGACAGGGTGCGGAACTTGGTTTCGATCTCGGCATCGCTGAGCGGGCGGGCATCGGTGCCGCGCGCGCCGTCGATGGAAAACTCATACGCCGCGCCGTCGTTCGTTTCGACGACCATGTGCACCCCGGCGACATCGATCTCGCCGTCATCCTTCATGACGACTTTCTTGCGGAAGTCGAGAACACGCGGATCGTTGACCGCTTCGTCCGTGAACTGACCCAGCCCGGCCTTGCCCGTGATCAGCGCCACGGCCACCGCGTGCTGGGCCGAAACCTGGGCCTCGCGGCCGGTGGTCACGTTGGGACGGTCGGCACGCTGACGCAGCAGCGGATGGCCGAACAGCGTGATCCTGTCGATACTCTCGACGGATACATCGCCGTCCTCGAGCAGTTCCATGCAGGCGTCGATCACCGAAAACAGCACAACGCCGCCCGGATAGGGCTTGTGAATGTTGCGCAGCACTTCCCAGCGGCTGCCGAGCCGCCCCGTCACCTCGGCGAAATCCGGATTGTCACAGGTGACGTTGAGAAACCCGCGCGGCCCTTCCAGCGGCCGTGCCGGACCGTCGAGTCCCCGTTCCGCCAGCAGCGCCGCTAGCAGGCCGCCGCGCGCCGCGCCGCCGACGCCGATGCTTTTCGCCATGAAGCCCAGCGTCTCGACCAGTCCCGACGATTGCGCCGACGCCGCGCCCAACGCGTTGTTCAGTCTTTCGCCGTCCAGCCCCAGCAGTTTACCTGCCGCCAGCGCCGCGCCGAAAACCCCGCAGCTCGCCGTGATGTGCCAACCCCTGGCGTAATGGAAGGGCGACACCGCGTTGCCGATACGGCAGGCGGCCTCGATCCCCAACGCCAGCGCGATAATGAAATCGCGGCCGGAAACCTTCCGGCGTTCGGCCAGCGCCAGCAGCGCCGGAGCCACCGGCGCGGTCGGATGAATGACGGTGCGAATGTGCGTGTCGTCGAAGTCGTGGACGTTGCCGGCGGCGCCGTTGATGAACGCCGCGGTCAGCGGATCGGCGGTCCCCGACCGGCCGATCAGGGTCGCATGCCCCTGCCCTTTGAATTCATCCAGCACCGCGACGGAATGTTCCAACGCGATATCATGCGCCCCGGCAAAGGCGGTGCCGAAGAAGTTCAGCAAGGACCGCTTGGTGTTGTGGCGCACGTCCTCGGGCAGGTCGTCCCACGTCACACCGGCGACGAAGTTTGAAAGCGGCTGCGATACGGCCGGAATGTTGGAATTGCTTGCGGGCAAGGATACGGCTTTCAGGTTTACAGGCGGATCAAAGCCTATTCACTTCGCCGGGCATTGCAAATCCCTCGTCGCCCTAAACCTGATTCAGGGTCCATCCTTCGAGACGACACTTCGTGTCTCCTCAGGATGAGGGCGTGCTCCATACCTCATGCTGAGGAACGAGCATCGCGAGTGTCTCGAAGCATGGATCCCAAATCAAGTTTGGGATGACGATTGAAGCACGGTCTAATCCGCGTCGCGCTCGAAGTACGCCAGATGTCCGGCGATGAAGACGGCAGCCACGGCGCCGACGAACTGCAGCAGGATGAAGAACGGCGCGTCGGCGGGCTGGATCCCCGAGAACGTGTCGGTCATGGCGCGGGCAATGGTCACGGCGGGATTGGCGAAACTGGTCGAGGCCGTGAACCAGTACGCCGCGGTGATGTACAGCCCGACCAGCCAGGCCACCGCCTCGGGACGGTGGCGGACGGCGCCGAAGATCGTCAGCACCAGGCCGAAGGTGGCGACGGCTTCGGAAAACATCTGCGCCGGGCCGCTGCGGACCTTGGTCGAAAGCTGGAAAATCTGTTCTTCGAACATGGCGTGCGCGACCAGCATGCCGGTGACGGCCCCGGCGACCTGGACCAGGATATAGACGAGCGCGTGATGCTTTTCGATTTCCTTCCTGAGCATGAAGGCCAGGGTCACGGCAGGATTGAAATGCGCGCCGGACATCGGTCCGAACACCGTGATCAGCACCACCAGCATGGCCCCGGTGGCGATGGTGTTGCCAAGCAGCGCGATGGCGTCGTTTCCGCCGGCCAGCCGCTCCGCCATGATGCCGGAACCGATGACGGTCGCCAGCAGGCCGGCGGTGCCGATGTATTCCGACAGAAGCCGACGTGAAAACGGTTGAGTATTCATTTAAGTCGAATTCCTGTCAGGCGGTATCGGGAAAGCTCTGGCCGATCTCGTTCAGATGCGCCTGCAGCGACAGTTTGTCGAGAGACGCCAGCGGCAGATTGACGAAGATCGAAATCCGGTTGCTCATGAAGCGGTAGGTCTCGACGAAGGCGAGCCGCTTTTCCGCCTCGTTGCCCGTCGCCGCCGCCGGGTCGGGGACGCCCCAGTGCGCGGTCATCGGCTGCCCCGGCCAGACCGGGCAAACCTCGTCGGCGGCGTTGTCGCAGACGGTGAAGACGAAATCCATTTTCGGCGCGTCGGGTCCGGCGAATTCGTCCCAGCTTTTGGAGCGCAGATCGTCGACCGGATGATTGTTGTTTCTCAGCAGGTCGAGCGCATAGGGATGCACCTTGCCGGTCGGCATGCTGCCGGCGGAATAGGCCTTGAAACGCCCCATCCCTTCGCGATTCAGGATCGCCTCGGCCAGGATCGAACGCGCCGAGTTACCGGTGCACAGGAACAGCACGTTCTTCACGGGGGTGTCATTTGAAACTGTCATCAGGTTGTCTCCTCGAGTTTCTTCGCCGTCCTTGCTTGTGGAGCGGCTTTCATCAGATCGGCGCAGATTTCCGGATGACCGGCGCAGCATTCATCGGTCAGGAAACCCAGAAGATCGCGCATGATTTTGAAGTTCACGGCATAGCGGATGTGCCGCCCGTCCCGTTCCGAATGCAGTACGCCGGCCCGTTCCAGGGTGCTCAGGTGAAACGACATCCGCGTCGGCTGAATGCCCAGCGCCTCGGCGATCCCGCCGGACGGCAGGCCATTGCGTCCGGCCCGCAACACGAGCCGGAACGCCGCCAGACGGTCGGCATGGGCCAGCGCGCTCAGCGCCGCTATGGCATGTTCACTCCGCATCCAACATTACAAGAATATTTGTAGTGTTTTTGCAAATGAAAGGTTTGTGACTACTCCGAAAGCGGTCCGTCGGGGATAAGCCCGTCGCTCAGCACGTCCCCGGCGACGGAGATGCGCCCGGTCGGTATCTTGAGCGCCCAGCCCGGGCTGACCGGCACCGTTTCCGCCACGTACCCGCGGGCGTGCGACACCGTGCCCAGGACCTTCGCACCGGCATGCACGCGGAGCAGCGCTGCGAAGGCTTCCGCCTCGGCGCCGATATCGGCGTCGGTCCAGACCTCGAGCGCGACCGGCGCCACTTGCTGCGGCGGTTTCGGCACCGTCCAGTCGATGGCCCGGCCGGTGCTGTGCAGATAGCTGAAGGCGCGGTCCTGCCTGCCGATGAAATACGCCGCCAGGCGGCGCATGCCGTCGAGATTGCCGGCGTCGTCGATCTTGCGGACGTCGATCACCACCTTGTCGATGGGGGTGCCGGCCCCGGGCGCCTCGGCCAGCGCCTTCTGAACCGCTTCGGCGGCGGCATCGTCATAGCGCGCCGGGGCGACGATCAACCGGCCCCGTGTGTCGTTCAGCACGTAATGCAGCGCCGGTCTCTGCGACCAGCCGCGCGGTTTCTTCTGTGTTCCGGTTGCCGGGACCAGCTGCGCGCCGTCGCCGATTCGGTCGCGGAGAAACCGGGCGGCGCATAGTGAATCCGTATTGCAGGCATCCCTGAGCAGGGCCGATGTCGGGGTATCGTGCCCAGCCGCGGCGACGGCGCGGACGATGTCGTCGATCTCGTCAGCGGCGGCCGGCGCACAGAGCGAAAGCGGCAATATCAGCGCGATTGCGGCATGTTTCCTGAGCATGCGGACACTATAGCGTGGCGGTCGTTAAAATTATGTCTCCGGATACGGCGATCTGCGGCCCTCGATTGCCGACTTGACCTTGGTCAACCATATATAAGGACAAAGCTGCTTAGATATGCCTGAAACAGGGATGAGCGATTTCATGACGATAGCCGGACCGATGCCGAAACCCCTCCCCGACGCCGTCGCCGGCAGGATCGGTGTGGTGCTGGCGGCACACGGCTCCCAGCGCCGGCCCGCCGCCAACGCGATGATTGCCGCGCATGCCGAGCGGATGCGCAAAGCCGGTCCCTTCAGCCAGGTATCGGCGGTCTTTCTGATGGGCGACGGCGGGGTATCGGATATGGCGGCGGCGGACATGACGGCGGACACCGTGCTGATCGTGCCGTTCATGATGTCGGACGGCTTTCTGGCCGGAGAACTTTCAGCGCAGATCAGCCATGCCCTGAACAAGGACGGCGCCCGGCGCCGGATTATCGTGACGGCGCCGGTCGGCACCCACGATGACGTCAGCACCCTCGCTCGCGATGCTGCTGAACGCGCCTTGTCTGTGGCCGGGCATGAAGCAGCGACGTCGACGCTGGTGCTGGTCGGGCACGGCTCCAAGGGACGTGGTGAATCGAAAGCCTGTGCCGAGGCGCATGCCGCCCGGCTGCGTGCCCAAGGCGCATTTCAGGGCGGGTTCCAGGCGGTCGAACTGGCGATGCTGGAAGAACCGCCCTTCATGCACGACGTGCTGGCCCGGATCGACGGCCCGGCGGCCGTGGTCGGCCTGTTCGCGGCACCCGGCGGGCACGCGGTCGATGACGTGCAGGCGGCGATCGCCGCCCGCGCCGATGCGCAGATCGTCGATGCCGGCCCGGTCGGCCAGGACCCGCGCATGGCCGAGATCGCGGTGCTGCGCGCCCTGCAGTCCCTGGAAAACTGAATTCAGTTGGAATCGGATCCGGGCGTGGCCCGGAAAAGACAAAGGCCCCGACGTTGCCGGGGCCCTGTCATGTGCCGGTGATCCAGAAGGATTACGCAGCAGCACCTTCACGCCACGCCGCCGTACCTTTGCAGGACGGGCAGACCCGCTCACCGTAATGATGAGACTGGAAGTTTTCACTGCACATCAAGCACTTGCGCTTTTTGTGCTGTTCGGGGCGGTCGGATGTCGGTTTTTTATTATCAGAGCTTCGAGAAGCCATTAGGCAGCCTCCTGGATTAGGTCTTGTCCAACCACTTCCGAGGCACGGGCCATAATCCGAGAGCTCAGATTAAGAAGTTCGGCGGCTTCATCCAGACCGGTGGAATCGACAGTACCGCCCTGCATTTCGCGGGCGATAAGTTCGGACGCGGTGTCCGCAAGATATTTAACCAAGTCTAGGCGTTGCATAACTCGATACTCCTTAAGCGATCCTCACAGATGGGCCACGCCTTGTAATCCTATTGTAATCGCAATGCAACAAAAAATGCTGCAATGCAGCAAAATTCCAAAATCCCAGAATTTGCAATGATTACAGAGGGGTTAGGCGCTTTGCAGACCTCACAAGGTGGTTAGATCCTCAAGATGAGGATGTATAGTTTCACAAATCATTCGAAAAGTCCACATTTTCAGGCGGAAAATTTGCCCGGACGGGCATCGCGCCCCTGCCCGGCGCCCTTTTTTGCACGTCTAAAATAGCATCATCTGATTAATTAATATGCAGAATACCGTGCCTGCTTCTGTGTCATGGGCCTCAGATGGACACCTAACCTATTATAATTATTCAATAATATGGCGGCCTGCAAAACTGGCATGATCCGTGCTGTTGAGCAGGCGTGAAAGGACGCGTTGTCCGTGCATGGCAGGCGCCCGCCTGGAAACCGAGCTTGACCAAGGGGTGATATCACCAATGAAAAAAATCGAAGCCATCATTAAGCCGTTCAAGCTCGATGAAGTGAAGGAAGCTTTGCACGAAATCGGCCTGCAGGGCATCACGGTCCTGGAAGCCAAAGGTTTCGGCCGTCAGAAAGGCCATACCGAACTGTACCGCGGCGCCGAGTACGTGGTCGATTTCCTGCCCAAGGTCAAAATCGAAATCGTCGTCGACGACGGCATGTTGGAGCGCGCCGTGGAAGCCATCCAGCAGGCCGCGCAGACCGGCCGCATCGGCGACGGCAAGATCTTTATTACCCCTGTCGAAGAAGCCATTCGTGTTCGAACGGGCGAACGCGGAAACGATGCCATCTGAGGCACGTCCGCAGCACGTCCCGCTCAACGGATAATCAGCCAAAACCACACCGAGTTAGGAAGGAAGGAATAAATAATGGGATTGGATATCAAAACCCCGAACGATGTTCTTAAATACATCAAGGACAACGAAATCGGTTACGTCGACCTGCGCTTCACCGATCCGCGCGGCAAATGGCAGCACCTGACCATGGTGTCCGACTTCATCGAGGAAGAGACCTTCGAAGACGGCATCATGTTCGACGGTTCCTCGATCGCCGGCTGGAAAGCCATCAACGAATCCGACATGGCGCTGATCCCCGACGCCTCCACCGCCGTCATGGATCCGTTCGCCGCGCAGCCGATGCTGATCCTGAACTGCGACATCATCGAGCCGACCAACGGTCAGCCCTATGAGCGCGATCCGCGTTCGGTCGCCAAGAAGGCGGAAGCCTACCTCGGCACCACCGGTATCGGCGACACCGCGTACTTCGGCGCCGAGCCCGAGTTCTTCATGTTCGACGACGTCCGCTACAAGGTCGAGATGAACGAATGCTCGTTCGCTTTCTCGTCCGAAGAAGGCCCGTACGTCACCGGTGCGACGATGACCGACGGCAACCTCGCCCACCGTCCCGGTATCAAGGGCGGCTATTTCCCGGTACCGCCGGTCGACCAGGCGCATGACATCCGCGCCGAAATGGTCTCGGTGATGCTGGAAATGGGCCTGACCATGGACAAGCACCACCACGAAGTCGCGCCGTCACAGCACGAGCTGGGTATGGCCTTCTCGACCCTGGTGCGCGCCGCCGACAACGTGCAGATCTACAAGTACGCCACGCACATGGTCGCTGCGACCTACGGCAAGACCGCGACGTTCATGCCGAAACCGGTTGCCGGCGACAACGGTTCGGGCATGCACACCCACCAGTCCGTCTGGAAAGACGGCAAGCCGACCTTCGCCGGTTCGGGTTATGCCGACCTTTCCGACACGGCGCTTTACTACATCGGCGGGATCATCAAGCACGCCAAGGCCATCAACGCCTTCACCAACCCGTCGACGAACTCCTACAAGCGTCTGATCCCCGGCTTCGAAGCGCCGGTGCTGCTGGCTTACTCGGCACGCAACCGTTCCGCTTCGTGCCGCATCCCGTTCTCGGGCTCGCCGAAGGGCAAGCGCGTCGAAGTCCGCTTCCCGGACGCCGTCGCCAACCCGTACCTGGCGTTCTCGGCGATGATGATGGCCGGCCTCGACGGCATCCAGAACAAGATCCATCCGGGCGAAGCCATGGACAAGGATCTGTACGACCTGCCGCCGGAAGAACTCGCCGACGTGCCGACGGTGTGCGGCTCGCTGCGTGAAGCGATGGAATCGCTTGATGCGGACCGCGAGTTCCTGACCAAGGGCGACGTTTTCACCGACGACCAGATCAATGCGTACATGGACCTGAAGTGGGAAGAAATCTTCGCCTTCGAACATGCACCGCATCCGATCGAATTCAAGATGTACTACTCTTCCTAACGCGGAGTTGGGGCTTCGGCCCCACCGTGGGGACCCCCGCCAGTGATGGCGGGGGTCTTTTCTTTGCGCACACGGCATCCGAGGGATAGGCAAGCTCGGCAAATCCCTTAGAATATCCGCCATGAATGGATCCGATATAGTTCATCCGCAGCAAGCCGCCGATCCGGCGGCCTTCGAACTGCGCGACGATAACCTGCGGCTCTTGTTTTCCGAAGCCGCGAGACGCGATCTGCACGAACGGCTGCAGGCCATCGAAAAAGGCGTCGTCGTGCTGGCGCTGGCGGTACTGCTGTCCCTGACGGCCTGGGTCTTCCGGCTTGCCGCGACCGAGCCCGAGACCGGTACGCCGCTCATCGAATCGCTGCTGCGGTTTGACGGGGCGCAGAACTTCATGCTCTCCGTCGGGCTGCTGGCGGCGGCGGTGGTGGCGATCCTGTCGCCGCTTATCCTCAGCATGCTGTGGGTCGAGCGGCGCAAGTGCCGCCGCGAGTTGAAAGACCTGAACGCGCTGCTCAAACGCTAAGGGCGGGCGTGACCCAAAATTGACAATGAATTTTCCCGGGCGAAGCGCCGGCGCGCTGAGACCCGGGACCTATGCCGATACCCGGCCGCGCCGTTCATGGGTCCCGGACCGCGCCTGCGGCCCGTCCGGGAAATGCACGTATGGTGGATCCTGAATCAAGTTCAGCATGACGGCGATCCGGCGGTTCCCGTTATTTCCTCGGCGGCAGCTTGACCGTGAACGTCCGCGAGCCGGCGCCGGTGATGTTGCAGTACGCCCGCACCGTCACCTCGGTGACGCCGATCGGCACCGCGACCCTGCCCAGGCTGCGGGTAAACGGCTGTTCGTCGACATGCGGATGAAACAGCAACCGCTCGCCGATCACCTTGTTGTCGGGGGTCACGATGTCCCACTTGTTGGCATAGTGCTTCCAGCCCTCGTCGCGGTGCGCGACGGTGGCGCTGAACCCGTACGTGCCGTCGGCATTGGCGACGGCGCTGACGTCCAGAACCGACGGCTCGTCGGCTTTCGCCGCCATGCCGCCCGGAATCGCCGTGAACGCGAAGACAGCGGCAAGCACGATATATGACCGCATTGGACACCCTCCGGATTTAGCTTTTCATCAAGCCTGAGCAAGCACGGCTGAGAGATCAAGACGGGATTGAGAAGCGGAACAGAAATTGCTTGATATTCTTATTTTGTTCCAATAATGTTCTTTTAATGTTCCTGTTTTGGCGAATACCCAAGCCCGTCACTCGGGCGTAACGAACGGAGGATAAAGCGATGAACAACTGGCATAACGCAGGCCGTTTCCTGAGCGAATTTCTGGCACTGGGCACACTGTTCGTGTCCGCCTACATTTCGATGATGCTGATCTGAGCATACGGGACTTACAGCGGCGGGACCTCGCGCTTGTTGCCGTCGGCATCGATGGCGACGAAGGTGAAGGTCCCTTCCGTCACCTTGATCCGCTGGTCCGGGCGGCGGCCGCGCAGGACCCAGGCCGATACCAGCACGGAGATCGATGTACGGCCGGTTTTCACCACCTCGGTATAGCAGCACACCACGTCGCCGACGAAGATCGGGCGGTGAAACGTGAAACCGTCGACGGCGACCGTCGCCACGCGGCCGTCGGCCCGGTTCCAGGCGGTGATGCCGCCGGCGATGTCCATCTGCGCCATTACCCAGCCGCCGAAGATGTCCCCGGACGGGTTGGTATCGGCGGGCATCGCCAGGGTCCGGAGCGCCAGTTCCCCGCGCGGTTCCTCGCCACGGGGTTTTTCGTCCCCCTCGGGGGCCGGCTTCGGGTCGGTTCGTTCACTCATGGGACGGGTTTCCTTGCCAAGAATCGTTAAGAAAATATATACAACATATGGGTGCCCATAAAGCGGCGATATACCTTATCATCCTTGATGCGCCCATTCCGTCCGCGTAAAGTGAGGCCAAATCGGCGCTGACGGCGACGCATTCAACCTGTTACTCGCTGGGGATACGACACACATGGAACGCAGTGGTGATATGGGCGACCTTTTCGGTGGCGAGAGCACGGCGCCGGACGCCACCGACAGCGGCAAATCCGCAAAGAAGGCTGCTTCGAACATGAGCAAGAAACCCGCCAAGGCCGCAAAATCGAAAGCCGGCAAGGATGACGCGCCGGCGGCCAAAAACGGCCGCACCAAGGACAGCTACACCGCCAACGATATCGAGGTGCTGGAAGGCCTGGAACCGGTTCGCCACCGTCCCGGCATGTACATCGGCGGCACCGACGAGCGCGCCCTGCACCACCTGGCGGCGGAAATCCTCGACAACTCCATGGACGAAGCCGTCGCCGGCCATGCGTCCCGCATCGAAATCGAACTCGACGCCGATTACCGGCTGACGATCCGCGACAACGGCCGCGGCATTCCGGTCGACCCGCACCCCAAGTTCAAGGACAAGTCGGCGCTGGAAGTGATCCTGACGACGCTGCATTCCGGCGGCAAGTTCGGCGGCGATGCCTATGCCACGTCGGGCGGGCTGCACGGGGTCGGCCTGTCGGTCGTCAACGCGCTGGCCGAGCAGTTGACGGTCGAGGTCTGCAAGGACAAGAAGCTGTGGACCCAGACCTATGAGCGCGGCAAGCCGACCAGCAAGCTGACCGACGGCGGCGCCGTCTCCAACCGCCGCGGCACGACCATCTCGTTCCTGCCGGATTCACAGATCTTCGGCGCCGGCGCGCGCTTCAAGCCGTCGACCCTGTTCCGCATGGCGCGCTCCAAGGCGTATCTGTTCCGCGGTGTCGAAATCCGCTGGTCGGTCGATGCGAAAATCCTCAAGGCCGACGACAACACGCCGGAATCCGCGACCCTGCATTTCCCGGGCGGACTCGGCGATTATCTCGCTTCCCTTTTGAAGAACCGCAAGACCATGACGCAGACGCCGTTCGCCGGCGAAGCCACGTTCCCGAACGAGGCCGGCCGGGTCGAATGGGCCGTCGCCTGGCCGGTCGACGAGGATGCGTTCTTCAATTCCTACTGCAACACCGTGCCGACGCCGCTTGGCGGCACCCACGAACTGGGCATGCGCGGCGCCCTGACCAAGGGGCTGCGCGCCTACGGCGAGCTGACCAAGAACAAGCAGGCCGCCAAACTGCAGGCCGAAGACGTGGCCGGCGGTGCCGATATCATGCTGTCCGTGTTCATCCGCGATCCGCAATTCCAGGGCCAGACCAAGGAAAAACTGTCGACCGCCGATGCCCAGAAGCTGGTCGAAACCTCTGTCCGCGATCACTTCGATCACTGGCTGTCGGCGTCGCCTGAAATGGCCACGGCTTTGCTCGAACACGCCATCGAGCGCGCCGAACTGCGGCTCAAGAAGCGCGACGACAAGCAGACCAAGCGCCAGACCGCGACGCGGCGCCTGCGCCTGCCCGGCAAGCTCGCCGACTGCGCCAATTCGACCCGCGACGGCACCGAACTGTTCATCGTCGAGGGCGACAGCGCCGGCGGTTCCGCCAAACAGGGCCGCGACCGCAAGTTTCAGGCGATCCTGCCGTTGCGCGGCAAGATCCTCAACGTCGCCAGCGCCACCGCCGACAAGATGAAGGCGAACCAGGAACTGAACGACCTGATCGAGGCACTGGGCTGTGGCACCGGCGACCGTTTCATCGCCGACGACCTGCGCTACGAGAAAATCATCATCATGACCGACGCCGACGTCGACGGCGCGCACATCGCCTCGCTTCTGATGACGTTCTTCTATCAGGAAATGCCGGAGCTGATCGAACAGGGCTACCTGTATCTGGCGATGCCGCCGCTGTACCGCCTCAGCCAGGGCGGCAAGACCATGTACGCGCGCGACGACGTGCACCGCGAAAAGCTGATGCAAACCGAGTTCAAGGGCCGCGGCAAGGTCGAGGTCTCGCGCTTCAAGGGCCTCGGCGAAATGCCGCCGGCGCAGCTCAAGGAAACCACCATGGCGCCCGCCAACCGGACGCTAATCCGCGTCACCGTGCCGGGTTCGCATACCGATGACGAAAAGATCGAAGCCAAGGCGACGGCGAAGCTCGTCGACCAGCTCATGGGCAAGAAGCCGGAACTGCGTTTCAACTACATTCAGGAACACGCCCGCTTCGTCGAGGACATCGATATTTAAACGCCGCCATCCGGCGTTCACTCACCGCCCGTCGACCTGCCTCTGGTAGTCCTCGGCGTCGAACCAGCCGAGCGCCGAAGTGACCAGCATGTCGTCATCAAGGTCCCATTCCTCCCATCCGCTGATGCTTAACGGATTGCCGGTGTCCGCATCGTGCCCTGTAAACGTCCACAGATAGACAACGTGATTGCCCGCGCCCCGGATGCCGTCATTCCGCAGAACCAGGTCCGGCACGGCGGCATGAAACCCGGCCGCCATCTCGGTCAGACCGTCGTGGCCTTCCGACGGCTCTCCCCTGTTTATGACGATCCGGCTGGTCGGGGCGTGGAACGCGGCAACGTTTTCAGGAGTCTTGGAATTCCATGCATCGGTGTATCTGGCCGCAAGGTCATCAAGACTGGCTTGGTCAAAAGGCATCGATCGTCTCCACCCGTTTTCATGGTTTCAGGCAATCAGCCAACCACATTGCGAGAATAGCGGCAAACGCGACCGCTATTTATCGCCTATTCAGGGCCGTCCAATGTTCTTGGCGCACGGTTGAGACTGTTGATCGGGCCGGGTCACATTCGTCCAGGTATCTTAGACATCGCTAATCATATGGGGGCGGATATACTTTCCAGCAGGCCGGCAATATGTCCGGCGGCACGAAAGGCCGGAACGACGATGCTGCTCAAGGAAAAGATCGACAAGTTGTATAACGGCGACACGAAAGACGCCTCGCGTTTCCGCTATTTTCTGCTCGCCTTCGACATCCTGACCATTTCCTATTTCGTCGTCTCCTCGACGCTGCCCCTGACCGCGTGGCTGCTTTATGTCGACATCCTGATCGGCGCCTTCCTGCTGCTCGACTTCATGGCACGTCTGTGGATCGCGGAAGATCGCCTCAGGTTCACGTTCTCGCTCGGCACACTGATGGACGTGGTCGTCATCATCACCCTGGTCGTGCCGCTGATTTCGCAGAATTTCGTCTTTCTCCGTGTCGTACGCACGATGCGGCTGTTGCGTTCGTATCGCGTGCTCAAGGACCTGCGCCAGCAGTCCAGTTTCTTCAAGCAGCACGAGGAGGTCATCAACAGCGTCGTCAACCTGTTCGTGTTCATCTTCATCATCACCGCGCTGGTGTATGTGTTGCAGGTCAACACGAATGCCGACATCCGCACCTACATCGATGCGCTTTATTTCACCGTCACGACGCTGACGACGACGGGATTCGGCGACATCACCCTGCACGGCAATACCGGCTATTTGCTGTCGATCATCATCATGGTGGTCGGCGTCAGTCTGTTTCTGCGCCTTGTGCAGACGATCTTCCGCCCCGCCAAGGTTCGCTATACCTGCAAGACATGCGGCCTCAACAGGCACGATCCCGACGCCGTGCATTGCAAGCACTGCGGCGAGATCCTCAATATCGAAACGTCCGGGGAATAAGGTGTCCTAACCGCCGGTGCGCGACAGGTTCTCCGTCCATACGTGTTCGAGGTGCTTCAGCGCCTCGCAGACGGTTTCCGTATCCGCCATTTCGCCAAGCGCTTCGCGGTACTGCCCGGCGTGGATTTCCTCGCCGGCGCGGACGGCAGCGACGGCTTTCTTCGCCTTGTCGGTCGGGATCACGGTAACCGAGCGGCGGTCGTGCTTGGTGGGTTTCTGCTTCAGATATCCCAGCTCGGTCAGCTTGCGCAGGTTATACGACACGTTGGAGCCCAGGTAATAGCCGCGTTCGACCAGATCGCGGACGGCGATCTCGCCATCGCCGACATTGGCCAGCAGCAGCGCCTGGACGCCGTTGAGGTCGTGGATGTCGGCGCGGGTCAGTTCGGCGCGGACCACGTCCAGCAGGCGGCGGTGCAGGCGTTCGACGAGATGGGTCAATTCACGGTATGCGATGCTCAATGCGGTATCTCCTGATCGTTCCCCCGGAGATACGCTGAAATCCTTGAAACGAATATGATTTTCATCACATTAGGCGGACAATCCGGTTTGCGTGGACGCGCCCCGCCAGCCGTCATATTGTTGAAAAAAGTATTAGGAGTGTGATCCCCATGAAATTCGTCAGATTCGGCAACCCCGGTGCCGAGAAGCCCGGCCTGATCGACCGTGAAGGCCATATCCGCGACCTCAGCGATCAGGTCGACGATCTTGCCGGCGCCTCGCTCGACCCCGACCGGCTGGCGCGGCTGGCCAAGATCGACCAGGAAACCCTGCCCCGCGTCGGTAACGACGTCCGTATCGGCGCCCCGGTCGGCGATATCCGCCAGGTCGTCTGCATCGGTCTCAACTACACCGATCACGCCGCCGAGCTGAATATGCCGCTGCCGTCCGAGCCGGTGATCTTCCTCAAATCACCCTATGCCATCACCGGCCCGTTCGACGATATCGCCATTCCGCCCGGCTCGACCAAGACCGACTGGGAAATCGAACTGACCATCGTCATCGGCCGCAAGGCCGAGGAAATCAACCGCGCCGACGCCATGAAGCATGTCGCCGGCTTTACCATCATGAACGACGTCTCGGAGCGCGCCTGGCAGCTCGAAGGCACCGGGCAGTGGACCAAGGGCAAGAGCTATCGTGGTTTCGCGCCACTCGGACCGTGGCTGGTCACGCCCGATGACATCAACGACGTGCAGAACCTCAACATGTGGCTCGATGTCGACAAGGAGCGCATGCAGGAAGGCTCGACCAAGACCATGATCTTCGATGTCGGGCACATGGTGGCGTTCGTCTCCGAGCGCATTACCCTGATGCCGGGCGACATCATCGCCACCGGCACGCCGCCCGGCGTCGGCACCGGCAGGAAGCCGCCGCGCTATCTCAAGCCGGGCCAGAAGCTGACCTTCGGCATCGAGGAACTGGGCGAGCAGCGCCATACGATGACGGGCGGTTGAGCAAACGGTCAAACTTGACCAACGGCTGAGCAATCATGCTTCGAGACGCTGCGCTCCTCAGCATGAGGCCGTTTCAAGCCTCATCCTGAGGAAGCCCGCAGGGATGTCTCGAAGGACGAGGACAGGTGCTTAGACCCCGATCCCGTAGCGTGACGCCCAGACAAGCCCGGCTTCGGTCCCCGCAGCGGGATTGTATTCGCAGCCGATGGCACCCGTGTAGCCGAGCATGTCGGCCAGTTCGATGAACCCGCCCATGTCGTAACTGCCCTCGGCGATCGGCTCTGCGCGGCCCGGATAGCCGGCGATCTGGATATGCGCGATCATGTCGAAATTGGCGCGAAGCCCCTCCAGCGGGTCCTCTGCGTTGACCAGCGCGTGATAGGCGTCGTACTGCAACTGGATGTTCGGCTCACCGACCATGGCGATCACCGCCCGCGCCTGCTGCGTCCACTGCAGAAGATAACCCGGCACGTCGATGCCGTTGATCGGCTCGATGACGATGCCGATCCCCGCCGCTTCGGCGGTTTTCGCGGCGACGCGCAGGTTCTCGGCATAGACCGACGTGGCGATGTCCTTTTCCGCGTCGTCGACGATACCGGCCATGACGTGGATGCGCGGGCACTTCAGTTCGCGGGCATAGGCGAGCGCCAGCAACAGGCTGTCGCGGAATTCCGCTTCCCGGCCCGGCAGCGCCGCCAGCCCGCGTTCGCCCTTTTCCCGGTCGCCGCATGGCGCATTGATCAGCGCCATCTGCAGCCCGCATTCGTCGAGTTTGCGCTTCATCTCCGAGGCATCGGCCTCATACGGGAACTGGTATTCGACAAGGCGGAACCCGGCCGCCCTGGCGGCGGCGAAGCGCTGCATCAGCGGCAGCTCGGTGAACAGATACATCAGGTTGGCGCATAGCTGCGGCATCAGGTCCGCTCCAGCAGGCCGCGCGCAAAGACGGCGTCCACAATTTCGGCGGCGGTATCCAGCGCAACCGGCGTCCAGTCCAGCGAAATCCGCCCGTCGAACATCCGCGCATGGCCGCCCCGGCACAGCGATTCGTGCAGCCGTGCGTGCTTGTCGGTGATCAGGTCCGCGGGCGCATGGATATAGACCGGCTTGCCGGGCGCCACCGCTTCCGAACACATGGAAACCGACTCCCCGGTGACGATGACCGCATCGGCCATGGCGAGGAAGCCCGGATACGGGTTCTCCCCGCCCTGGTCCCAGTGATACAGCCGGTGCGGTCCCGTCAGGCTCTGCTGCACGGCGTCGACCGCGTCGCCGGTGCGGCGGCTGGTGGTGACCATCAGGCTGCCGCCGAGCGCCGCCACGGCATCGCTGGCGGCCCGGCACAGGGTCCGCGCCATCGCCGGGGTAAAGGCGCGGCGCCGTGTCGCGCCGCCGATCAGCAGTGCGATACGCGGCACCGGCAGACCCTCGACCTGCGCCTGCCAGTGGGCACGGGCCTTGGCCAGCGCGTCGGCGCTCATGCGGTGCGGTGCTGCGGCAATGTCGAGGATATTGGCCCCAGTCGCCGTACCCTTGTCGTGCATCGGCCGGCAGATCAGGTCGAAATCAGACGCCCCGTTGCCGGGGTCCATGATCTGCAAAAGCTTCGCGCTCCCGTCGCTCTGCGCCTTGATCCAGCGCGCCACCGGCGCCGTGCGGCGCCCGGCGGCGATGACCAGCTTCGGCCACGGCGCGTGCAACGCGGTCTTCGAGGCCGCGTCGAGGCCGGAAACCGAGGCCCCGAGCACGACGTTCGGCAGTCTGGCCATCATCGCATAGCGGATTTCCACGGCGCGGAACGGTCTGCCCGATTGCCCGGCCAGACGCTCGGCAACGCCCAGCGCCTGCGCCCGGTTGCCGGCGCGGTCATCCAGCAGCACCCAGATTTCGGCTTCATCCGTCACCCAGAAAGCCCTCGTAGTGGCGCCAGCGCTGGACAGCGTTGGTATGGATCGGTTTGCGCACCTGCCAGTTCGACGCCGTCAGCACGGTGCCGGTGCGTTCGTGCGGGCGCAGCACCGCGTCGTTCCAGGCGAGCCCGCAGAAGTCCAGCAGCTTGCGCGTCTCGGCCTCGTGATCCGCGACCAGATCCTCGTAGACGACTTCGTGGATGGCGATGTCCAGGGTTTCGCGCCAGTGCGCCATGATGCGTTCCTCGGCGGCGGCGTAGCGGCGGATATTGCCGAGGTCCGACGCCCAGTCCAGTCCGACGCTGTGGAAGTTCTGGAAATAGCACGATAGTGCGACATCGCGGGGGTCGCGCCGGCAGTGGATGACCTTCGCCTTTGGAAACAGAACCTGGATCAGCCCCAGGAAGAACACGTTCTGCGGCGTCTTGTCGGTGACCCGCTTGCCGTCGCACGGTCGCACCGGCAGCCGCGACAGGTAGGTCTCGGCCATGCTTCTGATCTCGGCCGCCGTCAGGCCCGGCACTTCGGCGGGGTAATCGTCTGGCAGCCCGCTCAGGATATCGACCTCGCCCATGCCGGCGACATCCGGATGCACGGCCAGGATCTGCTCGACCAGCGTGGTCCCGGAGCGCGGCATGCCGCAGATGAAGATCAGCTCCGCCTCGGCATCGCCCATATCCTTAACCAATTCCAGAGAACTTTTATTCAATGTATTGATTACATTGGTAATTTCATCATCAAACTCGTCGGCGGAAAAGGTGGCACCGGTGATTTCAGCCAGGCGGCTGCGGCGTTCGTTGGCCTGCCGATAGGCGGCGAAAGCGGCGGCGTAATCGCCCTTCGCATCCTCGGCGCTGCCAAGCGCATACAGGAACGCGATGCGGTCCTCCTCGGGCAGGCGCGCATCGGCGGCCCGTGTCCGCAGCACGGCGAGATCCTCGTCCGCGAGATCCGCGCCCCTGGCGTCGGCGATGTTCATCCACGCCTCGCCCATGGACGGGCGGATTTCGACGGCGCGGCGGAAACGGCGTTCGGCATCAGCCAGACGGCCCTGTCCAAGCAACACGATCCCCAGCCCCAGCGCCGCCTCGGCAAACTCGGGATGACGCTCGAGAACGTCCTGATAGCCCTCTTCCGCGCCCTTCAGGTCGCCGGCCTTGAAGCGTGCCCCGGCCAGGTTGGCTCGGGCTTCGGGATAGACGGCGCGGCGCTGCACGGCATCCTCGAACGCCTTGATGGCGCCCGGCACGTCGCCAAGCTGCAACAGCACATTGCCGAGCGCATTATACGCCTCGGCATAGCCCTGATCGATGCCGATGGCTTCCAGGCACTGCTGTTCGGCGGCCGCCAGCTCGCCGACATGGCGCAACGCCACGGCAAGGTTGGTCTTGGCCATGACGTTCATGGGACCTGCCTTGACGGCCTCGGCGAAGCTTTCGGCGGCGGAAATGTAGTCGCCGGCGCGAAACCACAGATTGCCGAGTGAAATCAGCGCATCGGCGTATCCGGGTTTGAGGTCGATGGCCCTGGTCAGTGCCTCGCGGGCGTCGGCGACCTTGCCCTGCGCTTCCAGCGCCACCCCAAGGTTGCAGTAGGCTTCCGGCATCTCAGGCGAACGTTCGATGACGAAGCGGGCCGAGGCCTCGGCCTCCATCGGGCGACCGCACAGGTTCATGATGGCGGCGCAGTTGGCGTGAATGGCCAGATCCTTGTCGTCGATCAGCGAGGCCTTGAGGATCGCGTCACCGGCCTCGGTGATACGCCCGGCGTTGAGTTCGATCATCGCCTGCAGATACCACGCCCGCGCGTTCTGCGGGTCGAGGGTCTGCGCCTCCTTCAGGGACGCCAGCGCCCCCGCCGTGTCACCCTTGTCGAGGCGCGTTTCCGCCGCGCGCACGCGTGCCTTGGCCGCGTTTACGGCCTTGGCGGTGCTGGCGCTGGCACCGGCCTCGCCAAGGCTCTCCATACGGCGGCGCTCGCGACGGTTCATGCAATTCTCCCTGTTCGATACATTGGGATGGCGGTCCCGGTTCCGCAAGTCAACGCCAGATTGTCATTCCCGCTGGAAGTGCTTAAAACCAACGACGATACACTCATTGACCAATCGCTGAATACTTGGCGCATAGAACGGGAAAAGCATGTCTGACACAACAACCCAAACAAGCGCGCGTGGCATGGAAACGGCACGCCTTCTGCTCGATATCAAGGCCGTCAATTTCCGCCCGCAGGAGCCGTATATGCTGACCGCGGGCTGGGCGAGCCCGGTGTACATCGATTGCCGCTGGGTGATCTCGTTCCTCGACGCCCGGCGCCGCATCATCGAGATGGGCGCCGAGATGCTGTCGGAAAACATCGACATGTCCGGCGTCGACATGATGGCCGGTGGCGAAACCGCCGGCATCCCCTATTCCTCGTGGCTGTCGGAATCTCTCTCGAAACCGATGCTGTACGTGCGCAAGAAGCCCAAGGGATTCGGCCGCAACGCACAGATCGAAGGCTCCATGACCGAAGGCGCCAAGGTGATCCTGGTCGAGGATCTGGCGACCGACGGCGGCTCCAAGGTCAACTTCGTCGAAGCGCTCCGGGGCGCCGGCGCCGTGGTCGAGGATATCTTCGTGGTGTTCTTCTATGGCGCCTTTCCGGGTGCCGAGGAAACCTTCGCCAACATGGGTGTCCGCCTGCACTACCTGGCGACGTGGCAGGACGTGCTGGCCGAAGCGACCCGTGGCGGCGACTTCCTGCAGGAAAGCCTGGACGGCGTCAGGGCCTTCCTTGACGACCCGATCGGCTGGTCGGCGGCACACGGCGGACGCGATACGGTTTAGGCGCCCGCCTCACCCCAGTTCGTCGAGGAAATCCAGAACCGCCTGACCGGCGCCGTGATCGAACAGATCGGTGTGGCCGCCGCCGTCGATCCACAGCGCCTTTTTCGGCTCTCTGGCGGCGGCGAAGAGCATCCGCCCGTGGGCCTGCGGCAAAACCCGGTCCTGATCGCCATGAATGACGAACAGCGGCGCCGAAATCCGCTCGATCTTCGCCAGGTTTTCGTAGCGGTCCCGGACCAGCCACCGCGCCGGGACATACCAGTGACGGTATTGTGCCGCATCACCCATCGATGAAAACGGCGCTTCCAGGATCAGCGCCCGCGCAGGCCTGCCAGCTTCGGCCAGTTCCAGTGCCATCTGCGTGGCAATACCGGTGCCGAGCGATTCCCCGTACAGCACCATGTCGGCGGGCCGGATGCCGCTTTCCTGAAGCCTGGCAAGGGTCGAGCGGGCATCGGCATACAGCCCCTGCTCGGTCGGCTTCCCGGCACTGCCGCCGAAGCCGCGATAACCCGCCAGCCAGACGCCGTAACCGGCATCGTGCCAGGGCGCGGCCTTGAAATCCCTGTCTGAAATCGTCCCGGCATTGCCGTGAAAGAACACGATCACCGGCTTGCCGTCGCGCGCCGGCAGATACCAGGACTGCACCTCGATCCCGGGGCCGCTTTGCAGCCGGTGTACCTGGGCGCCGGCAACCAGCGTATCGGTGACCGGCAGCAGCACGGAATCGGTGTGGTACATGAGGTTGCGCTGAAAGGCGTACAACGAGACCACGACCAGCGCATACGCTCCAGCCGCGGCCAGTATGACTTGAAGCATGTTACGTCGAAGCCCCGGTTAACCGGCCGTCAGCGCGTGGGCTGGCCATTGTTGAAAAGATAGGTCGGAAACGGCTGGCTCTTTGCCGTCGTCGACACATCGGCGGCACTGATGGACCCAAGGGTTCGACCGGCGCCGGCCGGCCTGGGCGCCGCGAAGGAAGGCGGCTGAATGACCGGCGCGGTGTTTGCAGCGGCCCGCGGTCCCGTCCCCTGTCCGCCAACGGACGCAACGCACTCGAAAACGGCGGCATTCGGCGTCATCAGCGGGCATACGTCGTAAACCTGTTCGACGAAGCCGATCCCCAAGCCGCTTTTAGCGCATTCATCCGACGCCAGGGTTCTGATCTGAGCCGGCGTCGAGTCGGACTTCGAATAGCAGACCGTAATCTTGCTGCCACTGACGATCTCCGGTCCGTCCGGAAAAGACTCCATTTCGCGATTGATTTCATAGGGGCGATTTACATAGGGCGGCTCGCCGGAACATGCGGCGAGACCCATAAGCATCATTACCAGGAAGGTAAATTTCAGTTTCATGCCTTCATATACCCCGGCAACGAACCGGAGACAATAAAAGGGCGTCCCGGCGCTGCAAAACCGTGCGTTTTCCGTATCTTCTGGCTAAAGTCCCGGAAACGCAGAGGAGACCCGCATGCCCGAGCCGATCCTGATCGCCATGACCGGTGCATCCGGTGCCATTTACGGCATCGAGACGCTGCGCCTGCTGCGCGATATCGGCCAGCCGGCGCATCTGATCCTGTCCGAGGTCGCCAGGCGCACCATCGAGATCGAAACCGATGTCTCCATCGACGAGGTCAAGGCGCTGGCCGAGGTCGTGCATTCCAACAAGGATCAGGCGGCCTGCGTTTCCAGCGGTTCGTACCGGACGCGCGGCATGCTGATCGCGCCGTGTTCGATCAAGACCCTTTCCGGGATCGCCAACAGCTATGCCGACAACCTGATCATCCGCGCCGCCGATGTCTGCCTGAAGGAACGCCGCCGCCTCGTGCTGATGGTGCGCGAAACGCCCTATCACGCCGGGCACATCGAACTGATGCGCCGCGCCACCGAGGCCGGGGCCGTGATCTTTCCGCCGATGCCGGCGTTTTACGCGCGCCCGAAAAGCATCGAGGACCTGGTGCGCCAGAGCGTCGGCCGCGCGCTCGACCTGTTCGGCATCGAACACGAGGAAATCCGCCGCTGGATGGGGCCGGAGAACTCAGCGTAGGCTGGACAGGTTGGCGATCAGCGCCTTTTCCTTGAGCCGCAGCTGTTCGGCGATCTTGTGCGCCAGGTCCTGATCCGCGCTGCAGCAGATATTGACGGCTTCGATACAACCTTCCTTGGTGCCGCGAATGGACTGTTCAAGGGCCGCCTCGATGATCTGCGACACCTCGGCCAGTTGGTCCGTCCCGTGGCCCAGTTTTTCAAGAACGTCCCGCGCCGTATCGTCCGCCAGCTTGTGTAATGACATTGTCGATCCCCCTGTCGCTGCATGCTCACCCACGCAGTATGCCAGATTTCGAGGTTGTCATTGTTCCGTATTTTTGGGCGGATGCAAATGCGCGGCGGCCGTGTCTCCCGGAACCGGGCGAACGCGCGGTATCCGGGACCTATTTTCCAGTCAGAGCCAAGCCGTGCCATGGGTCCCGGATCGCGCCATCGGCCCGTCCGGGATACGCAATACGGCTTAATATCCATCCGCCGCCCTGAACTTGATTCAGGGCTCATCCTTCGAGACGGCCCTTCGGGCCTCCTCAGGATGAGGGGGATAATCGCAATACGGCTTAATATCCATCCGCCGCCCTGAACTTGATTCAGGGTTCATCCTTCGAGACGGCCCTTCGGGCCTCCTCAGGATGAGGGCGTAATCCATACCTCATGCAGAGGAACGAGCGTCGCGCGTGTCTCGAAGCATGGATCCTGAATCACGTTCAGGATGACGCGCGGCGTGAGTCCCCTAAAGCACCGGGCCCTTTTGCACCATCGCCACGAAGTCGTCCGACGGCAGCGCTTCGCTGATCAGGAACCCCTGCACCTCGTCGCAGTCGCGCCAGCGCAGGTAGCTGAGCTGGTCCTCGGTTTCGACGCCTTCGGCGACGACGTTCATCTCCAGGCAGTGGCCGACGGCGATGACCGCGGACGCCAGCCCGCCGCCTTCCGGGTTGCCGATGTCGCTGACGAAGGTGGTGTCGATCTTGATGCCGTCGAGGGGGAAGTTGCGCAGATAGCTGAGCGAGGCGTAACCGGTGCCGAAATCGTCCGCCGTCAGGTGCACGCCGAGCGCGCGGATGTCGCGGAGCGAGCGGATCACGTCCTCGGCGCCTTCCATCACCGCGCTTTCGGTGATCTCGAGTTCGAGGGAATCCGGCTCGATGCCGGTGTCCTTCATGATCTGCACCAGGTCGTCATGAAACGACGCACGGGCGATTTCGCGGGCCGACACGTTGACCGCGACCCTGAGAAACGGCAGGCCGCTCTTTTGCCATTTTGCCAGCGCCTCGCAGGCCTCGATCAGCACCAGCCGGCCGATCGGGTCGATCAGCCCGGCGTCCTCGGCGAGCGGGATGAAATCGGCGGGCATGACCAGGCCCGAGTCCGGATCCTGCCAGCGCACTAGCGCCTCGGCGGCGACGATCTCGCCGGACGCCAGCGAAACCTTGGGCTGGTACAGCAAACGCAACTGCCCGTCGTCGATGGCGCGGCGCAGTTTGTTGACCCTGGACCGGCGCTCGCGGACCTCGCCGCCGGTGGTGTTGGTATAGAACTGGTAGGTGCCGGTGCCGGTCTGCTTGGCCAGGTCGACGGCGGCCTGGGCGTGACCGATCAGCTCTTCCGCGTCGCGGCCGTTTTCCGGTGCGGCGGCGATGCCGATGCTGGCGGTGAGGATGATCGGCGCGCGCACCCCCTTGACGTGAAACGGCTTGGCGATGGCGGCGATCAGCCGCTGCGCCACGGCGTTGATCTGCTCGTGGCTGCGGATGTCGGCGATGCCGACGATGAACATATCTTCCTGCAGGCGGCCGATGATGTTCGACGCGCGCATGCTGCGCCCGATCCTGAGCGCGGTTTCGACCAGCACCTGATCGCCGGCGGCGCGGCCGTGGTCACGGTTGACGGCGTCGAAGCCGTCGAGATCTATGCATAGCAGCGTCACCTGGCGCGCGTCGCTGCCGGTGAACTGCAGTTCCGGCTTGAGCCGGCGCACGACCAGCGAGCGCCCCGGCAGATTGGTCAGCGGATCGTAGGTCGGATCGTCGTCGTCCGTCCGCGTCCCGGTCTGACCGGTCATCCGCGCCGTCGCCACCCAGCCGCCGATGGCGCCCTCGGCATCGTACGCCGGATACAACTGCAGCCGCACGTCGCGCCCGGCCATGGTCTTGACGTGCCCTTCCCAGGCGCAGGCATCCTGGATCGCGTCGTCGATCCTCGCCGCCGGTGCCAGCACGTCGGCCAGCCGGTGCCCGATGAGCTTGCTCTGATGGGTGTCGAGCAGTTCCTCCATCCCGGCGTTGACGGAGCTGATGCGCGCCTCGGCATCGAGCGTCGCGCAGGCGTCCTCCATCAGATGCAAAAGCGCCGTCATGAACGTGGAATCCGCCGGCGCGGTGCGCGTCGGCTCGGCGGTCGGGGGGGTATTGTCGGGTGGCGGCATGCCGTTCGGCCTCAGTGCGTCGTTTTGCGGCAGGGTAAGGCTTATATCGGCAAAAACAAGTTAATGCGTCGGCCGGAATCCGGAACTCGTGCAGGATGGTGCAGCTTTATGCAGGCCTGCGCGCCGACGCTGCTGACGACTTGAACCTGCTGGCCTTCCGTGCCAGCTTACCCTCCAGGAGAATATCGCCATGACCATCCGTAGACATCACGACATGGGCGGCCTCGACGCAGGCCCCGTCGAGCCTTGCGAACACGATTTTGCGATGTGGGAAAAACGCGTCGACGCCATCGTCAAGGTGCTGTCGACGCCGGACCGCAAGCTGCTCTCGACCGACGAGCTGCGGCGCGGCATCGAGGAACTCGGCCCCGGTGTCTATGACGAGCTAAACTATTACGAACGCTGGATTTCTTCGGCCGCAAACCTGCTTCTGGAGAAAGGCGTGATCACCGTCGACGAGCTCGGCACCAAGATGGCGGAGGTCGAAAACCGCTGGCGCCAGGAGCGGGAAAAAACGTCATGAGCACGGTCCGCTACAATCCCGGCGACCGGGTGCGTGTGCGTGAAGCGTTTCCGCCGGGCCATGTGCGCACCCCCTACTTCGTGCGCGGCCGCCACGGCGTCGTCCAGGAATTGGCGGGCGCGTACCCGAATCCCGAGGAACTGGCCTACGGCCGCGACGGCAAGCCGGACATCCCGCTGTACCGGGTATCCTTCATGCAGAACGACGTCTGGGGCGGCTATGACGGACCGCCCGCCGACACCATCGTCATCGACATCTACGAACACTGGCTGGAGCCGGACCGATGAGCCACGATCATCCGCACGATCATGACCATGACCACGACGACGCGCACCCGTATCAGCCGGATATCGAGGATTTTCCCTACACCGAACGCATGGTGATGACCCAGGCGGTCGCCGAGCTGATCGTCGAAAAAGGCATCGTCAGCGCCGATGAACTGCGCCGCCAGATCGAACTGATGGACAGCCGCGAACCCGGCCTCGGCGCCAAGCTCGTCGCCAAGGCCTGGACCGATCCGGCCTATAAGGCACGCGTGCTTGCGGATGTGGGTGCCGCCGCCGCCGAGATCGGTATCGACATCGGCGACATCCCTATCAAGGCCATCGAGAATACCGACAAGGTGCACAACGTCGTCGTCTGCACCCTGTGTTCCTGCTATCCGCGCATGCTGATCGGCCTGCCGCCGGACTGGTACAAGTCCCGCGCATATCGCAGCCGCACGGTGAAGGAACCACGCAAGGTGCTTGAGGAATTCGGCACGCACATCCCCGAAGATATCGAAGTGCGTGTGCACGACTCCACCGCCGATCTCAGATATCTCGTACTGCCGGCGCGCCCCGCCGGCACCGAGGACTGGGACGAGGAAAAGCTCGCCGAGTTGATAACCCGCGACAGCATGGTCGGCGTAACGCCCGCCAGATCGCCCGAAGATATCTGAACGCGCCCGTAAAGAGCGCACAGCCAGCAAGAGGAAATAATGCCCAACAAGCCAGAATTCCAGTGGGATGACCCGTTTCTGTTCGACAGCCAGTTGAACGACGAAGAGCGCATGGTGCGCGACACGGCACGCGATTATGCGCAGGACAAGCTGATGCCGCGCATTCTGCAGGCATACCGCAACGAAACCTTCGATCCCGATATCATGAAGGAAATGGGCGAACTTGGGCTGCTTGGGCCGACCATCCCCGACACTTATGGCGGGGCCGGGGTCAGCAACGTCTGCTACGGTCTGATCGCGCGCGAAATCGAACGCGTCGACAGCGGTTACCGCTCCGCACTCAGCGTGCAGTCTTCGCTGGTCATGCACCCGATTTACGCCTACGGCTCCGAGGAACAGAGGCAGAAGTATCTGCCGAAGCTGGCAACTGCCGAGCTGATCGGCTGCTTCGGCCTGACCGAACCCGACTTCGGTTCCGATCCCGGCGGCATGAAAACCCGCGCCGAGAAAATCGACGGCGGCTACAAGCTGACCGGCTCGAAGATGTGGATTTCAAACGCCCCGATCGCCGACATCTTCGTGGTCTGGGCCAAGCTCGACGGTAAGGTTAGAGGCTTCATCCTTGAAAAGGGCATGAAAGGTCTCACCGCCAACAAGATCGAAGGCAAGCTGTCGCTGCGTGCTTCGATCACCGGCGACATCTCGCTGGACGGTGTCGAGGTCGGCGAGGACGCCCTGCTGCCAAACGTTTCCGGGCTTGCCGGGCCGTTCGGCTGTCTCAACAAGGCGCGCTTCGGTATTTCCTGGGGTGTGCTCGGCGCGGCGGAATTCTGCTGGCACGCAGCGCGTTCGTATACGCTGGAGCGCAAACAGTTCGGCCGCCCGCTCGCCAACAATCAGCTAATCCAGAAAAAGCTCGCCGACATGCAGACCGAAATCACCATCGGCCTGCAGGCAGTGCTGCGTGTCGGTCGCCTGCTCGACGAAGACAACTGCCCGCCGGAAAACATTTCTCTGGTGAAACGCAACTCGACCGGCAAGGCGCTGGATATCGCGCGCATGGCACGCGACATGCACGGCGGCAACGGCATTGCCGACGAATACCACGTCATGCGTCATATGATGAATCTGGAAACCGTGATTACATATGAAGGGACGCATGACATTCACGCCCTGATTCTGGGCCGGGCACAAACCAGCCTGCAGGCCTTCACCGGCTAAGTAAGCTCGGCGGACAGGCCTGATATCGGGCGGCGTAAGGAAACGCATATGCAACTCGACGTCATCTTCGATACGGTCTGTCCATGGTGCTATATCGGCAAACGCCGGCTTGAGCGCGCCTTGGCGCTCAGGCCCGGCACCGATGTGCGCATCAAGTGGCGGCCGTTCATGCTCAATCCCGACATGCCGCCAGGCGGCATCGACCGCACGGCCTACCTGATCAAGAAGTTCGGCAGCGAAACCCGCGTGCGCCGCGTTTATGGCGCCATCGGCGAAGCCGGTCATTCAGTCGAGATCGACTTTGCCTTCGAACGTATCCGCCGCACACCGAATTCCGTCGCCTCGCACCGACTGATCCGGCATGCGGCCGAAAGCATCGAAGTCGCACCGCTGGTCGAGCGGCTGTTCGAAGCTTATTTCATCGAGGGTGTCGATATCGGTAATGCGGATATTCTGCTGGATATCGGCACCACATTCGGGCTGGACCGTGATGCCCTCAGGCAATACCTCGACAGCGACGAAGACGTCGCCGAAATTTATGAGGAAAATGCCCGCGCGCACCGGCTCGGGATCAACGGCGTACCTGCCTTCGCGTTCGCGGGGAACATGGTGATTTCCGGCGCCCAGGAACCGGAAGTTCTGGTGCGCGTCCTCGACGCCGCCAAGGCCGGCCAGGACGCCGAACTTCCGATGAGCGAGGCAACCGGTTTATGAGCGCGCTGCATCAGCTAACGATGAGCTATATGCCCGAAGAGGACCGCATCCTGTTCCGCCTCGCGACCAAGTACAAGAAGGAATACCGCCTGTTTCTGACGCGCCGCTTCATCCATGTTCTGTGGGGTGCGCTCAAGCAGACTTTCGAAAAGGATCAGGAACTGGCCCGGATCGTCGACAAGGATGTGCAGGACGCCGTCCTTGGCATGAAACATCAGGAAGCAATTCAGAGCACCGACTTCGATACCCCAGCAGCAATGGATACGGTTGATACGACATCGAATTCAGGACCGCTGTTGGTGGTCGGTGGCAAGATCCATCCGGGCGAAAAGATCACCGGCGTTTCGTTCAAGACGGTCGACGGATCGGACATCCGTTTCAATCTGAACGAACAGTTGATGCACGCATTCTGCCACCTGATCGTCTCGACTAGTCTGAAGGCGGACTGGAAGCTCGACCTCGCCCTGGGTGACGCCAACGTCGTGGTGCCGACGGGCAACGCCGTGGTCCATTGAAGCAAGCTAGCTCACGCCGAATTTATCTCTGATCCTCCCGGCATGGTATACTCTGCTTCCAGATAACGCAGAAGGGGCGCGCGTTTGCACCAGATTTACCGGATATCGATCGTGCTGAGCGTGCTGCTGCTAGCGAACCACGCCAGCATGGCCCTAGAGCGTGGCTTTATCGAAAAATTCTGCATCTCTCCGCCGCATGACACGCTGTGTTCGCAACTGCCGTTCGATCAGGCGGATTTCTCCAGCGACTTTAACTACATGCTGATCGAAAAAGGGGCACAGGATCCGTTCGATGTATTTTCATGGCAGGCCATGGTCGCACTGAACTGGCCGGCGAATGTAGGCGGCGTGCCGATATCCGGACGGATCGGATCGGCCCCGGATAATCCGCGTGTCTGGCAGTCCTTTACACGGCGCGACACCCTGTTTCCGCCCGACCCGGCAATGCAGGCCTGTGGCAGTTCGCTCTCTGAAATTACCGTTCTGATCGGTGATCTAGTGCAATCGGACCGGAATATTCTCGTCGACCGAGATGGCAATCCCGTCGTCTACAGTACCTATGCGAACCCGGTTGTTGCGGATTTCATCCGCGCCAACGATCTGAATAATGTCGCTGGACAAGACCGCTTCACAGACATCAAACCCATCGGGTTTCCACAGGGCCGATTGGCTGAAAACGGCACTGGAAATGCTGCCGCTGCCCCCTCGGTAACGTTGAAAATGGCATGGCGGATACTGGACAAGGACAGCAACGTCGGCAGATACTTCACCCGCCCGGGCAAGATCCATATCCCGGCAGCACGCAGCCTGAATGGCAAGCCGGTCTGTCAATTCATGACTCTCGGCCTTGTCGGGATACACATCGCCATGCGGACGTTGAGCGGACACGGCAACGAATGGATATGGTCCACCTTCGAGCACGTGGACAACGCACCTGTAGCCGAGAACGCCCGGGACGTGAACAGCATCTATGCCGAAGAGCTTTTCCCGGGCGGTTGCGCCGCGCCGACGAAAGCGATTTCAAAGCAGTATTCATTCTTCGACCCGAACTGTGCCTCATGCCGGACCAACGTACCCCCTGCCGAAACATGGACATGGGCCATGACGGCTCCGCATGCGCGCAACCATGACGGCAACAAGATTCCCGGATCGCAGATCGTCCGCTGCTGGGACATTTTCGGCAGCACCGCCGCGGTCAACGATATCTGGGCCGACAAGCTGAAGGGCACCGTCTGGGCCAATTACATGCTGATATCGACGCAGTGGCGCGCCACCGATAAAAGCCCGCTGTTTGAAAACGGTGAACTGCCAAGGTATCTCACGAACCTGACGCTGGAATCATTTCAGCAGACCGCCAACAACGGCACCTGTCTTGGTTGCCACACGACGGCCCGCACGGCATCGAGCGCCCCGGCGGATTTCGTTTTCATGATGCAACGCGCCAAATAGAAGATCGGCCATGGTACCAACCAACATCGTCCGGCCCGGCTTGAGCGTACTGACCGCCTTTGCCATTGTGGCTTTTTCATCGGCAGCCGTTGCAGCAGATGTGCACTGCGATCTGATGTTCGATGTGGTAGCGGGAAACACACTTGGCACCGTGAAACCCGGCGAGCGGCTGAAGGGCCGGGTCGAATTTACAACAACATCGTCCTGGCAGCAGGATATCGAAACGCTGTCATACAAATCCGAGGGCGATATCGTCGTCACCCACCCGAGCGAAGGTGCGGTGCGCGCCAAGGTCCGCGTGGTTCATGTCGTGCGCACTCCCTATATCGCCGATTATATTTCCATCGACGCACACCTGGCCGAAGGCAACCTGGGTGGTGAAACGCGTTATGAGGATCCGATGCTGATCACCTTCTATGCGCCACCCGAGACACTAACGACGTCGGACATACCGAAAACCATGGCCGACTGGTCGCAACTGTCAAAGCGCCGGGTGTTTCAGGTACACACGCCGGATGCCATGGCGACGTTCTATGGTGATTTCGAAAATCTCGGCGGTGGGTGCCGGTAACGGTCAACGCCCCTCAAGACAGGTCACGGTCGCATCTGTCGACGCCGAAATATGTTCACGCAGGAAGGATGCCGTCTTGTCCGCATCACCTGCCAGCACAAGGTCGAGTAGTTTACGGTGCTCGCTGAATGACAACCGGCCTTTGTCCGAATGCTTCCACATGAAGCCCAGGTAACGTGAACACCGGGCCCGAAGGCCCTGTACGATATCAAGGGTGATCGGCGCGCCAGCCGGTTCGTAAATCGCATCGTGAAATGCTTCATGAGCCGCCATCAGATCACCGACATTGTTCGCTTTGCCGATCCTGTCGAGCGCGGTCTCGGCGACAACCGCATCGGCATCTGTAAAATTGACCATCGCCTTGCGGACCAATTCCGTTTCAAGGGTAACGCGCAGACTGGCCGCTTCCTGCAGTTCTGCCGCCAAGAGCGGTGCAACGCGGACACCCTTGTTCGGGTAGTGCACGACAAGATGCTCGGCAATGAGTTGATTAAGGGCTTCACGTACTGGCGCCTGGCTAACCCCGAAACGCTGCGCGATGTGGATTTGCTTGATCGCCGTATCTGGATCGATCTCGGCGGTGACAATGTCACGTCGCAGCACCGCAGCGATTCGTTCCGGTATCGACGGTGACGGCTGAATGCCAATTCCCGGGAACGCGGTGTTGACCGGCATAGCGCTTGACTCCTTTAGTCTGGTCACCAATATTATCGATTATCGATAATTTAACAAGGACAAAAAAATGCACCCGGATAACTACGATGCGGTCACCTTCGATGTGTACGGCACCCTGATCGACTGGGAACCGACGATCATCGCAACTCTTACGGATTGGGCCGCGCGGCATGGCATCAAGACGACACCGGCGGATATTCTTGAAGCGTTCGACCGGGCGCGGGCGCATTACCAGACGCTGACGCCGTGCCGTGACTACCCGCGCGTGCTGCGTTCGGCCTTTGCCTACTTTGCCGATGAACACGGGATCCTGCCCGATCCAGAAGAACAGGCCGCGTTCGGACAGTCTGTCGGTGATTGGCCGGCCTATGCCGACAGCGTCGATGCCCTCGCCCGCCTTAAAACACGCTTCCTGCTGGGGGCCTATACCAACATGGATGACGCATCGTTCGCGAAATCCCACGCACGACTCGGCGATTGCTTCGACATCATCGTCACCGCGGAACGTGCCCAGGCTTACAAGCCGGCGCTCAGGCATTTCGTGCTCGGCCTTACCGATCTGGCCGCCCGCAACATTCCGCCGCACCGTGTGCTACACGTGGCGCAAAGCCTGCGCGCCGATGTGCGGCCATGCAATCTGCTGGGTCAGGATATTGTGTGGATCAACCGCACCGGACGTGGTCTCGGCCACACCGGGTTCGGTGCCGAGTTGGCCGTGCCGATGGCCACGTTCAACAGCATGGAGGCGTTTGTGTCGGCATTCATGGGTTAGTCTGGAAAGACCGGGCCGGGTCACTCCCCGTTGACCTTGGCCAGTTCCCCGGCCAGGTACTCAAGCCCCTTCATGCGATCCTTCGGCGTGTCCCAGGCACGGGAAAAGACCAGCTTGTGGTCGGGGCGCAGTTTGGCTGTCCCCTTCTGCGCCGTCAGCCACTCGACGAGCTTGCCGGGGTCTCTGACCTGATCGTTGTGGAACTGCACCACGGCTCCCTTGGGACCGGCATCGAGCTTTGAAATGCCGGCGCGGCGGCAAAGCTGCTTGATCTTCACAACCTCCAGAAGGTTTTCCGCTTCCGCCGGGATCGAACCGAATCGGTCGATCATCTCAGCGGCGGTCTGCTCGATCTCGTCGGCATCCTTGAGCCAGGCAATACGGCGGTAAAGTCCCATGCGCACGGTCAGATCCGATACGTACCAATCCGGGATCAGCACCGGCATGCCGAGCGCCACCTGTGGTGACCATTCGGTTTCGTGATCGGCGTTCAGGCCGCGAGCATCGGCGACCGCTTCCTCCAGCATCTGCTGGTAAAGCTCGATCCCGACTTCGCGGATATGCCCTGATTGCTCGTCGCCCAGCAGGTTGCCGGCACCGCGGATATCAAGATCGTGGCTGGCCAGCGTGAACCCCGCACCAAGGCTGTCCAGGGTCTGCATGACTTCGAGCCGCTTTTCCGCGGTCTTCGTCAGCATCTGTCCCGGCGGCAGCGTCAGATAGGCGTATGCTCTTGTCTTGGAGCGCCCGACCCGACCGCGAAGCTGATACAACTGCGCCAGGCCGAACATGTCGGCGCGGTGGATGATGATGGTGTTTACGGCCGGCAGGTCGAGGCCGCTTTCGATGATATTGGTCGACAGCAGAACATCGAAGGCACCGTCGTAGAATCTAGAAATCGTATCTTCGATCGTCGCCACCGGCATCTGCCCGTGCACCATGGTGACCTTCACTTCAGGGACCAGATCGCGTAGCCGCTCGGACACCTTGTCCAGATCGTTGATGCGCGGACACACATAAAACGTTTGTCCGCCCCGATACTGTTCACGCAGGATGGCTTCTCGGACGATCACCGGATCGAACGGCAGGACGAAGGTCCGCACCGCCAGCCTGTCGACCGGCGGGGTTGCAATCAGGCTCATCTCACGGATACCGGTCAGTGCCATCTGCAGGGTGCGCGGGATCGGCGTCGCCGTCAGCGTCAGCACATGCACATCGGCGCGCAATGCCTTCAGTCGTTCCTTGTGCGCGACGCCGAAGTGCTGTTCCTCGTCGACAATCAGCAGGCCCAGATCACGGAACTGAACATCCTTGGCCAGCAATGCATGCGTGCCGATGACGATATCGACGTCCCCTTTCTTCATGCCCTCCTTGGTTTCCGCCATGTCCTTCTGCGTCACCATCCGCGAAAGCTGGCGGACGCGGACCGGGAAACCGCGAAAACGTTCCGTAAACGTCATGTAATGCTGACGGCACAGCAGCGTGGTTGGCACCACGAGGGCGACCTGCTTGCCCTCCATGGCGACGGCAAATGCGGCTCTGAGCGCGACCTCGGTCTTGCCGAAGCCGACATCGCCGCAGACCAGACGGTCGGTCGGCCGTCCCTTCTGCAGATCGCCCAGCACATCGCGGATGGCGTCGAGTTGGTCCTCGGTCTCGTTGAACGGAAACCGGGCGGCGAATTCCTCATACGCGCCATTCGGGGCGACAAAGCGATGCGCGGTCTTGAGCTCTCGCGCGGCGGCGATCTTGATCAACTCGTCCGCCATCTCGCGGACCCGCTGCTTCATTTTGGCGCGGCGTGCCTGCCAGGCGGCCCCGCCCAGTCGGTCCAACTGCACACCCGCATCCTCGGAGCCGTAGCGGGACAGCAGATCGACGTTTTCGACCGGCAGGAACAACTTGGAATCGCCCGCATACTTGAGTTGCAGGCAATCGTGAGGCGCGCCGCCGACTTCGATGGTTTCAAGATTGATGAACTGGCCGATACCGTGGTCGACATGCACCACCAGATCGCCCGGCACCAGGGACGAGACCTCGGCAATGAAGTTCTCCGGGCGGATGCGGCGGCGGCCGGGTCGGGCCATGCGTTCGCCCAGCATGTCGCTTTCGGTGATGACCGCCAGATCGCCGTAATTGAACCCGCGGTCCAGGCCGATCACGCCGGCGACCGCTTCGCCTGGCTTGGCATCGTCGCATCCGGTCGCGCGCAGTTCCGGCGCACCGTGCTCGCTCAGCAGATTGCGCAGACGCTCCTGCGAGCCTTCGCTGAAGCACGCGACGACGATGCGTTTCTGTGCCTGGGCGAAGCTTCGGATATCGCCGGCCACCGCTTCATAGACATTGGCGTTAGGGTCGATCCGCACGTCCGCGTAATCCCGCGCCACCGTGGCACCGAGATCAATGCCCCCGGTTTCGAACGGCGACAGGTCGGCGATGCAGCGACCTTTCAGGCCCGCCGCCAGTGTGTCGGCATCGACGAACATCCGGTCCGGATGCACCGGGCGATATGGCACACCGCTGTCGGCATCGGAAATGGTCTGGCGTGCGGTGAAGTATTCGGCGATCAGGTCACGCCTGGCCTGCATCGCCGGTTCCGCCTGATGATCGAACAGAACCGCCGCATGCGGCAGGTAATCGAACAGGGTTTCCAGCCCGTCATGAAACAGCGGCAGCCAGTGCTCGAAACCCTGATGGCGGCGTCCTTCGCTGATTGCTTCGTACAGCGGATCGTCGGCACCCGATGTCTGGAACATCTCCCGGTAGCCGGTCCGGAACCGCGAGATCGCATCGGAATCCAATGGCGCTTCACTGACTGGAGTCAGGGTGACCATCTTTACCTCGCCGGTGGAACGCTGTGTCGCCGGATCGAAGCTGCGCAGCGTATCCAGTTCGTCACCGAAGAAATCAAGACGCACCGGCCCGCCGGCGCCCGCCGGATAGACATCGACGATGCCGCCACGTACAGCGTACTCGCCCGGTTCGGTCACGGTTTCGATGCGGTTGAAGCCGAAGCGTTCGAGTTCGCGGACCAGCTCGTCGGGTTCGATCCGTGTGCCGGAAGCAAGCTCGCGGCCGGCGCCTTCCAGAAAGGCGCGCGGCGGCACACGCTGCAGCAGCGCGGAAACGGTAGTCAGGATCAGCCTGCCAGGACCACCGGGTGCGATCAACCGGCCCAGCGCAGCAAGCCGGCGCCCAACAAGCGCGCGTCTCGGCGATACCCGGTCATAGGGCAGGCAATCCCAGGCAGGAAGTTCGATGGTTTCCGTTCGCGGCGTGAAGAACGCGGCTATGGCAGCCCGGCGCGCTAGCCCGGCATCGTCCCTGAGCACGAACAGCACATCACGGCCCTGCGCCACCAATGCACTGGCCAGCAAAATATCCGCGCCTTCTGGGGCACCGCCGACATCGCGCCGCCCGGGTGTCAGTATCTGTTCAGAAGGGATGCTCACAGCGTGCCGTTGAACTCTTTGATCTTGCGCAAGACAGGGCTGTCGACCATATCCGGGGTCGGTTCACGCCCTGTGACCCAGTTATAGAGATCGTTGTCGGAATGGTTCATCAGGTTTTCGAACTGATCGGCCTCGGCTTCGCTCAGATCGGCCAGCCTGGCCAGCGCGAAACGCCCCAAAAGCACGTCGTTTTCCTTCATGCCGCAATGGGTTGCGCGGTAAATCAGACGTTTGCGGCGAGCGTCCACGACCTCTGTCCTTTTCGTTGATTGCCTGTGCGCCTAGGATATCGACCTAGGATATAGCCCCTTGTCCGGCAAATGTCAGGACCTGAAAGCGACCCATGCGACCAGAAAACCTTTTTCCCCTGTTCAAGCCGGTGACGACGCTGAAAGGCGTTGGCGCACGCACGGCTGAATTGATCGAAAAGGTCGCCGGGCCGCACATCATCGATCTGCTGTGGCACCTGCCGACGGACATCATCGATCGTCGCTACCGGCCGAAAATCGCCGATGCCCGACCGGACAGTATTGCCACCATCACACTTCGCATCACCAAGCACTACCCGCCGTTCAACAAGCGTGCGCCCTACAAGATCGTCGGCATGGACGATACAGGGGCAATGAACCTGGTTTTCTTCCGTGCGCGCCCCGATTATCTGTTGAAGACGCTGCCTGAAAACGAAGTCCGCGTCGTCTCGGGAAAGCTGGAAAAATTCGGCGATGCCCTGCAGATGACACACCCGGACCATATCGGTACCGACGCCGAGATCGATAACCTGAGCAAAGTCGAACCGGTCTATGCACTGACCGCCGGGCTGTCGCTGAAAGTCCTCGGCAAGGCCATGGCAGCAGCACTCGAAGTGCCGCCCGAATTACCGGAATGGCTCGACGGCCCGTTACGCGAACGCGAGAAGTGGCCCTCTTGGCGTGATGCCCTGCTGACCGTCCATGCCCCCGAAAGTGAGCGCGATCTTGATCCGGAAACGGCGCCGCGGCGCCGCCTTGCCTATGACGAACTGCTGTCCAACCAACTGGCACTAGCGCTTGTCAGGGCGCACATGAAAAGAACCAAGGGGCTATCGCTGAAGGGCGACGGAAGCCTGCGCGACAAGGTATTGGAAACCCTTCCCTTCACCTTGACCAATGCACAGACTTTCGCGATTTCGGAAATCGACGCGGACCTGGCCGCCGAACATCGCATGCTGCGACTTCTGCAGGGCGATGTCGGATCGGGCAAGACCGTGGTCGCGCTGATGGCCATGTTGAGCGCGGTCGAAGCCGGCGCCCAGGCGGTTTTGATGGCACCGACGGAAATCCTCGCGCGCCAGCACCATGCGACGCTGACGCAGATGGTCGAGGCAGCCGGTCTGCAGCCGCTTCTGCTGACTGGACGTGAACGCGGCAAGAACCGTGAAGGGCTGTTGGAAAAGCTCAGGACCGGTGCGGCACGATTGGCCGTCGGCACGCATGCACTTTTTCAAGATGACGTCGAATACAAGGATCTCCGCGTCGCCGTCATCGACGAGCAGCACCGTTTCGGCGTGCATCAGCGTCTGACGCTGGCCGCCAAGGGCCGCGCCGTCGACGTACTGGTGATGACGGCGACGCCAATCCCGAGAACGCTGATGCTGACGGCCTATGGCGACATGGACGTGTCGCGCCTGACCGAGAAACCTGCCGGACGCAAACCGGTACAAACGGTGCTGATTTCCAACGATCGACTGGACGAAGTGGTCGATGCCGTGAAGCGCGCCCGAACCGGCGGCGCGCGGGTTTATTGGGTATGTCCGATCATCGAGGAAAGCGAGACCACCGACATGGCCGCCGCCGAGGCCCGCTACGATCATTTGAAGTCAATCTTCGGGGATCGCGTCGGGCTGGTGCACGGGCGTCTCAAGGGAGCTGACAAAGATGCCGTCATGGCAGCCTTCAAGGACGGTGAAATCGATGTATTGGTCGCGACAACGGTGATCGAAGTCGGTGTCGATGTCCCTGAAGCTACCGTCATGGTGATCGAACATGCGGAACGTTTCGGTCTTGCCCAGTTGCATCAGCTCAGGGGCCGCATCGGCCGTGGTGCCGATAAATCGACCTGCCTTTTACTGCATGCCGGTCACATCGGCGAAACGGCAAAGGCACGGCTCAAGACCATGCGCGAAACCGACGACGGCTTCGTGATCGCCGAAAAGGATCTGGAACTCAGGGGAGCGGGCGAACTGCTCGGCACACGTCAAAGCGGCCTGCCGGAATTCCGTCTCGCCGATATTTCACTGCACGGCGATCTACTGGCAACCGCCCGCGACGATGCGGAGATTATCCTGAGAAATGACCCGGATCTGGAAAGTGAGCGCGGCAAGGCGCTGCGTCAGTTGCTTTACCTGTTTGAGCGGGATGCAGCGATCAAATACCTGCGGTCCGGCTGATCAGCCGTCCCCCTTCTTGGCGTCTTCAAGCCGGTCGTTCGGGCGCGAGTTCTTCGGCACCAGAACAGGTGTAGCATTCTTTTCGCGCAGCACTTCCAACTCCTCGTAAGTCTGCGCTGAGACAACCGGCGTGTTGCGTTCGCTTTCCGGCCGTTCGTCGGGCGGGGTCACGATCCCCCCGGAAATCACCATCTTGATTGCATCCTCGACGGACATCGACAACGGCACGATATCCTTCTTCGGCACGAACAGCAGGAACCCCGACGTCGGGTTCGGTGTCGTCGGCAGGAATACGTTGATACATTGTTCCTCGGTCAGGTTCTGTACCTCACCCTTGGTGATGCCGGTGAGAAAGCCGATGGCCCATATACCGCGCCTTGGGTATTCGATCAGCACTGCTTCCCTGAAGGCATTCGACTGCTGCGCCAAAACGGTTTCGAGGATTTGTTTCACTGCCGAATAGACATTCCGGATCACCGGCATCTGGCTCAAAATACGCTCGGAAAAACGCATCCACAGCCGACCAAAGAACCCGGCCGTCAATGCCCCGACCAGCATCAGAGCGACGATCAGGACCACCAGGCCCAGGCCCGGCACGGCAAACGGCAGATAATTTTCCGGGTTGTACTTGGCCGGTATCAGCGGATTGATCTTGCTGTCGACGAAAGTCACGAACAGCCACGCCAGATAAAACGTGATGAAGATCGGCGCCGTCACCAGAATACCGGCAAACAGATATGCCCTGAGCCGCTGCGACAGAGACATACGCGGGCGATGCAGCGTCGTTTCATCGCCTGCGGGTTTGTTCTGTTCCGATCCTTCCGGTGCCATCCGTAAAATACCCTCTCCTCAGACTCGTTCATTGGCGCCCAGAAACGCATGAACTACAAGCAGCGTTTCATGGCGTACCCAAGAGATTGCCGTCAAATCCCCCGGCCCCAAAACAACCCGGGTTTAAAATCCGTCGTTCATCTGGCAGGTTTTCTTTACTTGCCCCGGACGGTTTCGACCAGAATGCGCAACAAGGCGCGGATAAAGGGATCCGTATTCTTCAACTTCTGCTGATACATCGTCTTGGTGATTGTGACGATCGTCGCACCGCCCTTTACCTTGGCTGTTGCCATACGCGGCTGATCATCGATCAGTGCCATTTCCCCGAAGATGCCGCCGACACCGATCGTCGCCAGTTCCTTATCTTCACCGTCCACCATGCGGGAAATAACAACCTCGCCAGCCTGCACCACGTATGCGCTGCTACCCGGCTCACCTTCACGGAAAACTGTATCGCCGCTTCTTAATGTACGGCGTTCTAAAATATCTGACACACCTACCCCCGGGTTCATGTTATGGAAGTTTTCAAAGCCGGTTAAGGCTGTATTTTAGCCAAATCCTTGAAAATTGTAATTCAAGAAACACGGAAAAACATATGACGCAGAACACAGGCCGCGAATTTCCCCCAAGGCCTCTGGTCGGTATTGGTGCCGTGATTGTGGGCGAACTGGGCGTGGTACTGATCAAGCGCGGCAAGCCGCCGCGTGCCGGCAGTTGGAGCCTGCCTGGCGGTGCGCAAAAGCTGGGTGAAACCGTGCATCAGGCGGCACTTCGGGAAATACAAGAGGAAACAGGACTGGACGCGGTAATCGGTGGCTTGGTCGATGTCGTCGATTCCATCACGCGCGAACCAGATGGCCGTATCAAATACCATTATACGCTGGTGGATCTCTGGGCCACGACCGATGCCGCCGCCTCACCCATCGCCGGCGGCGATGCAGCAGATGCGCGCTGGGTTTCGCTGGATCAGCTTGCGCAACTACAACTCTGGTCGGAAACCACACGGGTCATTGAAAAAGCGCATATGCTTTGGCAGGAAAGCCTGGGATAAATCTCTCAGCGCTATCCTGAGCTTGAATTAGCCAAATCAAATTCCTCAAATCCGCATGGATTCCAAATCAAGTTTGCAATGCCGTTCTCGTCTGACACACGGTTACCGCTCGCGGAAGGCCGTCGACACCGAGCTGTAAACCGGTTTCAGGAGATATTCGAACAGCGTCTTCTTGCCGGTTTTGATGTCCGCCTGCACCATCATACCCGGCATCACCCGGTTTTGTGACGGTGTCCGTCATCAAAATCTTTGGGCCAGTTGATCGCCTGATTTAACGGAGGCT
>JAYNVG010000007.1:0-117819 GCA_038100295.1 Thalassospiraceae bacterium
GGCCATCCAGTTCAACGGTTTCGATGGAAAGCGGTTTGCCGGCCTCGAAGGCCACGGCGGCACGTGTCTGCATGAAATCTCTCCCTAGGTCACGTCTTTGCTGTTCGGTTGTTGTTTGAACTATGCCCGAAACACAACCGCCGATGCAATTCCGGAGCGACGCTTTCCGGCAATCCGGTTGCCTTTACGCGCGCCGACCCCATATAGGTCGGACCGCAGACCCGGAGACGATCATGGACTCAGTCACCCAATTCGCGCTTGGTGCCGCCGTCGGTGCCGCCTTGCTCGGCCCGCGTATCGGCATGCGCAAGGCCGCCGTCATCGGCGGCCTGATGGGGACTGTTCCCGATCTCGATACCTTCATCCCCAGCGCCGGCCCGGTGCAGGCGTTCACCTCGCACCGGGGCGCCAGCCATTCGTTGATAATCCAGGCCCTGGCGACGCCGGTGTTTGCCGAGCCTTTGGTGCGATTATTTCGCGATCTCCGAGACCGGCGCATTCTGACCTATGCAGCCGTCTATCTGATGTTCGCGACCCATGCCCTGATCGACGCCATGACCGTCTACGGCACACGTCTTTTGTGGCCGCTTTCCGACACCCCCTATGGCGTCGGTTCGATCTTCATCATCGACCCGGTCTATACCCTGCCGTTGCTGGCAGTCACATTGTGGGCGCTGCTGCTTAATCCCGTGAGTGCACGCTACAAACGTTGGCTGGTGGGGGCGCTCTGCATCTCGACACTTTATATGGCGGGCACTGCGGGCCTGCAGAAGCTGACCGAAAGGCGCGCCGCCGACTGGCTGGCGGCGAACAACCTGAAAGCCGACAGGGTGCTGTCGATCCCGGCACCGTTCAGCGTGCTGTTCTGGCGCACCATCGTCATCGACGGGGGCCGTTATCTCAATCTCTATACCTCTGTACTGGGAGACGGCATCAGCGTCTACGTGCATCCACGCCATCCGGAACTTGAAGGCTGCCTTGCCGCCAATCCGTCGTTCCGCGACGTCGCCGCGTTCTCCAAGGGGTTTTACCGGATGGAGGAAACCGACGGCAAAATCATCTTTTCCGACCTCCGCATGGGACTGACACCGCAATACGTTTTCCGCTTTCAACTGGGCGAAATCAGGGATGGAGCCGCCACCCCGCTTCCAGCACCCATGCGCGAGCCGACCGTGCGCGGCGCACCCGGTGATCTGCAATGGCTGTGGATCGGGATCCGGGGCGGAACCGCAGTCCGGCAGGCCGAAGCAACCGGCCATCAAACATCACCGTCGCATCTTGCTGCCTCTGGCTTGCCGCCCGGCGGGCCGTGCGGATAAATAAGTCACACCTATTATTGTTATAATAACAAACGATTTTTCTTATTTATGGGCAGCAGGCATAGTCACCCCAGTCGCCCGATGGGGCGTTGAACGAATTAAATTTCAAAGAGGTGACCGCCATGCAAAGACAAATACCCGACGTTATCTTCAAGACCCGTGTCCGCAACGACGCCATCGAAGGGCCGAACCCCTTCGAATGGAAGGATCTGTCGACGGAAGAAATCTTCAAGAGCAAGCGGGTTGTGCTGTTCGCGTTGCCCGGTGCCTTCACGCCGACATGCTCGACCAGCCACCTGCCGCGCTACGAGGAGCTGCACGGCGAATTCAAGGATCTCGGCGTCGATCAGGTGATCTGCCTATCGGTCAACGATGCCTTCACCATGTACCAGTGGGGCAAAACCCAGAACGCCGAGAACGTCTTCCTGCTGCCTGACGGCAACGGCGAGTTCTCGCGCAAGATGGGCATGCTCGTCGACAAGTCGAACCTCGGCTTTGGTATGCGCTCGTGGCGCTATTCGATGGTCGTCAACGACGGCGAAATCGAACAGATGTTCATCGAGCCGGACTTCGGTGACAACTGCCCGACCGACCCGTTCGAGGTTTCCGACGCCGACACCATGCTGAAGTATCTCAAAAGCAAGGCATCCGTGAAGGCCGCATAAGGTCTTCTCGAAGAACCCCGGGACGCCGTTCTCCCCCCTCCTCCCCTACGGCGTCCACACCCAAAGGGCGGCAGCAATGCCGCCCTTTTTATTTCTGCGTTTTGCTA
This sequence comes from Thalassospiraceae bacterium, assembly GCA_038100295.1. Lineage (GTDB taxonomy): Bacteria > Pseudomonadota > Alphaproteobacteria > Rhodospirillales > Casp-alpha2 > UBA4479. Next base: position 2,092 of record JAYNVG010000007.1, read on the forward strand.
TCAGTCCCCGGCGAAGACCCGAAACCCGTCACCGAGCCACGGCATCCGTTCCGCACATGTGGGATAGATCCGCTCGATCAGGACATCACGACAGATGCGCGCGAAAACCGCCGCCTGCGGCCCCAGTTCGTGACCGCGCGCCAACACATGCAGGGTGCGCGCGAACGCCGGCCCTGGCAGCGGTGCGGTGACGACGTCATAGCCGAGTGCGGCACCTTCGAGCACGCACATCGGCGTCGCCAGGGCAAACCCGTGTCCCGCGGCGACCATCGCCGAGACCGCCTGCGCGGTGTCGAATTCGCAGGTATGCGGTGCGTGCACGCGAATCCGCCTGAGATGGCGTTCGACCATCTGCCCGACGATGTTATGGCCGGCGAAGCGGATCAGCGGCAACTCGCGGGCGATTTCACCCAGATCCTTATCCCGAGCATCATAGCCTGCCGGCAACATCAGCATGAACGGCTCGCGGAACAACTGGAATCGAACGACACCACCCAGATTCTCGGCGGCGTCGGTGGCGATGATCAGATCGACCTCGCGTTCCATCAGCGCGCGCACATGATCGCCCGACTGACCGGCGCGGAGCGCGAAGTTGCCCGGCCGCATTTCCGCCGTGACCTTTTCATATAGCCATGGCGTCAGCGTCGTCGCCAATGAGTTCGGCACCGCGATTCTGAGTGCCGCCAGCGGCTGATCACCGACATTACGGGCCGCCGCCACCGCGGCTTCGGCGGAAACCATCAGCGCCTCGGCCCGGTCGCGCAGCACCGCGCCCGCGGGCGTCAGGCGGATCGGCCGCAGACTGCGGTCCAGCAACTGAGCGCCGATTTCGTCTTCGGCTTTACTTATATACTGGGATACGGCCGGCTGTGTCATACCGAGCCGCTTTGCCGCTTCGGTCATGTTTCCGGCACGCGCCGTTTCCAAAAACACGTTAAGTGCCCTGAGATCGAGGCCCGTCGGCCAATTCATACTTGCCTCCAACACCAACCGGCCGCGCATGTGCCGCCGATGACGCCGCAATCATATCATAAGTAATATTTATTGTTTGCAAAAATAGCGAACGGCCGTACGGCTGTGTATGGTGCTTGGAAATGCCGCCCGAACGGCGCGCTGAAGATTGAGGAACATCATGGGTAAAGCACTGACCGACGAACAGATTGAACAGTATCACCGCGACGGTTACTTCGCGCCGATCCGCGTCATGGACACGGACACCGCCGCCGATTTCCGTCGCAAGTTCGAAGCATACGAAGCCGCCCATGAAGGCTGGTACGAAATGTCCAAGGGGCAGAAATTGTACCTGCTGCAGACCTGGGCGCGTGATCTCGCGAAGCATCCGAAGATACTCGACGCGGTCGAAGATGTGCTCGGCCCGAACCTGATGGTCTGGGGGCTGAGCCTGTTCATCAAGGATTCGAAAACGCCGTCTTATGTCTCATGGCACCAGGACAGCACCTACTGGGGCCTCTCGAAGCCGAACGTGGTCACTGCCTGGGTCGCATTGTCGCCGGCCAACCGACAGTCCGGCTGCATGAAGATGATGCCGGGAACCCACAAGTGGGAGCAGATCGAGCACAAGGACACCCTGGCCAAGGAAAACCTGCTGACCCGGGGCCAGGAAATCGCCGTCGAGGTCGATGAGGACAAGGCCGCGTACCTGGAACTGGAACCGGGAGAAATCTCGCTGCACAACATCCGCACCGTGCATGCCTCGGCACCGAACCAGTCCGACGACCGCCGCATCGGCATCGCCATCCGCTACATTTCACCCGACGTGAAACAGATCAACGCCGACGGCGACAGCGCCTGGCTGGTCAGGGGTGTCGATACCGAGGGGAACTTCATTCACGAAACACCCCCCGAGGCAGACATGGACACGGCTGCCAAGGCCGAGCACGACCGCATCATGGCGCTGCGTCAGGGCGTGCTCTACAAGGGCGTCGCGGGCAAGCCCGCGCATACGAATATCTAGGGGCAAGCCCGCGCATACGAATATCTAGGGGCAAGCCCGCGCTTAGGAAGTCGTATTATCACTTCGGCCCGCGCCGGGGGTGATGCACTTAACTTACGTCAGCATAAACCCGTGCATGAACGGGTCGCGTTCGTCGACGAAGATGGTGTTGAGGCCGTGCATCCGGGCCCAGCCGCCGATCGAAGGGATGATCGCCGGTTTGCCGGCAACGGCGGTCTCAGCCTCGACCCGGCCGTCGAAGATCGAGCCGATGATGCTTTCGTGACGGTAATCGGCGCCGGTCTTCAACAACCCCTTGGCGTGGCGCTGCGCCATACGCGCCGAGGTCCCGGTGCCGCAGGGCGAGCGGTCGATGGCCTTGTCGCCGTAAAACACCGCATTGCGGCCGTCGACGTTCGGCTGGGTCGGTGCGCCGGTCCACATCACGTGACTGACGCCGCTGATCGCGGGTTGCTCCGGGTGCGCGAATTCGTATTTTTCATTGATCAGGTCACGCACCACCGGGCTCAGCCGCTGAATGTCGCCGGGCGTGAGATCGGCCATATCGCGCATGTTTTCCTGTGCCTCGATGATCGCATAGAAGTTGCCGCCGTAGGACACGTCGAAACGGAGTTCGCCCAGTTCCGGCACCTCGACCGACAGGTCCGTATCTGCCAGGAAGCAGGCGACGTTTCTGATCCGCACGCTGTCGACGTGCTCGCCGTTCATTTCATAGTGTGCTTCGACAACACCGGCGGGCGTGTCTAGCATGGCGACGCCGGGTGTTTTCGGTGTCACAAGGCCGCGCTCGATCATGAACGTGACGGTGCCGATGGTGCCATGCCCGCACATCGGCAGGCACCCGGATACCTCGATATACAAAATCGCCACATCGCAATCGTCGCGGGTCGGCGGATACAGGATCGAACCGGACATGACGTCGTGCCCGCGCGGCTCGAACATCAGTGCGGTGCGTATCCAGTCGTAGTCGTCGAGAAAATGCCTGCGCTGGGCGATCATCGTGTCCCCCTTGAGCGGCGGCGCGCCGCCGACCACCATCCGCACCGGATTGCCGCAGGTGTGCCCGTCGACGCAGAAGAATGTATGACCCGCCATGGTGTCCTCCCTTAGCGGTAGCGGTCGATGCGGTAGGGTGCCATATCCAGCCCCGGATCGCGACCGGCAATCATGTCGGCGATGATGCGCCCGGTCGTGACCGACATGGTTAGCCCCAGATGTCCGTGGCCAAATGCGTAATGCACGTTGGCGCAATGTGCCGATGGTGAAATCACCGGCACGGAATCCGGCGAGCCGGGCCGGTGCCCCATCCATTCCGTGCCGCCGCCTGTCTCAAGATCGGGAATGTAGCGTTTGGCCAGCGCCAGCAGCGCCTTAGAGCGCTGATAATTCGGCGATGCCTCGAGCCCGCCCATTTCGACCGAGCCGCCGATCCGCAGCCCCATGCGCATCGGCGTCATGACGAAATTGTCCTCGGCGAAGGTGATCATCCGCTGCACCTTCACCCCTGGTTCCGGCAGCGTCGTGTTGTAGCCACGATCGGCTTCGATCGGATAGGGATCGCCGAGCCGTTTCGACAGCCGGCCCGACCACGCCCCGGCGGCAATGACCAGGTGCCTGACGGGAATCTCACGGCCTTCCGTCGTCACCAGCACAGTGACGGCGCCACCGGCAATTTTCAGATCGCGAATGTCGGCACGTTCAAAGACCACGCCGCGGCCGCGCAGATGGTCGGCAAGGCGGGTCACCAATTCCTTCGGGTCGCGATAATGCGCCCAGTCCGGTGTAAAATAGCCGAACCGTGCTTCCGGACCGAGTACCGGTTCGTAGCCGAGTATCCCGTCGCGGTCGAGCGGCTCCGCGGTGACACCGTGATCGCGCCGTGCCTGCCAGTGATGGTCTTCTCTCTTGAAGGCTTCCTCGGAACGGTAGATGAACAGCGTGCCGTCGCGGCTCAGCATCTCGCCGCCGCCGATCCGCTGCAGCAGCGCCAGATGCGCGTCCATGGATCGGCCAAGCAGGCCAGCCATCGCGGCGATCCCGCGTTCATGATTGTGCGGACGGCAAGCCCGCATGAAGCGGTAGAACCACGGCATGAGATGCGGCAGATGCGTGATCCGCAGATACAGCGGCCCGACCGGGTCGAGCAGCATCCCCGGAATGCGTTTCCAGATGCCCGGCTCGGCAATCGGGATCATCTCGGCGACGGCGATGGCTCCGGCGTTACCCGTTGATGTCCCCTCGTCGACCGACCCGCGATCGACGACTGTAACGGCATGCCCGTCCTCGACAAGCGCATAGGCGATGGCAAGGCCGACGACCCCGTTGCCGAGCACCGTGACCGGTTGGCCGCTGTCTTCCGTCTGCGTGGACATGTTCCTGAATTGCGCCTGATTCAGATGTTGGGCCGGGTGTCGAGCGCCTTGGCGACGACCTGTTCGACCATGGCGCGCTCAGCCCCTTCAAGCGTCAGGCGCGGCGGGCGAACATTTTCCGAACCTTCGCCGGTTAGCTGGTTGGCGAGCTTGATCATCTGCACCAGCTTCACATCGACATCGAGATGCAGCAACGGCATGAACCATTTATAAAGCTCGTAGGCTTCGGCGACACGGCCTTCGCGGGCCAACCTGAACAACTGCACGGCTTCCCTGGGGAACGTGTTGACGAGACCGCAGACCCATCCCTTGGCACCGAACAACGCGTTTTCTAGAACCAGGTCGTCGACGCCGCAGAAAATCACATAACGGTCGCCGAGGACGTTGAACATATCGGTGATACGCCGGCTGTCGTGAGACGATTCCTTTACAGCGACAATGTTTTCGACATCGGCCAGCCCGGCGAAATCCTCCGGACTGAGATCGACTTTATAGGCGACCCGGTTGTTGTAAATCATGATCGGCAGATCGGTGGCGGCGGCCAGGGTGCGGAAATGCGTGACTGCTTCGCGTCCGTCCTGCTGATAGACCATGCACGGCAGCGCCATCAAACCGGCGCAGCCGGCGCGCTCGGCGCGCCTGACAAATTCGATGCCGAATTCGGTGGTGTATTCGGCAACCCCGCTCAGCACCGGGATTGTGCCTGCCGTAACCTCGACGGCGGCGCGCAGCACGTGTTCCTTTTCATCGGGCGTCAGCGAGGGATTTTCGCCCAGTGTGCCGAGCATGACGAGACCTTCGATCCCGGCGTCCATGCAGGACTGGATATGGCGCTGCGTGGCCTCGAGATCGAGCGCCCCGTCGGCCTTGAATTCGGTCATCAACGCCGGAAAGACGCCCTGCCAGTCGATACGCATGTTTGCCCCCGAATGTCTCTGATAGTTAAGCGGAGTATCGGCGAGCGACCCCGGCGTGGCAATGCCCGCAACCCTTAATTCAATCCCGTTCCACTGGGCGATGCGGCTTGCCGGTATAGGTCCAGATCATGTCGCGCGGGATCGGCCCCTTGTTGCGCCCGCCCTGCTGCGTCTGCTCCCAGGCGTGCGCAAGAATACCGACCGAGCGTGCCAGACAGAAAAAACCGCGCGCCAGCGGCGCCGGAAATCCAAGTTCGGCATAGACGACGGCCGTCGCGCCATCAATGTTCATGTTGATCTCGCGTTCCTTGCGGGCGCTGATCTGGCGTTCCATTTCCTGGGCGATGGCGCGGATGCGCCCGGTGACGGTGCCGTCCTTCTCGGACTGTTCAACCAGTTCCATGAGCCGGTTGGTGCGCGGATCGACCTTGTGAAACCGATGCCCGAACCCCGGCACGTACTTGCCGCCGCCCTCGAAAAAATCATCAAGGTAGCGTGCCACCACGGTGCCGGTGTGCTCGCCGCTCCGGTCCTGGTCGGCGGCGATGGCGCTATAGATTTCGACCGCCTGCTCGCCGGCGCCGCCATGCACGTCGCCCAGCACGTTGAGAGCCGAGGCCATGGCGTTGTTCAGCCCGACGCCGCACGTCGCGGCCATCCGCGCAATGGCGATGGAGGGTGCCTGCGGACCGTGATCGACGCCGGCCGTCAACGCATAGCCGAACAGTTTCTCCTGGCCTTCGTTCGGTAACTCGCCCTTGAGCAGCAGCCACACCATGCCGGGAAAGCCGACGTTGCCGATCAGGTCCTCGATCGCGTAGCCGTGGTAGCGCAGCATGCCGGGCGCCATCTCGGTGATATCGGTCTGCCACCAGTCGCGGACCTTCTTGTCGACCTCGTCATTGCTCATATCGCGTCGTCCTCTCGCAGTTTGGCTATGGCGTCTCCGTCATAGCCGAGTTCGGCCAGTATTTCGTGCGCATGCTGCCCGAGCACGGGCGGCGGTGCATCGACGCTGGCGGGCTGGCCGTCGATCTTGTAGCCGGTCCGTGCCAGCCGGATATCGCGCCCGACTCCGGGGGCGTCGCGGAACGTGGCGATCATGCCGCGATCGGCGATCTGCGGATGCGCAAGCGCATCGGGCACGCTCAGCACTTCGCCCGCCGGTACGCCGGCATCGTTCAGTAGTTGGCGCCAATGTGCGGCCGTATTCGAGGCCAGCGCGTCTTCCAGCAGTTCCTTCAGTATGGCACGGTTGTCGAGCCGGTCCTGACGGCGGGCAAAGCGCGCATCCGTCTTGTATTCAGGCCGGCCGACGACGTCGCACACGGCTTCGAACTGTTCTTGCTTGTTGGCGGCGATGTTGAGCAACCCATCACCGGTCCTGAAGGTCCCCGACGGGCTCGCCGTGAAATTGTCATTGCCCATGGGCTTCGGCTCGTTGCCGGCCACCAGGTAGTTCGACACCACCCAGCCCATGGTCGCCAGGGTCGCTTCCAGCATCGAGACATCGATGAAATGCGCACCACGGTCCGGCTCTGCCAGTTGCGCGGCAATCGCAAACGCCGCCGTCATGCCCCCCACCGTGTCGGACACCGGGTAGCCGACGCGATAGGGCGCCGTATCCGCATCGCCGGTGATGCTCATGACACCGGACATGCCCTGCACGATCTGATCATATGCCGGCAGGTCGCGCAGCGGGCCGTCCTGTCCGAAGCCGGAAATGGCGCAATAGATCAATTTCGGGTTTTCGCGCTTCAGGACATCGAAACCGACGCCGAGCCGGTCCATCACGCCGGGGCGGAAGTTTTCCACCACCACATCGGCGGTCCTGACCAGTTCTCGGAACAGTTCCTTGCCGCGTTCACTTTTCAGATTGATCTCGATGGAGCGTTTGCCGGCGTTCTGCGCCAGAAACGAAACACCCATCTTGTTTTCGTTGAGCGCCGGATCGCCGCCGAGTTGTCGCGCCAGATCGCCGGAACCCGGCACCTCGACCTTGATCACGTCGGCGCCCATGTGCGCAAGCTGATGGCAGCAGAACGGCCCCGCCAGAACGTTGGTCAGGTCGAGAACCCGGACATGATGCAGTGCGCGCATCGGAAAGTTTCCTTTTTTCGTGACGACAAATGTCCATGAACGAACGGCAAGCGGCAAGGCCCTAGATGCCCTGTTGTTTGAAATGGGTGTCCAGCGTCCCTACATATGAACCCCTGCCTGACAAGCCCCTCATCGGCGTCACCGGTTCAAGACGCAAGGGCCGCATCATGACATTTCTCATCTGTCTTGCGGTCTGGCGTGCCGGCGGGCGCAGCGTTCGCATCACCTGCGTCAAACCTTTCCCCGTCGACAAGCTCGATGGTCTGGTGATCGGCGGCGGCGACGATATTTCGGCGACGCTCTACGGCGGCGAGATCGCGGTCGACGTCCGTGTCGATACCCGTCGCGACAAGATCGAGATGGAAGCGCTCCGCACCTGCGACGAGATGGGGATTCCAGTCCTCGGTATCTGCCGAGGCTCGCAGATCATGAATGTCTTTTATGGCGGTTCTTTGCACACGGAAATTCGCGACGTCTACAGGGATGCGCCGCAGATCCGCACCGTGCTGCCGAAGAAGTGCGTGGATATCCTGCCCGATACCCGGCTGTCGTCGCTGCTCGGGGTCGATCACTGCTACGTCAACAGTCTGCACCATCAGGCCGTCGACCGGCCGGGTGATGGTTTTCACATTGCCGCCCGCGACGAGCACGGTATGACACAGGGGATCGAGCGGCACGGCGAAAGGTTCCTGCTCGGCGTGCAGTGGCATCCGGAATTTCTGTTCTGGCAGCCGCGCCAGCAGCGCCTTTTCAACGAACTGGTTAATGCCGCGCGGGGCAGAATCAAAGCCTAGCGGGCCTGGTCCGCGACCGCGCCGATCAGGCGGTCGACCGGTGCCAGATCGTCGGTCAGGACCGGCACATCATCGGGCGACAGCGTCCCTGCGATAGCGCCCGGATTGACGCGCTGCCAACGGCGGCCTTCCTCTCGGCTGGAACTCAGCACCGGCACCGGCACCGGCGATTCCGACGCCGACATCAGATACGTCATCCGTCCCCCGCCGGCGAGCTGGCGGTTATCGACCCAGATCTCGGCGACGGAAAACACCTCGCGCAGGGTCTTCAGAAGTGCCAGCAGGAATTTCGGCTCATACGCGCCGTCGACCACGTTCATCACATAGACCCCGTCCGGCTTCAGACGCGACTTGATCTCGCGGGCAAATTCCACCGTCACCAGATGCTGCGGCACCGAAATATCGTGAAACGCATCGCCGACGACAACGTCGAACGTGCCTTCCTCCATTGTGCGCAGATGCACCCGCGCATCGGCGTGCGCGACACGGATTGACGGCTGCGGCTCGAACCACATTTTTTCCTCGGCCAGCCGGGTCACTTCCGGGTCGATCTCGGCAACTTCGTGGCGGCCGCGCGGATAACTGACCGCCCAGGCACGCGGGATCGTATAGGCCCCGCCGCCGATGAAATAACTGGCCAGGTCGTCACGGCCGGGAAAGCGGAGCCGCATCATCAGATCGGCAAGCTCGGCGTAGGAACTGAACAGACGCGTCGGATCGTCCCTGTCGTTGATGCCGTGACCCATGTGGTCGAGCACCATGAGCCGGCTTTCGCTGTCGGTCTCGCTGCTGTAGTCGATGATGCGGATGCAGTAATAGCGGCTTTCCGTATCGCAGGCGCTGGCCAGCAGATCGTCGATCCGCAGCACCGCCAGCGACAGCGCGGCACAGATCACCACCAGGGCAGCCTGCGACAGTTTCAGACGCCTTGCCCACAAGGCGAAGCTCGCCGCCATCACGCCGAGCGCGGCGGCGACCGACAGCAGCGTACCCTGAGAGCCGATCCAGGAAATGAACACGAACCCGGCCGCCAGCGTCCCCAGGATGGCGCCGCCGGCGCCGAGTGCGAACATGCGGCCGATGACGATGCCACGGCGTCCCGGCTCGGCATCGATGGCGATGCGCGTCAGGATCGGGGTGACGCCGGCAATCAGCAGGCTCGGCAGGAAGAACAGCACCGCCGATAGCCCGACCACGGTAACGACGATGTGCACATCCGCGCCGAGCACGGACGGCGCCGACCAGCGGAGCAGCAAGGGAATGGCCAGCACGTTGAGGGTAGCCGCCGCCAGCATCATCGCGATGATCGACAGACCGCTCCTGTCCGGACGCTCGGCCAACCGGCCGCCGATCCAGTGCCCCGCCGACATGCCGGCCAGCACGGTGGCGATGATCGCCGTCCAGGTGTAGATCGACATGCCGACATAAGGCGCGATCAGGCGGGCCGCGACGATTTCCAATATCAGCCCGACGGCGGAGGTTGCGAACAAAGCCGCCGCGAGGCCAAGACGTCCAGGGAGTTCCATGCAGTCCATTCCTGTCCAATAATCGACGTGAAAACAAAACTCGGTAGATGCGTTCCGTTTTCGACTGTCGTATTCTATATAAGGAATACGAGATGATGACCACCGGAGGAAGCAATGTCCTACACGCTTGAAGAATTCGCCGCCGATTGCCGCCGCGCCCTGCAAAAAGACAGTAGCATGGCTGGGGTCGAGGAAGTCCGCACCTATGTCGAGAAAGCGTTACAGGACGCCGATCTGATCGCCGAGTACCTGCCGCCCGACGCCGACAAGGAACGCCGCGTGATCTATGAGGATCCTGAACTCAAGTTCTGCATCTGCGCGCATGTCTATCAGGGGCCGAAGGACGGCTCCCCGCACGACCATGGGCCGACCTGGGCAATTTACGGCCAGGCCGACGGCGAAACCGAAATGACCGACTGGGAAATCATCAAGCCGGCTTCCGGCGACGAGCCGGCGCTGGTCAAACAGACCCGGTCGTATTCGCTGAAGCCCGGAGATGCCCATGCCTATCCGGCGGGCGCCGTGCACGCGCCGCTCCGGAACGGGCCGACGCGCCTGATCCGCGTCGAAGGTCAGAATTGCGATCACATCACGCGTACACCGATCAAGGCCGCGTGAGCGGAACCTGAACGTGCCCCGCAGCATCGCCGAACTGGCAGCGGCCCCACCGGGGCCGCTCGCCGTTTCGGACTGGATCGAGATCGATCAGGATCGCGTCGACGCCTTCGCCGCCACCACGCTGCACACCCACTGGCTGCATACCGATCCCGGCCGCGCCGCCGCCGACAGCCCCTATGGCGGGACCGTGGCGCACGGCTTCCTGGTGCTGAGTTTGATCAACCACGCTATAGATCTGTGCGGGCTGCGTCCCAGTGACAGTCTGTATGCGTTGAACTACGGAGTCGACCGTGTGCGTTTTCTGAAGCCGATGCCCATCGGCGCCGGGTTTCGGGTGCGTGACCGCATCGCCCTGATCGAGTCCGCAATGCGCGATATCAATGGCACGCCGGGTTTGTTCACCCGCACCGGCCACGCCTTCGAGATCGAGGGCGACGACAGCGAAAAACCCTGTGTCTCGGCTGAGTATCTTTCGGTGTGGGTGAAGGGTTAGCCTGCGTCAGGCAGTGTCAGGCGGCCGGGCGGTCCGGCAGCAAAAATGCGCCGCGTGCCAGCGGGGATTTCATCCGCGTGTCGGAGTACAGATCCATCACCACCCTGGGCGACAGCAGATCGCCGTTGCCGGTGATAAAGTCTTCGAAATCCGCATACGCCCGACCGTGCAGCCGCTCGGCGATCAAGCTCAGGTAAGCCACCGTGATCGTGACATTGAATTTCTCCGGCACGCCGGCTTTCTCGGTCAGCGACCGGAGGCAACGGGCATAGGTAATCAGGGCATCGATAAATCCGTCGCGCCGCAGCAACGCATAGGCGACACGGACATGGGATTTATGATCGAACACCGTGGGGTCCACGGTGCCGCATTCGAATTGCGACAAAAGTTCGTCCGTTTCGTTTTGCATCACCCGCCCGTCTTTTCCTTCATTCTGTGGCTGTCGGCGATCGTCAGGTCGAGATCGTAAACCGACTTCAATTGCCTGATTTTCTCCATGGTCACTTCCGAGAACGGCGGCTTGCCCTCGAAGCAATGCAACGCCATGCCTTCGAGGAGATCGCCGAGCGACATGTCGAGATGTTCGGCCAGACCCTTCAGGACCTTGAGTAACCGCTTTTCCAGGCGGACACCGGTTTGAACGCGATCGATCGTTTTCATTTGTTATATATGTACCAATGTACCATTTATGTCAAGCGTGAACGCTTCGGGCTTCCCTCTGTTCAGGTTTTCAGCCGGGCGATCTCCGCTTCCAGTTCTTGAATCTTTTGCTGCATCGCCTCGATGACCGGCGAGATTTCATCCTCGGTCCAGCGCTGCGTGATGTGCTGCGGGCAGTTCACGTCCCAGGCCTCGACCGTAAAGACGAAGGCGCGTTCCGGAGTGGCGTCGTAATCCGCGTCTATCAACAGGCCCAGCAAATCCGCATCATCCTCGACGATGCTGAGCGTGCCCCACAATTCGACGCGGCGGCGGTTGCGGTAATCCATGGCGAAGATAAACGCCTTCGGATTCTCGGCGACGTTGCCGATGGAAATGTACTGCCGGTTGCCGGCGAAATCGGCGAAGGCCAGACGCTTGGCGTCGAGCACCTTGAGGAACCCGGGCTTGCCGCCGCGATGCTGGATGTAAGGCTGACCATCGGCGTTGGCGGTCGCCAGATAGAACGAGTCCCGCGCCGACAGAAAGACCGCCAGATCATCGTTGACGGCATCTTTCCAGCCGCCCTTGCGTTCCATCTTCGCATAGCCGGCACGCGACCCGCGCTTTTCCTGCTCAAGCTTGACTTGCGGCGTGAAGGCAATGTCGCTGACGTATTCCCGGTCCATGGCTTTTCTCCGTTAGGGATATCGGGAAACCTACGCCGAATACCGATGACGATACAGGTCTGGCGCGCGCATTCAGTTATTCAGACGGGGCAATAATGCCAACAAGCAATCAGCGTTTCCCTGGCCCGGCATCGACGTTACTGTTTGAAAAATCATTTGGGAGGCAAGCAATGCCCGAGTTCGTTCTCTATCACGGCTGGACATCCAGCGCGTCGCGCAAGGTTCGCCTGTGCATGGCCGAGAAAGGCCTTGAATACGAAGGACGTCACATCGAGCTTTTATCGTTCGATCACCATTCGGACTGGTTCAAGAAACTGAACCCGTCGGGCAAGGTCCCCGCGCTTCTGATCGACGGCGTGCCGTATGTCGAGAGCAATGTGATCAACGAATACCTGGACGAAGCCTATCCCGAGCCGCCACTGATGCCGAAGGATGCACGCCTTCGCTATGAGGTACGCCTGTTTTCGATTTACATCGACGGCACCTGCCTGCCCGCCGTGCAGAAACACAACTGGATGCGGCGCATGCGCCCCGTCGCCATGAAGTGGTCGGACGAGGAACTCGAAGCCCGGCTTGCCGCCGTGCCGACGGAAGAGCGCCGCAAGGTCTGGTACAAAATGGCGCGCGATCCCTTCACCAACAAGGAACTGCAGACCGCGCTCGACGTACTCATCGACATGACCGACAGGATCGAGGAAGGCGTTCGCGACGGCGGCTGGATCATCGGCGATGCCTATTCCCTCGCCGACATTGCCGCCGTGCCGTATGTCCGCCGCGTCGAGGAGATCGCGCCCGATGCCCTGAGTGCGCGCAACCGGCCCGGTGTCGCTGACTGGTGGGCCCGCATCAAGGCCCGTCCCGCCTTTGCCAAGGCACTCATCGGCGGTTACGACGAACAAAGCGATCCGGGCTACAAGCCACCCGTGTGAACCTTGGGAACCGCTTAGTTTCTGTGTGTTTTGGGGAAAATGGCGCGCCCGGGAAGATTCGAACTCCCGACCCCTTGATTCGTAGTCAAGTACTCTATCCAGCTGAGCTACGGGCGCTGCGCATTTGGCCTCTCGGCAAGGCGGCGAGAACCTACTCCACGCGTCGTTGTGTGACAACCCCCCATTCTGCGCTTTTCGCGGTCCCGCCGTAAGGTGGTCACATTGTCCGCCGACCGCCCCCACGGATGTCCTGAATGCGCCCCAAAGACATCCCGGCGGGCTTTTCAGCCAACAATTCAATAACCATGAAAATTTCAGGAAAATTAAAGATTCGCCAAGTAAAACAATCATCTTGTCGCCTTGGCAGGGTTTGATTAATATCGCGACAACGACAGGGGGACGTGCTAGTGATCGTAACGGCGCACTGTGACAGGGCGTCTTTATCGAGTTTCCCTAAACTACAAAGGGGCGGTCTTCAGGGATGAGATTATCGGATTTCACTTCGCTACGATTTCTCGTAGTCGGCGCAGCGTTGACGCTGGGCGCCTGCTCGTATGGAGACAACCTGCTCTGGCCGGCTTCTGATTCGGAGCCCGAAGCCAACACCGAGACCGCACAGGCCCAAGCCGGCGACGGTCAGGTACAGGTCATCGGCGGCGGCCAGCCGCCGATTGGCGCGACCCAGTTCGTGCCCCCCGGCGTGACGCCGGGCGAGCCGACCGGCACCTTCGTCGGTGAAAAGGTCGTCCAACTCCGTGAAGAACTGACCCGCCTGCAGAATTCCATCGCCCAGCAGAACGAAGAGCTGCAGCGTCTGCGCACGCAGCTTGTGCAGAACTCGCAGCAGTATCACGGCACCATCGCCGCCGTGAATTCGCGCCTGCAGGTCGGCACCACGCCTGGCAACCCGATCCTGGTCCAGCAGTTCAAGAGCGCACAGGCCGATCTTGACCGCATCGCCCAGGAAATCGACAACATGAACAACCTGACCGCCGCCGTCGCCAACAACTCAACGCTGTCGGCGTACATGGCGGAAGCCGCGCGGGCCGCGTTCTCGGTATCCGGCGCCGTTGACGAGGACCATCGCCAGCTGGCGATCCTCGAGGACGAAGGCAACCGCACCGCTGTGCTGATCGACCGCCTGCTCAAGGAACTGACCTCCGACGTGCGCCGCCAGACCAACTACGTGACGACGGAGCGCGCCAACCTCAATCTGATCTCGGCCGGCATCAAGTCGGGCGAGCTGTTCGGTGGATCGCTGGTCAACCGCGCCGTGCTGTCGAGCACCGGCCAGGCCAATTACGCCAACGTGCCGCTGAGCACCGTCGGACGCACCCCGCTCGTGGTGATCCGCTTCGACCGTGCCGACGTACCGTATGAACAGGCGCTTTATACCGCCGTTTCCAAGACTCTCGAACGCCGCCCCAATGCGATGTTCGATCTGGTTGCCGTGGCCCCGACCACCGGCGGCGCCGCACGTATCGCGCTGAACTCGCAAAAGGCGCGCCAGCATGCGGAAAACGTCATGCGCTCGCTGGTCGAAATGGGCCTGCCGCCGAACCGCGTCGCGGTCTCGGCGAAGACCGAGCAGCAGGTCGCCAATAACGAAGTGCACCTGTACGTCCGCTAAGGATCATGCCGCACTCATCCAGACTTGGGCACATGGGATAACGCCATGGTTCTCCGCGACGATATTGAACATCACGTAGTTACCTGGGCCGAGGTTCACCGCGATACCCGTATCCTGGTTCGCCGTCTCATGAACAAGGGACCGTGGAAGGGCATCGTCGCCCTGACCCGTGGCGGTCTGGTGCCGGCCGCCATCGTGGCACGGGAAATGTCGATCCACGTCGTCGACACGCTGTGCATCACCACCTACGACGAACAGGTCATGGGGAATCTCAAGATCCTGAAGAAGCCCGAAGAAGCCGTTACCGACGGCGGCGCCGGATGGCTTCTGATCGACGACCTGGTCGACACCGGCACGACCATGAAGGCGGCACGCGATATCCTGCCGAACGCCCACTTCGCCACCGTCTATGCCAAACCGAAAGGCCAGAAGCTGGTCGACACCTACGTCCACGACATCGAGCAGGAAGTCTGGATATTCTTCCCCTGGGATACCGAACCCCAGTATGCGCGCCCGCTCGCCGGCGATCGCTGACGTCTCCAAGATTGATCTTTGAGGCGCCGACGCGCCCCCAAATGGTCATGATTTGAACAACCGATAACCGCAATCCCCCTGCCAAGTGTGTGTTTCTGCCATCACACCAATCAGGAGGATACCCATGGCGCTGTTCCGTAACGACGTAAACCCGATCCCCAGCAAACCCGCCCCCCGGACCCCGACGCAGAGCCTTTCCGGCAGCGCCAACGACAGCCAAACGGGCAGCGCCAACGACAGCCAAACGGGCAGCGCCAGGAACACCGACAGTTCGGACAAGTTCGAGACGTCGTGCAAATCATCGGAAAGCAGGCTCATCGTCGGCCCCAACATCAAGCTCAAGGGGGTCGAGATCGAGGATTGCGACACCCTTGTCGTCGAGGGCTACGTCGAAGCCTCCATGGATTCCCGCGTCATCGAGATTTCGGAAACCGGGGTCTACAAGGGCACCGTCGAAATCGACACCGCGATCGTCAAGGGCCGCTTCGAAGGCAACCTGACGGCGCGCGAGCGGCTTATCGTGCACACCACCGGCGACGTCAGCGGCAAAATCCGTTACGGGCGTCTGGCCATCGACGAAGGCGGACGCGTGCACGGGGATCTGGACGAAATTTCCGGCGCCAGCAAGGGAGCGCATAGCGCCGGCAAACCGGATACGGAAAAAGACAAGGATGGCAAGGATACGCCCGGCGCTTCGCCGCTTGGCAGCGAAGCGGCGGAATAGCGTCTATCTGGACAGCAGTTCGTCCAGGTCCGCTTCCAGTTTCAGAAGATCGTCCGGCACCGGCAGGCCTTCGGCGCGCAGCGTCGACAGCGCCTGGCGGAGGCGGAATTCGATTTCGCGCAGGTCGCCCTGGTCACCTTCCATGGCGTCGATCAGATAAGTGATTTCTGCGTTCAGATCGTCGAGGGCCATGGCCGGTTCCTTTCGTTTGCCTGTGCAACAATAGCCATCCCGAAAGCTACCTAGCAAGTATTGCGGAAGTTTCCAGCAAGGTCTGGCGAAGCGGCTTTCGGGATGGCAAACTCTCTCCACCATGGGAGGAAATTGCACATGACCGAAACCTACGAACTTTTCGCCATCAAGTATGCGCACCACGACCGTGACGCCAGCGCCAACTTCATCGACGACTGCGATCCGCACGAGGGCAACATGCCGCTCGAATATTATGTGTGGATCGCCATCAACAAGAACCGCACGGTCCTGATCGACACCGGCTTCAATGCCAAGGCGGCCAAGGAACGCGGCCGCGAGCTGATCCGCTGCCCGGCGGAAAGCCTGAAGCTGGTGGGCGCGGATGCGAACGAGATCGAGGACATCATCATCACCCACCTGCATTACGACCACGTCGGCAACTTCGATCTGTTTCCGAAAGCGCGGTTTCACCTGCAGGACAAGGAAATGCAGTTCGCCACCGGCCGTTACATGCGCCACAAGACACTGCGCCATTCTTTCGACATCGAACATGTCGTCGGCATGGTCCGCGAAGTCTACAAGGAGCGCGTCGTCTTTCACGACGGCGACACCGACCTGTTCCCCGGCATCAAGCTGCACTTCATCGGCGGCCACACCATGGGCATGCAGTCGGTCACCGTCGAGACCGCGCGCGGGCGCGTCGTCGTCGCCTCGGATGCTTCGCACCTGTATCACAACATGTGGGACGAAAACCCGTTCCGTACCGTGTTCAACATCGGCGACATGATGGAAGGACACGACAAGCTGCGCGTGCTGGCCGGTGCCGATCAGGATCTGATCGTACCGGGCCATGACCCGCAGGTGCTGGATTTCTATCCCGCACCCTCACCCGAGCTTGAAGGCATCGTGGTGCGCCTCGACGTGCCGCCCAAGAAGTAACGGAACCGACTCATGGATCTGCAACTGGGCGGCAAGCGCGCGCTCGTCACCGGCGCCAGCACAGGCATCGGCGCCGAAATCGCCCGCACGCTGGCGCAGGAAGGCGCCGAGGTAACGATACTGGCCCGGCGCCGCGAGCTGCTGGAACAGGTTGCCGACGGGATCGTGGCCGACGGCCGGCCCCGGCCCATCGTCATCGCTGCGGACCTGACAGATCGCGAGGCCCTGGCGGGGATCGCCGACGCCGCGCAACCCGGCGGCCGGGCCGTCGACATTCTGGTCAATGCGGCGGGCGCGTCGCTGCCTATCGGCATGTTCGCCGATGACGATACCTGGGACCAGTCGCTGGAATTGAACTTCACCGCTGTCCGGCGTCTGACGCAAGCGCTGCTGCCGGCCATGCAGGCTCAGAAGTGGGGGCGAATCATCAACTTTTCCGGCTCCATGGAACCACGCGTGATCAATGCCGCCATCGCCGCCAAGGCGGCGTTGCATCTGTGGGCCAAGGGACTGTCGTGCCAGGTCGCACCTGACGGCATCACGGTGAACTGCATACCGCCAGGGCGCATCAACAGCGAGCAGATACTGGAGCGGCTCTATCCGACGGAAGAGTCCCGGAAAAAATTCATCGAGGCGAACATCCCGATGGGCTACTTCGGCGACCCCGAAGACGTGGCCCCGTTGGTGGCGTTTCTCGCCTCACCGCTGGCAAGTTACATTACCGGCGCCGTTATTCCGGTCGACGGCGGCATGCATTTCTTCGCACATTAAATACAGAAATTCAGACGGCGACGTTGTCGATCAGCCGTGTCTTGCCGAGCCAGGCCGCCGCCAGTACACGCATCGGCCGGCCTTGTGACGGGATATCGAGGGTTTCCGCATCGCGGACAGTGACATAATCAACACTGGAGAAACCGGCCGCATCGAGTTGATGAGTCGCGTCGGAGCATGCGATTTCAATCGGCTCGCCGCCGGCGACCCGGCGCGCGACGCCGGTTATTTCGTGGTGCAGACGCGGCGCCAGCGTGCGTTCGGTGTTGCTGAGGTAGGTGTTTCTGGACGACATGGCGAGTCCGTCGCTTTCGCGCACCGTCTCGCCGCCGAGGATCTGCACGGGAAGGTCGAGGTCGCGGGCCATGGCGCGGATCACGCAGAGCTGCTGGTAGTCCTTTTCGCCGAAGATTGCGATGTCCGGCGACACCTGGATCAGCAGCTTGGCGACCACCGTGGCGACACCGATGAAGAAATGCGGGCGGAACTGGCCTTCGAGAATTTGGCTCAATCCCTGCACCTCGACTTTGGTCGAATGGCCGTCGCGGTACATCTGCGTCACGTCCGGCGCATAAACTAGGTCGACCTCGGCCTGCTCGAGCATCGCCAGATCGCGGGATTCGTCACGGGGATAGGTATCGAAATCCTCGCTCGGCGCGAATTGCGTCGGGTTGACGAAGATCGAGACGATCCGGCGATCGGACTGGTCGACCGCACCACGGACCAGCGACATGTGGCCGTCATGCAGCGCGCCCATGGTCGGCACCAGGGATATCCGGTTGCCGGTGAGGCGCCAGCCCCCGACCCGTTCACGCAACTCGGCAACGGAACGAACGATCTCCATACTCTCAGCCTTTTGCCTGCGGCACGCCGAAGCAGTGCTCCAACGCCGGGAATGTACCGCTCCTGACCTCCGCTGCATAGTCGGCAACGGCATTTTCGATCAGCTTTCCGGCATCGCCGTAACGTTTTACGAATTTCGGCGTGAATTCGGCGAACAGGCCGACCATGTCCTGGGTCACCAGAATCTGCCCGTCGCAGGCCGGTGACGCACCGATGCCGATCATCGGCACCCCACTGCGTGCCGTAACTTCGCGGGCCACCGCCTCGACGGTGCCTTCGATAACGATGGCAAAGGCGCCGGCGGCCTCGATGGCGGCTGCGTCGCGATAGACCTGTTGCGCGCCGGCATCGTCCTTCCCCTGAATTTTGAAACCGCCCCGGCTCTCCGCCTTTTGCGGCAACAGCCCGATGTGGCCCAGAACCGGCACGCCCGCGGCGACGATCGCCGCCACTGTTTCGGCCATTTCCTCGCCGCCTTCGAGCTTGACCGCCTGGCAGCCTGTTTCGTTCATGACACGTGTCGCCGAACGGACACCCTGTTCGGGACTATCCTCGTACGAGCCGTGCGGCAGGTCGACGACGACGCAAGCCCTTTCGGTGCCCCGCATCACGGCCTGGCCATGGGCGATCATGATATCGAGGGTTACGCCGCGCGTGGTTTCCAGCCCGTACACCACCATCGCCAGGGAATCGCCGACCAGCACCAGATCGCAATGGGCATCGACGCGCTTCGCCATCGGCGTATCATAGGCCGTCAGACAAACCAGGTTACCGGCCCCCCTGCGGGGACGGATATCCGATGATTGAAGTCTGGATGCTGCCATGGCGATGGCCGCTCCTCTCCCCGTCTTGAACGTTCTCCCGCGCAGAACCTATCCCGGTTTTATTGCGCTGCACAATAGATAAATTTTGGGCATAAATTCAAAAAACTTTTCCGCCAACGTGTTAGACACCATCGTTCTGTGGATATCTTTTTGTATAAATGTGGATAACTTTCAGCGTCGTTCTTCATCAAAATCTGAAGAATTTCCGTCAATTATATGATTTCCAGGCTTTTTCCTGGGACGGAACGCCCAGAACAGCACGCCGGCAAAAAGCACCAGCAATATGACCACGAAATACTCTTCTAGCAGTGCCGTCACCTGTTCTCGCCCCCTTGGCTCCGGTCCTTCCTTTTATCGGCTGCGGGTATTTGACAAGCCCGCCGTCCGCTCTAACGTTCACCGACATAGTATAATGTGACGACAAAACTTGCGAGGACGTGCGGCATGTTTGGACGGCGGATTTTGGCGGCGGGATTCGTATTTGGTATGCTGGCCGGGCTGACGTCCTGTAACGACACCCTCGATATCGACGAACACCGCCGCGCGGATGCGTCAACCTACATGATCGCCGTGGCGCATCCGCTGGCCGCACAGGCCGGCCGCGACATTCTTGCCAAGGGCGGCAGTGCCGTCGATGCAGCGATTGCCGCCGAGATGGTGTTGACGTTGGTCGAGCCGCAGTCGTCCGGAATAGGCGGCGGCGCCTTCATGGTCCATCACGATGCCTCCGCCAACGCCACAGAAACCTATGACGGCCGCGAGGCCGCCCCGGCGTCGGCACGCCCGGACATGTTCCTGGATTCGGATGGCAAACCGATCCCCTGGCCGAAAGCGGCACTCGGCGGACGCGCTGTCGGCGTCCCCGGTCTGTTGCGCATGTTGGCGCTGGCACATGGCAAACACGGTATCCTGCCATGGGGCAAGTTGTTCGAACCGGCGATCCGGCTGGCCGAGGACGGATTCACGGTCACGCCCCGGTTGGCCGGACTACTTGCGGCGGACACCGAACTGCCGGGCATCCCGGGGACCCGGGAGTATTTCTATCCCGACGGAAAACCGCTCGCGGCCGGCAGCTCCCTGAAGAACCCGGCCCTGGCCAAGGTCTTGCGCACCGTCGCCGAAAACGGTGCAGCGGCGTTCTATACCGGCGGCATCGCCGCCGGTATAGCCGAGACCGTTTCCACCGCCGCTTTCAATCCGGTGGAAATGACGGCGGAAGATCTTGCCGGATACGTCGCGAAGCAGCGTGACCCGGTCTGTGTCAGCTATCGTGTCTACAGGGTTTGCGGCATGGGGCCGCCGTCCTCCGGCGGTATCCTGGTCGGCCAGATACTCGGCATGCTCGAGCATTTCGATCTGGCGGCAATGAAGCCGTTTTCCGCAGAAGCCGTGCACCTGATCGTCGAAGCAAGCCGGCTCGCCTTTGCCGACCGTACGCTCTACGTGGCTGACAGCGATTTCGTGCCGGTGCCGGTTTCTGGCCTGCTGAACCCCGGTTATCTGGCATCCCGCGCCAGGCTGATTTCGCCCGCCACGCGCATGGAGCACGCCAAGCCGGGCCGGGCCGGACGTACCGCCTGGCGTTGGCAGGCAGCGGACGACGGCGAAAAGGGCCTGTCGACGACCCATTTCACGGTTCGCGACAAGTACGGCAACGTGGTGTCGATGACCGCTACCATCGAACGCGCGTTCGGCTCGAAGCACATGACGCAGGGCTTTTTGCTGAACAACGAGCTGACGGATTTCTCGTTCCGCCCGATCTCGAAAAAAGGCCGCCCGGTCGCTAACGCCCCGGCTCCGGGTAAACGTCCACGCAGCACCATGTCGCCGACCATCGTATACGATGCCGCCGGCAAACCGGTGCTGGCCATCGGCTCGCCGGGCGGCTCGCGGATTGCCGGATATACCCTGAAGGTGATCCTCGGCGTCCTCGACTGGCACATGCATGTCGCCGATGCCATTGCCGCGCCGAATATCGTCAGCCGCGGCGGTCCCGTCGATATCGAAGCCGGCACAGCTGCGGAAGCTCTGAAGCCGGCCCTGGAAGCCCTCGGCCACGAAGTCAAATTGCGCACATTGACGAGCGGCCTGCACGGTATCGAATTTCATGACGGTCGCATGAGCGGCGGTGCCGATCCCAGACGCGAAGGCATTGTCCTCGGGGATGCGGACTAGCGCGGCGGATTAAGCGGCCGGCGCGTCCATATCCGCGACGTGCGGCGGAATATCGTCGGGAATGGTCAGCCGGAACGTGGTGCCGCCGGGTCCCGTCGTCAGCAATTGAATGTCGCCGCCGTGTTCGACGGCAACCTCGCGGACGATCACCAGACCAAGCCCCGTGCCGCCCTTGCGGCCCGAACCGGCAAACGCCTTGAACAGGTTTTCGCGGGCTTTTTCGGGCAGCCCCGGCCCATCGTCGATGACGTCGATAATGATCCGGCCATCGGCCTTCCCGGCCTGCACCTCAATCGCCCCGGCCCCGGCCTGCAATGCGTTGGTGCAGAGGTTATGCAGGGCGCGCAGCAACTGGCGCCGGTCAGCGACGATGCTCATTGACGGATCGATGCCGATCCGCCATGCCGTGGCATTTCCGTCCTCGGACATCTCCAGGATTCCCTGGAGTTCCTCGACAAGATCGCGAAGCACGAACACCCTGGGCCTCAGCACCAGCATTTCATCGGCGGCGTAATTCAGCATCTGGCTGCAGAGATCGATGGCGCGGTCGATGGCCTTCATCAGACGCGGCGTGACGCGCTTTACTTCCGGGTCCTCGATCGACTGCAGCTTGTCCGACACCAGCACCGCCGTCGCCAGTGTGTTCCTGAGGTCATGATTGATACGGGTCATGGCGCTGCCCATCGCCGCCAGCCGGTTTTTCTGCTTCAGCGACATCTGCACCTGGCTCTGCATTTCCGCCAGTTCGCGCTGCGCCGTACCGATTTCATCGCCACGCGGAGTCGGCTGAATGATCCGTGTCGCGTCTTCGGGATTGTCGCGAAATCCAACCATGGCATGGGTCAGGCGGCGGATCGGCCGCACGATCATCCACTGCAGGGCAAAATAAACCAGCGACGCCGTGATCAGGGAGATCACCAGCGACAGATTGAAGATGCGCCAAGAAAATTCGAGCATCGCGGTCCGCATGGTTTCTTCCTCGAACAGCACCTCGACGGTCAGATCGTCCTGCTTGGGCGGCATGCCGATGGCGCGGATGACACGGTTGTCGGTCCTGGTCAGGGTGTCGAAGGCCGCCGCGATCATGCTGAAGATCGTCTCCTTGCGCATGTCGACGGACAGATCGACCGCAGGCGGCATGTCGCCACCGACCATCAGCATGCGCCGGTCCGGCCGGTTGACGATGATCGCCAGCGCGTCGGTCTGATGCAGCAGCGCGTTTTCCAGATCCTGGTTGGGCTGGGTTTCCGGCATCGCATCAAGCGCCACCATCGACAGGTAGGCGCGGGCGATAAAATCCTCGATATAGCTTTTGCGGAACCGCGCCACGGACGGCGTCCAGATCAGCACTTCGGCCAACATCACGAAGCTGACCGTCAGGATCAGCAGCCGCGACGAAAGGTTTATGAAGCGCTTGCGCGGGATTTCCGGAGCGTCGCTCATGTCTGCCGTTTTGCGTCCATTTAACCGAATTTAGCCAAAAAACGGACGATTTTGCGCGTTTTTTCGCTGAAAAGCGATGCCGTATAAAAACTGCCGGCTGCACGTTTGGAGACTTCGCCCAGTGTCGGATACGGCGCGATCATCGTTGCCATGCCGCCGATCTTGATCTTCTGCGACATCGCCAGCACCCATATCTGGATCAGCTCGCCGGCCTGCGGCCCGGCGATACCGCAGCCCAGGATGACGCCTTTTTTGGTGGTGATCGCCTTAACCAGGCCGTCAGTTTCGCCTTCCGCCTGGGCCCGGTCGTTTTCATGATACGGCCAGCGCAGGATGCGCAGCGCATCGCCGTGTTTTTCTTTCGCCTGCGCTTCTGTCAGGCCGACCTGGGCCAGTTCCGGTGCCGTGTAGGTGACCCACGGCACGGTCGAATGATCGGCCTTGGCGGGCAGGCGAAACAGGGCGTTCTTGATGACGATCCCGGCGTGATAACCGGCGACGTGGGTGAACTGCAGCCCGCCGGCGACGTCGCCGATGGCGAAGATCTTTTTATTCGAGGTTCTGAGCCTGGCGTCGACGTCGATACCTTTTTGCGAATAGACGACGCCGGCCGCTTCCAGATTGAGGCCGCCGACGTTGGCGCGGCGTCCGGTCGCCACCAGGAGATGCGAGCCGTCGATCTTTTCCTCGGCCCCGTCGGGATCGAGCACGACCGAGAGGCCGCCGCCGGTTTTTTCGACGCGGGCGATCTTAACCCCCTCGCGGATGACAAGGCCTTCGTCCTCCAGCCTTCGGCGGACCACGCCGACCAGTTCCGGATCATCCTTGGGCATGACGGTGAACAATTCCAGCACGGTGACCTTGCAGCCGAGATGCAGGTGCGCCTGCGCCAGTTCGATGCCGATCGGCCCACCGCCGATGACGATCAGGTGCTCGGGCAGCGCATCTGCATAGAATACGGTCTCGTTGGTATAATAAGGCACGCTGTCCAGACCGGGGATCGGCGGCACGAACGCTGACGAGCCGGTGGCGATCACGAAGCGGCGCGCCGTAATACGGGAATCGCCCGCTTCGACCGTTCTGGCATCGACGAAACAGCCTTCTGCCTCAACGACATTGACGCCGAGGCCCGTGAAGCGTTCCACGGAATCGTTCGGCGCGATCGCCGCGATGGCGCCGTGCACGTGTTCAAACACGCGTTTGGCGTCGATTTTCGGCGTCCCGGCCTCAACCCCGAAGCGAGCCGCCGTGCGGATATGCTGGGCCGCATGGCCTGCCGCCAGCAGCGCCTTCGACGGCACACAGCCGAAATTCAGGCAGTCGCCCCCCATCTTGTGCTTTTCGATCAGCACCGTGTCCGCACCCATCTGCTGCGCGCCGGCAGCGACCGACAGCCCGCCGGACCCGGCGCCGATGACGCAGATGTCGGTCTTGATGTGCTGGACCATGCTCAGTCTTCTTTCACCGTGGCGGTCTGCCCGCCTTTGAAGCGTTTGTAGAATACCGGTACCAGCGACAGGGCCGCCAGCCCCAGAATCGGCAACAATACCTCCGGTGTGAAGATAATCCCGAGATCGGGACTGCCGCCCTGCTCGAAGACACTGCCGAGGCCCGCGCCGACACTGACATAGACCAGCGAGCCAGGCATGATGCCTAAGAACGTGCCTATTACGTAGGCCCGGAGCGGCACGCCGAGAAACGCCGGCACAAGATTGACCAGCCAGAACGGAAACAACGGCACCAGGCGGAGCACGAACATGTAGCTGAGCGCGTTTTCGTTGAACCCGGCTTCCATCTTGCGGATGGCAGTCCCTGCCTTCCGCCGCAGCATGTCGGCGAGCGCATATCGTGCGATCAGGAAAATCGCCGTCGCCCCCAGCGTTGCGCCGGTGATCACGTAGATGCCGCCGACGGCGGTGCCGAAAACGAAGCCCCCGGCCAGTGTCGCCCACACCGCGCCGGGCACTGACAACGCCACCATCACGCAATACCCGGCGATGAACACGGCTGCGGCCAGAACCCGGTTATCCGATGTCCATTGCCGCAAAAAATCCCGGTGTTCCTTCAGGGCCTGGAAGGACAGAAAGCGGTCGAGATCGAAAATGAACACCATCGCCATTGCCGCCGCGACGGCGAGCAGCGGCAACAGCCGCTTGACCGGGGAAGACGGTGCAACGGATTTCGGCATATCAGGCTGGGCTTCCTGATCGCTCTTGCGCATGTGGTTTTCCCTGTTCCAGGAACATTTCCCCGTCCGCCGCCAGTTGGTCCGCCCTGATGGACCGGTTCTATACGGCACGCCCCCCGGCGCGCGAAAGCGCCATTATCTGGGCATTGTCGCCATCCAGACGCCAAGAGCAACCAACGTTCGGCTAACACAAGGTCAAGTTCGCGTGAACGCCCGGCGCACCAATGGAAGCCGTTAAATTCAGGCCGCAGATAATACTTGTGAAATTTCGTCAGAAAACAGCATCGCCATCGTTGACTTGCCTGCGCCAAGCCCGTATACAGCGGGCGATTTTGCAAGGAGAAGTTCCGTGAAACGCACGTATCAGCCAAGCAAGCTTATTCGCAAGCGCCGTCACGGCTTCCGTCACCGCATGGCGACGGTTGGTGGCCGACGCGTGCTTGCAAACCGCCGCACCAAAGGCCGCAAGCGCCTGTCCGCTTAAGGGTGGGCGGTCGTTTCCGCGCCCGCATGTCCCAGTCCCATACACTGCCAGGTCATGCCCGCCTGAAAAAAAGGCGTGAATTCCTAGCTGTTGCCGGGGCAAACCGCAAATGGGCGACCCCTGGTATGGTGGTGCAGGTCCGCAAACGCCGCTCCGGCGAAGCCGGCGGCGATCTTGTTCGCGTCGGCTTCACGACAAGCCGCAAGGTCGGCAATGCCGTGATCCGCAACCGTGTCCGCCGTCGTCTGCGCGCCTGCGTCGACGAGGTGCTGCCGGGCCGGGTGAAACCCGGGCTGGATATCGTGATTATCGGTCGTGCCGCGACCCCCGCGCGCCCGTATGCGGCCCTGAAGGACGATTTTTTGAAAAGTCTTAAGAAACTCGATGCCTTTGCGGACGTGTCGGAACGGAGCGCGGAACATGCGTGACCGGCTCGCATTAAAAGATATCTTCAAAACATTGGCGAGCGCGCCCCTGTTGGCGTTCATCGCCGTTTATCGTTACGGAATTTCCCCGTTCATACCCGGCTCCTGCCGGTTTCATCCAAGCTGTTCCGCCTATGCCGGGGAAGCGTTGCACACCCACGGCGTCTGGACGGGAAGTTTTCTTGCCGTAAAACGTATCTTGCGTTGTCACCCTTGGGGGGGATCGGGCTACGATCCCGTCCCTGCTGCCGAACAGGCCGCGTTGACAGTCCGCAAAGGGAGCCCTGAACACCCATGAACGACCAAAAGAACATGATCCTGGCCATCGCGCTGTCGGTAGCCATTCTGGTGCTGTTCGAGACTTTCTTTAACACCAGCGCGGTGCCGCCGCAGCAGACCGCCGAACAGCAGGCCCAGCAGCAGGCAGGCACCCCGCAAGCATTGCCCGGCACCCCGGCCGGTGGTGTAACCCCGCAGGCCCCGGCAATCCCGGGAACGGCCCCGATCAATTCCGAAGCCGTGGTCGAACAGAGCCGCAAGGCTGCACTCGACAGCGTCGAGCGCATCGATATCGACGCGCCGCGCCTGCACGGTTCGATCGCGCTCAAGGGCGGCCTGATCGACGACCTGACGATGATCGATTACCGCAAGACCATCGACCCGACGAGCCCGGAAATCGTCCTGCTGTCGCCGCGCGGTTCGGTCGAAGCGTATTACGCCGGGTACGGCTGGACCGGTGCCGCCGGCATTGCGACGCCGGGATTGGATACCATTTGGTCCGCCGACCGCGACACGCTGAGCGTCGGCAATCCGGTAACGCTGAGCTGGGACAACGGCCAGGGTCTAGTCTTCAAGCGCAAGATCAGCATCGACGAGAACTACATGTTCACCATCGAGCAGATTGTCGAGAACAACACCTCGCAGCCGGTGACGCTGTATCCGTACGGCCTGCTGAGCCGATATGGAACCCCCCAGACCACGGGTTTCTATATCCTGCATGAAGGCCTGCTCGGCGTCGTCGGCGGCCAGCTCAAGGAAATCGATTACGATGACCTTAAGGATGAGCCTGCCGGTATTTCCGCCGAAACCATCGGCGGCTGGATCGGCATCACCGACAAGTACTGGCTGGCGACCCTGATACCGAACCAGACCGACAAGGTGCAGACGCGCTTCCTGTCGCGCAAGGAAGGCGTCGTCGACGTCTACCAGTCGGATTATCTGGGTGCTCCCGTGGCGGTCGCCGCAGGGGCCAGCGGCTCAAGCCAGTCGCACATGTTCGCCGGTGCCAAGGAAGTGAACCTGCTCGACGACTATGCCGAGCGTCTGAACATCATCAACTTCGATCTGGCCATCGACTTCGGCTGGTTCTACTTCCTGACCAAGCCGATCTTCCTGGCGCTGCTGTGGATTCACGGCATTGCCGGCAACCTGGGTGTTTCCATCCTGCTGTTGACCGTCGTCATCAAGGTTCTGTTCTTCCCGCTCGCCAACAAGTCGTATGTGTCGATGAGCAAAATGAAGAAACTGCAGCCGCAGATGGTCAAGCTACGCGAGCGGTTCGCCGAGGATAAGGTCAAGCTGAACCAGGAAATGATGGCGCTCTACAAGCGCGAGAAGGTCAACCCGGCCTCGGGCTGTCTGCCGATCCTGTTGCAGATACCGGTGTTCTTCGCCCTCTACAAGGTGCTGTTCGTGACCATCGAAATGCGCCATGCGCCGTTCTTCGGCTGGGTCAAGGATCTGTCCGCGCCCGATCCGACCAACATCTTCACGCTGTTCGACCTGATCCAGTGGTCGCCGCCGGACTTCATGCATCTCGGCGTCTGGCCGCTGATCATGGGTGCGTCGATGTTCATCCAGCAGCGCCTGAACCCGCAGCCGGCCGATCCGATCCAGGCCAAGATCTTCCTGTTCATGCCGCTGTTCTTCATGTTCCTGCTGGCAAAATTCCCGGCCGGTCTGGTGATCTACTGGGCCTGGAACAATACGCTGTCGATCATTCAGCAGTGGATCATCATGCGCCGCATGGGCATCAACACCAAGGATGCGCTGAACTGATCCGGGACCGGAAGGGACCGACATGAGCCCCCGCGACTACGAACCGTCCGAGTTGGAAGCCGGCAGACTTCTGTTTTTGGGCGACATGTTTTTTGTGCTCGGCGCCAAGGAAATGTCGCAGATTCCGACCGGTGACATTCCCGAGATTGCCTTCGCGGGGCGGTCCAACGTCGGCAAGTCGAGCCTTTTGAACGCTCTGACCGGACGCAAGCAACTGGCGCGGACCTCGAATACCCCCGGACGTACCCGCGAGGTCAATTTCTTCAATGCCGGGGGCCGGCTGATGCTTGCCGACCTGCCGGGATATGGCTATGCCCGCGCCGCCAAGTCCGAGATCGACGGCTGGACCCGGCTGATCGAGGATTACCTGCGCGGGCGCGTGCAGTTACGCCGCTGCTGCCTGTTGATCGACGCCCGCCACGGCCTCAAGGATTCCGACCGGATGGCCATGAAGATGATGGATCAGGCGGCGCAGAATTATCAGATCGTTCTCACCAAGTGCGACAAGGTGAAGCCGGGGCCGCTGAAGAAGCTGGTAGAGGCGACGTCGGCGGAGCTTGCCAAGCACGGCGCCGCACATCCGGATATCCTCTGCACGAGTTCGCGAGACGCCGCCGGCATTGCCGAACTGCGTGCCGAACTGGCATTGCTGGCGGAATAGCCGCACCAGACGCGGCACGGCGCCCCCTCCTGCTAACGGTTTTTTCATCGTCGGCATTTATTTTCGCCCGGAAATGCTGTACGCCACCGCCGTTCCGGAATTTTTGTTACATTTTCCAGTCTGCATGAGATAGTTTCCCGCCATGACCAAGACACACGATGAAAACCGCGAGGACAATCTCGCCAAAGCGTCCGTCCTCTCCGAGGCGCTGCCTTACATGCGGCGTTTCAGCGGCCGTACGGTGGTGGTCAAGTTCGGCGGCAACGCGATGGGCGATCAGGAGCTGTTCGACCTGTTCGCGCGCGACATGGTGCTGTTGCGCCAGGTCGGCATCCGCCCCATCGTCGTGCACGGCGGCGGCCCGCAGATCGGCGCCATGCTGGAAAAGCTGCAGATCAAGTCTGAATTCATTGACGGCCTGCGTGTCACCGATCAGGCGACCATCGACGTCGTCGAGATGGTGCTCTCAGGCTCGATCAACAAGCAGATCGTGTCCGCCATCAACAATGCCGGTGGCACCGCCATCGGCCTCTCGGGCAAGGACGGCAACCTGATCCGCGCCGAGCGCCTGCAGCGCACCAAGCGCGATCCGGACAGCAACATCGAGCGCATCATCGACCTCGGCCTTGTCGGTCAGCCCAAGGTGATCTCGACACGGGTCCTGGAAGCCTTCGAGGAAAGCGACGTGATCCCGGTGATCGCGCCGATCGGCACCGGCCCCAATGGCGAAACGCTGAACATCAACGCTGATACCGCCGCCGGCGCCATTGCCGCGGCAACCCGGGCATCGCGCATGTACATGCTGACCGACGTCGCCGGCGTGCTGGACGGTGACAAGAAACTGATATCCGAACTCAAGGTTTCCGAAGCCCTGGCAGCGATCGAGAACGGCGTCATTTCCGGCGGCATGATCCCAAAGATCGAAACCTGCATCGAAGCCATTCAGGGCGGGGTCGACGGCGCGGCGATCATCGACGGCCGTATCGCGCACACGGTTCTGGTGGAACTGTTTACCGCCGGCGGTGCAGGGACGCTGATTACCCGCGGCTAGCGCCGTCCTTCTTTGCAATCAGCCGTTCGATCTGCCAGATCATGTCGCCTTCCGACATCGGGAAGTTCTGTCCGTCGGCATGCATGATCTCCGTTGGCTTTATTCCGCCCAGCTTTTTCTGCACGATTTTGGCCGCTTTTGGTGTAAGCCCGGCGCGCCAGGACAGCGCGACCCAGCCTTTTGGGCTGTGCTGTTCCAGAACCTTGTCCACCAACCGGAAAGGCACATCGGCCATCACGGCGATGATCGCCTTGGCGAAGTTGATGTCGCCGACAGTCAATTCGTGGAGCAACGCCTTTTCGTTCAGGGTCCCTGCAGCCCACTCTCAGGCTGCCCGGTCAAAGATATTATGGTCATCGGGATGCATGCCGACGCTGCTGCTCTGAGCCGCAGCATCTTCGGGCATCAGGGCGATACCGTCGCCGAGCCGCTGCAGCACCGCATCGCGGATCGCAGTCGTCGCTTCGGCGGACAGGTCGTTGCGCGCCTGCATCCGTTGCAGAATATCTTCCGTGACCACCTGGGCAATCTTGACCGCCGCTTTCGACGGCAGTTTCGGACGCATCGCCAGAGGCATGTGCCACAGGTCGATCTTGTCAGCGGCGGCGATCACCCGGTCCAGGGTCTCCTCGCGGATCTGCGCGCTCGAATTTCCCAGCAGCAGGGCAATGGCATCAATATCCGCGCTGTCGACAATCGCATCGCTGACGTCGCCGGAGACGCCTTGGCGTTCCGAGACCGCCGAAATAGCCCCCGGGGACGGTTTGGCGACGATGATCTCGATCAGGTCCGCATCGCTCAGCACCGGGGAATCCCTGAGTATCGGTGCCGCGACCGCCGTTTCCACATCCCATGCCAGACGGCGGATCACGTCGGCGGGCGCGTGGGCGATTTCATGCAGGGCATCGGAGAGAATCTGCCTGATTCGGGTCGCCTGATCCTTGGCCAGCAACATCAGCGCCTCGTTGGCCATATCGCGGAGCCGCGCCCGATCCAGGGCATTGCTCGCAGCCAGCGCGGAAAGCTTTTCGGCAAGTATGACGCGGACAACTTCGTCAGCGTCACGAGCCAGCAGAAGATCGGCATGGATCGGCGCCGCCGTATTGCCGGCAACCGCACGGCGCACCTCCGGCGTCTCGTCCTCGGCCAGGTAATACAGCAATTCCGGTGGAATATCGCCCTGTCCGGCCAGCGCTTCGCGCGCTTCGGCATCGCCGTCATGGGCAATCGATTTTGCGTCTTCGTAGGAAATGGCCATAAAAATCAGTGTACTGCCAGATTATCGGGAATGCAGGACATTCTATCCGATTACAGTTCCAGAAGGGAGCAGGCAATACTGTTCAGGTACGGTCCGCCATTTTCGAGAAAAACTCGATATTCCAGTCGATATCCTCGTCCGACATGGGAAACGTCGAATCGTCTTCCGGTTCGATGATCTGCGACGGTGCAATACGGCCCATCTGCTGCTGCACCATCACGATCATGGATGCCGGCATCTTGGCCTTGCCGAGCAGCGCTACTATTCCGCTCGGATTTTTTTCAACGAATATCTTGCGGGCCAGTGCCAGGTCGACATCCGCCCTGACGATGATGGCGGCAAAAACAAAAGCATGATCGCCCGCCTGCAACGCCTTGATGACAACCTTGTCCAGAAGCTTGTCGGCAACATGCAGCCGTTTTGCGGTATCCAGCGGGGGATCGACCTTGAGAAAATCGAACCCGGCTGCCAGCGGCTTCATGTCGGGCATCGCTTCGCCGCCCAGACGATCGCGCACGATTTCGCTGACGGCCGCCATGGTCGTCGCATCCAAGTCGGACCGCTTGGAAAGTTCGTTCAGCAGGTTCTCGGCGATAAATCCGGCCATCCGTTGCGCTGCACCTTCCGGCAGCTGTTTGCGTGACACCAGCGGCGGCTGCCAAAGTTCCTGATTCGCCGACCTTTCGATCAGGTCGTCGAGCGCTTCCTCGCGAATCTGAGCCGAATCATTGCCGAGCAGATCGGCAATCCCCTCGACATCGTCAGTATCGATGATGGCATCGGCCAGGTTTTCCGAGATGCCGCTGCGCCTGGCGATGGCGGAAACCCCACCGGGCGCGGGACCGCTTTCGATAATTTCGATAAGGTCTTCGTCGGTCAGGACCGGCGAGAACTCCAGAACCGGCCCTGAAACTTCGATTTCGATGTCGTTGGCGAGGGTCCGGATGATCTCGGATGGGGCGTCGACGACATCCTTCAGCGCCTGCGACAGGATCGCCCGAACCTTGGTCATCTGGTCGGTGGCCAGCATTTCCAGCGCCTGATAAGTCTGCTGCTGGACTTTCTCGGAGGCTTCCTTGCTCAGGTTCGGCGCGACCTGGGCGATTTTCCGGGCAAGACCGCCGCGCACGTGTTCGTCTTCATCGTGCGCCAGCAGGATGTCGGTCTGGCGCGGCGCCGATTCGTTCACGGCGACGGCGCGTCGGACGTCGACGGAGGTGTCCTCCGCCAGGTAATACAGCAGTTCTGGGGAGAGATCGGCACGTTCGGCCAGCGCCGCACGCACTGCAGGATCATCACTGCGGGCCAGTTCCTTGGCCCGCTCGTAGGTAATAGTACCTTCGCCGAGTATCCCGGTCATCCCACACACATTCCCAAACAACGGCGACGTTTTTGTGTCTTACCGCGTGCTTTCTAGTCTGGCATTTCAAGCGGCGTGCCGGGCGGCGGCGCCATCTCGAAGCCCCCCTTGCTTCTTTTTTTAACCGAATACATTGCCGCGTCCGAGCGCGCAAGAAGGTCGTCCAGGGATTCTCCCGATGTCGGATCGAAAAAAGCGACCCCGATGGAGATCCCGAGCGGATGATCTTCGTCGCCCGACATGGACACCATCTGCTTGCTGGTCTCGATCAACTGACCGGCGCGTTTCTTGCTGGTTTCCTCGTCGATGCCGTCCAGCCACATCGCGAATTCGTCACCGCCGAGACGGGCGACCAGGTCGCCCGGGCGCGAAAAATTGATCAGCATGTCACGCAGGAACAGGATCGCGTCGTCCCCGGCCTGGTGGCCATGCATATCGTTGACCCGTTTGAAATTGTCCATATCGACATAAAACATCGACGCCGTCTGGCCGCTACGTTCGAGACGTGCGATGCGTCTCGGCAGCTCTTCCTCATAAAAGGCGCGCCGGTTCAAAAGCCCGGTCATGCCGTCGGTCCTCGACAGCTTGACGATGCGCTCGTGGTTAGCGATCTGCTCGTTGGCGATGCCGAGCTGGTTGGCGACGTCGGTCAGCATCAGCCGGTGATCGTCATCCCAGGCTTCGTCCTTCTTCGGCTTCCACATCGCCAGGGCACCGTTGACGTCGCCGCGGTACTGGGTCGATGCCAGCAGGGGCGACCAGTTGGCGATATCGACGGTAATCACTTCCCCGGCCTTGAGGCCGGCGATCTTCTTGCCGAGTTCGTCGACGCCGTCGACATTGCCGTATTCGGCGGCAACGGCAAAGGCCCCGCGGTCCGTATCCTCGCGGTAAATGCGCGAGCCCGCCGCGCCCAGGGCGCGCGCCGATGCGGTCGCCGCCGCCATCAGCATGTCATGCGGCTCTATTTCGTCACGAATCTGCGAAACGATGTAGTTCAGCAACTGCTCGCGATGCCGCGCCCGGGCCAGTGCCGCCTCGCTTTCGCGCTCCTCGGTCACGTCACGACAATTGCCGCGGCAGCCGATCCAGGTTTCGCTGTCGTCGTCGTTTTTGACCAGGGGCAGCGCCGAGACCACGACGCAGGCAGTCGAACCGTCCTTGTTGGACATCCACATCTCGATGTTATCGAGCTTGCGCGTGGTGGTGAACGGAAACGGTGTGTAGTCATCGGAGTCGATGACGAAATCGCGCGCTTTTTCTCCTACCAGTTCGTCGGCTTTGTAGCCGAGCGCTCCTTGCGGGGAGACGAAAAGGAACCTGCCCTGGGCATCCACTTCCCACGAGAAGTCGCTGAATATCTCGACCAGGTCCTTGTAGCGCTGGCGCGATTCCACCAGCGTCGTACGCAGATTTCGTTCCATGGTCAGGTCGCGGGCCAGCAGCAGGGTACTGGCCACCTGGCCGTTGCCGTCGAGCCGCGGCACGGCGGTGACGTCGAGCACCAGTTCGCCCCAGCTGGTTGCGATGGTCAGGGTCGCATTGGCGATACTGGCACTGTCCATGGCCTTGCCGATGAGAGCCTCGATTTCGGCAACGGCGCCGCCGGCCAGGGCTTTTTCAAGCCCCGCGCCCTTGGCATTGGCAAGCATCGGCTTGCCGGCACCGTCGAGCAAAAGCGCCGGCCCCGGATAGCCGGCGACGAGCTTGACGTCGCTGTCGCTCGCCTGTGCCGCTTCAGCCGGTGCGGAAGCCCCATTGGCCATGGAATTGCCCGTTCATGTTGTCTCCCTCCCCGCATACTAGAAGAACCGTCCCAAACGTGCCAACCCGCGATTTATCTGGGGTTTTCTTTTCCAACTTGCCTCGGATACACCACGAACGTTAAGTAAACCTGTCATGACGTCAGACAGAACCCCAATCGGGAAGAATACCCACCGCGCGCTGCCGGATGAACTGCTGGCGGCGGGGGTGTGGATATTCGATCTCGACAACACCCTGTACCCTGCGTCGTCCCGGCTTTTCGACCAGGTCGACTGGAACATGACGGATTACGTCAGCCGCCTCCTCGACCTCCCCAGGGACGAGGCACGGGCCCTGCAGAAGCAGTATTTCCACGAATACGGCACAACGATGCGCGGCTTGATGACGCTGCACGACGTCGATCCCAAGGCTTTCCTGGATTACGTCCATAACATAGATCTGGCGCCGATCGCCGCCGATCCGGTGCTGACGGCATCGCTGGAAAAGCTGCCGGGCCGCAAGGTCATCTTCACCAACGGCTCGACGGCGCATGCCGAAAACATTACCCGCCATATCGGCATCGACCATCATTTCGAAGGCTGCTTCGACATCATCGATGCCGGATATGTCCCGAAACCGGCCGCCGATACCTACGATGCGTTCTGCCGGCGCTTCGATATCGACCCGGCCGACGCGGTGATGGTCGAGGACATGGCCAAGAATCTGGTCCCCGCCGCCGAACTCGGCATGACAACCGTATGGCTCGATACCGGCGTCGGCTGGTCCAGGGAAACCTCCGATGACGGTCATGTGCACCACCGTATTGAAGATCTGCCGGTGTGGCTTTCGGCACTGACCGGATGAGGGCCGCATTGCGCCTGTTGAGTTGACACCCCCCTGCCTTGGCGGCACATTCCGGACGCCGAACGCCCGACTTGAAGCGCCAGATATGAAGCGACAGAGGAAAACCATGGATACCAGCCAGCTTGAACAGATCATCGACGCCGCATGGGAAGACCGTGCCAACGTCTCGCTGACCACCAAAGGCGAAGTCCGCGACGCCGTCGATACCGCGTTGAAACTGCTCGATTCGGGCGAGAAACGCGTCGCCGACAAAACCAGCGGCGAATGGGTCGTCAATCAGTGGCTGAAGAAATCCGTGCTGCTGTCATTCCGCCTTAATGACATGAAGCCGATCCCGGGCGGCCCGGGCGGTGCGCACTGGTGGGACAAGGTTCCCTCGAAGTTCGAAAACATGGGCGAAAACGCGTTCCGTGCCGCCGGTTTCCGCGCCGTGCCGGGCGCCATCGTCCGCCACAGTGCCTTCATAGACAAGGATGTCGTGCTGATGCCGAGCTTCGTCAATCTGGGCGCCTATGTCGGCGAAGGCTCAATGGTCGATACCTGGGCCACCGTCGGGTCCTGCGCACAGGTCGGCAAGGGCGTGCACCTGTCGGGCGGCGTCGGCCTTGGCGGCGTGCTGGAACCGCTGCAGGCCGGCCCTGTGATCATTGAGGACAACTGTTTCATCGGCGCGCGTTCCGAAGTCGTCGAAGGCGTCATCGTCGGCGAAGGCTCGGTGTTGTCGATGGGCGTGTTCATTACCGCGACCACCAAGATCATCGACCGCAACACCGGTGAGATTTTCATCGGCAAGGTGCCGCCGTATTCCGTCGTCGTGCCCGGCGCCATGCCCGGCAAGCCGCTGCCGGACGGCTCGCCCGGCCCGTCGCTTGCCTGCGCCGTGATCGTCAAGCGCGTCGATGCGCAGACACGCTCCAAGACGTCGATCAATGAACTCCTCCGGACCTGATACGGCACCTGACGCGGTTGCCGTTTCCGAGGCGCTGATCCGCCGCGCCAGCGTGACGCCGGTCGACGCCGGCGCCCTCGACGAGCTGATCGCGTTCCTGACGCCGCTTGGGTTCGAATGTCACGATCTGACCTTCGACGATCCGGACGGCGAGCCGACACGCAACGTCTATGCCCGGTTTGGTACCGAAGCACCGAATTTCTGCTGGGCCGGGCACACCGACGTGGTACCGCCGGGCGATCTGGCGGACTGGACCAGCGATCCGTTCAGCCCGGAAATCCGCGACGGTCGGCTGTATGGCCGCGGCGCCGCAGACATGAAATGCGCCGTCGCCTGCATGATGACGGCAACCCGCGATTTTCTGGCCACCAACGGCGCAGGCTTCAAGGGCTCGATCAGTTTCCTGATCACCGGTGACGAGGAAGGCGATGCCACCAACGGCACCAAGAAAGTTCTCGACTGGCTAAGCGCGCGCGGCGAAACCATCGATGCCTGTGTCGTTGGCGAACCGACCAATCCGGAAAACATCACCGACATGGTCAAGATCGGGCGCCGGGGATCGATGAACGTGTGGCTCGATGTCGAAGGCGTGCAGGGGCATTCCGCCTATCCGCACCTGGCCGACAACCCGATCCACAAGATGCTCAACCTGCTGTCGTCGCTGACCAACATGCCGTTGGACGAAGGCTCGGATCATTTCCAGCCCAGCACCCTTCAGGTCACCACGCTCGACGTCGGCAATGCCGCTACGAACGTCATTCCTGCCCGCGCCTCGGCCCGGGTCAACATCCGCTTCAACGATCTGCATTCTTCCGACAGCGTCGTAAAGCTGCTGCGCGGACGCCTAGATCAGGCCGGCGGCGGTTATGAGATGCGGGTCCGCGTATCCGGTGAAAGCTTCCTGACCCCGCCGGGCGTGCTCTCTGCGACGGTGACAGGCGCAATCAAGGCTGTCACCGGCAAGACACCGGAACTCAGTACCACCGGCGGCACCTCCGATGCCCGATTTATCAAGGACCACTGCCCGGTCGTCGAATACGGCCTGATCAACCAGACCGCCCACAAGGTCGACGAAAACGCGCGCATCGACGACATCCACGCATTGGCCGACATCTACACCCGTATTCTTGAAGACTTCTTCGGGGCCGCGCGTTGATGCGGGGCCGGTCATGATCACCGGGGTAGAGGTCCACCGCGCCCTGTACGGCGCCGGACTTCTTGCCAAGTTCGACAAGGACGGCCTCAACGCCTTCGGCCATGAAGGGACCGATGCGGCGCGATCGTTCTATGCCATGGCGATCGTCGCGCCGATGTACGTGATATGGATGCTGCTGTACGGCCAGCCGCACCCGGAAGGCACGCCATTCCTCTCCGTGGCATTGTTCGAAGCCCTGGTCTACATCATCGGCTGGCTGATATTCCCGCTGGTTCTTTGGCATCTGTCGCCGGTACTCGGCTGCCGCGACCGATATTTCCATTTCCTCGCCGCCTATAACTGGGCCGCGGTGATCCAGAACGCCGTGTTCATGGGCATGGACCTGACGTTCTGGCTGATTGGCGCACCGTTGGGCGCACGCGGCTTCTTCGGTCTGATGCTGCTGGTTTACGTGCTTTTGTACGGCTGGTTCGTGGCCCGGCACGGGCTTGGACTTGCACCGGGGCCGGCGGTGACGGTCGTCGCCCTCGACATGATCATTTCGATGTTCTGGGAACTGATCACCGACGGCATGATCATCGCACCCTAGTTAGCGGCTAAATATCGACGCCGCCGCCGATCAGGTCGTACACCGGCTTGAGAATTTCCTGCCAGTCAAAGGTCATGTACACGGCGCCGAGGCCGATCAGGCCCATCAGGATCGGCGATCCTATGATGCCGCCGATGGTCAGCAGCAACCCGACGAACCCCCAACTGCCCTGCCCGCGCAACAGCGCGATGATCGAAAACAGCAACCCCAGCGGCGTAAACAGGATCGCCGGGCCGAAGATACCGAGCAGACCGAAGCCGACGGCCATGTAGCCCGACAGCGGCGTCTTTTCCACCGGCGCCGCATTGGCTCTGGCGGCACTGTCGGAACGATCTGAATTCGAGACTGTCAGCGGTATTTTATCCATGCTTCATCCTATCACAGCCGGGCCGCACGGCTACCTTGAACTGTCCGCCCCGTTCAAGCGCGCAATCAGTCGTCTCCGTAAACGACCCGTGTCAGGTATAGCCCGTCCGGCGGCGCCGTCGGTCCGCCGGCGCTGCGGTCCCTGGCCTCCAGGGCGCGGGCCACGTCCCGGGGGCGCCATTTGCCACTGCCGACAAGCTGCAGGGTGCCGACGATGTTGCGCACCTGATGGTGCAGGAACGAGCGCGCCTCGGCGACAACATGCACCTCTTCGCCGGCCCGTGACACGGTCAGCTTGTCCAGTGTCTTTTCCGGCGATTTGGCCTGGCATTCTGACGCCCGGAATGTGGTGAAATCATGATGGCCGCACAAAAGCTGCGCCGCGTCGTGCATGGCAGCCGCATCCAGTGCCATCGCCTGCCACCAGACTCGGCCCTGATCCAGGGCCGGACCGGCGCGGCGGTTGAGAATACGATACAGATAGGCCCGTCCCGTCGCCGAAAAGCGGGCATGGAAGCCATCGTCGACGATTTCCGACGAAAGCACGCTGACCGGGTGCGGGCGGACGTGATGATTGAGCGCGTCACGAACCGTATCGGCCGGAAAATCCTTGGAGATATCCACATGCGCCACCTGCGCCAGTGCGTGCACGCCGGCATCCGTGCGCCCGGCCCCCTGAACCACACATTCTTCGCCGGAAAGCCGGAAAACCGCCGTTTCCAGCACTTCCTGCACCGTCAGACCGTTTTCCTGGCGTTGCCAGCCGTGGAACGGCCGGCCGTCATATTCGAGGGTCAGCTTGTAGCGGGTCATGGGCCGATGCCGAATCCGGTGCGTTTGTGGATTCCACCGAGAGACATTGTGGACTCCATATTCCTAATATTTAGTGCCAAGGTTATTTCTGTTACTGTCGAAGAAATGTCAAACGTCCGGGGTGGGGGCATGAGCGAGGACGAGACAGAGTCCATATTGATCAAAAACGAGCGGGATGCCTTGCACATCCTGCCGTTGGAGATTCTGCCCCTGCAGACTCCCGGCCTTAAACGCGCGCGCATGATCAAGAATGCGCAGCTTGAAAGCGCGATCGAGCTGTTTCGCGATGCCAGTTCCGGCAGTGGTCAGCTTGATGTGCGCGACCTGCCGAACGAATTCGACTGGGACGATTCCAATAACCATCCGGACATGATCATCCTGCGCAAGGCCGCCATGCTGCCCAGCTACGATGTCTTTTCGTTGCGGGTCGCCCTGCGCCAGATCGGCATCCCCGTGAACGACGAAGAGGCGCTCAAGCTCTCGCCCGAGATGAACAAGGAATTGACCAGCTACATGACCGAGTTCACGCGGCCGCTGATCGTGCAGATCTACGGCAAGGACGATGGCATGAAGATCGAGACGTTCAAGGACGTGATCGCCCTGTTCCGCGACCCCGATGTCAAAAAGGCGCTGGAAAAGCTGAAAATGATGGCCGAGAAACTGGGCATCAAACCGGAGGAAGTGCCGACCTTCATCGAGGATTACGGCGACATCTTCCTGTCGCTGTCGTATTACCGGCGCTGTCTCGATTCCATCTCGCCGATCATCGAGGATTTCCTCGATTCCATGCCGGAGCTGCGCAAGAACTACAGCCTGCAGCACGATCAGAGCCTGCAGAAGACAGTCAACATGATGGACAGCCGGATATCCAAGCTGACCAGCCAGGTCCGCAAGCGTTTCAAGGAATTCGAGGCCGGCACCAAGAACATGTGGGACGATATCTCGGCCGAGAAGTTCCGCAAACTGCAGGCCGTCATCAAAAGCCATCACCGCTCCCTGGGCGGGATGCTGTGCTCGCTCAGCGTCAAGATGGATTCATGGCACAGGCTGTTTCCGACGCGCCACAGCGGCGGACCGCAAAGGCGTGCCGAGTTCATCATGCTGCATATGCGTCAGGGTATGGACAAAATGCGCAACATGGATGAATCCCCGAAGGTCCTGGAAAAGCTCTAACCCAGCCGGCTGCCCTGCGGTATCGGGTATCCGCGCAGGAAAGCATCCACATCGGTCATGGATTTGCCGGGCCGCTGCAAACGCAGGGGCCGCAGGGCGCCGTCCGCGCAGGCAATGGCCAGGTGATCGTCAATGACGGTTCCCGGTACGCCGCTGCCCGGCACGATTTCGCAGGCGGCGACCTTGATGCGCACACCATCGTGTTCGAACCAGGTACCGGGCCACGGATTGAGCGCACGAATCGTGCGTTCCAGTTCCGCCGCCGGTCTGGAGAAATCAAGCGCGCCCTCGCCCCGCTCCAGCTTGTGCGCGTAAGTGACGCCCGCGTCCGGCTGCGCCACGGCGGTGATCTCGCCCGCCGCGTATTTATCCAGGGTATCGGCCAAAAGCGTCGCGCCCATCGCCGCCAGCCGGTCGTAGAGGCTTTCGGCCGTCTCATCGGCGGCGATCGGTGTTCGAGCTTCGGCCAGCACGCCGCCGGTATCCAGTCCGGCGTCCATCTTCATGATACCGACGCCGGTTTCCAAATCCCCGGCGATCAGTGCACGCTGGATAGGCGCCGCGCCGCGCCAGCGCGGCAGCAACGAGGCATGCACGTTGAGACAGCCGAGCCGGGGCGCTTCGAGTATTTCCTCCGGCAGGATCAGGCCGTAGGCAACGACGACGGCGCAGTCCAGTTCCAGCGCACGGAACGCCGACTGCGTTTCCGCATCGCGGAGTGTTTTCGGGGTCCGTGCCTCGATGCCGAGACGCAGAGCCTCCGCATGCACCGGGCACGGCGTTTCCTTGTGACCGCGCCCGGCCGGTTTCGGCGGTTGCGCATAGACACAGACCACGTCGTGTCCGGCATCGATCAGAGCATGCAGGGTATTCAGGGAAAACTCGGGGCTGCCCATGAAGGCGAGCCTTAGGGGATTCCTGAGGGGATTCCTGAGGGGGTGCGCGGTCTTCACGCGCCCATCACGCACTTTGCTGGGCGAGTTTCTTCGCCTTCTGCAGCTTGCGCAGGATCATGTTGCGTTTCAGCGACGACACGTGATCGACGAACAGCACGCCGTCGAGATGGTCGATCTCGTGCTGGATACAGGTCGCCATGATGCCTTCGGCCTTCATTTCGCGGATTTCATTGTCGCGGTCCAGATAACGTACCTTGACCCAGTCCGGACGCTCGACCTCGGCATAGTGATCCGGCAACGACAGGCAGCCTTCCTCGTGCACCCTGTCGTCATCGGAAATTTCGACGATCTGAGGGTTGGCCAGTGCCATTGGTTTTGGATTTTCATTTTCACGCGAGACGTCGACCACGATGACGCGCCGACCGTCGCCGACCTGCGGTGCGGCCAGGCCGATGCCGTGCGCGGCGTACATGGTTTCAAGCATGTCGTCCATCAGTTTACGCACGTCGTCGTCGACGCTTTGCACCGGCTTCGCCTTGATCTTCAGGCGCGGGTCCGGGGCGACTATGATCGGCATCAGCGCCATGAGACATCCCGTTTCTGTCTATTCCAGACTTGGAAATATGACCTTGGCATCGGATCGTCAAGAAACGACACTTCGGCGGGGACAATCAGAAGGGGGCAGCGGCATGATCTGGCAGGGTATCATCGGCATAATCGCCTTTCCCCTGAT
Organism: Thalassospiraceae bacterium; assembly: GCA_038100295.1. Lineage (GTDB taxonomy): Bacteria > Pseudomonadota > Alphaproteobacteria > Rhodospirillales > Casp-alpha2 > UBA4479. The sequence continues at coordinate 43,986 of JAYNVG010000007.1, forward strand.
CGCCTGGATACTGAGCGAAAACCGCCAGGACGCCCGGCTCCGCACCGTGATGTTAGGCCTTGCGATCCAGATTGCGCTGGCGGCGCTGCTTTTAGGTGTGCCTGCCATCAAGAACGCGTTCCTGGCCCTTAACGGCATCGTCACCGCGCTGATGGACGCGACCCGCGCCGGCACCTCTTTCGTATTCGGCTACATCGGCGGCGGCACGCTGCCGTTTGCGACCACCGGCGCCGGGACGACCTTCAACCTCGCCTTTCAGGCGTTGCCGCTGATTCTCGTCGTCAGTGCGCTGTCTGCGCTTCTGTTTCACTGGCGCATCCTGCCGAAGATCGTCGAGGCCGCGGCCTGGCTTCTGGGCCGCAGCTTCAGTATCGGCGGCGCGCTCGGCATCGGCGTCGCCGCCAACGTCTTCGTCGGCATGGTCGAAAGCCCGTTATTGGTGCGGCCGTATCTGAGAAACCTCGGCCGTGGCGAGTTGTTCGTGCTGATGACGGCCGGCATGGCGACGGTCGCCGGCACCGTCATGGTGCTCTATGCCGGGATCATCGGCCCTGTCGTGCCGGGCGCGCTCGGTCATATCCTCACCGCATCGATCCTCAGCGCACCTGCGGCGATTACCATCGCCCAGCTCATGGTGCCGCTCGGCGCCCCGACGCCGGGGCGGATCGAAATTGCCGATGACGGCAACGCCATGGCGGCAATCACCCGCGGCACCATGGACGGCGTCGGGCTTTTGATCAACGTGATCGCCCTGCTGCTTGTCGCCGTGGCGCTGGTGTCGTTGATCAACGCCGGTCTCGGACTGATCCCTGAGATCTCCGGCGCGCCGCTGACGCTGGAACGGATGCTCGGCTGGATCATGGCGCCGTTCGCCTTCGCCATGGGTATTCCTTGGTCGGAAGCCGTGCAGGCCGGCGCACTGCTCGGCATCAAGACGGTGCTGAACGAGTTTCTTGCCTATCTGCAGTTGGCAGGACTCGGCGATGAGGCGATGTCGGCACGCAGCCGCCTGATCATGACCTATGCGCTGTGCGGGTTCGCCAACTTCGCCAGCCTCGGCATCATGATCGGCGGCATGACCACCATGTGCCCGGAACGGCGCGATGAAATCATCGAGCTCGGCGGGCGTACAATCGTCTCAGGCACCCTGGCGACATGTCTGACCGGGGCCGTGGCGGGGTTGTTCTTCTAGGCGTCAGCGCCGCACCCGAACCCGGTACGTCAGATCCACCGACCCTGCCGCCGGCACCGCGACCTGCCACTCGGCGGCGATGCCGTCACGGCTGTGTGTCTGGGATTCCGCCAGGATTTCCCAGTCGCCCGGAATGTCCTCGACAATCTTGACGGTGGCCTGCTTGGTGCCGCCGTTGCGGAGCGTCAGTTGAAAGGCAGTTTCCGTGACCCGGTCGCCCAGACGGCGAAAGTCGGTTTGGCGGCGTTCGACGGTGACATCGAAAGCCGTGCCCAGATCGAGCACCGCTTCCTGGCTCAGCGCCGTGTTGTCTATGCCGTCTTCACCGATAAAGCGCAGGGCGCCCTCGCTGTCACGCACATAGGCACGGACCAGACCCGCCGGCAGCGGCACGCCGAGATGGCTGGCAACGTCGTTGACGTAGACGATCCGCTGACGCGCCGGCTGCGGGTCTGCCCCGCCTCTAATCGCCCCGAACACCGGTGCCGAGCTTCGGAACTCAAGAACCCGGCGCGATACCACGCCCTCGGCAGCAAGCAGCCTGAGCTGGCGGGTTTCCTTGTCCCTGAGCGTGACCGGTTCCGGTATCTTGTACATGTGAAACGCAGACAACTCGCTGCGGGGGGCGTTGAAGCCGCCGCTGTCGGCCGCCGACATGGCCTCTGCGCGCATCAGGATCTTGCCGCGCGGTGGCGCGGTTTCGCGCGCCACGTCACCGGCGACCAGCGACAGCAGCGCCGGCCCGTAATCGACGCCAGCATTGTTCTGAACCTTGGCCCAGGCGGTGAGATCGATGGTTTCATGCGAAGCGTCCAGCACCGCCGTATAGACCGCGTTCCAGGAGATACCGTTGGTCAGATATGCAAGCCGCACCGGTGCCGGGGCTTCCAGCGGTTTCGCCAGGCTCAGGGACAAAGACGGTGTCGCGTACAGGCCGTCCGGCACGCGATCGAAGACGATACGCCCGGGCGGGTCGGTTTCGACCCTGTCGCCGACCTTCAGCACCAGGCCGCCGGCGACGCTGAGGATAACCGCTTCCTCGACCGTTTCCGCGCCGGTTGCCGGATTGATGCGGACCAGTCTGACGGTTTTACCGAGCGCACGCTCCAGCAGGGTATGCTGCATGATGATATCCGAATCGAGGGCGATTTCATGCACCTCGATACCGTCCCCGGCTTCGACACGGACACTGTCGGCGATCATCATCGGCCCGACGCGGTCCAGACGTACCGTCGATCCGGGACCCGCCGGCAGCGTGCGGGCCTCGTCGACGAGTGCCAGCCCGTTCGCGTATACCGTGAGCCTAAGTGCGGATTTCGGCGCATCCTGGGCCATCAGCGGCGTCGCTGTGAACAGGCTCGCCGCGACGAGGGCAGATTTCGACAGGGTGCGGATGTGCATTTCGAGACCTCTTTTTGTGGTTCGTGCATGACTGCCGTGCATGCCGGGCGATTGCGTCTGGCGTTCGGCTCATGCAAGCTTTCGCAGAAGATTTTGACGAAAGAGAGGCAGTGTGCAAGTCGACGTCCAGACTTTGCTGATCCTTGGCGCGCTCGGGATTGGCATCATCGTCATCCTGATCGCGCTGAACGCCGGTGGCCGGGCGCGTGCCGAGCAGGCCGCCCGCCTGCAGCAACTGAGTGATATCGCCCAGCAACTGGCACAGTCGCAGACCAATCTGGCCGGGCGCATGGAACAGGCACAGGCGGACAGCAACCAGCGGCTCGACGCACTGTCGAAACGACTTGGCGACGGCCTGACGGAACAGACGGAAAAGACCGGCATCACACTGAAAGTGCTGCACGAACGGCTGGCACTGATCGATCATGCGCAAAAGAACATCACTGAACTGTCACAGCAGATGGTCGGCCTGCAGGACATCCTGTCCAACAAGCAGGCACGCGGGGCCTTCGGCGAAATTCAGCTCAACGATCTGGTCACCGCCGCGCTACCTCAATCGGCCTACGAATTTCAGGTGACGCTGAGCAACGGCAAGCGCGTCGACTGTCTGTTGAAACTGCCCAATCCGCCGGGGCCCATCGCCATCGACAGTAAATTTCCCCTGGAAAGCTACGAGACCCTGCGCAACGCTGAAAGCGACGCCGACAAGGTCCAGGCCGGGCGCGGGTTCTCCGCGGCCGTGCTGAAACACATCAGGGATATCGCGGACCGCTACATCCTGCCCGGTGAAACGTCGGAAAGCGCGCTGATGTTTCTGCCATCCGAAGCCGTTTATGCGGAACTGCATGCGAATTTCAGGAACGTCGTCGAGGAAGGCTTCAGGCGGCGTGTCTGGATCGTCTCACCGACGACCCTGATGGCGACGCTGAACACGGTAAGGGCCATCCTCAGGGACGTGCACATGCGCGAGCAGGCCGACGTTATCCAGACAGAGGTCCACAAGATGCTGATTGACGTCAGCCGGCTAGACGACCGGGTCAGCAAGCTCAAGACCCACTTCAACCAGGCGCAGAAGGATATCGGCGATATCGAGGTTTCAAGCGGCAAGATCATGCGCCGCGGCGCCCGGATCGAGGACCTGCAGCTCGGAGACGACGTCGAGCGCGCGGACAAGATGCTGGTCCCGCCGGAAACGGCAGCAGGAGACGAATCGGCTGAATAATAGGCAATAATCGTTTAAATACAGCACCTTATATTAATTGCTGTAAATTATATAAAATTGGATAATTCGTTGAGTGGGACGCCGGAAGGGCCTTCATGGATACCAAGGAACTGAAAAAAATCCTCCAGGACCACCGCCGCTTCCAGTCCGGAATCGAAGGTGGCAAGCGTGCCGATATCCGCATGAAGGATCTGTCCGGGCTGAATTTCTCAAAGATGAACCTGCACGAAGCCATCTTCACGGGGTGCGATTTTTCCAACGCGAAATTCATCGAAGCCGACATGCGCGGCGCCGATCTGTATGGTTGCGACTTTACCGGTGCCGATCTGAGCCGCGCCCGTCTCGATCGCGCCGACATGCGCGGCGCACAGTTGAGCGGGGCCAATCTGGAACTGGCGTCGATGATCGAGGTCGACCTGCGTTCCGGTCAGGTCGCCGAGGTCGTCTGGAAACTGCAGGGTGCCAACCTCAACCATGATGAAAAAGGCCGCGCCGAAGACCTTAAGGGACGGATCGGCGAGTCCAATCTGAGCGAAGCCCGCATGTCCAGTGCGGACCTGGAATCCGCTGACCTGCAGGCGGCGAACTTCGAGAACGCCAATCTGTCGAAAGCCAACCTGAGTGGCGCCAAGATGGGCGGTGCATCGCTGAAGGGCGCCAACCTCTCGGAAGCAAACCTCAGCGAGGCCGATCTGCAGTCCGCCTGTCTCGACAATGCCGACATGCGAGGCGCCGTGCTGAATTCAACCAACCTGCAGCACGCCAGCACGGAAAACGTGATCGTACCGGAAACCTTGTCGCATCTTCACGAGTCCATACGTGCACGCATGGTCAAGCATCATAAATGGATCCGGACCAACGGTCGGGAGGGAAATCCGGCAAATCTGGAATATGTCGATCTGTCGGGCAATAACCTCCGAGGCGTCAACCTGAGCGGCATGAGCATCAAATCGGCCAATCTTGAGGGCTGCAATTTCAGCGACACGATCTGCCTGTTCACGTTCTTCCAGGAATCCAAGCTGACCAAGGCAAACTTCGCCAATGCCGATCTGGACGCTGCCAACTTCCATAACTGCGTGCTGAAGAACGCCGATTTCCGCGGCGCCAAGATGCGTCCCATCGAAATCATCAGCAAAGACGGCGCCGAAAAGAAGAAGCGCTGGCGGCCGAACCTGTCCGGCGCCATCCTCACTGATAGCGATTTCTCAGGTGCCTATATCAGCGGCGCGAATTTCTTCGGCGCCGAACTGGGGGGCATCAATGTTGACAAGACTGTCTTCGTCGACTGCGATTTCGATAAGGGCATAGAGGATATGCTCAAGGAACAGGGCGCGATTTTCGAAAGCGCTCTGGAAAAGAGCGAAGCCGTCTAAAAGGTTTCAGACCGGGCGTCTGTCCCTGAGCGCGGCGGAAATCGTGCCGTCGTCGAGAAAATCCAGTTCACCGCCGACCGGCACCCCGTGCGCGATGCCGGAAACCTTGATCCCGTGTTCGTGCAGTCGGTCGGCGATGTAATGCGCCGTGGTCTGCCCGTCGACGGTGGCACTGGTCGCCAGGATCACCTCGGCGCCGGGATTGGCCTCGGCACGCTCGATCAGCGCCGGAATGTTGAGATCGTCCGGACCGATCCCGTCCAGTGCCGACAATGTCCCGCCGAGCACATGGTATTTGCCCTTGTAGCTGGCGGTGCGCTCCAGCGCCCATAGATCGGCGACATCCTCGACGACACAGAGCTGGCGGCCGTCGCGACGCGGGTCGTTGCAGATCGTGCACGGATCGATGGTGTCGAGGTTACCGCACGTGCTACACGCCCGGACACGCTCGCTGGCATCGACAAGGGCGGTGGCCAGCGGCTGCATCAGGGATTCGCGCCGCTTCAGCAACTGCAGCACGGCACGCCTGGCCGATCGCGGCCCAAGCCCTGGCAGCTTTGCCAGAAGCTGCACCAACCGTTCGATATCGTGTTCGGCCATAGGCGCTTAGAAAGGAAGCTGCATGCCGGGCGGCAACGGCAGGCCACCGGTGATGTCCTGCATCTTTTCGCGCATCACCTCGTCCGACTTGTCGCGGGCATCGTTGATGGCGGCGACAATCAGGTCTTCCAGCACCTCGGCATCGTCTGGATTGACCAGTGACGGATCAATCAGCACCTTTTTCGCCTGCCCCTTACCGGTCAGGGTCACCTGGCACATACCGCCCCCGGATTTGCCGGTGACTTCCAGTTCTTCGAGCTCGCGCTGCATGTCCGCCATCTTCTGCTGGATCTGCTGCGCCTGTTTCATCATCTGGCCGAGATTTTTCATAACCGGCGTTGCTCCGTCGCGTTGCTGGGAATCCGTTGCAAGGACCTGTATAACATTTGCCATGCTGCATCAAAACCTGTTCGTCTTCGATATAGAAACCGTCCCCGACACGGACGCCGCGCCGAACCTGACCGGCATCACGTCGCCGGACGTTGCCGAGCGCCGTGCCGCGATCGAGCAGTATCATCTCGACGTCACCGACGGTAAGAACAGCTTCCCGCGCCAGCCGTTCCACAAGGTGGTGGCGATTTCGTTTCTCGAAGCGGAAATCGACCGCGACGGCGCGACGGAAGGTTACATCCTGCGAGATCTCAGATCGGGCGGTGAGGCGGGCTTCGACGAAGCCAAGCTTTTGGCCGGTTTCTTCACCTATCTGGAGCGCCAGAAGCCCCGCCTGGTCAGCTTCAACGGCCGCACCTTCGACCTGCCGGTGTTGAAGTACCGGGCTATGGTGCACGGCATTTCCGCGCCATGGCTGCACAAGTCGGGAGACAAGTGGAACAGCTACGGTTACCGGTACGCCACCGACTGGCACTGCGACCTGCTGGATGTGCTGTCCGATTTCGGCGCCTCGGCCCGGGTCAAGCTGAACGAGGTCTGCGCCGCCTTCGGCTTTGCCGGCAAATTCGGCGTCGACGGATCAATGGTGGCGGACATGATCGATGAAGGTAAAATCGAAGAGGTCCGCAATTACTGCGAAACCGATGTCCTGAATACCTATCTGGTGTATCTGCGCTGGCAGTTACATACCGGCACCCTGAGCAAGACCGGCTATAACGCCTCGGTCAGCGAGCTGATCACCTTCATCGATGCTGAAAAGGACAAGCGGCCCTATCTGGGGGATTTCATGGAAGCCTGGGGCGAGGCGTCGGGGAACAAATTCCTGTTCGCCTGAAGGTGCAGTCATTTGTCCTGATCGAAATAATTCTCGAGATCGATATCGGCGTCGACGTAATCCTCGATGGTCTGGCGCACATCGTCATAAAACCCCACACACAGCACACGATCGAGCGGGCTGTCCGGCGCCGAGCGACAGGGCATTCTCAGCATCGCTTCGTACTTCCGGTCCCAGGACTGTTCCCCGAGACAAGCGACGAACAGCGACGGGCGGGCATTGTCGATGACCCAGCGGTACTGTTCTTCGGAATACTTGGCATGGCGTTGCGGGGCCAGACCGTCTATCCTGAGGCCCGTCATATCGACACCGTTAAAGCTGGCGACGCGCGTTCCCCAGTAGCGGTAGCTGCCGAAACCGGGGCCGTGATCGACATCGAGCAGGATCATGCGGGGCAGGATGCGCGGGTCGAAGTCGAGAAAATACAGATCGCCCCAAACCGGAATATTGTCTTCTCGGCATTTCGAACGCCATACGGTAAGCGCGTCGCACAGTTCGGCGATGCGCATGTTTTCGATCTCGACCCGGTAATAATCGGGCCGCTCAATCGGCTGGCGTTCACTCATCCCTGTCAAATATCGTCCTCATCGAGGGGCGGCTCCAAATCTGCCTCCCCGCCTCCGGGGGGCGCCGCCGGCGTGATATGACGGACTTCCTCGACGCTGGCGCCGGGGAACGCATCCAGCACGGCACGCACCAAGGGGTGGTCTCCGGCCTGCGTGCGCGCCTGCGCGGCCTGCTTGGCACGGGTTTCGGCGATCGTCGGCGCGCCGGATTCGCGGGCCAGCGCCAGGGCCCAGGAAATGCCGGAGTGTTCCTCGAGAAAACCCTTCAGCCGCTGCACCATGTCCCGGTCTGCACCGCCATCGGCACTGAATTCGATCCGCCCCGGTTCGAAGGTAACGATTCGTACCTGATTTTCCATGAACGCCTGCAGCAGACCTTCGCGTAGTTCGCCTGCCAGGGCGGCCACGGCTTCGAAATTGGCGAAAGTCCGCCCTTGTGGCTGTTGCAACGCCACCGGTGCCGTTTCCGCCCGCGGCGCCGGCGCGGGGTTGCTGACGACGCGGCTGCCGCCCGCCTGGGCACGCGCACTGCCGCCGTTGGAAGTCCCACCGGGGGCTGCGGCACCGCTGCTATACTGACCGCCCGCATCACCGCCTTCCTGGATCGCCTTCAGCGCATCGCCCGGCGTCGGCAGTTCGGCGGCATAGGCCAACCTGACCAGCACCATCTCGGCGGCGGCCAGCGGCGACGGTGCGACGTTGACCTCGCCCAGCCCCTTCAGGAGGATCTGCCAGGCCCGGGTAAGCACCGGCATCCGCAGAGCACCGGCAAGTTGCTTGCCCTTGGTGCGTTCGTTTTCCGGGACCTCGGGCGCATCGGCGCTTTCCGGCAGCACCTTGACCCGGGTCAGCCAGTGCACCAGATCGAGCATATCCTCGACCACCGAGGAAGGGTCGGCGCCGTCCTTGTACTGCCCCTGAAGTTCCGTGAGCGCCGGTGCGATGTCACCCCTGAGCAGGGATTCCAGCAGATCGAAGGTCCGCGTGCGGTCGGCCAGACCCAGCATGTCGCGGACCCGTTCCTCGCCGATGGGGCCGTCGGCATGGGCAATCGCCTGATCGAGCAGGCTGAGGCCGTCGCGCACGGAGCCGTCGGCGGCACGGGCGATGATATGCAGGGCGCCGTCGGAAATTTCGGCGCCTTCCTTCTTGCAGATTTCGGCGAAGTGAGTGACCAGCAGATCGGTCGGTACGCGGCGCAGGTCGAAGCGTTGGCAGCGCGACAGCACGGTGATCGGGACTTTGCGGATTTCCGTCGTCGCAAAAATGAAGATGACGTGCTCGGGCGGTTCTTCCAGCGTCTTCAGCAGCGCGTTGAACGCACTTTTCGACAGCATGTGCACTTCATCGATGATGTAGACCTTGTAGCGCGCCGAGGCCGGGCGGTAGCGGACCCCGTCGATCAGCTCGCGGATATTGTCGACGCCGGTGTTCGACGCGGCATCCATTTCCAACACGTCGACATGACGGTCGCCGGCGATGGCGACGCAGTGTTCACAGACGCCGCAGGGTTCCGTGGTCGGTCCGCCAGTGCCGTCGGGGCCGATGCAGTTCAGCGCGCGGGCGATAATCCTGGCCGTCGAGGTCTTGCCGACACCCCGCACCCCTGTCATCACGAACGCGTGGTGCAGCCGGTTGGCCGCGAACGCGTTGGTCAGGGTTCGGACCATGGCATCCTGACCGATCAGTCCGGAAAATGTGCTCGGCCGGTACTTGCGAGCCAGCACCTGATACTCGCCGGCGGCGGGCGCTTCGGCGATTTCAGGGGCGGGGCGATCGTTCATGGGATTCCGTCCGGGCTTGATTTAAGTGGGAGACCGGACACCGACCCGGGCCGAAACTCGTTACGGCTGCTTCCTTCCGGACCTGACCGGGTTGGCGAGAAGCCCGTCCGGGCCGATCTCCCACGCGGAATATAACAACCGTGGCGGGATGCCGAAAGCCCCGAATCTCCGAGATGTGTTGTGAAAAGTCGCGGTGCGCTAGCTGAGGTCGCGGATCAGCTCTTCACGGTCCGGATACGCCGCCACGAGATCATCCGCCACGCCCATTTCCAGATCGTCGAAATCGAAGCCGGGCGAAACGGTCGTCCCCATCAGGGCAAACCCCTTCGTGCCCCCCTGCTTCAGGCGGGCCCCCATCCATGTGTTGCCGGGAACCGTGAACTGCACCTGCTGGCCATGCAGCAGATCGTGGCCGAAGCTGATGGTCCCGGCCGCCACCGGTGCGTCGTGGGCATACAGCAACAGCATCTCGACCGGGTCGCCCATGTAGAAATGAAACGTTTCGTCGGATGGCAGGCGATGCATGCGCGAGACCGTGTCCGGCGTCAGCAGATAATAGATTGCAGTCCCCGCAGAGCGCGCGCCGCTGTAGGCATCGCTCAGCACGCCGCTCGGGATCGTCGTTTCCGTGCGCCAGGTTTCGCGGTACCAGCCTCCCTCCCACGGCAGAGGCTTAAGACCCAGATGAATGATCAGCTTGTCGGCCGTCATCTCAGGCGCTTCCGGGGACCGCAGGGCGCCTGAGATGGACAGGGGATGCTCGATGGCTTGAAGGGCTTGTTGCTGCATACACCATAGTGACGCTCAACGTCTCGGCATGGTCAGTGACCGGCATCACACCCGCCCGACCCCGACCGGTCGGTCCGGCATCTCTCGCAGATGCCGGGCCTCCCGTCAGATCAGTTGATTCCGGCCGTTTCGCGGCGTTCGTCGATGACGATCGCACCGGACGGACCGGCCGACAGCAAGAACGGCAGCAGGATGATGTTATCCTCGAATTCGAAAGTGCCGTCGGTCACGGCAACCATCCTGATTTCCGCGCTCTGGCGGGACGGGATGGAAACCGACGCGACGCAGGTATCCTCGGAGCGCTGACCTTCGACGCCGATGGCGATCACGGCATTGTTCTTGAAGAAATCGCGGGCGCGGAAGACACGCAGGCTGTCATCTCGGTTGCGGATACGCAGCACATAGGGACGGCCTTGCTGCAGACGGGTCACCATCGGTGAGTATTCCCCGTTGCGGACACGGATTTCGATTTCAGGCACCCGCGCCCAGTTGATCTTCGCTTCCGCCTTTTTGGAAATCTGCTTGCATCCGGATGTCGCAAATCCGGCAACACCGGACGGTGCGGCACACGCAGCCAGCGCCGACACTGCCAGTATGGCAGCGCCCCAATTAAAAACGTTCCTGCCCAGTTTTCGGCACAATAAGGCTGTCATTTTCTCCACCGTTCTCTCCACCTACCGATTGCAAGGAATGCAACGGCACCCAGGGGTGCGGGAACATTAACCACAATCAGTGTGGGCAAGAACGGTTAAAAAAGCCTCAATTTATGCAGGAGTCCATAGGCTTTATGCCTCTAATATGGTTAATCCGCGTTTTTATGTGGATTGTCTGAACCGCAGCGATCGGTCAGAATCCCGCCATGACACGGTTTATGCTGAAACTTTTGCTGTTTCTCGCCGCCGGTCCTGCTCTCTGTTTCGCCGCTGTGGCCGTATCGGCTTACGAGTTGAGTGACAATCCCGCGTTCTGTGCCGGGTTCCTCGCCGTGCAGTCCGATCACGAGGCCGCCAGAATGCGCACCCACGAGAAGGCAATCGTGGAGGCTTTCAGCCGCATGGGTCCGAAAGACTCGACGGACGGACGCGGCTACAACGAATGGCTTTATGAGGGTATCGCTGCGGCACGGGACAAAACCGGTGCCGGGTATGAGGCGACGGACAATCGCTGCCGTGCACTGATCGAACGGATCGTGCAGTAACGGCTGCGGTTATAATCGGTCAATTCCAGCCCTGCTGCTGAGGTCTCCCATGGGCGTTGCCGAACCTATTTACGTGTGTAAAGTGTCGCCATGTCCCGCAGCATCATGCACTCCCTGACCTATACGACGCTGTCTCTCAGGCGTGACAACATGTCGCGGCGGCCCGATGATTGGCTCGCCGAGCAAATGGCACAGGGCTTCGGCGTGGTCCCTGTATCGGGCGCCGACAATCTGGTGATCGCGGGGGATGCACCCCGCGCGCAGATCTTCGAAGGCGATGCGGCGCGTGAAATTCTCGAAAGTGGCGGTCAGGAAATTCTGCTCGGCACCGACGACCATAAGGCCGTTTTTGCCGTCAGTGTCGACGAGCGGCTGGCTGGACGGATCGTCGATATGACCGGCGGCGCGGCGGCGTTCGTCGATCTGCGGACCGTTGGGCCGTTTCTGCCGCCCGCCGATGCCCATATTCTGGCGCATGCCCGAGGCATGGTTTACTGGCATTCCAGGCACGGTTTCTGCGGCGTCTGCGGCGCCGAAACCCAGTCCCGCCATAGCGGCCACGAACGCAAATGCGTCAATCCCGACTGCGGCGTCAGTCATTTCCCGCGCACCGATCCGGCGATCATCGTGCTGGTGCACCGAACCGATGTCCCTGGCGGTGCCTGCCTGCTCGGCCGGCATCCGCGCTGGCCGTTCGGCATGTATTCGACGCTCGCCGGATTTGTCGAGCCGGGCGAAACCCTGGAACAGGCCGTTAGCCGTGAAGTCTTCGAGGAATCCAACATCGAGACGAGAAACGTCCAATACCTTGCTTCCCAGCCTTGGCCGTTCCCGTCCTCGCTGATGCTGGGTTTTCATGCCGAGGCGACGAGCTTCGACATCAAGATCGACCCGGAAGAGCTGAGCGACTGTCGCTGGTTCACACGGGACGAGATTCGCGGTATGAAGGAATGGGTCGATGCCAAGGATGACGATCTCAGGCTGCCGCGCCGGGATTCGATCTCTAGATGGCTGATCCAGACATGGTTTGACGAGGCATGAGCAATGTCAAAACAGCACAAGCATCATCATCACCACGAGCACCGCGTCACCCCAGACAGTGAGGCGCCCCCACTGGTCGATGCCGAACGCCGGCAATTGATCGCGGGAATGGGACTGCTGCCCCTTGCCCTGATGGTTCAGGGCGTCGGCAAGGCCTGGGCCCTGTCCAGCCGGGTCACCATCGAGTCCGATGGCGATTTCCGCAAGATCATGTCCAATGCCATCCCCGATCATCCGACCGGGCAGTTTCCGAACGCCCACAATCCTAATTCGATCAGCGAGCAGGATATTTCGTTCCGCGCTCCGCTACGTCCCAAACGAAGCGGCAAGTTCGAACTCGTCAGATGGTGGAATTTCGGTGTCGCTGTAAATGGCGTTCCTTTTGAACCGTTCACGGCGGAGTTCTGGAACGGTAACCGTGACTGGAACTATGACGCTGTCTCCGGGTTCGTCGATCTGGGACTCGACGACAACGACGCTCATGTGCAGCCGGGCGGGAAATACCATTATCATGGCTGGCCAAAAGGCCTGATCCGCGCATGGTCAACCAATTCACATTCGCCGATCATCAGCTGGGCCGCAGACGGGTTTCCTATCTATGCGGCCTATGGGTATGCCGATCCGAAAGATCCCAATAGTGGAATCAAGGCGATGACATCAGGTTGGCGCGTCCGTGAAGGTGCCCGCAACGGCGGCCCCGGCGGCAACTACGATGGCCGGTTCTTTGAAGACTGGGAGTGGCGTCCAGGCCTTGGCAGTCTGGACCAGGCGAACGGACGCGAGACAATCACGCCGGAATTTCCCGATGGCACCTATGCCTATTTTCTGACCGAGGAATGGCCAATCGTACCGCGCTACTTCGCAGGATCGCCCGACTCGTCGTTCCGCGTCGGTCCGGCCGGCGGTCCGCCAGGCGGCGGCGCTGGCGGTCACCGGCGCCCACCGCCGGGTGGTGGTTTCGGGCCGCCACCAGGCGGCGGCATGCACCGTCCACCGCCACCGGGCGGACGACCGCCGTGGCCGCCACCGAATTAATCTAATGGAAGATCAGGCTGATGCCGCGGTCTTACGGTAGGCATTCGCCGGATAGACGCCGAGGATTTTCACCTCGTTCGAGAAAAATCCGAGTTCCTCGAGCGCCAGTTTGAGGGCCGGGTCATCGGGATGCCCTTCGACCTCGGCATAGAACTGGGCGATGATGAACCCCTCGCCGACATAGCTTTCCAGCTTGATCATGTTGACGCCGTTGGTGGCGAAGCCGCCCATCGCCTTGTAGAGCGAGGCCGGAATGTTGCGCACCCGGAACACGAAACTGGTGATCGGATCGCACGAGCCCGGCGCGGGCCAGGTTTCATCGCGCGACAGCACGACGAAGCGTGTCGTGTTATGCTCCGCGTCCTCGATATCGGAACGCAGTATTTCCAGACCATACACCTCGGCCGCGAGCCGGGACGAGATCGACGCCTTGGACTTATCGCCCCAGTGCGCGACATCGGCGGCGGCACCGGCGGTATCCGCATGGACGACCGCCTTCACACCCAATTCGCGGATCAGGCCTCGGCACTGGTTGAGAGCATGCACATGGCTGTGCACTTCCTTGATGTCGCCGATCTTGGTGCCCGGCAACGCCAGAAGCTGATGATTGATGCGCTCGAAATGCTCGGCAATGATATGCAGGCCGCTGTCGGGTAGCAGATGATGAATGTCGGCAACGCGGCCGGCAACGGTGTTGTCGATCGGAATCATGGCCAGTTTGGCATCGCCGTTCTGCACGGCGGCGAAGGCATCGGCGAAGGTGCTGCAGGGCAGGCTGGTCATATCCGGATAGGCGGTCCGGCAGGCAATATCCGAGTTGGCGCCCGGCGCGCCCTGGAACGCGATCAGGTTATCGGGTGATGTTTCCGGCGGCGTCATTCTTTCATACCTTCTGCAAAGACCGGCCTTTCAGCGATAACCGGCCATTCTGCGAAAACCAGCAAGTGCCTTTTATCGCTGCAAAATTTCACGTGCACGCGCAAGGTCGGCCGGAGTATCGACACCGAGCGGAACGGTGTCAACGCGGACCACTTCGATCCGCATGCCGGCTTCGAGTGCACGCAGTTGTTCAAGCTTTTCGCGCTGTTCCAGCACACCCGGCGGCAGAGCGACGAAACGCCTGAGCGCATCGCGGCGATAGGCATAAATGCCGATGTGATGCCACAGCGGCCCGTCGCCCGAAGGCGCCTGGGCGCGGGTGAAATAGAGCGCACGCGCCCGGGTCTGTCCCGCATCAAGCGCGCTCACGCATTTGACGACATTCGGGTTCGCGCGTTCTTCGGGATCGCTGATTTCCACCACCAGGGTCGATATGTCGACTTCGGGGTCGCTGAGTGGTTCAAGGACCGCCGTTACCAGTGCAGGGTCCAGGGTCGGCAGATCACCCTGCAGATTGACCACCGCGTCATATACGCCTTCGGGATCCTTCAGCGATAGCGCTTCCCAGATCCGGTCCGAGCCGGACGGATGATCCGGGTCGGTCAGCACCGCATCGAAGCCTGCCGCCTCGACCGCTTCAATGATCCCGGATTCCGCCGCCGCGCACAGTACCGGTCCGCACGCCGCTTCGCGGGCGCGATCCAGCACATGGCAGATCATCGCTCTGCCGTGGATATCCGCCAGCGGCTTGCCGGGCAGCCGGGTCGAGGCCATCCGGGCCGGGACAATGACGATCGGGTTCATGTCGCCCGTATTCCCTTTTAACAGGACCGATTGTAGCCTTGGTATACCTGCCGCAAGCGCCATATCCCAGCCCTTTCGGCATTTTTACGAGACTTGTTGAACGTTCGGCGCTGAGCCGCTAAAACAACCCGTAACGTTGGTCTAGGAGAGAGACGCATGCACTTCTCGTTTTGGGAAAAGTCCGGTTTCGCCGTTCTTATGGCAGCCTGGGTCGTGTGGGGCAGCAATCAGATCGGGAACATTCTTGTTCACGCCGATGAACTGCAGGAGAACGCCTACAAGATCGAGGTCGCCGAAAGCAGCGCCGCCGCATCTTCCGGTGGCGAACAAGCTGTCGAGGAAAGCGCCATGGAATTGCTGGCATCGGCATCCCCTGAAAAAGGCGAGAAGGTCTTCAAGAAGTGCGCCGGCTGCCATACCGTTGAAAAAGGCGGTGCCGACAAGGTCGGTCCGCATCTATGGGGCGTGCTCGGGCGCGATAAGGGCAGCGTCTCCGGCTTTGCCTATTCCGACGGCCTCAAGGGCATGGGTGGCGCATGGGGCTTCGAAGACATGGATCATTTTCTGAAAAGCCCGCGTGATTTCGTTGCAGGCACCAAGATGACGTTCGCCGGTCTGAAAAAAGCTTCCGACCGTGCCGCGGTGATCCTGTACATGCGCCAGAACAGCGATAATCCACTGCCGCTGCCATGATGCCGGCGGCGGACATTCCCGCCGATATCGACGATATCCTGGACCTTGCCGGCCGCCTGGCGGATGCGGCAAGGCCCGGTATTCTTGCCCATTTCCGCAGCGGCATCGGGCACATCGCCAAGGGTGACGAAAGCCCGGTGACAGAAGCCGACCGTGCCGCCGAACGCATCATGCGTGACATGATCGAGGCTGAAAGGCCGGACGACGGTATCTTCGGCGAGGAATTCGGCGTCAAGAATCCCGAAGCGGATACGGTCTGGATACTGGACCCCATCGACGGCACCAAGGCGTTCATCACCGGCAAGCCGGTATTCGGCATCCTGATCGGCGTGGTCCGCAACGGTCGCGCCATCGCCGGCGTCACCGACGCGCCTGCCACCGGCGACCGCTGGGTCGGCGGTCAGGGCCGCAATACCCTTTTCAACGGCCAGGTCGTCACCACCCGCAAGGGCCGCAACCTCGACGAAGCATGGCTGACGGCGACATCGCCGGAAATGTTCAAAGGCCCGCACAAGGCGCGATTCGAAGCGCTGATGGCCGCCACTCACTACACCACCTTCGGCTCCGAGTGCCAGGGTTACGGACAATTGGCCTGCGGCTGGGTCGACCTGGTGTGCGAAGATACGCTGGCCCCCTATGACTATGCCGCTCTGATCCCGATCATCGAAGGCGCCGGCGGCATCATCACCGACTGGTCCGGCAACCCGTTGACTTTCGCCGCCGGTGCGGACGACAAGAAGCATTCCGTCATCGCCAGCGGCGATGAAGCACTACACAAGGCCAGCGTCGACATCCTCAGCAAATGAACAAACGTTAAGTTGCGGCATCCGCTCACGACGTGTTTATCCTGACGGCGCACGGCATTCCTTGAAGAGACGGCATCGTCAGCCCAATATTCAGAGCCATACTGAGTGCCGCTTCAATTGCTGCGCATACCGAAATAGGAGGCTCCATGATTTTTCCGTCCCCACGTCCCCTGCTTCGCTTTGCCGCCCTCGCGCTCGGCCTTTTGGTGCAGAACCCGGCCATCGCGGACGATCCCGCGCCGCAGCACGGTCTGGCGATGCACGGCGATCTCAAATACGGCCCCGATTTCACCCATTTCGATTACGTCAATCCGAACGCGCCCAAGGGCGGTGAAATTCGCTTAGGCGCCATCGGTGGTTTCGACAGCCTCAATCCGTTCATCATCAAGGGCAATGCCGCCGGCGGCGCGTCGTTCGTCTATGACACGCTGCTGACCTCGTCCGCCGACGAAGCGTTCAGCGAATACGGCCTGCTGGCAAAGACCGTGCGCACGCCCGAAGACCGATCCTGGGTCGAGTTCACGCTCAGAGACGAAGCGCGCTGGCACGACGGCAAGCCGATCACCGCAGACGACGTGATCTACAGCTTCAACATTCTGGTCGAAAAAGGCGCGCCGTTTTACCGCTTCTATTACGGCTCGGTGGCGCGCGCCGTGAAACTGGGTCCGAAAACCGTCCGCTTCGAATTCAAACCGGGCGAGAACCGGGAACTGCCGCTGATCCTCGGCCAGTTGACGGTCCTGCCGAAGCATTACTGGGAAACCCGCGAGTTCGATGCGACGACGCTGGAGCCGCCGCTCGGCAGCGGCGCATATCGGGTCAAAAGCGTCGATCCCAACCGCAGTATCGTGCTCGAGCGGGTCAAAGATTACTGGGGCAAGGACCTTGCGGTCAATGTCGGCCAGAACAATTTCGATCTTATCGAGTTCGAATATTATCGTGATTCACAGGTTGCCATCGAAGCCTTCACCGGCGGCCGTTACGATTTCCGCCAGGAAAATTCATCCAAGGCCTGGGCCACCGCCTATGACGTGCCGGCGGTCAAGAAGGGCCTGATCAAGCTGGAGAGATTCGAGCATGACCGTTCGTCGGGCATGCAGGGTTTCGGCTTCAACATGCGCCGCGACATTTTCAAGGACCCGAAGGTCCGCGAAGCGCTGGCCTATGCGTTCGATTTCGAATGGTCGAACAAGAACCTGTTTTATGGCCAGTACAAGCGCACCCGGAGTTATTTCGACAACTCGGAACTGGCGGCGACCGGCCTCCCGTCGGAAGCGGAGCTGAAATTGCTGGAACCTTACCGCGACCAGTTGCCGCCCGAGGTTTTCACCAAGGAATATAATCCGCCGAAGACCGACGGCTCGGGCAATGTCCGCGGCAATCTGCGTATTGCATCGAAGCTGCTGACGGACGCCGGTTGGGTCATCAAGGACGGCATCCGCGTCAACGAAAAGACCGGCCAGAAACTGGAGTTTGAAATCCTCCTTTCAAGTCCGCTTTTCGAACGGATCGTCCTGCCGTTCGCCAAGAACCTTGAAAAGCTCGGCGTCACGGCACGCGCGCGCACCGTCGAGACGGCGCAGTACCGCCGCCGCACCGATACTTTTGATTACGACATGATCGTCATGAACTGGGGCCAGTCGCTGTCACCGGGGAACGAGCAGCGCGATTTCTGGGGCAGCGCGGCGGCCGGCCAGGAAGGCAGCCGCAATACGACCGGCATCAAAAGCCCGGTCATCGACGCGCTGATCGAAAAATTGATCGCCGCTCCCGACCGTCAGGCGCTGATCGATGCCTGCCGGGCGCTCGACAGGGTCCTGCAGTGGAACCATCTGGTGATCCCGCACTTCCATGCCGGATACGACCGCATTGCGTACTGGGACAAGTTCGGCCAGCCGAAAATCACGCCGACCCGCGGCACCCAGTTCCTCAGCTGGTGGGTGGTGGCGGACAAGGCCGCCGCGCTCAAGGCCGCCGGCAACGGAGGTAACTGATGATCCGCTGCATGTCCCATCCCGTGACGCGCGCAACCGCGTGCGTCACGGAGGATGACGGCATGCACGGCACGTCATAAACTCACCCCATGTTCGCATACATCATCCGCCGCCTGCTGTTTGTGCCGCCGACGCTGTTCGTGATCATCCTGATCAACTTCGCGGTGGTGCAGGTTCTGCCTGGCGGACCGGTCGAGCAGATGATCTCGCAGATTTCCGGCCAGGCCGTGGACGCCACCGGGCGCGTCAGCGGCAACACCGGATCGGAAACCGGTGCCGGTGAAAGCAGCAATACCGGTACGACCTCGGGTACGGTGCAAAGCAAGTATCGCGGCGCGCAGGGCCTGCCGCTGGAATTCATCAAGGATCTGGAAAAACAGTTCGGTCTGGACAAGCCCGCGTACGAACGATTCTGGCTGATGCTCAAGAACTATGCCGTGTTCGATTTCGGCGAGAGTTATTTCAAGGACGCCAGCGTCGTCGAACTGGTTCTCGACAAGATGCCGGTGTCGATCTCGATCGGACTGTGGACGACGCTGCTGGTCTATCTGATCTCGATCCCGCTCGGCGTCGCCAAGGCGGTCAGGGACGGCACCCGCTTCGACGTCTGGACGTCCGGCGTGATCATCATCGGCAACGCTATTCCGGCGTTCCTGTTCGCCATCTTGCTCATCGTGCTGTTCGCGGGCGGACGGTATTTTGACTGGTTCCCGCTCCGGGGACTGGTTTCGGAAAATTTCGACGAATTGTCGTCGCTGGGCAAGATCGCGGACTACTTCTGGCACATGGCACTGCCGATCATGTCGATGGTGATCGGCGGCTTCGCCGGCCTGGCGATGCTGACCAAGAATTCGTTCATGGAGGAAATCAACAAACAGTACGTGGTCACCGCCCGGTCCAAGGGTCTGACGGAAAAGCGCGTGCTGTACGGGCATATCTTCCGGAACGCCATGCTGATCGTCATCGCCGGTTTTCCGGGTGCCTTCATCGGCATCCTGTTTTCCAGCTCGCTGATCATCGAAATCGTGTTCTCCCTCGACGGGCTCGGCCTGCTGGGCTTCGAGGCGGCGCTGAACCGGGATTATCCGGTGATGTTCGCGACGCTGTATTTCTTCAGCCTGCTCGGCCTTATCGTCGGTATCGTCTCGGATCTGATGTATCACGTGGTCGACCCCCGTATCGATTTCGAAAGCCGGGGGGCATAGATGGACGCCGCACTTGCTCCCACCGACAGCCGTGACAATTCGGCCACCCTGTTCGGGCATCGTCTGTCGCCGATAAACGCGCGCCGGCTTGCCAATTTCAAGGCCAACCGCCGGGGTTTCTGGTCGCTCTGGGTTTTTCTGTTGATGTTCTTCATCAGCCTGTTCGCCGAGGGGATCGCCAACGACAAACCGTTCTTCGTCTGGTACGACGGCGGCGCCTACATGCCGGTGTTCGAAGCCTATCCGGAGACGACGTTCGGCGGCGAGTTCCAGACCGAGGCCGACTACCGCGACCCGTTCGTTCGCGATCTGATCAACGAAAAAGGCTGGATGGCCTGGCCGCTGATCCGCTTTTCCTACGATACCGTGAACCTCAACCTGCCCGGCCCGGCACCCTACGGTCCGACGGCCGACAACTGGCTCGGCACCGATGACCAGGGCCGCGACGTGCTGGCCCGGACCATCTACGGGTTCCGCATATCCGTGGTGTTCGGCATCCTGCTGACGATCCTGAGTTCGATCATCGGCGTCGCCATCGGCGCTGTGCAGGGATATTTCGGCGGCTGGGTCGACCTGATCGGTCAGCGGTTTATCGAAATCTGGACGTCGATGCCGCAATTGTATCTGCTGATCATCCTGGCCAGCGTCTTCGTGCCGAGCTTCTGGCTGCTGCTGGGTCTACTATTACTGTTCCAGTGGGTGGCGCTGGTCGGCGTGGTACGGGCGGAATTCCTGCGCGCGCGCAATCTGGATTATGTACGCGCCGCCCGCGCGCTCGGCGCCACCAACATCGTCATCATGTTCAAGCATATCCTGCCCAATGCGATGGTCGCGACGCTGACATTCCTGCCGTTCATCCTCGCTGGATCGGTGACGATCCTGACCTCGCTCGATTTTCTCGGTTTCGGTCTGCCGCCCGGCTCACCGTCGCTGGGGGAACTGCTCAATCAGGGCAAGAACAACCTGCATGCACCGTGGCTGGGCATCACTGCATTCGTCATCCTGTCGCTGATGCTGTCCTTGCTGGTGTTCATCGGCGAGGCAGTGCGCGATGCCTTCGACCCGAGGAAAACATTCCGATGAGCACACTCCTCAAGGTCGATAACCTGCATGTGTCGTTCGGTCACGGACCGCGCGAGGTCAAGGCGGTCGAGGGCGTTTCGTTCGAGATAGAGGCCGGTCGCACCCATGCATTGGTCGGCGAGTCCGGCTCCGGCAAGTCCGTATCCGCGCTGTCGATCATGCGCCTTCTGCCCTACCCGACCGCGTGGCACCCGCAAGGCAGCATCGACTTCACCGGTGACGAGATCATGGCTTCCCCGGAAAGCTACATGCGCTCGATCCGCGGCAATCGCATCGCGATGATCTTCCAGGAGCCGCTGAACAGCCTCAACCCGCTGCATTCCATCGAAAAGCAGATTTCCGAGGTGCTTCTGGTGCACAAGCACATGAGCATCGAGCAGGCCCGCGCGCGGGTGATCGAATTGCTGAAACTGGTCGGATTGGATAGTGCGACCGAGCGCCTGCACGCCCTGCCGCACGAATTTTCAGGTGGTCAGCAGCAGCGCATCATGATCGCCATGGCGCTCGCCAACGAGCCGGAAATCCTGATCGCCGACGAACCGACGACGGCACTCGACGTCACCGTCCAGGCGCAGATTCTCAAGCTTCTGAAGGACCTGCAGGAAAAGCTCGGCATGGCGATGCTGCTGATCACGCATGATCTCGGTATCGTGCGGCGCATGGCCGATACGGTTTCGGTGATGAACCATGGCAAGGTCGTCGAAAGCGGCGATGCGGAAACCGTCTTCACGCATCCTTCTGACACCTACACCAAGCACTTGCTGGCCGCCGAACCCAAGGGCCGGCCCGACCCTGCGCCGGGCGGGGCCAGCATCCTCAAGGGCGATGACGTGCGGGTCTGGTTCCCGATCAAGCGCGGCGTGCTGCGCCGGACCGTCGGCCATATCAAGGCCGTCGACGGCATCTCGGTTGATATCCGCGCCGGGCACACGGTCGGCATCGTCGGCGAATCCGGTTCAGGAAAATCGACGCTGGGCCGCGCGCTGATCCGCCTCGAACGTTCGACCGGCGAGATCGCCTTTCAGGGATCGTCCGTGCAGGGGCTGAGCTGGAACGAACTGCGGCCGCTGCGCCGCCAGATGCAGATCGTATTCCAGGATCCGTACGGCTCGCTCAGCCCGCGAATGTCGATCGGCCAGATCATCGAGGAAGGCCTGATCATCCACGACCTCGGCAACGAGGCGGAACGCCGCCGGATGATCGACGAGGCGTTGCTCGAGGTCGGTCTGGAAACCGCCATGCGCGACCGCTACCCGCACGAGTTTTCCGGCGGTCAGCGTCAGCGCATCGCCATAGCCCGCGCGCTCGTCCTGAAACCGAAGTTCATCGTCCTCGACGAGCCGACCAGCGCGCTCGACATGTCGGTGCAGGCGCAGATCGTCGATCTGCTGCGCGACCTGCAAAAAAAGCACGACCTTGCTTATATGTTCATCAGCCACGATTTGAAGGTGGTCCGCGCCATGGCCCACGACGTGGTGGTGATGAAGGACGGCCGCGTCGTCGAGCAGGGGCCGGCGGAGGATATATTCGAGAACCCGAAAGAGCCTTACACCAAGGCACTGCTCGCCGCCGCATTGAACCTCATCGCCGACGAGAGTGGGGTTGTGAATACGTAACCATTTCCGTCATCCTGAACTTGTTTCAGGATCCATATGCTCACACACATCCCAGGCGGTTATGGTATCGACCCTGAATCAAACTCGGGGTGACGCATTGTTTTGATTAGAAGGAAGCGAAAAAATGAAATTCATGTTCCTGTCCGCTGCCGACAAGGCCGAAGCCTGGCGCGAAGCCATTCTGCAGCGCTTTCCCGACGCCGGGTTCGACATCTGGCCGGATGAGACCACGGACAAGGCGAGCTATGATTACGCCATCGTCTGGCGGCCGCCGGTGGGCGAGCTGAAGACGTTCCCCAATCTGAAGGGCATCCTGTCACTGGGCGCAGGTGTCGACGGCATTCTCAGCGATACCGACCTGCCGGACGGCGTGCCGGTGGTGCGGCTTGTCGACCGCTGCCTGACCGAGGGCATGAGCGAGTACGTGCTGTACTGGGTAATTCACTACCACCGCCGCCTCGGGGTTTATCTGAACTGGACCGCCAACGGCACCTGGAAACAGATGCGCCAGACCGACACCCGGGACCGCAAGGTCGGCTTCCTGGGACTCGGCGAGCTCGGCAGCGACGCGGCGAAAAAAGTCGCGGCGCTCGGCTTCGACGTCGCGGGCTGGTCGCGCACGGAAAAACATATCGACGGCATCACCTCTTATCACGGCCAGGACGGCCTGATCCCCTTCCTCAACCGCACGGAAATCCTGATCGTGCTGCTGCCCCTGACCGAAGCGACACGCGGCATCGTCAACAAGGATACCCTCGCCGCCCTGCCCGAAGGCGCCAACGTCATTAACTGCGCGCGCGGTGCGCACGTGGTCGACGAGGACCTGCTGGCGGCGCTCGACAGCGGACACATCAATGCCGCCACCCTGGACGTGTTTCATGTCGAACCCCTGCCCGCCGATCATCCTTACTGGACGCATCCCAAAGTCACGGTAACGCCGCACATGGCATCGCTGACCGTGCCGTCGAGCGCGGCCGACTGGATGGAACAGAACGTCAAGCTGATCGAGGCCGGCAAGCCACCACTGAATACGGTGGATGTCCGGAAAGGTTACTGAGCGGCTGCGATCCCAGTCCACAGCATGGTTACGGCGGCGATGACCAGCATCACGTCGAGCATGTTTTCAAACGTCCTGACGCTCATCCGCTCGACGATACGTTTGGCGGCGAAGGAGCCGGCGATCATCGATGCACCGACGATCAGTCCCTGTACGATCTGCGGCCACGGCAGCGCGCCAAGCATCTGAAACGTCGCCGCCTTGGAGATCATCAGCGCCAGCGAGGATACGGCCTCGGTCGACAGTAGCGCGCCTTTCGACAGACCGACGGCGCCGAACGCGGGAATGCTGAGCGGGCCGGTCGACAGCACGATCCCTGTCAGAAAACCGATAACGCCGCCGGCAATCGCGAGCTGCCATAGCGGCAGGTGCATGTCGCGGACGCGCATCCAGCGACGGAATGGAATCAGTGCTAGAAAAAAAGCACCCAGCGAAATCTCGACGATGCTGGCCGGCAGGATCAGCAGCGTCTTGGCGCCGAGTGCGGCCCCGGGCACTCCGAACACGGAATAAGCCCAGAACGCACGCCAGTCGATGTCACGCCACCATGCGAGAGATTTGCCGATATTTCCCATGACGGCAGCAACGGCCATGATCGGCACCGCCTGTTGCGGACCGAACTGCAGAATCAGGATCGGTAGCAGAATGATGGAAGCACCGGTTCCGACGATGGCGCTCAACGCCCCGGCGCAGAGCCCCGCGGCAAGAACGAAGATATACCCGGTCACAGAACCCCGTAGACGACCGCCAGCAGGAAGCCGCCCAGTAGTATCCGGTAGACGACGAACGGCGTGAACGATGCACGGCGCAGCCAGGCCATCATCAGCGCAATGGCGATCAGCGCGAAGATGAAGGCAAGCCCGGCGGCGACGAAAGCGTCGGCGGCAAGCTGTGCATTGCCGCTTTGATAGATATCGATACCGCTCAACGTGCCGGCGGCAATGATCGTCGGTATAGACAGCAGCAGGGAAAACCGCGCCGCATCGGGGCGTTCCATGCCGATGAACCGTGCCGCGGTCATGGTGATGCCGGAGCGGCTGGTGCCCGGGATCAGCGCCAGACACTGCGCGACACCGATCAGGATAACGTCGAACACACCAAGGTGTTCAACCCGGCGAACCGTCATGCCAACCTGATCGGCCAGCCACAAAAGCAAGCCGAATCCGATGGTTGCCCAGGCAATCACCTGCAGATCCCGGAACATGTCCGGTGCGTAATGGTGCAGCGCGAGACCGGCGCCGACCACCGGGATCGTGCCGATGACCAGCAGCATGAACAGCCGTGCACCGGCATCCCGGCGGCCTTTCATGGCCCGGCCGATCCCGGCCAGCATGGCACCGACATCCCGATACAGATAAACCATAACGGCAAGCAGCGTACCGACATGCACGGCAACGTCGATCATCTGCCCCTGATCGGGCCAGCCCAGGAAGATGGGCACCAGAACAAGATGTCCTGACGAGCTGATCGGCAGAAACTCTGTAACGCCCTGAACTGCGGCTAAAATGACAAGATGTAGGATCGGCATACTCGCCCCACGCAAGTTATTGTGACACATAGCGCGATTGCGCAAGAGTGCCAATCGCCAATTTAGTTCCATTTTGGTACAATTTTGTATGATTTGAAGAAACTTTTGCGATATTCAGTCGCTTCGGAGACAATCTTATTGCGTCGGGGTGAAATAATTAGTAAAAGATGCTGACCTATTAAACCAAATGACGTTGAAAACCGCAGCTTTGGCCCGGAAAACAGGGCCGTTCGGCTGCACTGCCATGGCAAAACTCAGCGCAGCGTGTCAGAGCCGATTGCCAGGGTAGTTTGGGAGTGCGGCCGGAAATTGGCCGGGAAACGGGGAAAGCAGATGCCAGATCGTATGCAGCAGTTCATCAAAATCGGCGGCGCCATGCCCGACAAGCGCGCCGCCGGCGAGCGCCGTCAGGATTTTGACGAGATTTATGCAGAATATACGCCGGACGCCGCCGTCAGTCAGGCATCGCGCTGCGAACAGTGCGGCATCCCCTATTGCCAGGTGCACTGCCCGCTGCAGAACAACATCCCTGATTGGCTTCGTCTGGCGACCGAAGGCCGCCTTCAGGAAGCCTATGAGACCTCGCAGGCCACCAATACGTTTCCCGAAGTGTGCGGACGCATCTGTCCGCAGGACCGGCTCTGTGAAGGCTCCTGCGTGCTGGAGCAGTCCAGGCACGGCACCGTCACCATCGGCGCCGTTGAAAAATACATTACCGACACCGCCTGGAAGGAAGGCTGGGTCAAGGCCCCCGTGGCGGAAGCCGATCTCGGCCTGTCCGTCGGCATCATCGGTGGCGGCCCGGCTGGGCTGGCGGCGGCGGAACGCCTCCGTATCATGGGTTATGAAGTGCATGTCTATGACCGCTACGACCGCATGGGCGGGCTGCTGATCTACGGCATTCCGAACTTCAAGCTGGAAAAGGACATCGTCGAGCGCCGCACCAAGTTGCTGGCCGACGGCGGCGTGATCTACCATTACAATTTCGAAGTCGGGCGCGATGCCTCCCTAGCCGACCTGCGCGCCGAGCACGACGCGGTGCTGATCGCAACCGGCGTCTACAAGGGGCGCGAACTGCAGGCCCCGGGTGCGGGACTGAAGAACATTTTCGCGGCCATGGAGTTTCTGACTGCGTCCAATCGCAAGGGTCTGGGCGATGCGGTGCCGGCCTTCGATGACGGCACGCTGAATGCCAACGGCAAGAATGTCGTCGTCATCGGCGGCGGCGACACCGCCATGGACTGCGTGCGCACCGCCGTGCGTCAGGGCGCGAAGACGGTCAAATGCCTGTATCGCCGTGACCGCGCCAACATGCCGGGCTCGCAGCGCGAAGTCGCAAACGCCGAGGAAGAAGGCGTCGAATTCGTCTGGCTGTCGGCACCCGAGGCGTTTCACGGTACGGACCGGGTCGAAGCCGTGCAGGCGCACCGCATTCACCTGGGCGTCGCCGACGTGACCGGGCGCCAGACGCCGGAACCGATCAAGGATTCCAGTTTCAACATCGACGCCGACATCGCCATCAAGGCGCTGGGCTTCGATCCGGAAGACCTGCCGGTGCTGTTCAACGCCCCCGAACTGACCGTCACCAAGTGGGGCACGGTCAAGGTTTCGGAACCGTCGAAGATGACCGAATTAGACGGTGTTTTTGCCGCCGGCGACATCTATCGCGGTGCTTCGCTGGTGGTCTGGGCGATCAAGGACGGCCGCGATGCGGCCGACGGCATCCATGCATATCTGCAGTCGCGCGCGCGGCGCGCCGACGCGGCCTGAGGGGGGGAGACGACCATGGACGGGAAAATAACGGAAACGGGTCTTGAGTTCGTCGAACGCTGGCAGAAGGACGCCCTGCGTCTCGAGCGCGACGGCATGTACGATCCGGCGGACGAACACGCATCGTGCGGCGTCGGCATGATCGCTGCCGTCGACGGCTTGCCGACGCGCCGTGTCGTCACCGCCGCCATCGAAGCCCTGAAGAAGATCTGGCACCGCGGTGCCGTCGACGCCGACGGCAAGACCGGCGACGGTGCCGGCATTCACGTGCAGATTCCGTGGGAGTTCGTAAAGGAACACATCCGCCACACCGGCCACGAGCCGGGCGACGACAAGATCGCGGTCGGCATGATCTTCCTGCCGAAGGCCGATCTGGGGGCGCAGGAAGTCTGCCGCTCCATCGTCGAAACCGAAGTGCTGCGCGCGGGATACGGGATCTACGGCTGGCGCCAGGTGCCGATCAACGTCGACGTGATCGGCGAAAAGGCCAACGCCACGAGACCGGAAATCGAACAGATCATGCTGTCGACGTCCGCCGACATTTCATACGAGGATTTCGAGCGCGATCTGTACGTGGTACGCCGCCGCATCGAACGCCGCGTGCTGGCTGAACACATCATCGATTTCTACATCTGCTCGCTGAGCTGCCGTTCGGTCGTCTACAAGGGCATGTTCCTGGCCGAACAGCTGACTTCGTTCTATCCTGACTTGCTGGACGAGCGGTTCATCTCGAACTTCGCCATCTACCACCAGCGCTATTCCACCAACACCTTCCCGACGTGGCGCCTGGCACAGCCGTTCCGCATGCTGGCACACAACGGCGAAATCAACACGCTGACCGGCAACGTCAAGCTGATGAAGGCGCACGAGCCGAAAATGGCGTCCCCCCTGTTCGGCGAGAACATCGAAGACCTGAAGCCCATCGTGCCGCCCAGATGCTCGGACTCCGAAGCACTCGACAGCGTTTTCGAACTGCTGTGCCGCGCCGGCCGCCCGGCGCCGATGGTCAAGGCGATGACGATCCCGGAATCCATCGCCCAGAACAAGACCATGCCGCCGGAACACGAGGCACTATTCGCGTACTGCAACGCCGTGCTGGAGCCGTGGGACGGTCCGGCCGCGATCTGCGCGCACGACGGCCGCTGGGTCGTCGCCGGCATGGACCGTAACGGCCTGCGCCCGATGCGTTTCGTGACCACAAACGACGGCCTGCTGATCGTCGGCTCCGAAGCCGGCATGGTGGAAATTCCGGACGGCACGATCACCGAGAAAGGTCGTGTCGGCCCCGGCGGCATGATCGGTATCGATCTTGAGAACGGCAGGTTCTATCACGATCAGGAACTGAAATCACTGATCGCCGGCCGCGCCGAGTTCTCGAAGTGGACGGAACGCACGACCGTGCTCGATGACATCATCGAAGCCGCCGACGTCAAGGGCAGCATGCTGAGTCCGGAAGAGCTGCGCCGCCGCCAGCACTGCTTTGGCCTGTCCATGGAAGACATGGAAATGATCCTTCAGCCGATGATCGAAGGCGGCAAGGAAGCGGTCGGCTCGATGGGCGACGATGCCCCGCTGGCCGTGCTGTCGGACAAGTATCGCGGCATGCACCATTTCTTCCGCCAGGCGTTTTCGCAGGTCACCAACCCGCCTATCGACAGCCTGCGCGAGCGCCGGGTGATGAGTCTCAAGACCCGGCTCGGCAACCTCGGCAACATTCTCGACGAGGAACCGAGCCAGTGCGATCTTTTGCAACTGGAAAGCCCGGTGCTTTCGAACGCCGCTTTCGAAGCCATGAAGCGCTACATGGGCGACACCGCCGCCGAAGTCGACTGCACGTTCGTGCCGACCGGTGCCGGATCGCTGACCGAAGCGCTGCAACGCATCCGCTCTGAAGCGGAAGCCGCTGTCCGTGCCGGCAAGACGCACCTTGTTCTGTCCGACATGAACACCGGCCCCGACCGCGCACCGGTGCCGATGATCCTTGCCGCCGGCGGTGTGCACACGCACCTCGTCCGCGAGGAACTGCGCACCTTCACGTCGATCAACGTGCGTTCGTCGGAATGCCTGGATGTGCATTACTTCGCCGTGCTGATCGGCGTCGGTGCGACCACCGTCAACGCCTACCTGACCGAGGAAGCGATCTACGACCGCCAGCGCCGCGGCCTGCTTGAAGGCCTCTCCGTCGAACAGGCGGTGGACAACTTCAAGGACGCCATTGATCAGGGGCTTCTGAAGATCATGTCGAAAATGGGCATCGGCGTGCTGAGTTCGTATCGCGGCGGTTACTGCTTCGAAGCGGTCGGCCTGTCGCGCGCCCTGGTTGCGGAATTCTTCCCCGGCATGGCATCGCGGATTTCCGGCATCGGCCTGCCCGGCATCAAGCGCAACGTCGCCGCCATGCACAAGACGGCTTTCAGCAAGGACGCTATCCCGCTGCCCGTCGGCGGCTTCTACAAGGTCCGTGCCGGTGGCGAGCGCCACGGCCACGACGGCAAACTGATCCACGTGTTGCAGTCCGCCGTCGGCAGCGAATCCTATTCGCTCTACAAGAAGTTTTCCGAAGGCGTGCATTCCCGGCAGCCGATCTTCATTCGCGACCTGCTCGACTTCAAACCGGATCGCAAGTCGATCCCGGTCGAAGAAGTACAGAGCGTCACGGAAATCAGAAAACGCCTCGTCGCACCGGGGATTTCGCTGGGCGCCCTAAGCCCGGAAGCACATGAAACGCTGTCGATTGCGATGAATCGCATCGGCGCCAAATCGGATTCCGGCGAGGGCGGCGAAGACCCTGCCCGCTTCCAGCCGCGACCCAACGGCGACAACCCGTCGAGTGCCATCAAGCAGGTGGCGTCGGGCCGCTTCGGCGTCACGGCGGAGTATCTCAACAACTGCCGCGAGATCGAAATCAAGGTGGCCCAGGGCGCGAAACCGGGTGAAGGCGGCCAGTTGCCGGGCTTCAAGGTTTCCAGCATGATCGCCAAGCTGCGTCATGCGACGCCTGGCGTCACGCTGATCAGCCCGCCGCCGCACCACGACATCTATTCGATCGAGGATCTGGCGCAGTTGATCTACGACCTGAAACAGATCAATCCGGACGCCAGCGTCTGCGTCAAGCTGGTCGCCCGTTCCGGCGTCGGCACCATTGCCGCCGGCGTCGCCAAGGCGAAGGCCGACGTGATCCTCATTTCCGGCCATGACGGCGGCACCGGCGCGAGCCCGCAAAGCTCGATCAAGTACGCCGGCATTCCCTGGGAAATGGGGCTTTCCGAAGCCAACCAGGTGCTGACCCTGAACCGGCTCCGCCACAAGGTGAAGCTGCGTGTCGACGGCGGTATCAAAACCGGCCGTGACGTCGTCATGGCGGCGATGCTGGGCGCCGACGAGTTCGGCATCGGCACTGCGTCGCTGGTCGCCATGGGCTGCATCATGGTGCGTCAGTGCCATTCCAACACCTGCCCGGTCGGCGTCTGCACCCAGGACGAGGCGCTGCGCGAGAAGTTCACCGGCACCCCTGAAAAGGTCGTCAACCTGTTCACCTTCGTCGCCGAGGAAGTCAGCGAGATTCTCGCCCGGCTCGGTTATGAGACGCTGCAGGAAATCACCGGCCGCTCCGATCTTTTGGCGCAGGTCAGCCGGGGTGCCGCGCACCTCGACGATCTCGATCTGAACCCGCTTCTGCAGCAGGCCGATCACGGCGGCTATCCGCGTTATTACGACGGCGAAGGCCGCAACGAAGTACCGGATACGCTGGATGCACAGATCCTCAAGGATGCCATGCAGACCTTCCAGCACGGCGAAAAGATGCAGCTCACCTATGCGGTGCGCAACACGCACCGGGCCGTCGGTGCACGCACCAGCTCGCTGATCACCCGCAAGTTCGGCATGACCGGGCTCGATCACAACCACCTGACGGTGCGTCTGCGCGGATCCGCCGGCCAGTCGCTCGGCGCCTTCGCGGTTCAAGGTCTGGCCCTGGAAGTGCTGGGCGATGCCAACGATTACGTCGGCAAGGGGTTGTCGGGCGGCACCATCGTGCTGCGTCCGCCGGTCTCCTCGCCGCTGGAAAGCGAAAAGAACACCATCATCGGCAATACCGTGCTGTACGGTGCCACGGCGGGACGACTGTTCGCCGCCGGCCAGGCCGGTGAACGCTTCTGTGTCCGGAACTCCGGCGCCACGGCGGTGGTCGAGGGATGCGGGTCGAACGGCTGCGAATACATGACCGGCGGCCTGACCGTGATCCTCGGTGAAGTCGGGCCGAACTTCGGCGCCGGCATGACCGGCGGCATGGCCTTTGTCTATGACCCGGATGATAAATTCTACCTGCAGGCCAACCCGGAAACCATCATCTGGCAGGCGGTCGAAACGGAATACTGGCAGGACGTGCTCAAGGTGCAAATCCAGCAGCACGTCAAGCGTACGCATTCAAAACACGCGCTCCGCCTGCTCAACGACTGGAACCGCGAACTGCCCAACTTCCGTCAGATCGTGCCGAAGGAAATGATCGGCAAGCTCGAGCATCCGGTGACCCTGGCCGAAGCCAAGGGAATGAAATCCGCCGGGGAGTAGGATTCAAACATATCGTCCGTCACCCTGAACGCGATTCAGGGTGACGGCAGATGGCGGTTTTCAAATCATCATCCGGCATCGTAGAATCATTTCATGACCGACCGCCCCGTCATCGGCATCTTGCTCGACTATGAAGCTTCGGGTTCGTTCTCGAAGCGGCCGCACTATGCCCTCCGCACCGCATACTTCGACGCCGTCTGGAAGGCCGGCGGACTGCCGGTCGGCATCCCTTATATCGAAACCGCGCGCGATGCCTATCTTGCGTCCCTCGACGGTCTGATCGTGCCGGGCGGGTTCTATCCGTTTCCGCCCGAAGTCTATGGCCGACCCGCCAACGGCGAGGCCGTGCATCCCCGCTACGCCTTCGAGCGCACGCTGATGGCGGACGCGCTTGAGCGCGACCTGCCTACGCTGGGTATCTGCGCCGGCATGCAGGTGATGGCGGTGGCACGCGGTGCCACCATCTATGACGACATTGCCGCCGAGCTGGACTGCGCCGTCGACCACCTGAACGAAAAGCCGGCCGAGGAGCATGCGCACACAGTCAGCATCCGCCAGGGCACGCGGCTGTTCGACATCGCCGGCGCGTCGGAAATCGCCGTCAATACCGCCCACAACGAAGCCCTGAAGGACATCCCAGACGGTATCCTTGTCAGCGCCACGGCCCCCGACGGCATCATCGAGGCGATCGAACTGCCGGACCGCCGCTTCGCCATCGGCGTGCAGTGGCATCCGGAGTTTTTCCTGGAAGCGGGCGATCCCAATTTCCGGCTGTTCGAACATCTGGTCCGGAACGCCGGTTCCCCCTCGTGAGCATACGTGACAACAGCGTCATCGGCGTCGCCGGCTGTGGCGCCATGGGTTTGCCGATGGCCGAAAATCTGCTGTCCGCCGGGTTCGACGTGTGGGGTTTCGACATCCGACCGGTCGATGCCTCCGACAACCTGAAGAACCGCATGATTGCCGATCCGTCGGCATTCGCCGCCAAGACCGGTATCGTCATCTCGGTGGTCCGCGATATTGCAGAAACCAATGCCCTGCTCTTCGAGGATCAGGCGATCCTGACGGGATCCGACCATCCGAAGACCCTGATCCTATCGTCGACCCTGTCGCCCCGCTTTATCCGCGACGTCGCCGCGCGCGTTCCCAAGGACGTGACCGTGATCGATGCGCCGATGTCGGGCGCCCCGTACCGCGCCCGCGATGGCAGCCTGACATTCATGGTCGGCGGCGATGCCGACGCCGTGCAGGTACTGATGCCCGCTTTCGGCGCCATGGGTGAACAGGTGCACCATCTGGGACCGGTCGGTGCCGGCGCGGCCTGCAAGGTCGCCAACAACCTGTGCGCCGCCGCTGGTGTCGTCGCCGTGCGCCGCGCGCTCAAGGCCGCCGAGGGCTACGGGATCGAAGCTTCAAAACTGCTGGATGTGATGCGCACCTCGTCCGGGGCCACGTGGTACGGCGATAATCTGCAGAAAATCGACTGGGCCGGCGAGGGATACGACCCGGCCAACACCATGGGCATCCTGGAAAAGGACGTGAACAGTTTCGTCGATGCGCTCGAGGGCGTCGACGTCATGGATGCCGGGCCGTTCGAGGACGCGATCATCGCCGAAATCCGCAGGATGGAACCCTTGTCATGAGCACGGATGCCAACAGATCGGACTTTCTGTCCGCCGCCGCCGCCCTGTCGGCAGCCATGGGAGTCGGACTTGGCGCCTATGGCGCGCATGGCCTTACCGTCGAGCAGAGCCTGGTCGACATCTGGCGGACCGGCGTTGCCTATCAGATGTGGCATGCACTGGGAGCCTTCGCCTGTGCATGGCTGGCTACACGGCGCAGCGGCCGCACCGCCCGAGTCGCCCGCGCTGCAGGATGGATGCTGCTGGCCGGTTCCGTCGCCTTTGCAGTATCGCTTTATGTCTTCGTGCTCGACAGCACCGTACCGGTGACGGGCTTGGCCCCTGCAGGCGGGATGGTGATGATTGCCGGCTGGTTGTTGCTGGCGTATGCGGCGATCCGCCGGGGCACGGCAATTTTCTGAAACGATCTGTCACAATCAAAGACTTCACCTGGATGGGCACTCCGGCTAGGTTTGTGCGACGGCAAAAGACGTAAGGGGGAAAGATGCGTAAACGGGTATTCCTGTTGCTCGACGCCGGCCATAGCGACGAGCCATTGGCTCGGGTCGTCGATATCTTTCTGATTACCCTGATTTCGCTGAACGTCATCGCCGTGGTTTTCGAATCCATGCCCGAGGTCTATGCCGTCTACGGTCCATGGTTCGACGCCTTCGAGATTTTCTCGGTCGCGTGTTTCACCATCGAATACATGCTCCGCGTCTGGTCGGCCGTCGAAAGCAGCAACCCGCGTTACAAATCTGCGGTAAAGGGCCGTATCCGCTTCATGCTGTCGCCGCTGGCGCTGATCGACCTGATCGTGATCCTGCCGTTCTTTCTGGGGTCGTTCATCGGTGTGGATCTGCGCATGCTGCGCGCCCTCAGGCTGCTGCGCGCGTTCCGACTGACCCGCTACGCCAATTCGATGAACCTGCTGTTAAAGGTGTTGCGCGACGAAGGGCCTACCATCTCTGCCGCGCTGTTCGTGCTGCTGATGATGATTTCCGTGGCCGCCAGCGTTACCTATCTGGCCGAGCACGAGGCCCAGCCCGTGGCCTTTGCCTCGATCCCGCACGCGCTGTGGTGGGCCGTCGTCACCATGACCACGATCGGTTATGGCGACGTCGTGCCGCAGACCCTGATCGGACGCCTGTGCGCATCGGTGATCGGCATCATCAGTGTCGGCATGGTGGCGTTACCGGCAGGCATTCTGGCATCCGGCTTCAACGAGGCCCTGCACCAGCGCCGCAAACGTTATGAACAACTCGTCGATGATGTTCTCGAAGACGGGGTGATCGATGAGAACGAACATGTTCAGTTGCGTCATCTGCAGGAAGAACTCGGCATGTCTCAGCGCGAAGCGGCGGCCATCCTGAAGGCGGGTTACCGCAAGATGACCGCAGGCACCGAGATTTGCGGGCAGTGCGGTAAAACGATTCTGCTCGATCCCCCACCGAAGGACGGCGGCGAACCATCCGGCGGGACGCCTAGGCGGTTATCAAAATTCGGCTGAGCGTCGGTCAGGCGACCGCGCGGATGTCGCGATTGTAGGTCATCGGCGTTGCGGCGTGGCGTGGCGGCGCAATCACCAACCCACCGGCCCGGAAGGCCCTGCCCAGTTCACCGGCTACGGCCAGCACCGTCCCATGACAGGTTACCGGCAGCAACAGCATCGCAATCGCATTGGCATGAGGACGCCGGTCATGGAGCACGGCGCCGATCAGCGCCAGCAGCGTACGCTCGTCGGTCGTCACGCCGATACTGCCGGGCCGCATTAGATAGAACGTGCGCCGGGTCTGCAGCCCCAGGATATGTCCCAGAAGCTTGATTGCCTTGGCGGCGCGCTCTCCGGCGGACGTACCGATTTCATGGCACAGGCGGCGGCGGATATACGTCAGGTTCTCGGGGCTTTGCGACCACAGCCTGAAACTGTCGAGCAACAGCGATTCCGGACGGCAGAACCGCGTTTTGTCATTACAGATGATCCGGTTTTCGTTGGATCTGTGGATCGTCATGGCATCCCTCCCGAGGTTACGGGATCAGGGATAGCATATTTATTATTATATGCAAATGATAATCATTCGCAATTTAGTTATTTATGCTCAGCCAGGATCGCGCCGGCAAAATACAGCGAGCCGCAGATCAGCACCCGGGATCGCGCCGTTGCCCGGGAGGCAATCGCGACAGCGGCCTCGACGGCCGAGCCCGCCGTTTCCGCCTTCAATCCACCGGCGGTTGCCAGCAGGGCCAGTTCCGCTGCTGGGATCGCCGCCTGTTCGCCCGGGATCGTGATGCAATGCACTGAGACGGCAACTGCAGCGAGGGGCTTGAAAAATCCCTCCGGCTGCTTCGAGTTTATCATGCCGGAAATAAGATAAAGCGGCCTGTCGCCCCAGGCCCGCTCGGCATGCCGGGCGATGGTCGCACCCGCGTCCGGATTGTGCCCCCCGTCCAGCCACACTTCCCACTCGTCGGGCAAGGCGTCGATGACGGGACCTTCGTGCAGACGCTGCAGCCGCGCCGGCCAGGAGACATTCGACAAACCCGCCGCGATCTGCGCATCGGTGATATTGAAGTTTTCAAGTGTCCTCGCGATCACCGCCGCGTGCCCGGCATTGATGATCTGATGCACCCCCGGCAACGCCGGCAGCGGCAGGGCGAGGCGAGAACCCCTATGTTCCAGCTCCATGCCGTCACCGGCGGCATTTTCGTGGGCACGCCAGTTGATCCCCCATTCGACGAGCGGCGCCTGGCGGGCTTCAGTGTGACCGATGATGACGTCCATGGCGTCTACCAGTTGCGGGCCGACGACACAGGGCACCCCCGGCTTGATGATCCCCGCCTTTTCGGTGGCGATCTCGCCGAGGCTGTTACCCAGAAACTGCTGGTGATCGAGTGACACCGGCGTGATCGCCGTCACCGCCGGGTGCGGCACGACGTTGGTCGCATCCAGCCGGCCGCCGAGCCCGTTTTCCAGCAGGACGATGTCCGCGGGTGTGCGCGAAAACGCCAGGAATGCCGCCGCCGTGGTGATCTCGAAGAAAGTGATCGGCTGGCCCTGGTTGACGGTCTCGCACTCGCTCAGCAGCTCATCCAGCATTTCCTCGTCGATCAGCATGCCGGCGAGGCGGATGCGTTCGTGAAAACGGACAAGATGCGGCGAAGTATAGACATGCACCCGAAGCCCCGCCGCTTCCAGCATGGCGCGAAGAAACGCCAGCACCGAGCCTTTGCCGTTGGTCCCGGTGACATGCACCACGGGCGGCAGAGCGCGTTCCGGATGGCCGAGCGCCGCCAGAATCCGCTCCATCCGCCCCAGCGACAAGTCGACCAGTTTCGGATGCAGGGAAAGCAGACGCTTCAGCGTCGCATCACTATTTGCTGTCGTCACGGCTGTCTTCGCCGTCCTCTGTATCGCCGCCGCTGGCGGCCATTTCGGCGTCTGGCGGCAGGATCTCACCGTCGAGGGCGTTGTCACCCTTGAACGCCACAAGATCACCCGCCTTGCCCGGCGCCATCAGAAGATTGATCACGCGCGCCAGTTTGTCGCGGAGATCGCGGCGCGACACCACCATGTCGACCATGCCGTGATCGTAAAGATACCCCGCCCGCTGGAAGCCTTCCGGCAGGGTTTCACGAATCGTCTGCTCGATGACGCGCTGGCCGGCAAAGCCGATCACCGAGCCCGGCTCGGCGATGTGGATGTCGCCCAGCATGGCGAACGACGCGGACACGCCGCCGGTCGTCGGATCGCACAGAACGACGATATACGGCAGCCCGGCTTCGCGGACTTCCTCGACCGCGATCGTGGTACGCGCCAGTTGCATCAGCGAATGAATGCCTTCCTGCATGCGTGCACCGCCGGACGATGTCAGCACCACCAGTGGTGCCTGCTGCATGACCGCCAGACGTGCCGCGGTCAGCACGCCCTCGCCCACGGCCAGCCCCATCGAGCCGCCCATGAAGGCAAAATCGAATGCTGCCATCACGGTCTGGATGCCGCCGACACGGCCATGTGCGACAAGGATCGCATCCTTGGCCTTGGTCTTCGACTGGGCTTCCTTGAGGCGGTCGGTGTAGCGTTTGATATCGCGGAATTTCAGCGGATCGGTCAGCGGCGCCTGCAGTTCCACGGTCTCGTACGCGGCTTCGTCGAACAGCATGTCGAGCCGTTCCTTGGCGCCCAGGCGCATATGGTGATCGCAGTGCTGGCAGACGCGCAGGTTCTTGGCGAGATCGCGATGGAATATCATCTGCCCGCAGTTCGGGCATTTGTGCCAGAGGTTATCCGGGACTTCTTTGCGCCCGCCGACGAGTTCGCGAAGCTTCGGGCGGACGAAATTGGCAATCCAGCTCAAGTGGCTTTCTCCGTTTTCTGCACACCGCGGACGCCTTCGGCAAGCGATCTGACAAGATCGAGCACCGCATCCACGGTCCCGGCTCTTGGCTTACCGTCATCATCAAGGTTCGCCGTGATCCGGTCAACCAGTGCCGAGCCGACGACCGCCGCATCGGCGACCGAAGCGATTTCGGCGGCCTGTTCCGGGGTGCGTATCCCGAAGCCGACGGCAACCGGCAGATCGGTCATGGCGCGGATGCGCCCGACATGGCCGGCGACGTCCGATGTCTTCGCGGCGCGCGTCCCGGTGATCCCTGTGATCGACACGAAATAGACAAACCCCGAGGCATGTTCCAAAACGCGCGGCAGCCGCGCATCCGTGGTCGTCGGCGCCGTCAGGTAGATGAAGTTGACCCCGGCTTGCAGTGCCGGCAGGCACAGCTCGCCCTCTTCTTCGGGCGGCAGGTCGACGACGATCAGGCCGTCGACACCGGCTTTCTTGGCGTCGGCCAGGAAGGCATCGACGCCGTAGATGTAGATCGGGTTGTAGTATCCCATAAGGACGATCGGCGTCTCATCGTCCTTTTTGCGGAAGTCGGCAACGACCTTCAGGGTCTTGCGCAGCGACATACCGCCGGCGATGGCCCTGAGCGAGCTGGCCTGAATGGCCGGGCCATCGGCCATCGGGTCGGAGAACGGCACGCCGATCTCGATCAGGTCGGCGCCGGCTTCGGCGATGCCGTCGAGAATTTTCACCGACGTCTCCAGGTCCGGATCGCCGGCCGTGGTGAACGTGATCAGTCCGGCGCGGCCTTCGGCACGGAGCTTGGCAAAACGTTTCGAGATACGGGTTTCGGGCTGATTCGTCATGTCAGGCTCACATATCAAAGCCGAAACGCGCGGCAACGGCGAAGATGTCCTTGTCGCCGCGTCCGCACATGTTCATCACCAACAGATGATCCTTGGGCAGCTCGGGGGCGATCTTGGCGACATGGGCCAGCGCATGGCACGGCTCCAGCGCCGGAATGATGCCTTCCTTCGCGGTGCAGATCTTGAACGCCTCAAGCGCCTCGTTATCCGTCACGGAGACATATTCGACACGGCCGATATCGCGGAGCCACGAGTGTTCGGGGCCGATGCCGGGATAATCGAGGCCGGCGGAAATCGAATAGCCGTCCTTGATCTGGCCATCCTCGTCCTGCAGCAGATAGGTCCGGTTGCCGTGCAACACGCCCGGACGTCCGCCATTCAGTGAAGCGCAGTGTTCACCGGTTTCGATGCCATGACCGGCGGCTTCGACGCCGATGATGTTGACGCTGTCGTCGTCCAGAAACGGATGGAACAGACCGATGGCGTTGGAACCGCCGCCTATGGCAGCGACCAGCGTATCCGGCAGCCGGCCTTCCATTTCCTGCATCTGCTCGCGGGTTTCATTGCCGATAATGCACTGGAAATCGCGGACCATGGCCGGATACGGGTGCGGGCCTGCGGCGGTGCCGATGATGTAGAAGGTTTCCTCGACGTTGGCGACCCAGTCACGGAGCGCCTCGTTCATGGCATCCTTGAGGGTCCCGGTGCCGGCGGTCACGGGCACGATTTCGGCGCCCAGCAGCTTCATGCGGAAGACGTTGGGTTTCTGGCGCTCGACGTCGGTCTCGCCCATGTAGACGACGCACGGCATGCCGAACAGCGCACACACCGTCGCCGTGGCGACGCCGTGCTGGCCGGCGCCGGTTTCGGCGATGATGCGCTTCTTGCCCATGCGGCGTGCCAAAAGGATCTGCCCGACGGTATTGTTGATCTTGTGCGCGCCGGTATGATTCAGTTCATCGCGTTTGAAGAATACCTTGGCGCCGCCGAAATGCTCGGTCAGCCGCTCCGCGAAATACAGCGGCGATGGACGGCCGACGTAATGTTTCATCAGATAGTGGAACTCGGCCCAGAACTCATCGTCATGGCGTGCCTGTTCCCAGGCTTTTTCCACGTCCAGAATCAGCGGCATCAATGTTTCGGCGACGAATCGGCCGCCGTAGATGCCGAAATGGCCGTTTTCGTCGACGCCGGAGCGCAATGTGTTCAACTTGGTCATGACGGGTCCCTTCCTGAGCGCGCAACTTAGCTCCTGAGCGCCCGGTTTAACAGGGTTTTTTGCGAAAATTCGGGGGCCGCGCCCGGCTCAGACGCTGTGCGCGGCAGCGATGAAGTCGCGAATTTTCCGGCTGCTTTTCTGACCAGGCGCATCCTCGACACCGCTGGATACGTCGACCATCGGGGCACGGGTGATGCGAAGCGCACCGGCGACGTTTTCAGGCGTCAGCCCACCCGCCAGCAACCACGGCACGCCGAACGAAACGTCGCTCAGCAGTGTCCAGTCGAAGCTTTCCGCATTGCCGCCTGGCCGTGTCGCATCCTTCGGCGGGCGGGCATCGAACAA
Organism: Thalassospiraceae bacterium; assembly: GCA_038100295.1. Classification (GTDB taxonomy): domain Bacteria; phylum Pseudomonadota; class Alphaproteobacteria; order Rhodospirillales; family Casp-alpha2; genus UBA4479. The sequence goes on from JAYNVG010000007.1 coordinate 83,808, forward strand.
CAACATGTCGGCATGTCCCTCATAGGCGCGGGCAGCCGAAATATCGTCGGCGCTCGAGACCGGCAGGGCCTTGATCACCGGCAACCCGAACGCGGCCTTGATATGATCGACCCGGGCGATGCTTTCCGTGCCGTGCAGTTGCAGGGTATCGACCCCGGCACCGTCGACGATGGCGCGCAGGAAATCGTCGTCGGCATCGACGCTGAGGGCAACCTTGCGGACACCTTCGGGAACACGGGCCGTCAGCCGGGCGGCGTCATGGATATCGATGTTGCGGGGCGAAGGCGCAAAAAACACAAACCCGGTCAGTGCCGCGCCGGCTTCGACGGCGGCGTCGACGTGCTCGGCTTCGCGAAGCCCGCAGATCTTGACCAGGGTATTCATGTCGTTCTCCGGCGGCGCCTAAAGGGCCGCCAACTCGTCGGCGATGCGCTTGGCGGCATCCAGCGGGCTGTCGGCGCCGGTGATCGGGCGGCCGATGACGATATAATCGGCACCGTCGCGGATCGCCTGGCTCGGGGTGGTGATCCGTTTCTGGTCGCCGACCGCCGCCCATTCCGGGCGGATCCCCGGAACAATCAGCTTGAAATCGGGGCCGCAGGCGTCGCGGATCGCCTTGATCTCGCGCGGACTGCAGACCACACCACCGAGGCCGCAGGACTGCGTCAGTTTGGCCAGGCGCACGACCTGCTGTTCAGCGGCGTAATTAACGCCGATGGCCTGCAGATCCTCGTCACCAAGCGACGTCAACACCGTGACCGCGATCAGCAGCGGTTTCACCCCGTCTACGTCGTCCAAAGCCCCTTGCGCCGCGCGCATCATTGCCGGACCGCCCTGTGCGTGCACATTCAGGATCGCCGGGTTCAACGCCAGCGTCGAACGCACGGCACCGGCAACCGTATTCGGGATATCGTGAAATTTCAGATCCAGAAACAACGGCATCCCGACGGCGTTGACGGCGCGCGCGCCTTCGGGGCCGTTGGCATAATAGAATTCCATGCCCAGCTTGACCCCGCCGACATGCCCGACAAGGCTTTCGGCAATCGATACCGCCCTGTCCACATCCGGCGTATCGAGGGCGACATATATGCGTTCTGTCGGTGAAAGGCTCATAATGGCGAGGTATTAGCCCGCATCGTGGCCGTAGGCAAGCATCGCCGCCGCCAGATCCTCGATCGCCGTGCCGGCGGACTTGAACAGGGTGATGTCGTCGGGCTGGCGCGTGAAGACGTAGTCCCCGCCTGCCAGATCGAACAGGTCGGCCTCGACATCGGCCTCGGCGATCACGCCCCGTGCCAGCGGGCCGCACAAATCACCGGCTTCTTTCATGGCACCGCCCCTGGTATCGCAGAAAATCCGCGCGCGCTGCAAAACCGTGTCATCGGCTTCACGCATGTCCGGCCGGAATGCCCCGACCAGATCGATGTGCTGTCCGGGTCGGAGCCAGCTCCCGTCGATAATCGGCAGCTTGGTCAGCGTCGCCGTGGAAACGATATCCGCCCAGGTTACGGAAGCCGCCAGATCCTCGGTCATCTCGGCGGCAAGACCGGCGGCGCGCAGCGCCGCCACGGTTTTTTCGGCGTTATCCGGATTGCGGCCCCAGACCCGGATATCGGCAATAGGCCGCACCGCGGCGTGCGCCAGCGGCAGATGCTGTGCCAACACGCCGCTGCCGATCATCAAAAGTTTCGAGGCTTCACGCGGTGCCAGATATCTGGCAGCCAACGCCGAGGCCGCGGCGGTGCGCCGGGCCGTCAGCTCCGGGCCGTCCATCAGCGCCAGCGGTCGGCCGGTCTCGCGGTCGAAAAGCTGATACGTCGCCTGCACCGCCGGCAGACCTATCGAGGCATTTTCCGGCGCGACGATGACCGTCTTGACGCCGGTAAACCCGTCATCGGACCACGCCGGCATCAATAGCAGGGTGGAATCCTGCCCGCCGTCGACGGGAATGTTGTGATGCGCGCGGACCGGCACCGAAACACCACCGGCGAACGCCCGGTCGATGGCATCCGCCAGGGCAGCGTAGGGCAAGGCACGGGTCAGAGCGGCGGCATCGATCAGTTTCATGAAAGGATCATGCGCCGGACTTGGCGGCCGGCAACTTCACTGTTTCGTCGGAAACGGCTTGTACTTTTTCCAGTTCCCGCTCGCGTTCCTGCAGCTTGTTGTTGAGTGAGCGCAGTTCGCGCTCCGCCGTTTCCGCCCGCCATTGCGCATTGCGCGCGCGGCGGCGGCTGTCGGACGCCGATGTCCAGGCGGCGATGCCGCCCCACAGGAAACCGAAAATGAAGACGGCAAGAACAAGAGTGAATACGGGAACGGTGATGGCGTGCGGTAACGGCCAGAGATCGAGCGTGATCAGTTCACGGTTTACGGCGGAGAAAACGATCACCACCAGAGCGAAAGGCACCATGATGATCCAGGACAGAATGCGCTTCACGCCGAACCTCCAGAAAACGTCTGTTTTCAATCAATTAAACGGAAATACCGCCGTTTACTGGGCGTCGTTCAATCTTTCGCGGAGCTGCTTGCCGGTCTTGAAATACGGAATGAATTTTTCGTCGACACTGACGGATTCACCGGTGCGCGGATTGCGTCCGACACGGGACGGCCGGGCCTTCACGGAAAACGCCCCGAAGCCGCGCAGTTCGATCCGGTCGCCGCGCGACAGGGCGGCCGTGATTTCTTCGAAGATCGTAGAGACGATCCGTTCCACTTCGCGGTGATAAAGGCGCGGATTATCGGCGGCCAGCTTCGCGATGAGTTCAGACTTTGTCATACCCGGCAATCCTCCAAAGATGCGCGGCAAGGCACCTTATCGCTCACCGCTCATAGAAGGGTGCCAAAGGGCTTGAATGCCGTCAAGTCTAAGTCGTTCTGGTAAAAGTGATTTTCCAAAAAAAACCGAAGCCAGCGAAGAGGCCCCGTCGCGCCACCAGGCCAACGGATCTTCCGGTTCCCAGTCAACCAGCGGCAGGTCTGTGGAAATATTCCGCTCCGCCGCCAGCCAGCCGCGCGCCGCATTGATGTCGCCGATGGCGTCGACCAGACCGGCCTTGAGCGCCGCGTCGCCGGTCATGATGCGTCCGTCACCGGTGCGCTTACGCACTTCATCGACACTGAGTCCACGCCGTTCCGCGACCATCTCCATAAATCTGAGATGCAGGGCATCGATCACGTCCTGCAACTGTTGGCGCGCCGACGGGCTGAGCTGTTCCATGGGGTTGGGGGTCGCTTTCAACGCGCCGCTCTTCATGATTTCCGGCTTCACGCCGATCATGTCCATCAGACCGGTCACGTCCGCGGACTGCATAATGACGCCGACCGACCCGGTGATCGTGCCGTGCCCGGCATAAATCCGGTCAGTGCCGATGGCCGCCATATAGGCCCCGCTGGTGGCAAGGCCGCCCATGACGGTGACGACCGGTTTGTTCTCCGATATCCGCCTGAGCGCCGAATAGACCGCTTCGCCGCCGGTAAATGTACCGCCGGGGCTGGACACATCGGTGATCACCGCCTTGACCCGGGGGTCGCCGGCGATGCTGTCCAGCATGGCCAGAAATTCCTGGTCCTCGACGATGATCCCTTCGATCGGCACCCGCGCGACATGGTCGTCGGGCGGCAGCACTCCACCGTCGCGCACGGATATGAAGATCGCCAGCGCAAAGCCGGCCACGGCCAAAAGCCGCCACCACGTCAGATGACGGCGCAGGCGGCGAACCGCGATCAGGGCATCCGTATCAAGTCCGCTACTCATGGCGCCTCATTATTATGATTTAGGGCTTTCTAGCAAATCAAACGGGGCCGCAAACGAAACGGGCGGCATTGCTGCCGCCCGTCCGTTAACCGATTTGACGAAACGTCGTCGACCGATCAGGCGTCGCCGTCCTCGGACGCGGCATCATCAGCCGGCTCCTCGGCCTTGGCGGCTTTCTTCTTGGCAGCGGCCTTCTTCGGCTTTTCCTCGTCGGCGGCCGCGTCGGCGTCCTGGTTGCCGGCAAGTGCCGCACCCAGAATGTCGCCCAGCGTCGCACCGGAGTCGGTCGAACCGTATTCGGCCATCGCCTTCTTCTCGTCGTCGACTTCGCGCGCTTTGATCGACAGGGTCACGCGGCGGCCGGACTTGTCGACCTGCGTGATCTTGGCGTCGACCTTTTCGCCGGCGGCGAAGCGGTCGGGGCGCTGTTCGGAACGGTCACGCGACAGGTCCGCCTTGCGGATGTAACCAGGCACCGCATCGTTGACCATGACCTCGATGCCGCCGTCCTGGACTTCGGTCACCGTGCAGGTAACGACGGCGCCCTTCTTGATACCGTCGAGCGCGCCGCCGACCGGATCGTCGGTGAGCTGCTTGAGACCGAGCGAGATACGCTCTTTCTCGACATCGACATCCAGGATCTTGGCTTTGACCATGTCACCCTTGTTGTAGTCGGCAAGGGCTTCTTCGCCGGATTTTTCCCAGCTCAGGTCGGAGAGGTGCGCCATCCCGTCGATATCGCCGTCGAGACCGATGAACAGGCCGAACTCGGTGATGTTGCGGACTTCGCCCTCGACTTCGGAGCCGACCGGGAACTTGGTCAGGAAGTCGGCCCACGGATTTTCCATGCACTGCTTCAGACCCAGCGAGATACGGCGCTTGTCGGGATCGGTGTCGAGCACCACGACTTCCACTTCCTGGGAGGTGGAGACGATTTTGCCCGGGTGCACGTTCTTCTTGGTCCAGCTCATTTCGGAAACGTGGACCAGACCTTCGACACCGGCTTCCAGTTCGACGAATGCGCCGTAGTCGGTGATGTTGGTAACGCGGCCCTTGAGCTTGGCGCCGACCGGGTATTTGCCTTCGATGCCTTCCCACGGGTCGGCTTCGAGCTGCTTCATGCCCAGCGAGATGCGCTGCGTGTCGGAGTTGAAGCGGATCACCTGAACCTTGACGGTTTCACCGACCTGCAGGGCTTCCGACGGGTGGTTGATGCGCTTCCAGGCAATGTCGGTGACGTGCAGCAGACCGTCGACGCCGCCGAGATCAACGAACGCACCGTAATCGGTGATGTTCTTGACGACCCCGTCGAGGACCTGGCCTTCGACCAGGTTCTGCATCAGTTCGGAGCGTGCTTCGGAACGGGTTTCCTCGAGAACCGCACGGCGCGACACAACGATGTTGTTGCGGGCCTGATCCATCTTCAGGATCTGGAACGGCTGCGGGGTACCCATCAACGGCGAGATGTCACGGACCGGACGGATATCGACCTGGCTGCCCGGCAGGAACGCCACGGCGCCGGAAAGGTCGACGATGAAGCCACCCTTGACGCGACCGAAGATGACGCCGTTGACGCGCTCGGCCTTGGAGAATGCTTTTTCCAGTTCGGCCCAGGCTTCCTCGCGGCGCGCTTTTTCGCGGCTGAGTCGGATGACACCGTCACGGTCTTCGTAACGTTCGACGAAAACGTCGACTTCATCGCCCGGCTTGATGTCGAGGTCGCGGCCCGGAATACCGAATTCCTTGACCGGCACGCGGCCTTCGGATTTGAGGCCCACGTCAACGACAACGGCATCGCCGTCGATGGAAATAACGGTACCTTTGAGGACGCGGCCTTCGAAGCCGTCGTCTTCCACACCCAGTTGTTCATCCAAAAGGGCGGCGAAATCTTCAGTAATCTTGGGAGCCTCGCTCGAGGCGTCAGTATTGGCCATTAGAAATCTATCCTTACATTTGGTTTCCGGCCGACCGGTTGTTTCCGGCGGTCTTCATTCAACAAAAACCCACGGGTCTTTACGCCCCGGGGCGGTTCATGGCGCCGTCCTTTGCGGACGGTTCTGCTCAATTGGGAAGTTCAGGCCTGTTTGGCGGCAACGATCTTACGGGCCTGTTCGAATACCTGATCGGCATCCAGCCCGGACGTATCGATGACCGTCGCATCTTCGGCCGGTTTGAGAGGCGCCACGGCACGGTTCATATCGCGCGCGTCGCGTTCTCTCATTTCCTCCAAAACGCGGGCGTATATAACGTCCTCGCCCGCGTCGCGCAACTCTTTAAAGCGCCGTTCGGCGCGGACCTCGGCGGAAGCGGTGATGAAAAGCTTCACATCGGCATCGGGGCAGACCACCGTACCGACGTCCCGACCGTCCAGAACGGCGCCTGCTTTTCCGCCCGGCGGGGACGCAGCAACATCGCGCTGGAACCGCAAAAGCGCCGCACGAACCTCGGGAATCACCGACACCTTCGACGCCGCCTGGCCGACCTCTTCGGTTCTGAGCCCCTCGGCATGAAGGTCTTCCGGCGTCAGATTCAGCGCCACCACCGTACAGCCCTGTGAATCGTCGGGGTCGATGGCCTGGTCCAGCACTTTTTTCGCCGTCGCACGGTACAGCGAGCCGGTGTCCATATAGGCAAAATCGAAGTCCTGGGCGATGCGCCGCGCCAGCGTTCCCTTGCCGGCCGCTGCCGGTCCGTCGATGGCGATGATCATGCCTCAAACTCCTCGATACTGGCGCCAAGCCCGTTCATCAGCCCGGCGAACCCGGGGAAGCTTGTCGCAATCGCCTGGGCGTCGTCAATGGCGACGGGCTCGGACGTTGCCGAACCCAGAACCAGAAAACTCATGGCGATGCGGTGATCCAGGTCAACGGCGATCGTGGCGCCGCCTCTGGGCGCTGCCCCTGTACCGTCAACTTCCATCCAGTCTTCGCCCGAACGGACCGTGACGCCACAGGCCGTCAAACCGTCAACCATCGCCGCCAACCGGTCGGATTCCTTGACCCGCAATTCGGCCAGTCCGGTCATCCGTGTGGTCCCTTCGGCAAATGCAGCGCAGACGGAAAGTACCGGATACTCGTCGATCATGCTTGGCGCACGCTCGGGCGGCACATCGATGCCCTTGAGCCGCCCGGATTTGACACGGATGTCGCCGACCGGCTCACCGCCTTCGGTGCGTTCATTTTCTATCGTCAGATCGGCCCCCATGTCCTTGAGCGTCTCGATCAGGCCGGCGCGGAGCGGGTTCAGGCCAACGGCCTCGATGGTGACGTCGCTGCCGGGCGTGATCAGCGCGGCGACGATCGGAAACGCCGCCGACGAGATATCGGCCGGAACCTGTATGCCCGTCGCCGTCAGTGTCGGCTGCCCGGTCAGGCGGATCATGACGCCCCCGGCAGGCCACGGCTCGCTCACCACCTCGGCGCCGAAGTGGCGCAGCATGTTTTCGGTATGGTCGCGGGTCGCTTCCTTTTCGATGACGCAGGTCTCGCCCGGCGTGTTGAGGCCGGCCAGCAGCACCGCCGACTTGACCTGCGCGGACGGGACCGTCATCTCGGCGCGTACAGGCACCGGGTTTTCGGCACCACTCACCGTAATCGGCAACAGGCCGCCCTTACGTGCCGTGAACACCGTGCCGAAGCGGCGCAGCGGTCCCATGACGCGCTCCATCGGGCGGCGCGACAGCGAGGCATCGCCGGTAAACGTACAGGTGATCGGATGCGTCGCGACAAGCCCCATCAACAACCGCACGCCTGTGCCGGCGTTGCCCATGTCGATGACCGATGCGGGTTCGGCCAGACCGCCGACGCCGACGCCTGAAACCCGCCATGTGCCGTCATCGTCGCGGACGATATCGGCGCCCATGGCGCGCATCGCCGCCGCCGTCGCCAGGACGTCCTCACCCTCGAGCAGGCCGCTGATCCTGGTCTCGCCGATGGCCAGCGCCGACAGCATCAGGGAACGGTGCGACACGGACTTGTCGCCGGGCACGCGGATCTTGCCGCTGAGGCCGTTGACGGGCTGGGCGCGAAGGGCTGGCACGGACGGAAACCTCCTTGTCGGTTTCGGTTTGAAATCGGGTTTTACGGGGGTGTCATACACCGCGCCGGGGCCTGTTACCAAGTGCCGAATGCAGCGTCTCCGGAAAACCGGGAAAAGCAGATGAACTTAGACTTTGACAGGCGACAAGGATCATGGCAAATGCCCGGTCAGACGAGACTTAATAGACCCGCAGGAGTTATGCCGTGGTGAAACCAGATTGGGGTAAAAAGCTGACGTGCCCGAGCTGTGGCGCCAAGTTCTATAACTTGAACAAGGATCCGGCGACCTGCCCGAAGTGCGAAACCAAGGTCGAGGCCCAACCGATCCTCAAGCCCCGGCGCCAGCCTACCGAGGCGCCGAAGCCGAAGAAGGAAATTCCCGTCGTTGCCGAGATTGAGGATGACGATGATCCGCTGCTGGATGATGACGACGACGATATCGATCTCGACGATGACGACGAGGACCTGATCGAGGACACCTCCGATCTCGAGGAAGAGGACGACGTCGCCGAAGTCAAGGACCACATCGAACTCGACGACGACGAGGAGCGCTGAGCGGCGGGCTTGCAGTCTGCTCCAGCCACCGGCAAGGCGGCGGATCGGACAGCCAGACCGTTTTCGGTTATTTTTCGCTTGCTAGGCCGGAACCGCATTCGTATGTTCCGGCCCGTTCGCCAAAATCCCGGTTCCCAAGCCGGGTCTGATGGGCGGACACCCGTGGGGCCGTAGCTCAGTTGGGAGAGCGCTACAATGGCATTGTAGAGGTCGTCGGTTCGATTCCGTCCGGCTCCACCACCAATTCTCGATTTAATTCCGAGCCTACTGGTCATTAGGCCCTTAGCCCGCTGACTGCGGTCTTTCAGCTCATACAGAGACCCGTCTCAACACGGACGAGGTCGACTTCGGCGAATATTCGCCATTCGTCTCAAAACGACCTGGTCGCTAGCCAAGATTTTCGGTTTTTGTGGTGCTTTGACGCTGTTTAGCCGAGCTCTGCGATCTCGATCGCCTGCTGATCCCAATCCAATGGGAGATTACTGAATCTTCTCAGGCGATGCGTTGTCAGCTGTGCAAGCTGTTCGCCGTCGAGAATATCTTCAACGATCTTGGGAGAAAGAAAGGCGAGCCGAAGGATCCTAGTAATCTCGCTCGCACGGATATTTTCCTGATCGGCGATGTCGCGAACTGTTGCCACCTCTCCCGTCGCAAGTTGTTCGAACCAACGGTGCGCTTGAGCGATCATTCGACATAGGCTGGGATTGATATGGGATGCGGCTTGCCCCTCGATCACAATCTTCGTCTCAACACCTCGGCGCTGCAGTCGGGTCGGAATGTCCGTGATAATCGTCCCCTCGATATTTTTATCTTTAAATCCAAGCAAATCGCCTAGCCCGCGTTTGTTAATCGTGATTTTGATGTTGTCGGCTAAGACCTGGACGCACTCCAAAAGCCCTCGGATCGTCGATTTCTTCTCTCCTTGACTGCAATCGCAGAGGTTAGAAGCTAGCGAGGAAGCACGGTCCCTAGCCGATTTAAGCTGGGCAATCTCGATGCAGTCTGGATCAAAGTGCTTAAGCCATTCAGCCTCAGAGGCGAGCATTTCAGTGATTGCTGTAATGATTACATCTTCAAGCATTTTGGCAGGAAGACGCCATCCCTCGGCTTTACCGTTGCCGCCACCTACTAGCGATTTGGATACGTAATAACCGTATCTCTTTTCATGGTTACGTGTTTGCGCCAGATACAGGGGTCCGCCGGCTTCATCGAAGACCAGACCGGCGAGGAGGAAGGGAGATTCGTTGTTCTTATCTTGGTTCCGTTTCGGCCCGTTGCCCTTCAGAGCCGATTGAACTTTATTCCATAAGGCGGCGTCAATGATTGGCTTATGCTCGCCGGGGTACGTTGCTCCCCTATGGGCGACCTGCCCAATATAGAGCGGGTTGGATAACAGCTGATAGAGGTTGCCGCGGGAGAACGGCTTGCCGCCAAGGCATTTCCCATTCTTCTGAATACGGCGCTTGGTAAAGACCCCTTTCTTATCCAGTTCTTCCTTCACCATACGGACGGATCCAAGCTCACCATAGAGGTCGAATATTTTTCGGACCGTTTCGGCTTCATGCTGATTGATATGGAGTTTACGGTCTTTCAGGTCATAACCCAAAGGAACCGGGCCTCCCATCCACATCCCTTTCTTCTTGGATGCGGCGATCTTATCCCGTATCCGCTCTGCGGTGACCTCCCGCTCGAACTGCGCAAATGACAGCAGCACATTCAGCGTTAATCGCCCCATGGAGTTCGCCGTATTAAACTGCTGGGTGACCGACACAAACGATATACCGCGAGCATCAAAGGTCTCGATGATCTTGGCAAAATCAGCCAGGGATCGCGTCAGTCTATCGACCTTGTAAACGACGACCAGATCGACCCTTCCGGCATCGATATCGGCCATCAAATCTATGAGCGCGGGGCGCTCCATCGTGCCGCCGGAGAGGCCCCCATCGTCATAGCGCTTTTTTATAAGCCGCCATCCCTGTCCGCGTTGCGATTGGACATAGGATTCGCATGCCTCGCGTTGTGCATCGAGGGAGTTGAATTCCTTCTCCAATCCCTCATCCGTAGATTTACGGGTATAAATGGCGCAACGGATACTCATAGTCCGAAAAACCGTCGGCCTGACCAATGGGCCCCAGTGATTTCCTTGGCGACCTTGGAAAGCGATTTGAAGGTCTGACCTTTAAACAAGAACCCAGTGTCGCCGACATCGACGACGTAGGTATTTCCATGCCATTCGCGGACCAGCCTGCTACCTACAGAAACTGTATTCTGATTTTTAGAGCCGGATTTCGGTGAGCGGTTTTCCGCATCCCTTTCAGCATATGCCTGCAGCCTTTTGACGATGGCCGGCTTCAATCCACCCTTAGTCGCGACTTGGAGATGATAGGCCACAGCGAGTTCGAATAACCGCCGACCAAAGCCTTTTGGAGGCGGCCTTCCGTAAATACTCTTCCATTGCTCAATCAATTCGTCTCGATTGAGATGCGAGATTGCCAAAAGCTCCGTCGTAAGGCCCGTCTTTCTGGAACCTTTTGTCATCGGATGGTATCCAAATCGAAACAATATACCGTCACGCCTCTCGCGTTCTTCGCTTGCTCAATCGCATGACCTTTTTTACGTAATGCCGTTAGGGCTGCCCGAACGCTATGGGGTTGCCAGCCGGTCACCTTTGCAAGTGCTATTAGGCTGGCCCCATTCCTATTCCCCACACGGTTTAAGATGAGCTCATGCTTCGCCAGGCGTGGCTTCGACTTCGTTATCTTCGCGGTCATACGTGCCTCCGTAAGTCGCGACCGCAGAGTGCGGGCGCTTCTACCGCATCGAGCCTGCCAGGCCCTAAAACCTGATCAGGCAATATGCGGAGAAGGCTATTAACGTGGATTCAGTACCGCTCTGTTTGCGATGGAAGTCCAGAGGAACTCGACCAACTAGGCCTCTACATGGAGAATTCTGACCGTCGCTTGGGGGCGCTCATTCCAATTGAAGGCTTGTGACATGGCGTCAACCTGATCGTCATGACGTCCGGCCGGGAATGCCAGAACTTCAGCAATAAAGTCTGGGAGCCACGCCGCCAATCTTGGTAAGAACACCCGCCCTGCCTCAATAACGGGTGTCTGAGCAATCATACGATCTTCTTTGGACCCCTCGACTTTGATGCCAATCGGCAGCATTAGCCGTTCGGCCCGAAGCGACTGTATCAGAGGCTTTGCCGCACCTTCATCCTCGATGAGGACAACATCAGCGCCATACAGCTTCTGCATCTCTATGACCTTATTTTTGAGCGTTGGGAAGTCGATCCGTTCTCGGTAGACATCGACGAGATAATAATCGTTTCCGCGTATCGCAAAGGTCAGACAAACACTCCAATCTGCAGTGTCATTTATTGAAACCGCCGTATCCCATGATTGAACTATTTTATCTGAGTACTCTCTCGTCGCAGGCACGTCATCAAAGGTACGGAACCACTCCCGCTTGATGATATTGCCCGCCTCAGGCACAGGCTGCTGTTGATACTGTGACTGAAACGCGAACGACCCAATGTTCCGTTTTATCCGATGGAGTTCATCGAGTGATATCCTATTGGGATCCAGCGCCTCTCCAGCTTTGCGACCAACATCCACATCTCTGCGTAAGGTGTAACATTCGTCTTCGGTCGCAACGGCCGGTAAACTGATCTGCTCCCAGTGCTCTTTTTCCATCACGTGACCGACCAAATCGTCGAGATGCACACGTTGCATTACGATAATCATCACTCCCTTTTTGGGGTTGTCGAAACGGGAATAGACCGTCCGATCGACCCAGTCATTCGTCGACGTCCGCCGCTTCTTTGAGCGGGCATCCTCCGGTTTTATAGGATCATCGATGATAATGAAGTCACCACCGCGACCTGTGAGCGTACCTCCAACAGACGTCGCAAAGCGGCCCCCGCCTCTGGTTGTCTCAAAATCTGTAACTGCCGAGCGTTTACGGGAGATACGCGTCCATGGAAACGCACGTTTATACCAATCCGCGTTCATGATTTTGAGGCAATCTCGCGAATGTTTGGCGGCGAGCTCGTCGCTGTAGCTAATGCATGTAATTCGTGCTGTCGGATCTCTTCCCAAAATCCAGGCTGTAAGTGCGACTGAGCCGCAGACAGATTTTAGATGCCGGGGTGGCATATTGATGATGAGACGGCGGACATCTCCATCTGCTGCTAGCGTCAACCAGTCGGTCATCACCTCTAAAGGCCAAGATAAATGAAACGGCTCTTTCCCATTCAGCGTTCGGAATGACCTGAGCACGAAGACGAGGAAGTTTTGTCGGAGCACAGCATCGACAAATTTTCGCCCCTCATCTGGATCAATTTTCGTCATCGGCTGACCCCATGAGTTTGGTCATGACGAGTTTGATGATTTCAGCGTCCTCAGCCGCGAGGGGCTTTTGGCCGTCAGTGCCCTCTGTATTCAAAAGATACTGGGCGAAGGATCTGAGTAAGTTCTGATAGGCGCGATGGTTGCCTTGAGCCGCCTGCGCAACGTTCGTTTTAACGATGGCACGTTGCTTGGTGACCCGCTTTAACTTCCCGTTTTCGCGGATCTCGATTCGTTCGTTTAACTCCTCCCAGAGATCTGTACCGAAGTTCTTAGAACCTTTCGGCCGACCTTTCGGGTTCCCCGATTGCCCTTTCTTAAAGCGGGTATGTTTTGGCGGCTTTCCATATCCAACTTCGTAATCATCATCATTATCGGACATGGGACACCTCCGTTTTGCTGGGGTCCAAGTTCCGTTCCCGCCACTGTTCATCAAAAGTTTGACCCGTTTCCCCGTTCACAGCGCGCCCACCCGTCAGGCCCTGCCATCGTCGGACAGTGAGATCCACGTACTTGGGTTCCAGCTCGATGAGATATCCGTTGCGGCCAGTCTTTTCCGCGGCCAGCAGAGTTGTTCCGCTGCCACCGAAGGGGTCGAGGACGATATCGCCACGATGCGTGCAGTCTTGGATCGCGTCCGCGATCATTGAGATCGGTTTGCTTGTTGGGTGCAGGTTGAGATCCGCTTCGCCTCCGGGGCGGGCTGGTGGGTAACGCCACACGTTCGTGCGATCACGACCAAATTTTCCGAGCTGGATATTGTTCGTATGCGGGGCGGTTCCCTGTTTGAACACAAGCACAAGTTCGTGCCCAGAGCGATACAGGCTGCCCATCCCACCTCGCCCCTTATCCCAAACGATAAGGGCCTTTTGCTCTGAATAGAGTTCAGCCGCCACAGCTGTTAGGACGCCAACGTGTCGCCAATCCATGAAGATGTAGTGCAGCGACCCATCTTCAGAGTGCGCCACAACGCACCGAATGAACCGTCTCAGAAACTCGGCGAATTCATTCTCGCTTAGTTCACCGGATGCCATCGCAAATTCGGGATGTTTAATCCGGCCTTTGCCAACAAGACCCGCAACGCGGAGATTAAAAGGTGGGTCTGTAATGATCGCGTTTGCCCAAGAACCTTCGAGCAACGCTAGGTAGGAAGAAGCATCACAGGCGTCTGCACAAAGAAGTCGATTCTGGCCCATGAGCCATAGATCGCCGGGCCTCGTCACGATCACGTCTTGTTTCACCGGAGGAATGGGCGGCTCTGGTTTTTCCAACGTCGCCTCTCCGATCACCAGATCGATCTCAGGTGTCTCAAAACCGGTAACCGTAAGATCCAAATCAATATCGAGCGCCTCGAGATATTGAAACTCTAGGGCCAGAACTTCTCGGTCCCAGCCGGCGTTCTCAGCGATTTTATTATCCGCAATGGCGTACGCCCGAACCTGCTCTACAGACATTCCCGCAATGCAGATTGTGGGTACGCGGTCCATGCCGAGGAATTCGGCCGCAAGTACCCTGCCAAAGCCGGCGATGACCCGGTTGCATTCATCAACGAGAACCGGATTGATGAACCCAAATGTCCGGATAGATCCCGCGATTTGCTCAATTTGTTTGCGCCGATGAGTTCTCGCCCGACGGTTCAACGGAAGAAGTTCAGAAATCAGTATTTCCGTGATCAAAAGATCGTGCAAAAAAGCATGTGTGGTGTTTGATCGAGGCGTGGCGACAGTAGCCATCGGACCCTCCTACAATCTGCGAACGAATGGTTCCGTGGTCACTGACCACAGATATCGCTCTAAGTTTCAGGAAAGCCTTCGGACGGCACTGCCGGGATCGAAGGGGTGACGTCACTGACGCCGCAACAAAGCTTTTCAAATACTTTGCTTAACACTTGACTGGAGGTCACTGACCACAGCCACAAATTATAGTATGCTGAATTTCAGCATAACGCAACCCATTGCGAAGGAAGCGTTATTCTTGCTAATCAATTCTTCGGCTCTTCATCGATTTTCGGTCGCAATCAAAAAATGGACTATCTTCTTTTTTACTTACCGTCTGTGATAATCGGCATTCTTATCGCTATGCCTAAGGGTAAGAAATGGCAGGAAAGAAATCCCCATAAACTTCCGTTTGCATGGGGCTACTTTAATGGCTGGTCATCGATCGCGTTTGGCCCCAGCATTTTCCTGTTGTTTTTCGCATTAATTCCGATGGGTCTAGTAAGAGAGCGCAATTTTGAGGAGATCCTCCCTTTTATATTAGTATTGAGTTGTTTTTATTTCGTACTGGGACACTTTGTTAACCAGCGAAGGCGCTGGGCATGGATTTTACTAATTGTTACAGACTTGGTCGCTCCCGTGCGAGCGATTATCAACATCATCTATCTTAAAAATCGTTGGTCAGAGATGGCAAAAGAAGCCGATGAGAGATCTAAAAGTGTAGCCTTGTCAGCCCCGAGTGGCGGAGCGACTGGTGAGCCTCATCGTTTTTTAGAAAAAAGCAAACGTGTTGCTTTATTCGCCACCGCTTTTTGGACTCTTTCCGTGATAATTTTTGTACTATTGTTCGAACCCTATGGAAGAATTCGCGATGACGATATCATCCACATGCTGATGGTAATTGTATTGCCACCTGCGTTGATGTGCTCCGCTTGGTTTATCTACGATAAATACGTGAAATGACTGGCTCTGCGAACAGAGGCTCTGAAGAATAATAAGATCGGTTTGATAGTTTACCCCCCTTCTCCGACTATTGAAAATGGCGCCCAAAAAATCGGATGCGCCATATAAGGCTGATCTTCATTCTCAATCAGTTGTAGCATTGAGTGCCGCAATGCGTCAGCTTTCGAGTGCCCGCGGTTCTCTATTGCTGCAAAAAGAGCGACAACTAAACGGTTGGCTGCGGATGAAATAACAGGCCAATGAGAAACAACTATAGCCCTAGTTCCCGCATAGAAAAACGCTTTGGCTAACCCCGATAAACTAGCGGCACCTGGCGTGCCATCAGGCGCCGCCGTGTTACACGCCGATAGAATGACCCAATCTGCATTGAGTTTTAATTGTGCGACCTCGCTTGCTCCGAGAAACCCATCATCTTCGTCATTTGGCTCCAGGGGAGGGGTTAGCACTAATCCGGGCTCGTCAATACCTTCTAGTTCACCAGCGACCAAAGCATGAGTTGCAAAAGATATAACATTGGCCGAAGACAGGTCACTTCTCTTGACCCTTTTCTCGGTAGCCATATCGCCAAGAAATATTTTCGCGTTACTAGGGCCAACGATAAGTTCGATAGCGCGAAGTTCGTCTCGGGTATCCGGCAAAGCCCCTAACGTACTTATGGCACTCTTCCTGACGAGATGTTTATTGTCTTTTGCTTCCGCTGAACTAAAAGCATGGGCTTGGCTTTGCTCATGCAAATTAGGATCACCAAAGCCGACAAATTCAGTAGCCGACGACGTGGGTTTAGGATAAAGGCGGAGGGTGCCCAAGGTTCCAATGGATGGAATAAGTGATATTGCATACTTGCGGGCTAACCAAGAGGCATTCCTGTAGGCAGAAAAATCACGACGTCCTTCCATAGGCCTCTGCGAAACGAGTACGCCAAGAGGCAAATGGTTAAGTGCGCCGTCCCCTAGCACAAATATATGATCAATATTTTCTAGGAATGGCTCGATAGGCAAAAAGACTTTTTTATAAAGTATGTGCGCTTGCGACATATCAAAAGGCATTAAATCCTCTATACGCTCCACTCCGCTACTACTTAGGCTTAGTCGCAAGAAATCTACGATTTTAGCAATATCTTTTGCCCCAAAAGATAGATGTACAATGTTTACGTTTTTAGAGGTCACAACCCAAGCGTATCCCTCCCTTTCAACGAAAAAGTAGCCAATCAATGCCTCATTTTCCTTGAGCAGAGCCTTCGTAGTCTCAAGTTCTAATGGGAGCCCTGCGCTGACTGTCCTGTATTCGGGAAACTCGTTAATAACTTCTTCCGTCAGAACCTTTTTACTCTTTTCTAATTTCCAAATTTCTTTGCTGATATACGTAATCTTTGAAGAGTTCGAACCTTGTTCTGAGAGCCCTATTTGAGAAATTAGCTCTTTCTCAAGTTTCAAGATCTGCTCTTTGATGTTGCCAATTCTTTGAATTAGTTTCGCTAAATTATTCGAATTTGACGCGAATCGCGCGGCTAATCGTGCTAATGCGCGTTCTGTTGACGTCACGTGAGACAGCTGGAAAGATTTGAAAAGATCACCTAGTAGCTCAGACTGCTGGGCAGGGGAGAGGCGCTGATTAATATAAAAACTTGACGCTTTCAAATAATTGCCGAAAGCCTCTCTTGGAAAAATAAGATCATTATTATTTTTATTCGGCGCGAGAAGGGAATCAATAGTCCTATATACGTAATCTCGAAAACCGGCATGGAAAAGAGCGAAAGCCTCTTCCCCCGACCCGTGCGCAAGCAGGGCGCCAGCACTACTCATATACATCTCAGGCGGGAAAGCGCTAGCCGAGACGGTATCGTTGCCGAATAGTTGATTAAGCCGTCTGACAGCAGGGCGTATGTCGATATCAATTTTTCCCTTCGAGGCTTGAGAAACTGGCTCGCTAGAAGCGTCATTTAATACCGTCAAATAAAAGTTCAGAGCTGCCTCAGTGAGTAGGCCGATACTCTGCCGGCAAAGGACTGCGCTCTCTACTAAAGAATGATCAAGACGTAATTTTATATTCTGGGCCGCTTGTCTCAGCCTAATAGCTTGATCAAAGATCGGGATTGCTTCATTGCATCTTCCTTGAACGGCTAAATTCACGCCAAGTTCTTTTAAACTGTCAGAAATATGGTTGAGCGGCAGGTTTGCCGTTTCACGTTCATACTTAATTGCATCGCGGCGAATTATTTCGCCTTTTTTTATCTCTCCGTAAAACTCCCTGAACTGAGCCAAATCACGTCTAGCATTCGTATATTCTTTGCTTCTTTTAGAGTATAGAGATATTATTATGTTCTCTCTATATTTTAATGCGTGTATTAATTTTTGACTGGCATGATTATTTTCTTTTATTTTATTTTCATTGTAATTGATCTGACCCTCAGAATTCCGTCGAACTTTTCGCAGAAACCCGTTTAAATAGAAATGAGCAACCCTCTGGTTCCAGTTCAAGACTCTTTTATAAAATAAAACTTTTAACTCTATTAGAAGATAATTGAGTCTATTTTTTTCTGTATCGCTTATTGCAAAACTCTCTATTTTTGATTCAAGCTCAATTAAATCAGTAATGTCTATTTTTTCTGGATACATTGCTCCAAAAGGCACAAATAAACTTATTCGTACTGCGTCGCAAATTTCCCTATTGCGCCCGCTCGTTTGAGCGATAGAGCCTCTAAAAGAATTTTCTACCGCTTTCTCGGATATCTTGCCTTCGCTTGCTAGCAGGCTAACACGTACCAGGTAAGCGCCGACTTTTCTTTTTAGCTGTTGGTCGGAAAAATCGTCGCAGCTTTCTCCATCCTCAAACAACAAAATGGGCTCGTCTATGATCTTGGCATATAAACCCTGCTCATTATTCGAGGGCGTCCCGTCTACTGAAATAGATTTTGATTGGGCAGCACTATAGGGTGTAAAAATCAATACAACGAATAAAGCCAAAAAACGATGTATGAAGTCAGATTTTGATACTTCGGTCATTTAACTGGATAGCCCCTCTTCATGCGGCATGCTGGTTAGAGTCAGAGATTCCTTCCTGCGCTCTAGCGATCAATTCCCGAATTTGCACAGCGAGGAGAGGCAGTGCAAAATCCAACCATACACCATATTTAAAAAGCCAAAAACTCATCGGGAGTAATGCGATAATGACTGCACCGCCCGCTAAAAAGGCTGCCCACGAAGAAGAAAAAAACGAAAACATTAAACAAAATAAAATGATCACAAAAACCTGAAGAGCAATTATCGCCCAAAGTGGAAGAGCCTGAAGCTGGCCATATGACATTAGAGAGTGGATGGCGTTTATTAGCACAAGTGCACCTGGCATTAATTGAAGAGGCGTAGCGCGAATATCATGGCTCAATGAGTGCGACGCCCCGATAACAATCACTCGGTTTTGAAATAACTTTTGGGAGATCCTTTTTGGGCCGGAAGTAATTTTATCGGCAGAAATCGTTACCACTAAAGGCACGAGAGAGCCGTCCCTCTTAACCTGAGGAGGTTGGAGTCCGGTCTCACTAGCACGCCAGGGAACCGAGAAAATGATTTTGCTTGAAAGCCTCTCCTGAGAAAGCCCTACGAGGTGCCCATTTAATTCAATTGTTGGGCTGTCGATTTTCTCGCTTCTAGATGCCCCTAGAGAACATCGCGGGCTGAGCGAATTCAATTTTTGCTGGAGCTTCTTTGCCCCACCTTCACCATCATTTATCAAAATTGGGGCAAGCAGTTGGACCGCTGGAATGACGCCGCCAACGCCTTGATTGCAATAGGCCTCGTAAAGCCGCCAGGTTCGGATAACTAAATCACTATCTCGATTGAAGAGTGTCGACGCCCAATAAAGACCAGGGTTTTCTTCAACTGTAGGATCGAGAAAAGATTCTCTGCGCTCTACGAATTGTGTCCCGTTAGAAGGGATCGGTTCTCTAAAAGTCGTTGCGAATATGATTGGTGGATCTGATGTATCTTGGTCTTTGCCATAATCGCGAAGGAACCGCTCGAGTTGTTCGTCCTCTTTTCCCAACTTCTTTGATACATCTATATCTACCACTATCAACTTTGCTTTGGCTTCAGAAGCAAAGCTGATCATTGTCATTAACTTATCGCGTGGCATCGCTAGGGGCTCATTCCACTTTCGATAGGTTTGCTCATCGATATCAATCAAAACGAATGGCTCAGCTTTTTCTGGATTATGGATGATGCCTTGATTCATTTGGATCATCCAATCCATAGCGGCATCGCTCATAGATTTGAGAGTTGGTCTGTCTTGGAAAACCTGAACCGCAATGGCAACAAGGATCCCAAGGGATGCGTTAAAAACAAGTCGCCTTTTAATTTTGGAAATACCAAGCCATTTTGAAACGACTTTACACAGTGATTTTCCAAAAGAAGTCGCTCGAATCCTGGCAGCTGCACTGCCGAAAATGCTAAGAATTAGCGCCCCTATTTTCATGATTAAAACCGTCCTTAGGAGCTTTTTTGCATTAATTCGGGGCATATTTGGTCGCAGATTCTCTTTTTGCTAAATATCAATTAATGATAGATATCGAGATTCAAAATATCCATCAACCGCACGGCCTTAAGGGCTCCGTATAAACGGATCTACGGTAAAATAGTTTTTTACGGATAAGATCGATATTTTGTCATTATGAAGATCATACAAGCAGCCAAGAACATGCACCGAAGTATTTTTTTATTAGCAATACTCATTGGCCTAATGACCTCACACGAAGCCGCCTACGCTCAAGAAGTTGGATGGATTGATGATTACCAAGACCCGGACTCAACAAGCTACATAATTCGTCAAAAAAACAAGTTACCTTTGAGGATCCTCGAGCCCATTCAGGTGGGCGATGAAATTGTCGTTGTCGATGAATTGGCATTTGTTGGGCTTCGGCTTGGTCAAGCTGACCAGGTCAAAATAAATATGAGCAATTCTCCCTATCATATCTCAGCCCAACAATCTCAAACATCGATCTCAAGCAACCTGCTTTCGTGGGCCTCCTCTTGGTTGGATGGACGTCACAAGGCCCTTTCCCAAGATGCCACCGTTTCACTGGTAACGCGAAGCTCCTCGAGCCCACCACTTCGTATCCCTATGACGAGCGAGACCAAATCGGCCGCGCCTCGTGTCAGTGCTCGGAACCAATCGTTATTTTTTCCCAAGGAAGGAGGCAGGCCTCCCTACAAGGCAGAAATCAAAAGCCCATCAATGGTAGTAGTAAGCTCGGAAAATGTATCCACCAACGGATCCATAATCCGTTTTAATGCGCTCTCTTTGGAAGAGGGTATCTATGAAATAAGCATCACTGATGCCTCAGATGAGATAGCCAAAGGTTATTTTGAAGCGAGCCACGACGTCCCACGCAATCAAACCTATGCCCGGGCGTCTAATGCCAATACAACCGATCCACTCGACACGATTTTAAAAGCTTATTGGTTGGCGGCACAAGAAGAGGGGGCATGGAGGTTAGAAAGTTACCAACTCCTTGCCCCCCTATTAACAGAATTCAAAAGCGCGGACACTCTAGCCAGAGCTATAATCAACGGATACCTGCCTCAAATTAATTGAGCGGCACCAGATTCTGACGGTATTGTCCGAATAAATACCCGCCTACCTTCCCCTAGAAATCGGCTCGCTTCTTAAGCCCAACTGCGGCTGTCACCCGTAAGGTTTGAAAGAAGATGGCCGCAGGGTCCCGTCACCATGTAGCCCCAACAAATCAGGCTGTTCATCGCTGTTAACATCCCACAAAGAGAAATCCCATTCACCATCTCGATTTTCATCGACGACGATTGTATCAATTTTTCCGTTATTATTTTTATCCATCAGGAATTTAATAGGTTTTGATTCATCATCCGGCACCAACACGACGCCGTCGGCTTTCTTGTCGCAGTTGATATCCATTGTGATTATTTGAAGCTTCTTTTTCTCCTCTCTTTTTTCTGAAAGAGCTTTGACCGCACATTCGCCTTCTTCCTGCTCTACTTCTTTGGCTCGCACATATTTCTTATTTGAGGCGATAAATCTTTTTACCTCTTCGAGCGCGACTGCAAAATTTAGGCCTTCTCCATCCGCTATAAAGGAATTTACACCAATCAACGAGCCCTCGGCGCTTAACAAAGGCCCGCCCGAATTGCCCGGGTTTATTGGCGTTTGTGTTTGGACAATATCGGCTTGATGCTGCACCCCCATTCCGGTGAACCAGTCATACTGTTTTCTATACTGACTTATCTTTCCTTGGGTGTAGGTCCACGTTTGACCATTGGGATGGCCAATTGCATGAGCTTCCGCGCCCACGACTATCTCATCTTGTTTCCCAAGCTTAATTGGCACTTTGCCTTTAGGTGTCTTCCTCAATTTCAGAAGCGCAAGATCCCTTATCTCATCTACTTTTTTAACATCTGCTACAACGTAATCGTCTCGATCTTCGGCTGCACCATATGCGTCAGGCTTAAAAACGATCCCAACCTCCTTGTACCCGTCAATAACGTGCCAAGCAGTTAAGATCGTGCCCTCTTCATCAATAATCGAGCCGCTTCCTGAGCCTTCATTTGTCAAAACAAGCACCACAGAAGGTGCATATTTCTTATAAATCTCGGGACTTGACGCCCCGCGAAATTGTAATGGCACATTCTGGCGTCTTCGCTCCATTAAATCGAATACGCGTTCAACGTTTATCGCATGCAAGCTTGTAGTCGTCGCTTTGGCATCTCCCCAAATGTACCGATCCCCCATTCGGTCAGAAGCAACAGCCGAAGCGGCAAAAGAAACCATCACGAGGCTCGTTACTGTCAGAATTTTTAATCGATTCATCTAGTGTCTCTTCTCAAAAAGGCCGTTTAATGAAAAAGCGTAACTCAAAATAAAAAGGGGAGCAAAAGCTCCCCTTTCTCCTTGCTATGCGTGAGTTGCGTGGGGCCTTCGATAACGACGGCCGGTTTTTCCCCCGTAATCATGCATAACCGTGATTACGCTGTTTTCACTTTCATCAATAACAAGAACGATATTTTTCGCCCGTTCCAGTGCAGATCCTGTCTCGGTTCTCTTCGACAGCTGACTAATCCGACGATCGCTCATGCGGTATGCGACACATCCACTACCAGCATGAGTTCTCATATCCGCATTTACAGCAACCAACTGCAGAGTTTCATTCTTTATGCCCCGCTGTTGGCATCGCACACGGGCATGGTGGGTAATGGTAAAGCCTGATCCTTCGATCACATCTATATTCATTCTCTTTCTCCAAAACATAGTTCGTTTTCAACCACTGTCTTGTGAGACGAGCCTTGAGGCGTTTTCTTAGACGTGAAAGTTTATTTTATTTTCTGTATTTTTTATCTCATTAAATCAGATAGTTAGCGCTTATTTTCAGGAAATTCGTAAAAAAATCAGCAAGACGGCCTAAGAAAAATACGGACCAAACGTCTGACTAACCAGAACGCCGCGGAACACCGAATGGCGAGCAAACTGGAGATTAGTAAAGATGAACAGGTCCAAGAAAATTCGCAGCATATATCGCGAATTGCGAGCTTCTGTTGGCGACAGATTCACGTCGGGGGAACTCCTTGAAATCGCAAACACGCTTATTGTCGCTGATAGCAAACGCAAAGCTGATAAGCTTACTCGGCTACAAAATGCGCGTCGTACCTTTGACGAACTCGATCTCGATGAGGCTTTCGCTGACGGTGGCTGGAGAGTTATGCGTCGAGAAAAGTCCATCGTGAATGCTCTTCACGATGAGATCCCACACCCCTCTGAGTGTCTGAAATTCGCTCAGTCCTTACAAATGGAGCTGATCTGGTGAAGAACAATAATTACGGACTAGCCCTTGCGGCAAAAGAACATCTGGCAAGTGGCCAGCCTCTCACTCGGCTCGAAGCTCTAGTCTTCTTTGGCCTATCAAACCTCACGGACCTCGTGTCTGAGATGCGCAAACAAGGTTGGGTAATCCAGTCACGAAAGATCCCATTCGCCGCTGCAGTGAAGCGCGTGAACGAGGTCGCCGTCTTAGAGCCGCCACAGAACCTCCCGCAACGTGAGATCGTGCTCACCGAGTATTGGGTCCAAAAGTGAAAAGACATTTTAACAAACGCCAGAGATTGGTGATGGCGGTCGAGGCTGGTGGCAAATGCATGATTTGCGGGTCGCCTCTGCCATCTGACTTTCACGCAGACCACCGCGTCCCCTTTTCGAGGGGCGGCCAAACCACTCTCTCAAACGCTCAGGCGCTCTGTGCAACATGCAATATTCAAAAAGGTGCAAAAATGACGCAACTTAAACTTCGCCCATGGCAAGAAGAAGCCCTAGCAAAAGCCGTTCAGTGGCTTCTCAAGGACCGGACAGACAAGCACTTCCTCATTAATGCCGCTCCTGGTGCGGGTAAAACCATCTCTGCGTGTGCGATCGCTCAATACATGATTGAACACAATGAAATTGACCGGGTGATTGTAATTGCACCGCGGGTCGAAGTTGTCGGGCAATGGGCCGACGATTTCAAAAACGTCACCGGCCGATACATGAGCAAAGTGACAGCGGGCGATGGTGATATTAGCCAACTCGGCATCGATGTATGTGCAACATGGGCTGCCGTTCAGGGCCTTTCCGATGCGTTTCAAGCGGTGTGCCGCTCGAACCGAGTACTCGTTATATGCGATGAACATCATCATGCAGCTGTTAAGGCGAGCTGGGGCGACGGCGCGGACTCGGCTTTTGCAGAAGCACAATTCTCTGTCATTTTGACAGGTACTCCCATTCGCTCAGATGGCGCTGAGTCTGTTTGGCTCGCCTATGACAGCGAGGGCTCCATCGATCACCCGGAAGCAGGCTCATATACACTTACTTACGGCAAAGCAGTCGAGCTTGGTTACTGCCGACCCACAACCTTTCACCGTCATGAGGGGAAATTTACCGTCGATCTTGAGGGTGGAGAAAAAATTCAAGTCTCTGGGGAAGTTGCTCCCGACCTGACCCAGGAACTGAAGCGCATTCCCGGCCTCCAAGCTGCGCTGGATTTCTACCGCTTGGCGTGCACACCGCAATACAAGAAAGACAACAGGACGCCGCTCCGCGATGGCTACCAAGCAACAATGCTAGAATGGGGCAGTAAGAAGCTTGATGAACTTCGGTATCGGATGCCCGAAGCTGGCGGACTAGTGATTGCACCCAACATCATGATGGCTGAGTACATGGCCAATTTGATTGAGGAGATTGAGGGAGAGGCCCCAATTCTCGTTCACAGTCAGCTCGCAAATCCTGAATCAAAGATCAAAGCTTTCAGAAATACGAATAAGCGGTGGCTCGTATCCGTAGCTATGGTATCCGAGGGTGTCGATATCCGCCGTTTGCGGGTCCTGATTTATCTGCCCAATGCGCTTACCGAACTCGCCTTCCGCCAAGCCGTGGGACGCGTTGTTAGAACGAATGCTTATGATGACGACACACGTGCCTATGTTGTGATGCCATCGTTCGCAACCTTCCATGAATACGCACGGCGTGTGGAAGAGGAGATGCCGGCCGCCTATAGAGGAGCGGGGACAAAACCCAAAAAGAAAGTATGCCCAAGCTGTAAGTCTGAGTGTCAATTGGGCGATAAAGAGTGTGCCACTTGCGGACATGAGTTTCCCGCCCCAAAACAGCAATTCAAGCCCTGTCCAGTCTGCCAAGGCCTGAATCCGATCGGGGTGAAGTCATGCAATCACTGTGGCCAATCATTCCAAACAGACTTTGTCCTCTCATTGGATGAAGCACTTCGTGATGGCGTGATCGTCCGAGGTATGGACATCGATGAAGAGGAGACCATCGCTGGCGAGAAAATCGCCGCGGACCTACGTCACCGAGCGCTCGCTTCTGGGGACGCCAAAGTGATTAACCTTATTAATTCGCTGCCAGAAGAGAGCTATGGGAGACTGAAGGCTATTCTCGATGGGTAAAATCTAAGTTATTCGACCCCTAGCTCGTGTCAAAAAGGCAACTGATCGTTGAATATTAGAAAAGAGCTCAGCAATATACTTCCGACAAAACTCATCAAACAAAAAAGATGGGACGCAGGGAGTGTCAGAGAGAGAGCAATATATCCAAGCCGAACAGGAACTCGTGGACAAAGTCTTAGAGGGCGATCGGAATGCGATTACGACCTTCTTCGAGACGTACAGACGTCTCGTCTATGGAGTGATTCTAAAATCGCAGTTCGATCAATCGAATGCAGACGATTTGTTTCAAGAGTTTTTCAAAAGACTAATGGAAAACGACTGGCGAAAACTTCGAGGGTGGAACGCTCAGTCTCGTCTCTCAACCTATCTCGTAAGCATTTTGAGAAATTTTTTAATTGATGAGGCGAGAAAGAAAAAAGACACCGTCGCTCTTGATGACGAGAGAGCTCTCTCAACCGACCCAATGAAAGAAGCTGAAAAGAAAATGGACCTGCGAACGCTCAAACAAAAATTAGCGGAATGCTGCCGCAAGCTACCTGAGCGAGATCAGAAAATATACGCACGTCGTTTTGTTGATGAGGCGAGCACCACTCAAATCGCGGAAGAGATGGGCCTAACCCCAAATGCAACGTACCAGGCAATACACAGCACAAAGGCTCGACTTACACGATGCATGAAAGAAGAGTACCCATTTTTATTTAGTGAAACTGAAGAGCCCGCCTGAGGGCTTCGGACAATTGAGTAATGGCAGATAACGAAAAAACATTGAGTGAGTTGATTGCCGATTATTTTGACGGCCGTCAAAGCCAAGAGGATGCCCTTGAGCGTATTTCGAAATTCAAGGGTGGAATTGAGGCTGTCCGAGATTACCGGATGATCCGAATCCTCTCTCAAGAAATCGATCAGCCATCGAATAGCCCATCACCAGACCAGACCGAACTTATTTCTTTTTGGAATGAGGGACTGCCTCTTGCACGAATGCTCGAGATCGAGAGGCATCTCTCCGAAGATGAGCAGCTTTTCGATGCGTATATAAATTTACGCATGGATGACTACGTAATGGAGGTCGAACCCTCTCCTGAAGTTTCTACGAGCACCTTGGATATGCTTCTTAGCAATTCGAAGGCTCCAGAGGAAATTCGGCAAACGTCAGCTCAATCAAGCGTGTCTGAGCAATCTGGTGGCGGATGGTTAAGCTCGATCTTTGACAAAGTTTTCCCGAGCAGGACCTCATCATGGGGAGCGGGGCTCGTCGCAGCCAGCATAGCTCTGCTCGTCCTTGGCATCTTTAACACGACTGATGAACAAAATGATCTTCTGTTCCTGATTAGTGACAATCCCAATGCAGAGGTGCGCCTAAGATTTCGGGGCGCAACGACTAATAGACTCGCCCTAACAGACTCGGGAGAGTTTAAGTCACTATCAATGGCTCTCGAGCCCCGCCTTAAGGAAGCCGTAATAAGCTTCTCTAAAAATCCAAAACCGAACCGAATGGAGGAGATTTTATCCGTTCTTCGTGATGCCATTGGCAAATCCGATATTTCCTCAACGGAGCGCGCAGCTGCTGTCCGTAGCCTCGCACAAGAACGTTTTTCAGGCCTTCAAATCGCGCCCCAACTTTGGGAAGAAGTTTCGGCTGGTGGAGCGGAAGGACGACGCGTCAGCATTGAGACGGTATCTGTTGAAAAAAATGAATCTCAATCAGATAAAGCAACAATGGACGTTTTATTCTTCTCGCGAGATTAAGATGTTCCGACTTTTTTTAGTCTCTATCGCATTTATTTCCTCCCAACTGTTTGCCTGGGAGCCCCTTAATGTCTATGCGTCAAATGATGCCGCCCTCATGTCTAAATGTGATGAGTTAGCAAGCGTTCCCTCATCTCCTGACACGTCCGCACCAGGCGTCGACCTTTTTGATATCGATGCAAAGAGTGCCTCGGCCGCTTGTCGCGAGGCTGTTTCGAATACAAACGGATCGCCGAGAGCTCATTTCAACCTCGCGAGAGCTCTAATTGCAGCTGAGGACTTTGAAGGTGCGCGAGAGAACGCGCAGATTGCCGTCTCGAAAGGCTACGAAATTGCAACTGTTGTGCTTGGGTATTTGGAAGCTTCATCCGTAGACAATGACGAAGCACAAGCCCGAGCCACAAAGTTTTACGAACGGGCAGCCGAGGCAGGACTTCCTCTCGCTGCGTACACGCTTGCCATTCGACTTTCTCAAGGTTTGGGCATCAACCAAAACCAAAGCGCCGCCCTTGAATGGCTATGGTTTGCAACCGAAAAGGATTTTCCCCCCGCACTTAACGAAAGTGGCCGGGCGTATTTAAACGGGTCACTTGTAACAAGAGACATCGGCCTTGCGTTTAAATATTTTTCCAGGGCCGCTGAGCTTCAATACGGTCCCGCGATGATCAATCTTGCCGGACTGTATGAAGCACAAGATGGGATTGGCCGTGACCTCAACAAAGCTGAGCAGATACTGCTTAACTGTATTGAGATAAATCATGAGCCCTGCCACCTAGCGCTGGGACGACTTTATAGTTGGCACGGCCGGACGATCGAGAATTATCGGCGTGCCGAGAAACATCTCCGGATCGCTTACGAGAACAATCCGCAAGAAGCGGCGGCCGACCTTGGCCTTTTGTTACATGACGTCGAAGCACTTGAGGGAACTGATAAAGAGGTTTTTGAGCTTATTTCTGAGGGCGCAGAAAGAGGCTTGTTCATGGCGAAAGTACGTTTGGGTGAGCTTCTGATTGAGGGTAAAGGCACAGAACAAGATGTGCAGACTGGCCTTCGCATTATCAAAGAAGTTGCCCAGGAAAACTTCCTAGAAGCATTTTTGTCCCTCGCGGAAATTTACGAAAAGGGAATTGGGGTCACGCCTTCAGATGAAGACGCCTCAAAATGGCTTCGCAAAGCCGCCGACGCTGGCCACCTTTTTTCAAAGTACCAACTCGCGTCTCTCATGATTGAGGAAAAATTACCGCAAAGCTCTATGGAAGACGGGCTGTCCGCAATGGAGCAACTTGCCTATCGGGGTTATTCACTCGCTCAGTGGTATTTAGGCAGACACAATAGATGGATGATTGATCCACCAAACCTTGAGGAAGCCGTGAAATGGTATCGAATGGGGGCAGAAAGTGGAGATAACGACTCTAAAGTAGCCTATGGAGAAATGTTGGTCCGGGGCCAAGGTGTAGAAAAGAACGAAAAGCTCGGCCTCGAGGTAATGAGAAGTGTCGCAGAAACAGGCGATCCATCCGCCCAAGGAGATTACGGAGAAATATTATTATCGCTTGGCCAGCACGAGGAAGGTCGGAAATGGCTTAGGGAAGCCATAAAAGCTGGCAACAAGTACGATCTAACCTCCCTCGGCTCACATCTTATCCAATTCAACTCTTCAAGCGCCGAGGTCAAAGAAGGTGTCCGCTATTTGGAGCAAGCCGCCAATCAAGACTACGCTTACGCGATGTCACTGCTCGGTAGGTATTATAAGGACGGTATTGGCGTAAAACGTGATCTGGACTTAGCCCTGAAATGGCTAATAAGAGCCTCAGAGCTTGGTGACGCCTACGGCGCACTGCTGGTTGCCAATATATACAATGATCCCGTTCTGGGACGGATCGATCATAAGAAGGCCTATAAGTGGTTCTCCAAATCAGCTGAGCTCGGGAGCGTATTTGCCAACGTAAATCTTGGGTTCGCCCATCAAACGGGTCTCGGTGTGCCACAGGATTTCGTTAAAGCGAGAGAATTCTTTGAAGTCGCCGCCAAAAAGGGGGAGCCCCTTGCAATCGCTTCACTCGCAGCATTGGGCGCAACTGGCCAGATACCTGACTTAAACATTCGAACCAGCTTGGCGATGATGGACAAGGCTCTCGAGATAATTAAGGGAGCAGGCTCAGAATACGAAGCGCAAAAGGCGACCATCTATGAGAATTACGGATTGTTTCAGAACATACGTGGCCGATTCGTGGAAGCTGAAAAGTATTACTTAAAAGCTCTAAAAATTCTTGAACAACAATACGGCCAAGAGAGCATCAATTACGTAAACTCGCTGGGTGGGTTTGCAAGCCTGTTGGAGCAATCCGGAAGGTTTGAGCGAGCAAGCGATCGTTATCAAGAAGCGTTCTCATTGCTCGAAAAACTGGAGGGAGACACATCCCATATCGAATATTCGCTGAAGTATAATCGAGCTCTACTTCATGAGGCGGAAGAGGAGTATGAAGCTGCGATCAAAATATTCGGCGACCTGCTAAGTAAGTTACGTTGGGCGATAGGCATCGACACTAACCTACAAGAAGGCCTAACACATGCTGCCCTTGCCAGGAATTATCTCGCTATGGGCCGGCTAGAGGAAGCGGAGACGCACTTCCAAAAATCCTACGAACACCTGCAGTCTCCAGAGATCCAAGGGCATCCAGAATTCTTGCGGCTGAATGCGGATTACGCCCGCCTCAAAACCCAACAAAAATCCTACAAAGAAGCGATCGATATTTTTAGTACTACGTATGAAAGAGCGAGAGAGATGGCGATCTTGGACCATCCTTTGGTTTCTGTCGCCGCAGCTGCATATAGCGAAGCGTTAATTGCCGATGACCAAATTGATCAAGCCATTAGCGTAATCGATGAGATCCAGTCGACTTATATCTCTCGGCTTGGGCGGCAATCTCGGGAAACGCTAAGCGATCTCGGCTCCGAACGGCAGGTCATACGAAAGGCTCTGGAGAAACAACTCGGGCTTCTATCACAGATATCAAAAAAAATCGAAGGTTCAAGACGGGTGCAAGTCGAAAGACTCTCTTTTCAAACGGCCCAACTGATGGGGGTCGCTTCCGCGTCTTCAGCAATCAGTCAAATGGCCGCGCGCTTCGCCGCTGGGGACAATAAATTGGCAAAGCTCGCACGAGAACGACAAAATCTTTTAATCGAGTGGAATGAGCTTAGCATTGCGACGAGCCAGTCTCTCAAGCAATCGGCGACAGCAAGTGTAGTTTTCAACCCGACTGTGATCGCCAGTGCTCTCGATGAGGTCGAGAAAAGAATAGCAGAAATAGACAATCAATTAATTGCCAACTATCCAGAGTATTACCAACTCTCAAGCACCAACCCATCGACAATTTCCGAAATTCAAAATCTTTTGAGAGATGATGAAGCTCTCATAACGTTCTCTATCGGCTCCTCAAGTTCTTATGTGCAACTGGTAAAGAAAGATGGCTTCGACTTTATCCAAGTTGATGTAAACGACGCCGACCTTAGAGAGGCTGTTCGCCAGCTACGCCGCTCTCTTTCGCCTAAAAATGTTTCAAGCCTCGGAGACATACCGCCATTCAATCAAACAGTAGCGTTTAATCTTTATAAAAGGCTATTGGCACCAATTTCCTCACAACTAGACAACATCCGGCATCTTCTGACGGTCTCGGACGGCCCTTTGGAGAGTTTGCCCCTTGGCGTTCTGATAACCGACGAACCGGACAAAGAATTCACTGATTATTCCGGTTACAGGCAAACGCCCTGGCTCGCAAAGAAATATGCACTCAGTGTCATCCCCTCAGTATCATCACTCAAATCTCTTCGAGAGTTCGCGAAGCAAAGCATTGGAGCAAAGCCATTTTTGGGTTTCGGAGACCCCGAGTTAAACGGTCAGTCTGGGTCTCGGGGTCAGCTTGAACTCGCTGATTTAATAACCAGAAATGGGCTAGCCAATGTCGACCGATTAAGGGACCTAGGTGGGCTTCCCGATACGGCCGATGAGATAAGGGGGATTGCTAAGACACTTAATGCTGATGAAGACAGCATCTATCTTGGCGCTCGAGCGACAGAGACCATTATCAAGAATTTGGATCTTTCTGAAGCGCGTGTCATCTCATTTGCGACTCATGGACTTTTAGCTGGGGAAATCGAAGGCTTAGTTGAGCCCGGCCTTGTCTTAACCCCGCCAAACGAACCGACAGAAATTGATGACGGCTATTTATCAGCGAGCGAAATCAGCCAGTTAAATCTGAACGCGGACTGGGTGATTTTATCCGCTTGTAATACCGCCGCACCAAACGGCAATCCAGAGGCTGAAGGATTATCTGGTCTCGCCCAAGCGTTTTTTTACGCAGGTTCACGTTCGTTATTGGTTTCCCATTGGCCAGTCATCAGTGATGCCGCAAAAAAGTTAACGACCTCAATGTTCAAGCAAACGACAGAAAAAGGGGTCGGGAAAGCTCGGGCCCTTCAAATCGCTATGTTAGGATTTTTCGACGAAAAAACACCGGATTACATGGCACATCCTCTTTTTTGGGCGCCGTTCTCAGTTGTTGGCGAGCCACAATAAACTTTTTCGAAAAAATTTCGTAATCTCACTAAGAAATTTCTGACCGCTTCGTCTCATTAAGCAGAAGGTTTGGGCTTTTCCAAACCACGTTGCTGAAAGAGACGATAAAATGAACTATTCAGAAGAACTTCGTTACCGCGTAACAAAATCCAACTACGTTACAGCCGTCCTGGCTTTCGCAGCATTCGGTGCCGCAGTTGCCACCTACTTTGGCTTAAGTGCCTTGATGCCGGGCAATGATGCCGAAGCCATCATTGTACCTCTGATCTCTGCCTTGGTGATCGGCGCGGGCCTTTTTGGCCTCTGGCATAAAGTCGTAAACATCGTTCCACTCCTCCATGACCCGGCGAAACGCGCGGCAGGTCTTGGCGTGGGTCTCTTCCTGACACTGGTAACAATCGCAATCTCAAGCTGGTTCATCGCGACCAGCATCGGTGGCGAACAAGCCGTGCTTGAACACATGAAAAAGAACGTGACGGCATACGAGCAACAACTTCACCGAGCCAATGAAAACGCAGCTCAGGAGGTAGATCTGGTGCCCGACGTTCTTCGCGTATCGGCCGAATTGGAGGCCCTTGCGGATGCAGAAGCAAAAGTTGGAGCACTCTCGGGATCAAAGGGAGAAGGACAAGTCGTTCAAATGCTGAGAGACGCATCCTTCTCATACCAACGTCTCGCAAACGACATGAACAAAACGGATAAGAAAGTGCAGCTCTTGTCTCAAGAGGCAGAGCGTCTCATCGGCGAGTTGCAGGCAATCATTAATTCAGAGGATGGAAGCGATCCGCAAGGTCAACGCCGCTTCTCAGACATCGTTGTCTCGCTGCAAGCCGTTCTGACTGAGATGAACAGAACAACGATCCTACCAATGATCAAACGGCATGGCATTCTCAGCGTTGAGTACAGCTCCGTAAGCCGAGGTCAACGTCGGGCAATCGAAAATGCGACTTCGTCAATGGAGCAGTTTACTCTTCGCTTGTCGGAGGAAGCGCAACGGGTCGAGAAACGCCGCCATAAACTGGAGCCCCTCAGCTACGCACCGATTAATCCGGGCATGGCCACTTGGAAGTACGCGGACGAAGTCCCGGCCGCTTGGGCAGTTGGCCTTGGCGTGGACATGATGCCCCTGATCATCCTGCTCATCATGATGGTTGGTCACGCAGAAGCACGAGATCCGTACCAAGTCCGTGAGCCATTCAAAGTCGTCGAAGGTGGAAAATCATCTGCCGCATAAACACGCAACAGCGTCAGAGGGCTAGCCCTCTGACGCCCTTTCTCAACAAACAGAGATCCAGATAAGCAAATGAATAACTCAACAAAAATTTTGCAAGACAATATCCCAAACACCAAAGGCTATCTAAGCCGATCTGATCTTGAGCTTTGGACAAAAGTTTCGGGGGCCCGATCTCAGGCAGATCCCTTCAGCTGCCGTCCGATCTGGAATCTGGCATTCCACGAAGCCTACAGCCCAAAACGACATATTTTTATTCAAGGGGGTTTGGACGGACTGGCAGTCATGGCTGAAAAGCATCAGCCAAATGGATCTTCGATCTTAACTCCGGTCGAGCCTCATTGGTTTTTCGGTTCTTCAATGATCGGAGAGCACTCTCTCGAGGCCGCCAACGATCTCATTACTAATTATCTCTCCAAGAATAAGCAAAAGTTGTCGGCCGTTGTCGTTAGTGGTGTGCGGCCACGAAGCAAAAGAGCACACGATCTTCGCAATAAATTCGAAGATCGGTTTACTCTGATCAAGCACTCCAAAAAGACACTTTGCGCCGCATCCTTGAAAGACGGCTTTGATGGCTACTTATCACGGCGTTCACGCAATACCCGAAAAGGCCTCAAGAGAGCATACCGGAAAGCACAATCGGCCGAAGTGTCTTTTGAGCGGAAGAGCCCAAATACGGTGAGTGAGGTAAAATCAACCTTCGACAGGATGATCGACGTTGAAATGAAGAGCTGGAAGGGTGCCGCACTTGGCATGGCAACGGGGCAGCCTTGCGCTTTTTACCGCACAATGATGAGGAAACTCGCACAAGCTAAACAGGCACGGGTCATCTTCGCGAAAATGGCCGACCAAGACATCGGATACATTTTCGGTGGCGTCTGCGAGCATGTATATCGAGGCCAGCAGTTTAGCTTCGCCCGGTCCCATGAAGAATTGTCGCTAGGAAACTTGCTACAAGCAGAAAAGATTCGATGGCTTTGCGAAGACAAAATCGAACGTTACGACATGGGCCCAATCACCGGAAGAAGAATGGGTTATAAAGCTCATTGGGCTGAGAAAAGAATGCATATCGAAACTGACGTGAACCCCTGAAATCTCCGCGTTTTAAAGTTAGTCTGTTCTCTGATGAA
>JAYNVG010000030.1:0-40267 GCA_038100295.1 Thalassospiraceae bacterium
CTAGTCGAATGGGCAAAGATATGAATACTTCGAGCTTATCTATGTCAGCCCCTAAAACTTTTCTTCCTTGAGTTCTGTTACAAAACTGAGCGATCACCTCAATAAGCCAATTTCGTGCCGCTGCCATTCCCTTGTTTGAATAAGGTTGGTCTAGTGCTCGATAGGTGCGCCGATGATGTTTCCACATATTGTCTATGATGATCTGTGCACAGAATCGGTGCGTATAAACGAGCATGAAAGCCTTAGTATACTACGATGGTTCGTGTTCCATCTGCCGCAGAGAGATTGACTTCTATCGGCGGAGACGCGGCGCGGAGAAATTCCAGTGGGTTGATTTGTCCACCGCTCCGGAAGCACTTCCAGACGGCGTCACCCTAAAGGATGCCTTATCAATTTTTCACGTTCAGACGTCAGAAGGGCGTGTCTTGAGGGGGGGCACTGCTTTTGCTGCAGTTTGGTCTGAGTTGCCAGCCTTCCGTGCCATTGGCATTGTCTCGGGTATGTGGCCATTCAATTGGCTTTTGAGTGGCCTTTACAGCCTTTTCCTTCAATACCGAAATCCAACCCTTGCCCAGTGTGGATTAAGTCCAGACGGGGCAGGTTCTTATCGAAACAATTCGAGTTCCCGTTGTGAACTTGAAGAGCGTTCTTAGATCCACAGGAGAGACCTTGATGCTAAAATTTCTTGTTGCTGGACTTGCCGTTCTTCTGCCGGTTAGCGCGAGCGCCGGAGAGGTTATCAGCTATTACATCGATGGTGAAGCGTTTGAAGGCTACTATGCCAAAGCGGAAAGAAAGTCGAAAGGCCTCGTACTCGTCATTCACGATTGGGACGGCCTGACCGACTACGAGGTCAAACGGGTCGATATGCTCACCGAGATGGGATATGACGCCTTTGCAGTCGACCTCTATGGCAAAGGCAACCGCCCCGTAGAAACCGGCGCCAAAAAAGCCGAGACGGGCAAGCTTTATAAAGACCGCGAGCGGATGAGGAAATTGATCCTGGGTGGATTAGCTGAAGCCCGCAAATCAGGAACCCAAAAGACTGTAGTCATGGGTTACTGCTTCGGCGGTGCTGCAACGCTTGAACTCGCACGCTCAGGTGCCGCCACGGACATTGCCGGATACGCGACGTTCCACGGTGGCCTAAAGACTCCGGGTGGACAGACCTACAAAAACAATACGGCGCCGATCCTTATCGCCCATGGCGGCGCCGATGTGGCGATCCCGATGACACAAGTTGCAGATCTCTCGGTTGAACTAGAGGCTGCAGGCGTGCCGTATGAAATCCAGGTTTATTCCGGTGCACCGCATGCGTTCACGGTATTTGGCTCCGACCGCTACAGAGAGGTTGCCGATACCCAATCTTGGGATGCCTTCACGGACTTTCTCGCCAATAATCTCGGACGTTGAGCTGATCGCTTTTGAGTGGCAGGCAAATTCTTCAAACTGGAGACTTGCCTGCCAAACCCATGAAGGTAGATATGCCAATTTTTCTCATTCCACTCTTTGCCGTCTTTCTTGTTCTGCCCGCCTCCGCAGACATGCAGCGCATTGATGGGTTCGCTATCGATAGAACCGAAGTCTCGGTTGGCCAGTATCGCGCATTTGTGGATGCCACGGGACATGTTACGGCAGCGGAGCGGTATGGCGGTGGGCTCGTGTACAGTGCCGGCTGGGAACGCAAAGACGGTTGGACCTGGTCTTCACCATTCGGCACGCCAGCTGACCCGGATGAGCCAGCCGTCCATGTTACTTTTGAGGACGCATCAGCTTATTGCAAATGGGCGGGAAAGCGGATCCCGAGTGACTCAGAATGGGAAAAGGCGGCCTTCACGGAGTATCGGCCAGACCCGCCGCCACCGTTCATAACAGGGATAAAATATCGATCCGACCGGCAAGAGCCCGATTGGCGCGAATTGTCTTGGCGACTGCGGCCCAACCCTGGCAATCGACTATAGCGACCGAGTAGATCATGGTATTGGCCACGCACGCGCGGGTGTAACCAAGGCTGGCGTCAACGGCTTGTATGACATGGGCGCGAATGTCTGGGAGTGGACTGAGAACGGCGGCGCTGCAGAAAAGCGCACACGGGGAGGCTCATGGTGGTATGGCGCGTTCCGGATGACTGTCGATGATATTTCAACAAAACCCAAAGATATGGCCGTTGTCTACATTGGCTTTCGCTGTGCGAAGGATTTGTAATGACCGTTTCTGGCTAGAAGCGGAGTACCTCATTGGCGGCTCAATTAGGCTGCTTTCAGGCTAAAAGCGGATTTCTATGTGCCTTGGCTGTAATGTCAGCTGATGACCCTTACGAGATACCCGGTCTCTAGCCACCCCCGGATTGATGCCAGCTTTATCATCGCAAGGTAGTTGGCGGTGCTTTCGGTTCGCCTTGTCGAGAATGATAATAATTTAAATAATAATGTACCAATATTGTACCAATTCTGTACAAAATAAATTATATTTATTGTAAATATATTATTTATACAAAATATTACTGTTTTTATACACTATATGCATATAATATATAGATCTATTTGATATTGCAGAGGCATAATTATGGCGAAAAAGAAAATCACCAATATCAAGCCAGAAACGGACACATCACACGACGAGCACATCACGCATCTGATGCAACTCGAGGATCGTTTAACGAACTCGGTTTTTAATCTAAAGGCGCTGATCAATCAGAACGTGCTGTCGATTTCGAACCTTAAAAACGAAATGGGAAACGCCTGGAACTGCCAGATCGCCAATGGCCTGTCACCCATTGAGGCCGAGGCCCAGAGAAAGAGGTTCACGGATCGGATTAATCAGCTACGGGCCGAGAATAACAACCACGCCGACGACCTCGTTCGGCGGACCGGCAAGCTGTCGGATGTGACATTCGCCCTCTATAGCCCGAACTCTGACTATGCCCAGCGTGTCATGCGACGGATGATTGATTTTGACATCCCCGACATCATGCCGCCCATAACTGGCATCACCCCGGAGGTCGTGCATTGACGGCAGCCCTACGCACCCTGGTCGACAAGGCGATGCGGTCTGACAAGCCGTTTGACCTCTTCGCCCGTGAAGTGATGTCGGCGGCGGCAATCCCGGCCGAGATGCGCCCCCTGTATCTCGACAGCCTCAAGAAGGCGATCGATCATTATGAGGGCCGGCCAAACGACCTGTCGCCTACCCTTGCCGGCATCCCAGATCTAAACGCTGCCATCGTTGATTTTACGAACGGGGCAATCGACGCCAATGAGGCCCTTTGGTTCACCGACACCCTCGACACGATGGTCGGCATCCAGTTGGGCGACATCCCCTTTGACGAGGCATTCCCAGAGATTGAGGAAGATGACGCCATGAAAACTGATGAAAATGGATTTCTGAATCCGTTTGATGACGATCCTGATGAACTCGTTCAACTGCCACCCGAAGGCGAGAGCCTTTATGGCAAGGTGGTTCCAAAGAGCCAGGTGCCGGAACCACCCCCTGTCGGCCACTATCGCCTTGAGGATATCGTTCAGACGACAGGGAAAGGCAACAATGTGGTTGCCGTCAGCGGTACACGCTACGTTGATCCATTCAATCCTGATGTCGGCGCAATGAATTCGTTCATTGAGAAGGCGAACGCCCGTGACAGGGAGATCGCAGAGAGGATGGCGCCGAACACCGGTACCTTTAATCCGTTGGCTGACGTCGATGGGTGAATTCCGGCCCTTTTTACAGGACATCGAAGAGCCGAATTTTATTGTCGAGCCACCGATATTTCGCGCCTGGGACGGTAAGAACGTTGATTCTCGAAGTTTTGCTATGGTCCCGATCCGGCCAATCTTTGACAGATCAATTTCACATGCCACGTTCAGGGTTTTTGTAGGGTTGTGTTCGTTTATGAACAGACGCCGCAGAACTACTTATGTTGGCCAAATCAAACTGGCAAAGACCTTGGGTGTCTCACAACCAACGATATCTCGGCACATCAGATCGTTGCGGAATGCGGGATATATTACCTACGGCAAATGGGATCAGTCGATAAGCCGCGCACAGCCATATTTTATTCCCTTTTGCGCCCCGACCAGGCCATCAACTGAAGAGGATACTGCCGAGTATGAGGCAGCCGAAGCGCGACATATTCCAAATGAATTGCCGCCGCCGGTTCCAGTGAGCGGCATTCATAGAGATTCGGAGAAAAGCAATAATACGCCGACGGTCCATAATCAGCCCATAGAAGCGAAAGCCAAGCAGCGTGGGGAAAAGAGTCTGAAAAGCAAGAGCACGACCTCAAGAGGCGAAAAAAGGCCTTCAAGATGCCCATCTGGCGAATGTGACAGCGTTAAGAGTTTACCCCTCAAAAAATAGGAGACTAAATATGGCCAACTCAGCTACCAACTACCGCGCCGCTTGTGTGACGGCTAAAGCAGATCTGATATCAGCAATTACTTCCGACAACCCTGGCGGTGGTGTCACGGGGCAAAGCCCTCTGGCGCAGCACCATGTGGTACTCGTCGCCGAACTCGACAAGGTCATCAATACGATCGATCAGGGGAATACCTGATAAATTTTTGGTGTTTTGAAAGAATAAAGAGGCCGCGTCTCAAAGGGGATGCGGCTTTTTTATTGACCCCGCTTGTCCCCTAAAATCTACCCTAAGGGTTATACGAGATATTTTATAAATATTTTTCAGTTCTTTAAATAATTGATCTTATTAGTAAAAAATGGTCGGGGAGACAAGATTCGAACTTGCGACCCTCTGGTCCCAAACCAGATGCGCTACCAGGCTGCGCCACTCCCCGACGCGGGCGAAACCTATGGTTTCGGGTAATTTTTAGCAAGTAACCATTTCTTTTGTGTTACCGGGCATCGATCCGCTTTGTAATAGCATCCCTCTGACGCATGACAAAAGCCGGATTCTGCTGTGATGCAGATCACACCGAACCGGCCAAGGCCTTGCTGGCTATACGCCAATGTAGACAGGCGACTCGGCGATTTTAAAAGGGCCTGATTCGGATTTTATAGCTATGCGTTTTATGCATGACTGGAGCGTGAAACGAGCGGTGGTGCGGAGCCAGCGCGAGGCGTACAGAGGCGGCGTTAACAGCGTTCAACCCTCTTGGAGTACTTGTTATGGACCATCAGATCTTCAACACGGTCATGGGTTCTTTCGTCGGTGCGGTTGCCATTCTCGCAGTTGTGGTGCACCTGATCTGAGGAACGTCTCATGATTATCGGTACTTGAAACCCCGGTCCCAGAAAGACCGGGGTTTTTGATTCGCACGTCATTCCGGCCCGTGCCGCTTTTGCTTTCACTTTCCCCGCATTTTTGGCAGACATACACCGCACATCGGATGCCCCCTTGGCATCCGGATCGTCTTTCTTGATCGGCCGGAACATTTATGAACGAAACCGACACCAGCACCGAAACGGCACCTGAACCGCGCGACTTCATCCGCGAGCGGGTGCGCTCGGATATTGCCGACGGCACCACCGAAAGCGTCGTCACCCGGTTTCCGCCGGAACCGAACGGCTATCTGCACATCGGTCATGCCAAATCAATCTGCCTGAACTTCGGCGTGGCCACGGAATTCAACGGCGTGTGCAACCTGCGTTTCGACGACACCAACCCGGCCAAGGAAGAACAGGAATTCATCGACGCCATCGAAGAGGATGTGCGCTGGATGGGCTTCAAATGGGACGGTGCACCGCGCCATGCGTCGGATTATTTCGACACGCTGTATGACTGGGCCGTGCACCTGATCGAAAACGCCAAGGCTTATGTCGACGATCTGAACGCCGAGGAAATCCGCGAATATCGTGGCACCCTGACCGAACCCGGCCGGGAAAGCCCCTACCGGAACCGCAGTATCGAAGAAAACATGGACCTGTTCGCACGCATGAAGGCCGGCGAATTCGAAGACGGGGCCAAGGTACTTCGCGCCAGGATCGACATGGCGTCGGGCAACATCAACCTGCGCGATCCGGTGATCTACCGTATCGTCCACAAATCGCATCCCAGGACCGGCGATACGTGGTGCATCTATCCGACATACGATTTCGCGCATGGCCAGTCCGACGCCATCGAAGGCGTGACGCATTCGCTCTGCACGCTGGAATTCGAAGACCATCGCCCGCTCTATGACTGGCTGATCGAAAACCTGCCGGTCCCTGCCCGGCCGCGTCAGTATGAATTCGCCCGGCTCAACATGACCTATACGGTGCTGTCGAAACGGCGCCTGACCCAATTGGTGAGCGAAAAGCACGTGACCGGCTGGGACGATCCGCGCATGCCGACGATTTCCGGTTTGCGCCGCCGCGGTATTCCGGCGTTCGCCATTCGCGATTTCGTATCCCGGCTCGGCGTCACCAAGTCCGACAGCACGGTCGATCCGGCGCTGCTCGATCATTGCGTGCGCGAGTATCTGAACAAGGTCGCCGAACGCCGTATGGCCGTGCTGCGACCGCTCAAGGTGGTGATCGAGAATTACCCCGAAGGCGAACGCGAGGAGCTTGAGGCTGTCAATAATCCCGAAGACGACGCCGCCGGTTCGCGCATGGTCGGTTTCGGACGCGAGATCTATATCGAGCAGGAAGACTTCATGGAGGATGCGCCGAAGAAGTTCTTCCGTCTGGCGCCGGGTCGCGAAGTTCGCCTGCGCTGGGCCTATTTCATCACCTGCACGGACGTCATCAAAGATGCCGACGGCAATGTCGTCGAACTGCGCTGCACCTACGATCCCGCAACCAAGGGCGGCGATGCGCCGGACGGGCGCAAGGTCAAGGGGACGCTGCACTGGGTATCCGCCGACGACGCGGTCTATGCCGAGGTACGCCTGTACGACCATCTGTTCACCGATCCCAGCCCGGGCCGCCAGGAAGATTTTGTCGCTACCCTGAACCCGGAAAGCCTGGAAATCCTCAAGGGCTGCAAGCTGGAGCCGTCACTGACCGGTTTTGAAGTCGGTCAGGCCATGCAGTTCGAACGGCTGGGGTATTTCGCCAAGGATCCGGACAGCACAGATGCGCAACCTGTTTTCAACCGGACCATGACGCTCCGCGATACGTGGGCCAAAATCCAATCGAAATCTTGAACCTATGATTCCAGCGCCTGCCGTCCTATCATTGAGCTAGAATCCACTTGGGCTGTCTAAGGTCAAAAAATGCCTGAGGGTTCACCGGGACAAGGCAAGGAAGCGTTGCTTGCGGAGATTGAATCGCTTCGTAAGGAAAACGCGCGCCTGCGTGAAAAGATCAACGAGAGTGAGCGGTTCTACGATGTCGTCGGCCTGATGTCGTCGGAGATGTTCTGGCGCACGGACGAACTCCACCGTTTCACCTACATGTCTCCTGCTGTCGTCGAATCCGTCGACATGCCGATGGCCGAGCAACTCGGTAAAACCCGCGCCAAGTTGTCGAGCGATGACCTGACATCGCCGGAATGGCGCCGCCATCTGGAAGACCTTGAACAGCACAGGCCGTTCAGGAACTTCCACTATACAAGACGTCACAGCAGCGGCGAAATCCGTGAGATTTCAGCGACCGGCAGGCCGGTTTTCGACGATAAGGGCACTTTTCACGGCTACATCGGCGTCGCCACAGACATTACAAAAAGACTGCAGACCGAGGCCAAGGCCAAGTCCGCTGAAAACGTTCTGATGACAGCGATCAATTCCCTGGATTGTATTTTCACGATCTGGGACAGCGAAGACAGGTTGATTCTGGCAAATAACCATTTTCTGCGACTCAATGCCGCCATCCCCGAATATACGAAGCTCGGAACGACGTTCGAAGACCATCTGCACGCGGTTGCCGCCAACGGACTGATCGGGAAGGACGACAATCCGGATATTTGGGTGCAAAGCCGACTAGACCGCCACCGACATCCGCGCGGCACCTTCGAGATTACCAGGCAGAACGGGATAACCATCCTGATCACCGAGTCGAAACTCGATGACGGCAGTACGATTACCATGTCGAACGATATCAGCCCCCAGAAGCGGGCCGAAACAGCATTGCGCGAAAGCCAGATGCGGCTTCTGGATTTTTCGAGCACAGCCGCGGACTGGTTCTGGGAAATGGACGCAGATTTGCGGTATTCCTATGTTTCGGTCGACGACGCATCGATTACGGGGCTGCCCGCAGCGGCATACATCGGGCGTACGTTTCGCGAAACCCAACCCCGCAGATTCAGCGAAACCAAGTTGCTCGAATTCGAAAATGCACTGAACAACCATGAAAGTTTCAGTGAAATCCGCTTTTCGCATGTTACCGAGGAAGGCAAG
Source organism: Thalassospiraceae bacterium (assembly GCA_038100295.1). Lineage (GTDB taxonomy): Bacteria > Pseudomonadota > Alphaproteobacteria > Rhodospirillales > Casp-alpha2 > UBA4479. The sequence goes on from JAYNVG010000030.1 coordinate 8,274, forward strand.
GAAATCCATCAGGCCATCAGCGGTAAGGCGGTATTCGGCGAGGACGGTGTGTTTCTCGGCTATCGGGGCGGTGGCCGCAACATTGCCAGCCTGATTGAAACCGAAGAAGCGCTGCGCCGGGAAAAGGAACGTGCTGAACAAGCCAGTCGGGCCAAGTCCGAGTTTCTCGCACACATGAGCCATGAGCTCAGAACGCCGCTGAATGCCATCCTCGGGTTTTCGGACATCATCTCAGAGCAGTTGTTCGGACCGGTCGGCAATGAGTCGTACATCGATTACGCCGCCGACATTCACCGCTGTGGCGAACACCTTCTGAGCCTGATCAACGATCTGCTCGACCTGTCGAAAATCGAAGCCGGAAAATTCAACCTCGAAGCTGAAGATTTGCTTTTGGGGGATATCGTCAAGCAGTCGGAACGCCTCTTCGCGCATCGCTTTTCCCAGCGGCGTATCCGTTTTTCGGTCAGAATCGGCGAGGATGCGCAAAAGCTGCATGCCGACCCCCGGGCGCTGTCGCAGATATTCTTCAACATTCTGTCCAATGCTGAGAAATTCAATGTCGAAGGCGGTGCCATCGACGTTTTGAGCTACAGGACCGATGAACGCGGCATCTGCATTTCGATCACGGATACGGGATGCGGCTTCAGGACCGATGATATGGAAACCGCATTGGCGCCATTCGGGCGGATCGAAAATCCGTTGACCAAGGAAACGCCTGGCACCGGTCTCGGGCTGCCGATCGTTCGCGCCCTGATGACCCTGCACGACGGCATGCTGGAATTATCCAGTGAAATCGGTGTCGGTACGGAAATCAGGCTTCTGTTCCCGCCGTCCAGGTGTCTGTAAGCCGGAAAAGCCTTCAGGTTTAGTGCGCGGCACCGGGCACGACGACATGGTCACCGGGCGATATGCCGAGTTTCATGGATAAGCCGGCGTTTATCTCGAGCACATACCTGACCAGGCCTTTGGAACCGAGAATCTCGGTCGAGAGCGGAACCGTGTCACGGGCGATATTGGCGATTTTTCCGTCGCTGCGAATGAACAGCATATCCAGCGGTATGTAAGTGTTCTTCATCCACATCATCGCGTTGATCGGCTCACCGAAGTCGAAAAGCATGCCGTGATCCGCGTCCAGGTGCTTGCGGTGCATCAGTCCCCGGGCCCGATCCGCCGGGTTTTGCATCACTTCGACGGTAAATGTGTGAAGCGCCTTGTCCGTTTTGATGCTCAGGGAGACGTTGTCGGCAGATGCAGCGTTCGGAATCCCGCCAGCCCATGCAAGTGTCAGCACGAACACCACGAACAAACGTAGCAATAGGCGCGATCTTGGAAAAAATCTGCTGGCCACGGTAGGTTTCACTCCTTAAATTGCATTTAAAGCAAAGCGCTAAACCCGTATGGATACAAGATAATTCGGTTTAAACCGAAAACACCGCAGGGACGGCACAAAGGGGAGTTTGCGTGTTTCAAGCCATTGCACTGGCTGCTGCATTAGCGGGATTTTGGGTTCTGTTATCCGGGTACTGGCTGACCCTGATCGTCGCCCTTGGTATCGCTTCCATCGCTTTGTGCGTATTCATTGCCCGCCGCCTAGATATCGTCGATCACGAAGGTCATCCGGTGCACCTCACGCTTCCGGGACTGACGTATTTCCCCTGGTTGATCAAAGAAATCGTCATGTCGAACATTACCGTCGCCAAGGCCATACTGTTCGGCGGTGTCCGACCGCAGGTCCTGCGCGTCAAGGCCAGCCAGGCCGATGCGTTGGGACAGACGATCTACGCTAATTCCATCACCCTGACGCCGGGAACGGTCTCGATTTCCATCGATGACGATCTGATCACCGTGCATGCCATTATGGACGATACCGCGGATGGCCTCAGGACCGGTGAAATGGATGCCAAGGTCTGTAAGCTGGTCGGTGATGCCGTTCCCTTGCCCGCACCGGATAACGGGGGGAAAGGCTGATGATGTTTGCCGCAGCCGCCGCGGGTGTCGTCGTGACCATGCTTTTGGCGCTTGTGCGCGCCCTGATCGGTCCGAATATCTATAACCGTATCCTTGCGGTGAACGTCTTCGGCACCCTTTCGGTGATGCTGATCTCGATCTATGGCTTCGTCGACGACCGTCCGGAGTTCCTTGATCTGGCTATCGTCTATGCGCTGATCAACTTCATCGGCACCATCGCCATCACCAAGTACGTCACTTTCTCCGACATGGGGCATGGCGACGACGGCGATCCGGCGGGGGATATCTGATGGCCCAGGTCCTCGATATTCTGAGCTGGATATTCATTTTCGGCGGCGTTGTATTCTGCCTGATCGGCGGTTACGGCCTGTTGAAGCTCAAGGACGTCTATGCCCGCCTGCACGCGGCGTCGCTGATCGATACACTCGGCGTCGGGCTGGTTTTCACCGGCTTGATGTTCCAGGCGGGTCTGACCCTGGTCACGGCAAAACTGGTGCTGATCCTGGTATTCATTTTCTTCACCAGCCCCACGGCGACGTATGCGCTGGCCCGTGCGGCGATCAATCATGACGTCCTGCCCGAGGTCGAAACAGACGAAGAACGCGAACTGGTGCGTTCGACCAAGATACAAACCGGAGCCGACTGATGAATATCGAAATCATCACCTCCGATCTTCTGAACGTGGCGACGCTGATCATCATGGGTGTCACCGGGATAGCCATTGCCCGCATCCGCAACCTGTTCGCCGTGGTGATGTTGAGCGGCATTTACTCGCTCATGGGCGCAACGCTGTATGTCATTCTCGATGCGGTCGATGTGGCCTTTACCGAGGCTGCCGTCGGTGCCGGTGCCTCCACCGTTCTGATGATCGGGACGCTGGCGCTGACATCGGATCGTGAAAAGGCAACGCCGAACACGCACACCATCAAGGGCTTGTTCGTCTGCACGCTGATTTTCGCCGCACTCGTTTACGGCAGTATCGACATGCCGCTGTATGGCGATCCCAGTGCGCCGATCCATCATCACGTGGTGCCGCGTTACCTGAACGATTCCACCGACGAAATCGGTTTGCCGAACGTGGTCACCTCGGTTCTGGCCAGCTATCGCGGTTACGATACCATGGGTGAGACGTTCGTCATCTTCACTGCCGCCGTCGGTGTCATCACGCTGATCGGCAGGACCCGCCGCCGCAGGAAATCCGACAGTGCGGGAGAGCCCAAGTCATGATGCACAGAAAGTTCCTGCTCAGGGTCGTCTCCAAGCTCCTGATACCGTTCATTCTGCTGTTTGCCTTGTATGTTCAGTGGCACGGCGATTTCGGACCGGGCGGCGGCTTCCAGGCCGGTGTGATCTTTGCGTCGGCGTTCATCCTCTATGGTCTGATTTACGGGCTGGGCACGTTGCGCAAGGCATTGCCGTCGTGGCTGACCCGTTTGCTGCTTTCACTCGGCGTCCTGCTTTATTCCGGTGTCGGCGTGGTTTGCATGCTAATGGGCAGCAATTTTCTCGATTACTACATACTCTCGCACACGCCGAACGGTGGCCAGCACATCGGCATTCTTCTGGTCGAATTCGGTGTCGGCATTACGGTCTTCGCCGGAATCGTGACGATATTCTGTGCCTTTGCAGGACGCGCCGCGGCGGACGTCAATCCGGTTGATGCTCCTCAGATCGGCCCCCAGACAGGAGGCGCCGGTGATGATTGAGTATGAATTTCCCGGCCTGCTGAACTACTGGATCGTCTTCCTGCTGATGATGATCGGACTTTACATCGTCATTGCGCATGAAAACCTGATCAAGAAGATCGTCGGCCTGAACGTATTTCAGGTGTCGGTATTCGTGTTTTACATCTCGATGGCCAAGATCAAGGGCGGCACCGCACCGATCCTCGCTGACGGCATTGAAGTTTATTCCAACCCCCTGCCCCACGTGCTGATCCTGACCGCGATCGTCGTCGGTGTCGCGACGACGGCTCTCGGCCTGGCGCTGGTCGTTCGCATCCAGGAAAATTTCGGCACTATCGAGGATGACGAAGTCCGCGAACAAGAGGAGCGCCAGGAGTGACGTTTCTCGCCGAACACATTTCCGTACTGGTCGTGATCGTGCCGCTGATGGCGGCGCCGTTCTGCGTCATCGTCCGTAACGGGCAATTCGCCTGGGGCTGGGCGACGCTGATCGTTCTGATCAATTTCTTCCTGTCATGCGTGCTGATCCATGAGGTCATGACGAACGGCACCATTCTCTACAATCTCGGGGAATGGGAAGGCCCGTGGGGGATCGTCTACCGGGTCGATGAGTTGGGCGCGCTGGTGGTCGTCATCGTCTCTGCGATAGCCGCCATCGTATTTCCCTATGCCAAGCAAAGCATCGAGAGAGAAATTCCGAAAGAGCGCCATTATCTCGCCTATTGCATGATGCTGCTCTGCACGGCGGGCCTGATCGGCATGGCGGTGACCGGGGATGCCTTCAATCTGTTCGTGTTCCTCGAGGTTTCCTCGCTCGCAACCTACGTGCTGATCGCGCTCGGCAGCGACCGCCGCGCGCTGACGGCTGCGCTTCGATACCTGATTTTGGGGACCCTCGGCGCGACCTTCTATGTCATCGGCCTCGGCATGGTCTACATGATGACCGGTTCTCTCAACATGACCGACCTGGCGTCGCTGCTGCCGGCCGTTCAGAACACCGGTACCATTCATGTTGCACTGGCTTTCATCGTTGTCGGGTTCGGTCTCAAGCTGGCACTGTTCCCGCTGCATGTCTGGCTGCCGAATGCCTATACCTTCGCGCCGTCGGCGGTCACGGCCTTCCTGGCGGCGACTGCGACCAAGGTTGCGGTTTACGCACTGATCCGGTTGATCTTCACGGTGTTCGGCGACATAGACCCGCTGGAAACCTATGGGGTCCAGATTGCCGTCATGGTGCTGGCCATCGCCGGCATGTTCGCAGGGTCGCTGATTGCGATCTACCAGACCAACGTCAAGCGCCTGCTGGCCTATTCGAGTGTCGCACAGGTCGGCTACATGATCCTCGGGATTTCCATCGGCAATGCCCCGGCCATGGCCGGCGGTATCATCCACATGTTCAACCACGCGCTGATGAAGGGCGCATTGTTCATGGCGCTGGGCTGCGTCTACTACGTGATCGGCTCGGTCAAACTCGAAGATATGGCGGGGCTGGGCAAGCGCATGCCGTTGACGGCGGCGGCCATCGTCGCCGGCGGATTCTCGCTGATCGGCGTGCCGCTGACCGTCGGCTTCATTTCCAAGTTCTATCTGGTCGAAGGCGCCCTGGCCGCCGGGATGTGGCCGGTCGCGCTGCTGATCATGATGTCCAGCCTGCTGGCCGTGATCTATGTCTGGCGGGTTGTCGAAATCATGTATTTCCGCAGTCCCGCCATCGGCAGCGAAGCCCGTAGCGAAGCGCCGATGAGCCTGCTGGTACCGACCTATATCCTGTTGGGCGCCGCATTTTGGTTCGGCATCGATGCGACCTACACGGGCGATGTCGCCATGAGCGCCGCGCAGACCCTGCTCGGAGGATCGAAATGAGCCCCGAGACTCTGGTCCTTTTGTCGCTCGCCATTCCGTTCGTAGGCGCCTTCCTGTTGCTTTTCTCCGGCCCGGCCTCTGAAAACATCCGAGACGGTCTGACCGTGATCACCGCCGTGGTGCTGTTCGGGATCGTCTGGCAACTGATACAGATCGTCGATGCCGGTGCGCGGCCGAGCGTGACGCTGCTGGAAATGCTGCCGGGGCTGACGATTACCTTCACGCTGGAACCGCTTGGCATGATTTTCGCCGGGATCGCCAGCTTCCTGTGGATCGTGACCTCGTTCTATGCCTTCGGCTACATGCGCGGCCATCACGAGACCAACCAGACCCGTTTCTTCTTCTGCTTCGCGATCGCCATCATGTCGGCGCTCGGCATCGCCTATGCCGGCAACATGCTGACACTGTTTGTGTTCTATGAAATCCTGACGATCTCAACGTTTCCCCTGGTCGCGCACTCCGGAACCGACGAGGCACGGCGGGCGGGCCGCGTTTATCTGGGCATCCTGCTGTCGACGTCGATCACCTTCCTGCTGACGGCAACGATCTGGACCTATGTCGAAGTCGGTACGCTCGACTTCAAACAGGGCGGCATTCTGGCCGGCAACGCACCTGAAGGCGTCATCGCCGTACTGTTCGGCCTGTACATCTACGGGATCGGCAAGGCGGCGCTGATGCCGTTCCACCGATGGCTGCCCGCCGCCATGGTCGCGCCGACGCCGGTATCGGCATTGCTGCATGCCGTTGCCGTGGTCAAGGCGGGTGTGTTCTCCGTGGTCAAGGTGAGTGTCTTCATCTTCGGCTTGGACACTCTGGCCAATACCGGTGCGTCGACATGGCTGGCCTACGTTGCCGGAATGACGATCCTGCTGTCGTCGCTGATTGCCATGCGCAAGGACAACCTCAAGGCCCGGCTCGCCTATTCCACGATCAGCCAGCTCAGTTACGTGGTGCTGGGCGCCATGCTGGCGTCCAATATCGGCGCCATGGGCTCGACTCTGCATATCGTCATGCACGCGTTCGGCAAGATCACCCTGTTCTTCTGCGCCGGTGCGATCATCGTCTTCGCGCACAAGACCGAGATATCCGACATGCACGGCCTTGGCCGCAAAATGCCGGTGACGTTCTTCTGCTTCTTCATCGCCTCGCTGTCGATCATCGGCCTGCCGCCGTTGGGTGGTGTGTGGTCGAAGTGGTATCTGGCGCTGGCCGCCGCCGAGACGGATCACGTTGTCTTCATCGCCGTGTTGATGATCTCGTCGCTGCTGAACATCGGCTATCTGATGCCCGTCGTCCTGTACGGTTTCTTCGGCAAGGAAAAACCGGTCTCGGCGCACGATCACGATACCCATGCGCATGACGATCACCACCACGCGGCGCCGACGCATCCGCTGCTGCGGCCGCTGACCTTTGGCAGGCCCGGTGTCGCCGAAGCGCCGATCCTGTGTCTTGCACCGATCGTACTTACGACCATCGGCTGTTTCGCCCTGTTCTTCTATGTGGACCGCATCCGCGCGTTCCTGTCACCGGTATTCGGAGGCTGATCGATGAGCGAGCACACCCCGAAGATTCATGACCCGAAGAAATACTGGCTCGACAATCCGAAGAACGTCGACAAGCTCGTTTACGCGGTCTACGCCGTTTGCGCCGTGCTGTTCTTCTCCGACCTGATCTACCACAAGCATCCGCACTACGAAGCCGAAGAATGGCTCGGCTTCTATGGTGTTTTCGGCTTCGTCGCCTTCTTCGGGATTGTCATGGCCGGCAAGCTGCTCAGGAAGCTGATCAAGCGGGACGAGGATTACTACGATGAATAGCCTCAACCCCGGTCTCATCATGATCATCGCCGGCGTGGTGGCGCCGCTTATTCCGGCGTCCATACGCGGCTGGGCGCTGCTGTTCGTACCTGTTGGCGGGTTCCTTTATACGCTCGGTCTCAATGTCGGCGACAGCTCGAGCATCAAAGCGCTGGGATATACCCTGCAGTTGACCCGCGTCGACAAGTTGAGCCTTGTCTGGGGTTATATTTTCCATATCGCCGCGTTCCTCGGCATGCTGTACGCGCTCCATGTCAAGGATCAGATGCAGCAGATTTCCGCGCTGATCTATGCCGGTGCCGCCGTTGGCGCGGTGTTCGCCGGGGATCTGATCACGCTCTTTGTCTATTGGGAGCTGACGGCGATTTCGTCGGTGTTCCTGATCTGGGCATCCCGGAACGAGATCGCTTACAAGACCGGCATGCGCTATCTGCTGATCCAGGTCGGCTCTGGCGTTATCCTGCTCGCCGGGGTGATCCTGTGGTACAAGCAAACCGGTTCCCTTGCCTTTGATCACATCGGCATCGAAACCATGGCCGGGAAGCTGATCTTCATCGCTTTCGGTATCAAATGCGCCTTCCCGCTTTTGCATAACTGGCTGCAGGATTCCTATCCCAAGGCGACAGTGACCGGTACCGTCATCCTCAGCGCCTTCACCACCAAGCTTGCGGTGTATGCGCTGGCGCGGGGCTTTGCCGGCACCGAAATGCTGATCACCATCGGTGCCGTGATGACGGCGTTTCCGATCTTCTTCGCGGTCATAGAAAACGATCTTCGGAAGGTTTTGGCCTATTCGCTGAACAACCAGCTTGGCTTCATGGTCGTGGGTATCGGCGTCGGAACGGAATTGTCACTGAACGGCACCGCCTCGCATGCCTTCGCACATATTCTCTACAAGGCACTGTTGTTCATGTCGATGGGCGCCGTGCTGTTCCGGACCGGTACGTGCAAGGCGTCCGAACTCGGCGGCCTGTACAAGTCGATGCCGTTCACCGCGGTGTTCTGCACCATCGGCGCGATGTCGATCTCGGCGTTCCCGCTGTTTTCCGGTTTCGTGACTAAGTCCATGATCATGACGGCCGCGGCGGGCGAAGGTCACTGGATCGCCTGGACGGTGTTGCTGATGGCTTCCGCAGGCGTGATGGAACATTCGGGCATCAAGATCCCCTACTTCGCCTTCTTTGCCCACGACAGCGGGCGGCGCGTCAAGGAAGCGCCCTGGAACATGCTGCTGGCGATGGGGATCACGGCATTCCTTTGCGTCTACATCGGTATCTACCCGGATCCGCTTTATGCAGTCCTGCCGTTCCCGGTCGATTACACCCCGTATACGACGGCGCACGTCATCACACAGCTACAGCTTTTGCTGTTTGCCCTGCTGGCCTTCATCGTTCTGATAAGAACCGGCTGGTATCCGGCGGAAATGCCGTCCCTCAATCTGGATACGGACTGGATTTACAGGCGGTTGTTGCCCTGCGTGATACGATGGGCCGGCGGGATCATCGGCCGTGTCGACCGCATGGTGCGGGAAGAGTCCCTGGTAGTGCTCCGCGATTTGATCGCAATGATCGAAAGACAGCACGGCGACAAGGCGCCTATGACGCAGACTATGCACGCCGGAACCATGGCGCTGATCGTGCTCAGCATCCTGTTCCTGTTCCTGATCGTGATGATCGTCTAGTTGCGGTTTGTCAGTGATGTTCTTCGGACAGCCATGACGGCGTCGGCAGGCTGTCGAACAGATTGCGCAGCCCCTCACCCCAGTTTTTCGACAGATCGGTATAGTATGGCTCGTCGGCCTTGATCCGGTGCATCATGCCGATACGGCATTCATCGGCACGGATCAGAACCATGTCGATCGGAGGTGCCACAGCGACGTTGGAGCGGATGGTGCTGTCGATCGACACCAGTGCGCATTTCGCCGCCTGTGCCAGATCCATTTCCGGTGTCACGACACGTTCCAGGATCGGCTTGCCGTATTTCGACTCGCCGATCTGCATATACGGGGTTTCGTCCGTCGCCTCGATATAGTTGCCCGCGGAATAGACCAGGAACAGGCGCATGCGGCGTCCCTTGATCTGGCCGCCGACGATGAACGTGGCGCTGGAATCCGCGGCTTCAGACTTCAGATACGCATCGTCGCGGGCCCGTACGTTCCGGAGCGCATGACCGACCATCTTTGCCGCTTCGGAAAGCGACGGTACGTTATAGAGGGTGTCTTCCTCGGTACCGTCATCGAGGCCTTCTTCGAGCTGCGAAATGACGGCCTGGGTGATGGCGAGGTTGCCGGCGGTCAGAACGCAGATGGCGCGCTCTCCCGGCTTTTCGAATGTGAAGAGCTTGCGGAACATCGAAATGTTGTCGACGCCGGCATTGGTGCGGGAATCAGCCGCAAACACGATACCGTCGTTCAAGCGGATACCCAAACAGTAGGTCATTTATCACCTGCAGATGAAAGCCAGACCTATCAATGTCCATGAAATGCGCTATCGATCAAGTCCCTTTTCGCAGTTGCAGCAGTATCCGGCGGAAACTACTTAGTCCGCCTGAACGCCGCTTTAACTCTGCGTTTGCTCGACCTGCACGCGGACCGTCATTTCCTCGACCCCGCCGCCGAGGCGCGAACCCCTGACCGGTGCCGCGCTCATGTAGTCGAAACCGATGGCGAGTCGCACGTACTCCTCGGTTGCCGACTGGCGGTTGGTCGGATCGAAGCTGACCCAGCCCAGCCCCGGCACGAAGGATTCCGCCCATGCATGCGATGCCACATGGCTGTCGTTGCCCTGCCCGGCCAGGATGTAGCCGCTGACGTAACGGGACGGCACGCCGGACCAGCGGGCACAGGCCAGAAAGATGTGCGCATGATCCTGACAGACGCCGGTGCCGGCCGCGACCGCTTCCTCGGCGGATGTTTCGATGGTCGTGGCGCCGGCGGTATAGGTCACCTCGTCGGCGATCCTGTCCATCAGCTTGTGCAGTCCCGGCAGCGTATCGGACTGGATCTCTTCCTTCAGATTTTCGACAAGTGATTTCGTCGCCTCGCCCATGGCGGTGAAAGGCGTATCACGCAGAAACAATTCCGGCGGCAGCCCGTCCCTGGCCGACAGGATGCCGGCGGTATCGACGGTTTCGACGATCCCCTCGACGACGACTTTGACTTCGTCGTGTTCCGTATCGATTGTCGAAACGTGCGCGCTGTTGCCGAAACCATCGATCCACGGCGTGATCGTACCCTGGGTCGACACCGACCACGACAACACGCGCTGGCACGTGCTTTGACCAGGTGTCAGGCGCAGGTACTGGATCGAATGCTTGGCCGGTTCGGCGAAGCGATAGCAGGTTTCATGGGCAATATTGAGACGCATCGTTGCCCCCTATCGGACCATCATGAAGTCGATGCGGATCTGATCGCTCAGTGCATGGACCTGCTTGCGGAAATCATTGAGGAAATTACCCAGCCCCGAGCGCAGAATCTGATCGAGCCGGATGGCGCGGACATCGGCGGCTATCCGCTCCGACATTTCCGCGCAGGGCGCTTCGCGGCGCAGGGTCTTGAGGATATCCGTCGTGTCCTCGATGCAGGCCAGCAGCGAACGCGGGATGTTGGTGTTCAGGATCAGCATTTCCGCCACTGATACCGGATCGATATCGCCGTATATCTGGCGATATGCGCTGTAGGCATTGGCCGAGCGCAGGAACGTGCCCCAACGGTAGAAATCGAAGCCGTCGTCACGGCGGTGCACCCTGTGGAAGGTTTCCGAGCGGGTCATGATCAGGCGCGAGGTGTTTTCAGAGCGCTCCAGCGCCGTCCCCAGTTCCCAGAAAAGGAACGGTTCGCCGCGCCGCATGGTGCCGTAGATGACACCCTTGAACAGGTGCGCGCGCTCCTTGATGAAATCGAGGAAATCGTGGATTCCCCGGTCGTTGATGTTCTGCATCGTCACCGCGCGGACATCGATCAGCGTCTGGTTCATGCATTGCGAAATTTCGGTCGTCAGTTCAGCCCTGGCGGCGCGCGTGTTGTCGCGCGCGGCTTCGATACAGGAAAGGATGCTGGAAGGGTTGTCGGGATCGATGGTCAGGAATTCAATGACCGCCTTGTCTGTGAACTCACTGTGTTTTGCCTGAAAGGCGGCGACCTCGTCCTCGCTTTGGAAAAGTTTGCGCCACAGTTCCCCCTGCTCGTCCGTCGTCAGCGGCAGCAGGTTGAGGTGATGCGTTCCGTCCAGCAGGCGGGCACTGTTTTCGGCCCGTTCCACGTAACGGCCCAGCCAGTATAGGCTGTCGGCGGTGCGGCTCAGCATGGTCGTGCTCATCATTCCAGCACCCATGTATCTTTGGTGCCACCGCCCTGCGAGGAATTGACCACCAGCGAGCCTTCCTTGAGCGCGACCCGTGTCAGGCCGCCCGGCATGACGGTCGTGCGGCGCCCGGACAGAACGAACGGCCGCAGATCTACGTGCCGTGGCGCGACGCCTTCGTCGACCCAGGTTGGGCACGTCGACAGGGACAGTGTCGTCTGCGCGATGAACGCTTCCGGCTCTCCCTTGATGCGGAGCGTATATTCCTCGCGTTCCTTCTTGGTGCTTTTCGGGCCGACAAGCATGCCGTAACCGCCCGAGCCGTGGACTTCCTTGACGACAAGGTTTTCCAGATTTTCCAGTACGTACTTGCAGTCATCGGGTTTGCGCAGGCTGTACGTCGGCACGTTCTGCAGGATCGGCTCCTCGCCCAGATAGAACCGGATCATCTCCGGGACATACACATACATCGCCTTGTCGTCGGCAACGCCGGTGCCGATGGCATTGGCAAGGGTGACGCGGCCTCGGCGGACCACGGAGAGCAGGCCCGGTACGCCGAGCATGGAATCCGGACGGAACGCCAGCGGATCGATGAAATCATCGTCAATACGGCGATAGATGACATCGACCCGTCTCGGCCCCGCCGTCGTCCGCATATAGACGAGTCCTTCGTCGACAAACAGGTCCTGACCTTCGACTAGCCGCACACCCATTTCCGTCGCCAGGAAGGCATGCTCGAAATAGGCGCTGTTGAAACGCCCCGGTGTCAGCAGGACGATGGTCGGATCGTCGACGCCGACGGGGGCAACGGATTTCAGGTTGTTGCGCAGCTCTGTCGGATAGCGGCCGATGGGGGCGACATGATTGGTGGCGAACAGTTCAGGAAACAACCGCATCATGGTCTGACGGTTTTCCAGCATGTAGGAAACGCCGGATGGAGTGCGGACGTTGTCTTCCAGCACATAGAATTCCCGCTCGCCGGTGCGTACGACATCGACACCGGCGATATGCCCGTACACCCGACGCGGCAGGTCCAGATCGAGCATTTCCGGCCGGTAGGCGTCGTTGTTCAGTACCAGTTCCGGTGGGATGCGTCCGGCCTTCAGGATCGCCTGATCGTGATAGACGTCATCCAGAAAGGCATTGATGGCATCGACGCGCTGAACGGTGCCGCGGGCCAGAAAATCCCATTCGTCGGGATCGATGATGCGGGGAATGATGTCGAACGGAATCATCCGTTCCGTAGACTCTGCGTCGCCGTAAACGGTGAAGGTAATGCCCAGCCTGCGGAACATCATGTCCGCCTGCTGATTTTTCCGGATCAGGGTGTCCTTGCTGACGCCGTCCAGCCATTCGCCGTATTGTGCATAGGCCATTCGAACCGTGCCATCCGGCTCGAGCATCTCATCGAAAAATTTCCGGGGTTCGATCTCATCCGAGTTTGTCACTCGTTATTTATCCCCTCTGTGTGCCCAGTTGTGTTTTTTACACCTCTTCTAAGTATTACCTTAATGCGACACAGCGGCGATGAAAAGATTTGCTGCGAACTTATTCAGAAAATAATTTCTGCTTAAATTTCATTCAGAACCGCCATGGTGATATCACGCGTGCCGTGTGGCCCGCCAAATTCGCTGGGCTTGAGCTGACCCGTGGCAAAGGCATCCGCCACCGCCTTGTCGATCATCGCACCGGCTTCAAGGCAATGCGCCTCGCCATGCTGCTGGCCGAGCCAGGTCAGCATCATGCTTGCGGAAAGGATCATGGCGACTGGGTTGGCCAATCCCTGTCCGGCAATGTCCGGTGCGCTGCCGTGAGACGGCTGGAACAGCGCGTGCTTGTCGCCGATGTCGCCGGAAGGCGCCATGCCAAGTCCGCCGACAATCCCCGCCGTCAGGTCCGACAGGATATCGCCGAGCAGATTTTCCATGACCATGACGTCAAAGTCCCACGGCCGCTTGACCAGGTTGAGTGCCATCGCATCGACATAACCGTAATCGGCTTCGATGTCGGGATGGGTGATGCGAATTTCGTCGAAAATTGAACGGAAGAAGGCCATGGAGTGCAGGACATTGGCCTTGTCGACACAGGTCACCCGGCGTGCATCTGCGCGCGTCCTGGTGCGTGTTTCGGCCAGCTTGAAGGCATATTCGATAACTCGCTCGGAACCCTTTCGGGTGATCAGGCAGCGATCCTCGGCCTGATGGCCGTCATCGTGCCTGGGTTTGCGGATATCGGCGAACAGTCCTTCCGTGTTCTCGCGGATCAGTACCAGATCTATGTTCCGGGCACGCGGGTCGGCCAGCGGCGTCGGTGCGCCCGGCAACACCCTGACCGGACGCACACCGGCATACAGTTCCAGTCCGAACCGCAGATCGAGCTGCGGATTTATTTCCGTGCCGTCGGTTTTACGGACATCCGGTAGTCCCATGGCACCGAACAGAATGGCATCTGCTGCCCGCGCCGCTTCAAAACTCTCGTCGGGCAGATCGGTGCCGTGATCGCGATAATGCGCCGCGCCACCGGGGACGTTTTCAAGATCCAGTCCCGGGCCGCCGATCTTTTTGGTGACGGCATTCAGGACGGTTATGCAGGCGTCCATGACCTCTTTCCCAATGCCGTCGCCAGGCATGACTGCGATCTTGAAGGTATTTGATGACATGGAGGCTTTTCCCTTGAACGGTGCCGTGACAGGCATGAACTACACGGGTAAAGATAGAACAAACCAAGGGGGCCTGCATGCCAGAAAATGACGACAAGAAATCCATGAAAACCGGTATGAAACGCGGCCTGACCCGATACGGGGACGAAGCCTTCGCCCTGTTTCTCCGCAAGGCCTTTATCAAGGCGATGGGGTACACGGAAGATTCCCTCAACAGACCGATCATCGGCATTGCCGACACCTATTCAGGTTACAACGCCTGCCACGCCAACGTTCCCGACATCGTCGATGCGGTGAAACGCGGTGTTATGCTGGCAGGTGGCCTGCCGGTTTCATTTCCGGTCATTTCCCTGCATGAAAGCTTTGCCTACCCGACGTCGATGTTCCTCCGCAATCTGATGTCGATGGACGTCGAGGAAATGATCAAGGCGCAGCCGATGGATGCCGTGGTGCTGATCGGCGGTTGCGACAAGACGGTTCCGGCACTGCTAATGGGCGCGTTTTCCGCCGACCGTCCGGCGATCCTTGAGGTGACGGGGCCGATGATGGCCGGCAGCATGCGCGGCGAACGGATAGGCGCATGTACGGATTGCCGCAGACTGTGGGGCATGCACCGGGCCGGCGAACTCGATGCAGCCGGTATCGAAGCGGCATCCGAACGCCTTGTCCCGTCAGCAGGTACCTGCGGCGTGATGGGCACGGCGTCGACCATGGCACTTATGTCCGAGGCGATGGGCATCATGTTGCCGGGCGGTGCCGCGATACCTGCGGTAATGAGTGACCGCATGCGCCATGCCGAGTTGACCGGATCGCGTGCCGTCGCCATGGCCGCCGAAGGCAGGACACCGAGCCAGTTGATCACGCAAAAGCACATCGATAACGCGCTGACCATTCTGCAGGCGATCGGCGGTTCGACGAACTGCATAGTTCATATCACGGCCATTGCCGGCCGGCTCGGACTCGACGCATCACTGTCGCGGCTCGATGCAATCGGACGCAAGACACCGGTGCTTGTCGATCTTAAGCCCGCCGGATCGAATTATATGGAAGACCTGTACAAGGCCGGTGGTCTGGCCCCGATCCTGCGCGAGATTAAGGATCTTCTGTATCTGGATGCGATGACCGTCAGCGGCAGAACGCTCGGTGAAAACCTTGATGCCGCCGAAGCGCCGTTCCAGCAACACATCGTCAAGACGCGTGCCGAACCGCTGGCCGACAAGGAAGGCATGATTGCGTTGTCCGGCAGCCTTGCGCCGAACGGTGCGGTTCTGAAAAAGGCGGCGGCGTCCCCTGCCCTGTTGAAGTTCGAAGGCAAGGCCGTCGTCTTCGAGGACCTGGAGGATCTTGCCAACCGTATTGACGATGACGCACTGGATGTAACCAAGGACAACGTCATCGTCCTCAAGAACGCCGGACCCAAAGGGGCGCCAGGCATGCCGGAAGCCGGCTACATTCCGATACCGATGAAACTCGCCCGTGAAGGTGTTAAAGACATGCTGCGGATCTCCGACGCGCGGATGAGCGGTACCGCGTACGGGACGATCATTCTGCATGTATCACCCGAAAGTGCCGAAGGTGGACCGCTGGCCCTTGTCGAGAACGGCGACACCATAAGGCTTGATGCCGCGGCTAGGACACTTGACCTGCTCGTCGATGAAGAAGAAATGGCGGCAAGACGTGCACGTTACGTACCGCATCCGCCACATGCCGGGGCGGAACGCGGCTACATGAAGCTCTATATAGATACGGTGACGCAGGCCGAACTGGGCTGCGATTTCGATTTTCTGATGAAAAAATAAATGAAGCGCCATCCAGGGGATGACGCTTCATTTTGCAATCTTGAACCGGTGCGCTAAGCGGTACCGGCAGAAGCTTACTTCTTCTTAGCCGGGGCCTTCTTCTTAGCCGCAGGCTTCTTGGCAGCGGCTTTCTTAGCCGGTGCCTTTTTGGCCGGGGCTTTTTTGGCCGGGGCTTTTTTCTTCGCTGCCGGTTTCTTGGCGGCTGCCTTTTTCGCCGGAGCTTTCTTCTTCGCTACCGGTTTCTTGGCCGCTGCCTTTTTCGCCGGTGCTTTCTTCTTAGCAGCCGGCTTCTTCGCCGCTGCTTTCTTTGCTGCTTTCGCCATAAAAATAAAACCTCCCGTCAATAAAAAGTCAGAACTCTATAACAGCTTGTGGATAACATCGGAAGTGTAACGCATCACACTTGAAAAAAAATTCCTAGTGGTTTGTTGATGCGGATTTACCTAAACATCTGTTTCGCCATGCATCCTGTCGATTACGGCACTGCCGCGATTGCGTATTGTCATCCATAACAATGCTATCGCTCAAGACACTATCAGATAAACGTAACGCGTTAGAGAAAATCGATTCGCTCTTTGCGTCAGCATCATCAGATTTGTTTCGCACCAGGAACCCATGCCTTCACCTGTACTGCTTTGCCGCTTTGCGTTCTCAAAATCTTTTTCTTCGCCACCTGTTCGACAGCGGGCGCTTCGCGATTGTTGATGAACGACACACCCATTTCCTTAAGCGTCATCTCGGCGCGCGGACCGCGCTTGATGGCATTCTTGTAGGCACTCGTTTCCTTGGTGATCGTATCCAGACGTTCGATCGACATGTGACCGAAGCGGCGCCAGATGCCGGAAAGAAATTCCTCGACCTCGAACGGCAGAAATAATTCGGCATCGATTTCCGGGCGCCCCCTCGAAAATGCCATGTGCACGTTGGGTTCGATCGGACCTATTTCATCGGCTACGAAAATAGCCGGCATCAGTTTGCGCCCGGGATGGATCAGGCAGTAATAGGCCTGGGACAGGAACAGCAATCGCTGCAACTTCTGCGGCTGCAGGTATTCGTTCTCGTTCAGCGCTGTGTCAGCGAACCAGAACGCGACATCGAATGCATTGCTGACATCTGCTGGCATGTGCGGGCAAAACTCCAAACGTTATTCAAGAGGGGTCAGATTATGCCGGAATGGTAAACCGAATCTTTACGGCGCGAAAAGGCCGAGCAGGTTTCCAAGTGAGACGCCTTGCGATCAAGCAAGTGCATCGAGTGTTTGACGTGATATTTGCGATGCCGTGTTGAGTACCTCGGCATTGGCGCGATAGACGGTTTCGGCTTCGATCAGCCGCGTCAGTTCCTGTCCCAGGTCCGGTGCCAGTCCGCTACCGATCAGTTGTGCATCGACGGCGGTACCACCGCCGGGATTGGTGCCGCTGTAAACCGTCTTCTGGCTTACCGTGGTGGCTTCGTATCCGGGCGTCAGAAGATTGGCGATGTTGCCGGCGGCACTGCTCGCACGCAGCGACGTTGCGCGCAGTCCGGAAGTGGCCGTGTTCAGTGCAGGTGTGAGTGCCATGTCTTTGTGTCTCCTGCTTTAAATCTAGCGAAAAGACGCGAACATCGAAGTGACAGTCGTCACGGTGTGATCGTGCGCACTTTCATGGTGCCCGTTGAAACCTGCCGGTTCACTGGAGCGATCAGAGATTGAAGCTGAATGCGGTGCCGTTGAGCGGCTGCTGACCTGAGATGACCAGAGCGTTCGTCTCGTAAGTCTTGATCACGCTCGACACCGTGCGGCCGAGCGTACGCGATACGTCCTTGACCCGGTTCTTGCCGACGTTGGCGTTCGACTGATCCTCGAAGATGGAAGCGAAGACCTGGCTGCTTGCCGTGAACAACCTGTCAAAGCCGGGATCGGATCGCTGACTGCTGCGCCCGCCATCACCGTTCAGCAGAGTGGAATTCCGCTCGTTCTGGAAACCGGAAGCAGCGGCGTCGAATGAGATATTCGTTCCGGAATTAAGCGCATCGACTTGTGAAGTGGAAACGGAAGCGACACGCGCAGCCGGGCCGACAGCCCGTGCGCTTTGCGCCGGTGCCGTAGCAGTTACCGCAACTGGTTTGGGTACACTGGCCATGTCAGCCTTTAACCCTCAGTCCCATTTCCAACCCAATACATGCCAAGGCCCCGCACACTGAGGGTACACTTCGCAGAACATACAACTTCACAGTTAACATTGTAGGTTTTTAGGGGCTGAACGTCAATATATCCGCCAACTTCAGGGTTAACGAAAGTGTTAACGGGCTCAGCACGTCATAAAAGTTGCAAGGCGTGGAAATTGCAATTCTAAGGCCCAGTGCAACCAGAAGCTAGTTTTTATAGGTGTCGCTCGGATAAAAACGTTGTGCACCCCTGAGTATATCCAGGGTGCTGAGGGGCGCCGGCTGGCCAGAACCTTGTGCATCCGTCCCGTGATCATGGTGCAAGGTGCCTGTTTTGGCGTTCAATGACTGGATTTTTTGTTCCGCTGCCTGCAGGCCCAGCGACAATTCGCGGATTTGCTTTTCGGCGCGGCGCAGCGATCCTGGACTGGTACCATGTTTGGTTTGAGTTCTGACTGCTGACGCAGGTCTAGTCTGCGCGCCACTTCGCTTGTGAACCACAAAGCGCCGAAGGCCAGCATTAAGGCAACGACGGCAAGAAACATGGACATGATCAAACTCCCGCATCCTTTCTGGATAACGGTTAAATCTATTTCAGGAATACTAAACGGAAGATTAATGGATCAGGCTGCAATGACCCGGTTGCGTCCCTGCTCCTTGGCCGTATAGAGCGCCGCGTCGGCCCGGTTCAGAAGATCGGTGAGGCTTTCGTTTTCTTCCCTGAGATCGCTCGCACCGATGCTGACGGTGAAAGATATTTCCTGACCGTCGTCCAGCGCGACCTTTGTCCGGGCTAGGCTCGCCCTCAGCCTTTCCGCAGCCTCAAGCGCGGTATCCAGGGATGTGTCCGGCAGCGTTACGGTAAATTCCTCGCCACCGAAACGGCCTAGAACATCGACATCGCGCAACTCCGCGACGCAGGCATTGGCAAGCGCCTGCAGGACCTTGTCGCCGGCGTCGTGTCCATAGGTGTCGTTGACAGCCTTGAAATGATCGGCGTCGAGCATCAGCACGCAAAGCGGGTGCCGGTAACGTTTGCAGCGAGTCAGTTCTCGTTCGGAGATTTCATTGTAGCGGCGGCGGTTGTTGACGCCGGTCAGCGGGTCCGTCGTTGCAAGACGGCGCAATTCTTCTTCCATGTTCTTGCGTTCGGTGATGTCCGTATACGAGGCAATGAATTCACCACCCGGCATCGGGCCGCCGCGAATTTCGATAACCCGGCCGGTCGATCGCGCATGATCCATGCGAAACGTCATTGCGGATTTGAAAAGATCGTACCGCTCGGCAATCTCTTCATCGCGGGAGTCGGTATTGAAATCCCCGCTCGCGGCCATCTGCTTCAGGATATCCATCAGTGCCGTACCTTCGGTAATCAGGGCAGGTGGCAGGTCGAACAGTTCGATAAAGCGGTCGTTGTAGGAAATCAGTTTCATGTCAGGACCGAACAGCGTGATCCCCGGGTCCATGTTGTCGAGCACGCCCTGGATCGTTTCCGCCTGCCTGGCGATACGCTCGTCGGCGCGCTTCTTTTCCTCGATCAGGCGCATGTGATTGAGAACCCGGTTCACCGTGCGAGGCAACAGGTCCAGATAACTGCCATCGGTTTCCTTGATGACGTAATCGGCGGCGCCCAGGCGCATGGCCTCGACGACGACGCTCAGTTCGGACGAGCCGGAAACCATCACGACGGGCGTTTTCTCCGCATCCAGTTTTTGCAGGATGTCGATACCGGACATATTCGGCAGCATGTGATCGATAAGGAAGATGTCGTATGCGCCGCTTGCCGCCTGCTCAAGGCCCTGCGCGCCGTCATCGCAGATCGTGACCTCGAAATCGTCGGTTTCCAGTCTGCGTTTCGCCATCCTGGCGACAAAGGCATCATCTTCGACATACAGAATGCGCGTGGCCATACAGGTCAGCCTTTCAGGGTATCGATCTTGGCGCGGACGGCATCGAATTCCGCCTTCAAAGTATCCGCAAATGCAGCGATATCGCCAGTACCGGACTCCGACGATGATTTCTCAAGCGCCTTTGCCGCTTCGGCCAGCCGTTTGGCGCCGGCGGTCCCTGCGGACCCCTTCAGCTTGTGGGCATGCGATTTGATGTCGGGGGTCTTTCTGTTTTCGATAGCCTGCAACAGGTCATCGACAACGCTGGTGTTGATGTCGAGGAAATCGCCGAGCATTTCAAGCAGCATCGCTTCGTCGCCATGGCAGATGCCGCGCAACACGGATACGTCCAGGATATCGTCGCCTGACGGGGCCTGCTGCGCCGTTGCTGGCATCTGCACCGTTGCCGCGGTTGCAGGCAGCCACTTGGCGATTTCGTTGGCCAGGGCATCCAGCTTCACCGGCTTGGAGAGATAACCGTCCATGCCGGCGCGCAAGCAGTTGTCCGCCTCCCCCTGCAAGGCATTTGCCGTCGCGGCGATGATTGGAATGTGGCCGCCGTGGGATTCCTCGGCGGCTCGGATAGCCGCGGTCAGTTCGAAACCATCCATCTCCGGCATGTGGCAATCGGTCAGGATCAGCGCGTAATCGCCGTCATGCCATTTCTGCAAAGCCTCGGCGCCGTTCTCCGCCAATTCGGCGGTATAACCGAGGGTATGAAGCTGTCGCAACAGGACCTGACGGTTCACCAGATGATCCTCGACCGCCAGAATCAGACGGCCGGCGGTGCGGGCTTCGTCAACCGACGGCGGTGCCGTGACATGGATGGCGTCTTCGCCGTCGCGGGCGACGGCAATCCGCGACGGATCGATCCGGCCGGCGGAAGCGGCAATGACTTCGATCAGCGTGCGTTCGCTGTAAGGCCGCTGCAGGTCGACACCAACCCGGCTGCGGGATTTTGCAACATCTGTCGGGCGGTTTTGCAGTTTGACGATGCCGGGCGGATTTTGCGCCGAGGTCTCGCCGACAATGGCTTCGGCAAGTTCGTCGGCTGTGCCGCCGCTGCCCGGCCAGCCGTCGATAACAGCGACATCGAACATCGAACATCTTTCCAGCATCTGGCCGACGGTTTCGGCTGCGATATAGCGGATCGCATTATGCTCCAGATAGCGCTCGATGATCGCCCGCTCTTCCGTATCGGGGATGCAGACCAACACGGAGACATCACGAATACTGGGCATGGGGTCATCGGTGCCGGGCATGTCCGGCGGATCGCATTTTTCGAACGGCAACTCGAACCAGAAGGTCGCGCCTTTGCCGAGTTCGCTGTCGACGCCGATGCTGCCGCCCATAAGATCGACGAGCCGTCTGGAAATAGACAACCCAAGACCGGTGCCGCCGAAGCGCCGGGTGATCGATCCTTCCGCCTGGGTGAAGGCTTCGAACAGTTTTGCCTGGTTTTCCCGGGAAATGCCGATGCCGGTATCGCTGACCTTGAATCGGATCATTGCCCCGCCTTCGCGGGCCTCGGCCTTTTCGGCACGGATGACGACCTTACCGGCTTCGGTGAACTTGGCGGCGTTCCCTGCAAGGTTCATGAGAATCTGGCGCAGCCTGACGGGATCACCTTTGACCCATGCCGGGACATCGGGATCGATGAATGTGATCAGGCTGACATCGCGGCCTTGTTTTCGAATATTCGGGGCCAGTGTATCAGCAACGCCGTTGATGGTCGTCGATAGCGACACCGGCACATTCTCCAGGTCCATGCGCCCGGCCTCGATCTTCGAGAAGTCGAGGATATCGTCGATTATCCTGAGAAGGGATTCCGCCGACTCGCGCACGGTCCGCAGCATGTTTCGCTGTTCGCGCTCAAGACGGGTCTGCTCGAGCAATTCGACCATACCGGTCACACCGTTCATCGGGGTGCGGATTTCGTGGCTCATGGCGGCGAGGAAGCTTGATTTGGCTTGGTTGGCGGATTCCGCAATTTCCTTGGCGTCCTGCAGTTCCAGTTCGGCTTCCTTGAGCCGGGTGATATCCACCATGACTCCGGCGACACCTGTCGACTTGCCGTCGGCATTGATGAAATGCGCTTTTTCGATCATCACGTGGTGCATCTTGCCGTCGGCGAAGGCTTTTTCTGTTTCATAGGAATAGCGTTTCTTCCCCGCCCCGGTGCCGCGATCCTGCGGGTCGTAACGCTCTGCCAGGTCCGGTCGGTCGATATCGAACGCGGTCAGGCCAATAACCTCATCCGGGGTCAGACCGACGACCGATTCAAATGCCGCATTGGCACCCGTGAAGCGGCCATTGTCGTCCTTGTAGAAGATCGGGTTGGGAATGGTATCCAGCAGGGTGCGTTGAAAGATGAGCTGTTCCTCGAGCCGTGCTTCACGCCGTTTCAGGGTCGTCACCAGATAATCCAGCGCCCGGCCCATGCTGGCGATTTCGTCGCTTCCTTGGGTGGGGATTACTTCCTCGCGGCCTTCGACGAATGCCGACATGCTCGATTGCAGACGCAACAGTCGGCGAATGACGTTGCGATAGAGGTATAGCATTGCCAGCATCGCGATAATAATGCCGGCAATAGAAAGTAGTACGGCTTTGCGTTCCAGCTTCTCAGTAAGTTCCGCAAGCGCCGTGCGCTCTGCGGTAATCTTGGCGTTGGTGTTATCGACGATCTGTTGCACGACGCTGGTATATTCTTTGGCCAGCGTGATGAGCTCCCTTTTGGATTTCTCCGGAACGAATGCGTTTTCCAGCGCCGTGCGCGCCTGCCCCAGACGCGTGGCACTTGCACTTGATTGCGTGTCGGCCAGTTTTTCCGCAGTCGGTGTGTGTCTGGCCAGCGAAGACATGATGAGTGCCTTTAAGGAATCATCTGGCGCATTCGGACCCGCATTGTCGATCTTCAGCGTGGCATCCATCACTTCCCATACGTGCTCGCTCAGTCGGGTAACATCAATGCTGATGGCAAGATGACGCTCGGCCTGGTCACGTGCTTGCTGCTCCAGTTTCTGCTCATCGACAAAAGTTATTCCGCCGATGCCTGCCGCGAGAGCGGCAACAAAAGCAAAAACTGTATAGACCCGCAGGGCAACCGAGAATTTCATGTGAATCTCATGAACTGCGCCTGTTCAAGCAGCCATTCCGGAACGCAGACGGCTCTTTGCCTGCGCGGGCATGACGTCGAAGGTTCTTGAAACCACCGTGCTGTCTCCGGTTTCGACGTTCAATGCTACGCAGGTCAGGGTAATGGCGAAGGGCCGGGTCGCGGCGGCAACATGAAGCGTGATGTTTTGCCCGCTGTCCTGCTCCAGTGTCCAGACGCCACCTCCGTGATTCCTGCCGTTGGACAGGATGGCTCCCGGTGGCATGTCGCCGATGGTCACGGAAAGCGCGCCGTGCCCATCCGGGTCGAAGATGGCGGGATCAAGGGTAAGGTTCACCGTGCACATTTCCGTACCGAGATTCCTGATCGGTTTTCGCTTCTGGCCGACGACAAGGGTCTTTCTGGGCGAAATCACTTCGGTGCCATCGCGATCAGGTCCGTTCCAGGCGATGTGAAGTGCCGTCGACGAGGAGTCGTTGATCGCCGGCAGGACTGCGGTTCCCGCAAGTTCCCGCACATTCAATTGCCAGATGCCCTGGCCGAGATTCTGTCCCTTTGTCAGCATCGCGCCCGCTGGCAGGCCGCTTATGCGAACGACTACGTCCGGTCCATTCGGCACGTCGGCAAGCGCCAGTGCCAGCAAGTCCCGGGCATTGTCAATGCCGCCCTTGGGGGCAAGTTGCGGCAGCAGGTTGTCGAGTACGACAGGCGCGCCGGTAGGACCGCGTACGGCCATGTCGTGCCATTTGGTCACGTCGATGCCGAGCCGATCATATATTTCGCCGCTATCGTCCGAAGGACGCGTGCGGATGAAATCGCGTAGATTGCGCAGTTCGTTGAGGAATGCCGGTTTCTGTAAATCGCTGAACGAGGCGTCGACGATCAGCGTGTCGGATTTTTCTATATTCTCTGGTTCAGGTGCCGGCATATCGGGCACAGACGGTGGCACCGCGGCGATTTCGGTTTCGCCAATGTCGAAATCGTCCCCGCCAACAGGCAGATCATTCACCGGTTCTTCCTCGTCCGACAATGCCGGGGCCTCATCGGGCGCCAGTAGTGTATCCGGAGATGGCGACACTTCGTTGGGTGCAGGATCATGTGCCGCAACCGCACTCGGCTCGGCCATTTCGGATGGCTGGTGCGCCTGTTCCCCCGTCGTATCTTCTTCTGCAAAAGCTGCAGATACGGGTTTCAGGGCATGGCGGACATCGACGACAAGATCGCCCTGCCAGGCCAGTCCATTGGTGCCGAGTGTGCCGTTGGCGGAAATCGCCGGCGAATCTGGCGCGATGGCGGTGCCGTCGATCTCTAGACCTAGAAGCAATGGCCTGACGGATTTTTCACCGAATGCGGCATGCCGCATGACGATCTCGAAGGGCAGCGCATTGTCGACATAGGGCACGCGCAGTTCAATGAACGGCGCGGATACGGCAGACCAGTTGAGGATGCGGTCAAGGATCGCCGAGCCGTCCTCGTAAATGCTGATGCGTGAACTGCCGTTGGCATCGGCGGCTGCCAGACGAACGGTAAAGGCCGATGCCGGGTCGGTGAGTACCGGTGTGTTCGTGACTTGAATGCTGGCGGCCTGCGGTTCTGAGCCGGCAAATTCCATTTCCACGTCGAGTTCGAAATCCGCTGTGTCTTCGGGAATGACGATACACAGATTCGACAGTTCGGCTGCAGGTACTGTCCAAATCCCGTCCGCGAGCGTGCCGTTGTTCAGAATGGCTCCTTTGGGAAGACCGGAAAACCTGACCGTGATATCCTTCAGGACAGCCGGATCGTCCGTGCCGACGGAGACGTCGAGATCGACCGCGATCATCGATTCCGCCAGGTCAGGCAGCGAATCCGCTTCTGGTTCAGGCGTCGGTTCCGGCTCAGGCGTCGCTTCCGGCTCCGGCGCTACCGGTTTCGGTGTATCCGTGGACAAAGTTTCCGGCGGTTCGGATTCCAGGGGCGTTTGCCCGTCATCCGCGAATTCATAACCGGTCAGTTCGCTCCACGGCGTGTCCGGATCATCGCCGACGAAAACCCCCTTGAGCATGACCGAAAACGGCAGGTCGACGGTTTGCGGAATAATCGCCGCAAGATACTGAATCTCGTCCGGGTCAATCTGCCAGAAGCCTTCATTCGTCGCCTTGCCGCCTGTCAGGACCACGCCTTTCGGCAAGCCCCGGATTTCAAGGCGTTGCAGTGTGCCGCTGTCGGCCTTCACGACCTCGTCGGGCAGAATAATGCTTAATCTGCGTTCCGTGGCGGCAGGCGTTTCGAAGCCGTCCGGCATTAGCGGTCGGCCATCCGCTTTCGAGGCACGCGGCGCACCGATGATACCGGACAGCCATGCGGTCACACCCGGCCCTGCTATGGGTGTCGCCTTCTCGGGAGTTGTGTCGTCTGCCGGCATCTTCACCTCAAATTCTGCAACCGGGGGAATATGAATTTCCCACTTCAATGAGTTGCGGCTTGCATGTCATCTCGCGTAGTGTAACCGGGTCATGGCCAACGCGCGATAGTTCCGTTTTGACCAAACAGATGAATTTTAGACGTATACCCTATCATGGCAGAATCTGCGCATATTCTTGTTGTTGAAGACGATGCATTCGTACAGAAGGCCCTGCGGCTTTATCTGGAAGGCGAAGGCTATCGCATCAGCACCTGCGACAACGGCGCCGACATGCACAAGCTGATGGCCAAGGATCCGGCCGACCTGGCGATCATGGACCTGAAGCTGCCCAACGATGACGGGTTCGATCTGACCAAGCAATTGCGCGATAAATACGCCGTCGGGATCATCATCCTGACCAGCAAGGACGACGCAATCGACCGCGTCGTCGGGCTTGAGATCGGCGCCGATGACTATGTCACCAAACCCTGGGACGAGCGTGAATTGCTGGCGCGCATAAGAAGCGTGATGCGCCGCGTCAGCGAACGCCGGAGCGCCGCTTCCAAGACCTACGACGGCGAACAGCGCCAAGTCACCTTCAACGGCTGGGTCCTCAACCTCGACAGCCGCGAATTGCGCAATGCAGACGGCGAAAAAATCGAACTGACGTCGGGCGAGTTCAGCCTGCTCAATGAGTTTATCGAGAAAGCCGGTCGTGTGCTGTCACGAGACCATCTGCTGAGCGCCATCTACAGCCGCGACTGGGAACCGTTCGACCGTTCCATCGACGTTCTGGTGACGCGCCTGCGCCGCAAGATCGAGCAGGATTCCCGCCACCCCGAAATCATCAAGACCGTGCGCGGTACCGGGTACATGTTCGCCGCCGCGATCAAGCGGGCCGGCTGACCGCCGGCGCCCCCTTTCATCCTTACCGTCAAACCGCGTACAGTGCGCCGGTGCATTTTGAGGCAGATCAGACATGAGTGAAGAAGAAGACCGTCATACCCTGAGCATCCAGCTCGCCAACCAGATCATCAACATGGCGAATAACCGGCTGCAGGAAGGCATGAATCCGATCGATATCGCCGCCGGCATGCGCCACGCCGCGGCTAATTTCTCTGCCTTCGCCGTCGCCAATTCTGATACGCCCCAGGATGTCGATCCGGCTCTGTTCGCCGAGGAATTCCTGCAGATTTACGCCTATTATCTGGATCGGCATTCGAAGCCGGTCGAGGTGCAAACCGGCCTGGAAGCCCTGATCAATCAGGTCAAAGACGAAAACTGACGGCGCTGCCGAGCCATATGTCTGCCGGCGCGGTAAAAATCTCAAATTTTATCGCCCGAACATCGTTTCTCGCTTGATTTCCGCTTCCTGAATGGCTACCACCTGCATCGCCGACCGCGTCCCCTTCGTCTAGCGGTCTAGGACGCTGCCCTTTCACGGCGGAAACACGGGTTCGAGTCCCGTAGGGGACGCCAATTATTTCAATAGGTTAAGAGCCCGTCACAATGGCGGGCTTTTGCTTTTGTACAAAAAATGTCCAATATCGCGCATTTTTATCAAGAATTTTCGCGCGCGTGTACTGGCCAAAAAAGGGCCGAATAGCCTCTAGCTGCGCGTGAGGGGCCGGGGTAAATCACCTGTTTTCACCTGTTTTTTACAGGTCACTCATGCCCCAATGGATAACGTGGTCTTTATCGGGATCGATGCCCACCGCCCTTAATGCGTCATCTTCAGACTGGCACGGCTTGAGATAGACGCGCCAGGTATCGGGGCCGCTCCCCCATAAAGCGCTTGTCTGCATTTGATCTGGTGCGGGTGTATGGGCTTTCTCGGGGACGTCGACAAACCAAACGCCGTGTATTCTTGCCTCACCTATTCCAGCGCTGGCCTCTAAGCGGGTAAGTCTTCGTTTTAGATTCATGCGGATCAATCCATATCCAGCGTTCTGCGGAAATTCGTTACAATCGGGATGCCCGATATAGGGCCGTTCTCGGCTTCCCAGTCTGCGATTGCCTGCTCCCCGGTTTGCGGCGCTTCGTAAGAGATAAAAGTGAAGGCGTTTGATTTGGGCCTCGCATCGGCCTCAAGCCGGTCTAGGCGTGCCTTAATGCTTCTCATGGTTTCCCGCTTCCATTTCTTCGGCGTCCAGCTTCACAAGCTCGGCTTCTGCCAGCGCCTTGTCCTCGGGCGATGAATCAGGGTGTACGGCTACTAGTTCGCATAGCTTGCGAATGCGGGCGTTTAATTCGCCATCGGAAAGTGCCTCTAAATCCTCGGGGCGTCCGGCTTCCAATTCGAGCCGTCTAAGCCTTGCTTCAATTCCTCGCATCATGCCGCCTCGTATATTGTTAGGAATACGGTTGAACACTCCGAAATGGGGCCGCTATCCGCTTCCCATGCGGTCACGGCCTGCGCTTCGGTTTTCTCCCCCTCGGCATAAGTGATGAATCCCACCTTGCCCCGGTGCGCTGTCGCGTCCTCTAGCGCCTTCAATCGGCGTTCAATGCCTTTCATATTTCGCCCCCTTGGCTCTCTCAAGCTCTACAAGGCGCGCTTCCATTTCGCTGGTTTCGATGGTGCGGCGGAATGTCTCGACAATACCGGCCACGGCTTGCGCTTCGGATGGTGTGACTTCCCCGGACGCCAGCGCCATGAGAATAGCCCCCATGACCTGCATCGCATCGGCTGCGGTTTCCATCGGTGGGAGTTCAAACGAAACCGGGCTGTCTTTGCGGGGCGGATAGAGACGATCCATACAAAGACGGATTGCCGCCATGTCGCCCTCTTTGGCCTTCTCGATACACTTCCGGGTGATGGCCTCGGCATCGGCCTCCATTAGGGATTCCATCGCCAGCGTTGCCTTGTTCCGCGAACCTTGGGGGCGTCCGTTGGGATTGCCGGACTGTCCGGGTTTGAATTTGGAATCCTGTTTTTTCTCTGTTTTAGCAGACTGATTCATAAAAAGAACATAACATGAACATAAACATACGTGAAGCTGCTGATACACCTGAAGCAGACGTTTTTAATAGGTTGTGTTTTATTCCGCTTCTGACCCATTGCGGACATCTTAACCAGCCCGCGCAAAAAATTTAGCACCGAGGGGTGAGACAGGATCGGCGGGCTTAAGCTTTTTCCCGGCGACTTCATTCGCAGCTTTCAACAGCTTTGATCCGAAGCCCCGCCGGCGGAAAGCCGGGTTGACGAATATGTAGGACAGTTCGCCGGCATCTTTGTCGATTACAGCGTATCCAACGGTTGTATTGTCGTTGGATATGACGATGGTACCGTCTTTCTCAATGTGAGTTTTTAAGTCTTTCATCGCACTCCCCTTATATCTCAAATTTACGATGAAATTTGGCTGACGGATCAATATGGCAATGCATAGTGATACATCCGAATAACCCTATCGTAAGTCAGGCACTTCCCGACGCTCTTGCCTCCCATTTTGAGCGTTTCCCTTTTAAACTCCCCCGGTTTTGCCTCCCAGCACCGGGGGTTTCTTTTTTCTTAAGGGCGCGACATATTTCGCTGATGCCAAAGGGCCTTAAAACCAACTGGGAGTTCGTCTCAGACACAGTAATGGGCGGCGTATCTCAGGGCCGCATCTCTCATGAAGTTATTGCAGGCCGAGAGGCGACACGTCTTTCCGGTGAGGTGTCTCTGGAGAACAATGGTGGCTTCGTTCAGATGGCCTTCGACGTTGATAAGAGCGGCAGCGATTACGATGCGTCTGAATTCAAGGGCATTGAGTTGCACGTCTTTGGAAACGACGAGACATACGATCTGCGCTTACGTACATCGGATTTAACCCGACCTTGGCAGTCGTTCAGGGCGTCATTTCTGTCCCCATCTAAATGGACGACAGTTTATTTTAGTTTTGAGAACTTCATTCCGCATAAGACCGGCGCTTTGTTTAATCCAAAGCATCTAAGTAGGATCGGCGTTCTTGGGATCGGAAAGGCCTTCTCAGCAAATGTGGCTGTGTCCGCAATCAGATTAATAAATCAATAGAAACCAAAAATGAAAAATACTGTTCCTCTCGTCTTTTTCCTCACCGTGTGTCTTGGGGTATCCGCAGTTGGTGGCTGGATTACGCAAACCTCCGTAAACGACTGGTATCAAACCCTCGCCAAGCCTCCAATGAACCCACCCGATTGGGTATTCGCCCCAATGTGGATCACATTGTATGTCATGATGGCGGTAGCTGGTTGGCGCGTTTGGTTAAGGTCAGCGAACAACATACGCCGCATGGCTATGGTAGCCTTTGCTGTTCAATTGATGCTCAATCTGATCTGGTCTTTTATTTTCTTCGGTGCCCAATCACCGGGTTTCGCAGCAATCGAAATCGTTTTGTTATGGATCAGCATACTTATCACGCTTCTGATGTTTTGGCGTATCGACGGCTTTGCTGGCTGGCTAATGTCTCCATATATTGTATGGGTGTCATTTGCCATTTACCTGAATATATCAATTGTCTTGCTGAATTAACTGACTGATTAAGCTCCCAAAGCAGACGCACTTGGATTAGTTATCGGCGTCAGCAAATGAACCAGAGCAACCAAGTACACTAGAAGCCGTACTCGATGATTTGGGCCCTTTTTAAAAAGTCTAGTGATCTGAAAAAAGCCTTATGTATTCTGAAACGGCAACGAGTTACAAAAGCAACTTTTGAAAAGGGTCAATGAGATGTAGAACACAGCGTTACAGAACATCGTAAGGCTGAGGCTATTAAATGTCAGATAAAATTGGTGTCATGATTTGCGGGCATGGGTCGCGCAGCCAAGCTGCTGTTGATCAGTTTGCCAATCTGGTTCGGCAAATGCCCGCACATTTCGGTGAGTGGCCGGTAGAATATGGTTATCTTGAATTCGCCAATCCACTAATTCGTGACGGATTGGACGGTCTGCGGCAGCAAGGCTGCAAGCATATCTTGGCTGTCCCGGGTATGCTGTTTGCGGCAATGCACGCAAAAAATGATATTCCGTCCGTCCTCAATACATACGCAAAAAAACATGGCATCCGGATCGAATACGGTCGAGAGCTTGGCGTCGACCTAAAGATGATCGATGCCGCTAAGTGTCGGGTTGAGGAAGCCATCGCCGCCGCAGATGCAGCTCAAGGCAAGGTGGCGCGGGAAGATACTTGCCTCGTGGTTATCGGGCGAGGGTCCAGTGATCCTGACGCGAACTCCAACGTTTCGATGATTGCACGACATCTAATGGAACGTACAAACGTGGGATGGTGCGAAGTCGGCTATTCCGGCGTCACATTTCCATTGGTGCAGCCATGCTTGGAGCATGTCGCTAAATTGGACTTCAAGCGGGTTGTTGTTTTCCCCTATTTCCTATTTACCGGAATTTTAATCGACCGAATCTATGGGTTTACGGACTTGGTCGCCAAATCTTTCCCGGACATCAATTTCGTCAAGGCCTGCTACCTCAACGACCACCCAAAGGTTATTGAGACATTCGCCGAGCGGGTGAAAGAGATTCTCACGGGAGACAACTCCATGGATTGCAATATGTGCAAGTACCGAATCCAGGTCATTGGATTCGAGGCAGAAGTCGGTCTGGCGCAAGAGAGCCATCATCACCACGTCGAAGGACAAGGCGCGAACGCCCCGGGGTCGAATGTCGATACTTGTTCACTGTGCGATACCTTCTGTACTGGTGCTTGTAGACTACAATCATTTGACGACCACAATCATGGTCATGGTCATAGACACGACCACCATCACCATCCCGTTTATCCTCAAGCCAATCACCCGCTAGGGCCAGAGAGCCTGAGAAAGCTTGGCAAGATCCGTTAATGTCTCTCAAAAAAGTTGGGTAGTTACATTGCGTCACGTCGGGACGAATTAAGGACAAGCTTATTTCGGACTAATGATCCGAGACCGGCAGCTAATTTATGGGCACCCTTATTCGTAGTCCCCTAAAATGGCAGATCTTGGCTATATGTTGGCCTGCGCTCGTCAGTCTATAGGCGTCCGCTAGGCTTATAAAGCGGACCGCCTTCTCAACGGGGTCCTTCGTCGTCATCTATTTTGCTCTCGTCGTCGTTAACTTCGGTCACTTAGATGAAAGAATCCTCTCTTATGAAAACACATCAATATGTCCCATGCTCGGTGACGTTACACAGCACGCATAATAGTGGGATATGTTCCTAAGCGATTACCGAGAAATCCATGAACCTCTTCCTGTTAAGTTTCGTCATTAGTTCATTCCTTTGTCTGCTCCTTGGCGCTCAAACTGCCAGTGCGGAATCGGTCTCATTTTGCCTGAAATGCCACCCATCAGCAGAGCGCAGTGGCTTGTGTCCCTCCACGTGGTGTACGAAGCGCCCATGGGGGCGTTGTGCATAGGG
>JAYNVG010000008.1:0-113770 GCA_038100295.1 Thalassospiraceae bacterium
GTAAGACAACGACTTGAAGCGGATGGAGCATAGCGACATCAAATCCTGCTCCCGCAACCAAACATTAACCCACTAGATCAATGGTCTAGCGGGTTTTTGCTGTCCGGGCCATATCGACCTGTAAAAGCTGTGTCCGGCAGGTGTCCGTAAATCGATCCGACCTCATCGCTCGTTCAAAGAGTGTGCTCTTCAGTGTAGCAGCATCTGCTACGACATAATCTTGCGCGAAAAAAGACTCCAACGGAAGGGTACCAATATATTCCATGCAATATAGTCGATTTGACGGGCAAGGACTGGAAGTTGAAATCTAGGGAAAATCTAGAAATTAGGGTGCTAGTAGTAGTTCCCATTTCAAATGAGGAATATCCTTTATTTGCTCGTCGCTTATTGCCTTCATTTCACGCTATGTTAGCGTGAAATGATAATAAGTTATTCGCTAAAAGATTAGTCATTTTTTAAAAGGCACTAAGGCACAGATGGCAGAAGACACCTCCCCAACTTCAAGTGAAAACATAAACTTGCCAGATCCAGAGAAGAGTTGGATCGGAAGTATTTGTGGTTATTTCCGCGACTTTCTCGATACGGATTTCAAGAAGACCCGCACGCCTAAGCGACAAATTAATTCACGAGATAAAATGGGATTGCTTACAGGGGTTTCACTAACGAAATACCCTGAACTTAGCAGAGATATTTGGGAACTACTGTCTACGCCTTTCGGTATGGACATGCTTCTTGAACTTAAGGTTCGTAGAGGCAAATACAGATCCAGATTATCTGAGAGACTCATTGCAGTAATCAATCGGCATATCGACTCAATCGGTGAGGATCAGATTCATACCATTGTTGATTCGTTAAAGGGATACGGACGGAATAATAGAGCTAAGTTTGCAGATGATCCCGAACGTTTCAGTGATCAAATCCTTTCTCGCTTGAAGACCGAATTACTCAACACAATAGTTAATCCACTGCTTGGTAGTCTCGATACGTTTTTCTCAGGGCAAGGTAGTGAGAGTATTGAGACAATATATAATCTTGAGGAAGAACTTGGAGATCTTCTGACAGGCACTTTGGAAGAGCCAATTGGTTCGGCTGTTGCTTCAGTTATCGTTGATAATAATTTCAATGAGCTGGATGGATTAATTGAAGACGCATGCGAGACAGGCGCCATCCGATCAAAGTTCATCGACTTTTTTGAAGGCTTTACGACAAGTGACTTTTACAGAGACTTGAGCGAATTAAAATCGACTTTAAAGCTAAGAGATAATTTTCAAATTTATGTTTATGTGTGCTCGCTCCGTTTTGGGAAAACCGGGTTTCCTCTCTTCTATTTCCCAGTAGAGGTCTCTCTCTCAAATTCCATATATACAATTAAGATTGACCCCCATCTTCTTATCAATAAAAAGGCGATCGACTTTGGGGCAGGAGAAGTCGCACGATCAACGTCCAAGCCTGTTACATTCGTGCTTGATGACCGAATTGTATATGTAGCGCAAAGCGAGTCGATGATCAGTCATGCACAGACAATTCTAGATGATTTTACATCAGTTCTATCCATGGATGGATCAATTGATCTTCATGAGGGGCGCCCACAAAAAATATCCCGGTCAGAAATAACAATTGATAATTCGCTTAACTTTGCAGCTTTTGATCAATCAGATGAAAGTTTGCTTAACGACTATGAAGAGCTTTTGGAAAAGATAAGTATACAAGGTGGTGTTGGTGAAGAATTTAACAATCTGATATCAGGATTTATGAGTAAGGACCCCATTTCCCTTGAGGCGCAAGTAGATGATGAGTGGATAAGAACTTCATTGCCAGAAAGATTGGTCTACGACAGCCCCGTACCATTAAATGAAGAGCAACGTAAAATTATCTCAGCGCTCAACGCTAAGGAAGGTAAATACGTTGCGGTAGAAGGACCTCCAGGGACAGGTAAATCACATACAATCTCAGCTGTGGTATTCGATGCTATTTTCAAGGGGAGAAATGTTCTTATCCTGTCTGATAAGAAAGAAGCTCTGGATGTGGCCGAAAGAAAAATAACAGAGACACTCAAGGCGGTGCGTCTGAATGATAATTTTCAGGATCCTATTCTAAGGCTTGGCAAGCAAGGCAGCACGTACGCTAAAATTCTTGCAACAAGAACTGTTGACCAAATGCGACAGCGTCTTGCTGTAGCCAAAGCTAACGCCGGCGAATTAGATAAAACAATTAATTCCAAAGAGAGTTCACTTAAAAATCGCATAGAAAAAACACGTGAGGCATCAACGGAGATTAGACTTTCAGATATTTTTACTTTGCAAAAACATGAGATGAAATTTGAATTCCTTGGGGATAAACAGGATCAATTAATCCGTGATGATAACTTTCGACGTGGCATTCAACGAGCAAGAGAGATTTATCAGTTTTTTAATAATGATCAAACAAAAGCTCTTTGTAATTTTATCGAATCACAAAATCAAAAAATTAATCTTGAAGCCTTTTTGGTTGTTCAGGAAAAAATAACAAAGGCTGGAACACGAAGGTCTCTCGCTCCTTCAGCCAAAGAATTTGGGACGTTCAAAGTGTCTCAGCTAAAAATTTTAGGTGAGATAATTGATGATTTCGACGCAGCAAAAAAACCTATTATTTGATTCTTATTTTCAGGTTCTGAGGTGCGTCGACTTACCCGACGTTTGAAAGATGAATTCAATCATAGGTCCGCAGACACAGCGCACAAGCAACTTGATAAATTACGAGCTTCAGAGACGTTTTTTCGTGAGGCGATCCAAGAATTGCTTGCAGCAAATATCCGCGATCAAATGGAAAAAAATCTCGCATTCTATCAATTTATTAATGGTATATTTTTTGATATTGAAAAAATAAATGCAATTCAAGAGAGCCTTGCAGATCTCAGATCTATACTGTCTGAAGATGATGACGGAATATTCGTAGATTTTGGATTATCAAACTTAACCCTGCGTGAAGATGTTTTAGATGGTCATTCCATTCTATCTGAACGAATAAAATCTCTGTCAGAACACTTTCAAAGTTTTGACTATATTCGCGAACGTTTTACCTCCATTCCAGAAGTTGATTATGCCGATGAGCTTAGAGATATTGCCGAGCTCCAAACACAAAGACTAGCTGATAACTTAGACGCTCGAGTAGTTGAATTCGCAAATACGAAAAAGAATAAAGCCGCTCAGATAAAAACTATTATTAAGAAGAAGCAGAAATTCCCAAGAGATCTTTTTGAGGATTTGCGAGAGGCGTTTCCTGTGATGATAGCAGGGATACGTGACTATGCAGAATACGTCCCACTTGAGCGGGATATATTTGACCTAATTATAATTGATGAAGCTAGTCAGGTGTCAATCGCGCAGGCGCTTCCCGCGTTCATACGAGCCAAGAAGGTGCTTGTACTAGGTGACCGCAATCAGTTTTCAAACGTGAAAACAAGCAACGCATCAAAGGCGATCAATCAATCTTATCAAGCCCGGATTCTTGAACAATTCAGACAACAGGCTCAGCCCAATATCTCAATGCTAAACCAGATAAAGATGTTCGACATAAGGACCAGCGTTCTTGAGTTTGTGGAACGTATTGCAAATTTGAAAATCATGCTCAAGAAGCATTTCCGTGGATATCCAGAGTTGATTGGATTCTCATCACGGTATTTTTACAGTAGCGGACTTCAGGCAATGAAGATACGCGGGAGACCAATTGATGAAGTGATTAAAATTATTCCAATTGAACACGATGGCAAGCATGAGCTTGCAGGCAACACAAACCAAATTGAGGCGGCTGCCATAATTCATCGTTTGCGACATTTGTGTGAATTACCGTCCAATCCTGACGTATGCATCATTACACCTTTTAATGAACAGCAACGCCTTATCCTTCAGGAGCTTCAAAAGATATCTGACGGTCAGGAAATGATCGAGAAATTAAGACTGCGGATTTTCACTTTCGATACATGCCAGGGAGAAGAAGCAGACATCTGCATCTACTCAATGGTGGCTACGCCACTTAAGGATCGCTTGAATTATATCT
This sequence comes from Thalassospiraceae bacterium, assembly GCA_038100295.1. Taxonomy (GTDB): domain Bacteria; phylum Pseudomonadota; class Alphaproteobacteria; order Rhodospirillales; family Casp-alpha2; genus UBA4479. Next base: position 4,036 of record JAYNVG010000008.1, read on the forward strand.
TTGCCAAGGAGATCTCAAAATCAGATGACGTTGAAGAGAGCATCAGGCTTCAGCGGCTCAATGTAGGTTTCAGTAGAGCTAAGGAGTGCGTTGAAATCTATCACTCAAAAGACATCTCTGAAATGGGCGGAGGGATACGCGTAGCGCTCAGCCATTTTCAAAACGAGTTGATAAAGGGTAGACAGGGGCCAGAAACAACAGATGTTGATCCACAATCACCTATGGAACTGCAGGTTCTGAACTGGCTGCGTGCAGTGCCGTTATTTGATGAATTAGGTGATCAAGTTGAAGTCGATGCTCAATTCGAGTTGGGAGCTTATCTGAAGCAATTAAACCCATCCTATCAGCATCCTAATTACAAAGTAGATTTTCTTGTTAAGGTAGTGGGCAATCGCGAGACAGCACAAATAATCATAGAGTACGATGGCTTCAAAGAGCACTTTACAAATCTTGATGAAGTTGATGCTTCAAACTACGAATATTATATGAACTCCGAAGATGTCGAGCGGCAGAAAATACTTGAAGGATATGGTTATAAGTTTCTACGTATCAATCGGTTTACGATTGGGAAGGATCCCGTCAAAACTCTAGATGAACGCCTTCGCAAAATGCTCGTAAAGTTTGATATTGAACGTGAACCCCCTTCACTTATCGAAGAACACATGAAACTTCAGAAATCACTTAATGATGGTGATTCAAAGGCATGTTCTCGGTGCAATGATATTAAGCCGATTGAAGATTATTTCGATCAGACGCTCAGTAATGGTGCGGGTGGTTATGGAAGGATTTGCACTGAATGCAAATCATCTGATGACTACAAGCCTCATCGAAAGAAAATGCCTACCAAACGTGGTTCTCAGAAGAATAAAGCGAACACTGGGCAAGAGGGTAAGGCTGATGGACGAACTTATCTCAATTGTCCATACTCAGATAAGGAAGAGTGCAAAAATCTTGGTGGCAAGTGGGATGCATTTAAAAAGAAATGGTATGTTCCTGCTGGAAGAGATGTGACGGCATTTTCGAGATGGTTATAAGTATTAGCAGAAGTACTACTTAACTAGATTAACGAGGGTTCCGGCTCATGGCTGGTTGATCAACATGGCGGGTGGACATTTACCTGCCGTAAGATGGCGAAGATATTTTTGTGCGACTGCGAACATTTCTTGCTATTCCACACGATGTATGACACAACCTCTCCAGCTTACTGCGTGTAGATGACCTCATCTGTTGTCAGCAGTCGCCGCTTCCGAGACAAATCCGGACCGGCCGTGCCATTTTCGGCACACGAACATGGTTGCTGATCTACGCAAGCTCCCAAATTGAAAACCAGACGCCACCGGACTCCAATGGGGATTCCGGCGGGCGGCTATATATGAAAGTTATGTTTTGAAAAACTTCAACGATCTCGGCCTTGCCGAGCCCCTTCTTCGTGCCATCTCGAACGAAGGTTACACTGTACCGACCCCGATCCAGTCGCAGGTCATTCCGATCATGATGTCCGGCAAGGACCTTGTCGGTATCGCCCAGACCGGCACCGGCAAGACCGCCGCCTTCGTGCTGCCGATCCTGGACCGGATTAACGAACTCAGGGCACGTCCCAATCCGAAACATTGCGTCGCGCTGATCATGGCGCCGACCCGCGAGCTTGCCTCGCAGATCGCCGAAAGCATCCGCACCTATGGCGCCGACATGCGCGTATCCGTCGCTGTCGTCGTCGGCGGCGTAAAGCCGGGCGGACAGATCCGCATGCTGGCGCGCGGCGTCGACATCGTCGTCGCCACCCCCGGCCGTCTGCTCGATCATGTGCAGACCGGCGCGATCAAGCTCGACAGAACGGAAACCGTTGTGCTCGACGAGGCCGACCAGATGCTTGATCTCGGCTTCATGCCGACGATCCGCAAGATCCTCGCCAAGCTGCCGAAACAGCGCCAGACCGCGCTGCTGTCGGCGACCATGCCGCAGCAGATCCGCGCCCTGGCCAACGACTTCCTGACCAACCCGGTGGAAATCGCCGTGACGCCGACGTCGCGCCCGATCGAACGCATCAACCAGAGCGTCATGCACGTCGAACGTCACGAAAAGCGCGATGCGCTGGTCGGCATTCTGCGCGGCAAGGACGTCGAGCGGGCCATCGTCTTCACCCGCACCAAGCGCGGCGCCGACAAGGTCAACGAATTCCTGCAAAAGGCAGGGATTACCTCCGGCGCCATTCACGGCAACAAGAGTCAGCCGCAGCGCGAACGTACGCTGGCTGATTTCAAGAACTTCCGTACCAAGGTTCTGGTGGCGACGGATATCGCCGCACGCGGCATCGACATCGATGACGTTTCCCACGTCATCAACTTCGAACTGCCGAACGTGCCGGAATCCTACGTGCACCGGATCGGCCGGACCGCACGCGCCGGCAAGAGCGGCATTGCGATCTCGCTGTGCGAGCACGCCGAACGCGGTCTGCTCAGGGATATCGAACGCCTGATCGGCAATGCGGTGCATCGTGGCGATGCGCCGGTAACCGAGGCCTCGTCCGAGCGTCCCCGTGAAGCCGCGCCCGCCTCTCGTCCGCACTTCGACAAACCGCGCGCCGATGCCGCGGTATCGGAAAAGCCGCAGGGCCGTTCCAGATGGCAGAAGGGTAAACCGAAAAAGGCACACCGTGGTCAAGGTAATGGCCAGGGTAATGGCCAGGGTAATGGCCAGGGTGATGGCCAGGGGAACGGTCGCGGTAATGGCCAATCCAACGGCCGCCGCCAGTCCGCTGACAGCCCGCGCCAGCGTCTCGCCAGCTAATACCGTTCCACTCAGCCGGGCGGGATAGAGCCGACGACGTCGACCTCTCCGTTCCCGGCATGACGGAATACGATAACCTCGCCCTGACGTGTGTAACGCCGCGTCAGGGCGCTTATCGTTACCTGATGCGTCACAAGGATGACCGGACCCGGTTTATCGGCGTTTGCCTCGATGAATGTCTTAAGGGCCGCCAGATTGGGGTCCCGATCCTCGGCACGTTGATAAAACGAATTCAGCGCCGGAAGCTCTTGCACCGCACCAAGGCCGAGATTGCGTGCCGTCTCCATGCAGCGGCACCATTGGCTGGAATAGACCCGGGCGGATTTTATGCCGGCGTCTTTCGCCGACTGGCCGACGGCTTTCGCTTCGGCACGCCCGGTATCGTTGAGATTGCGTTGCGTCGAGCAGTCACCGATACGGAAGTTATCGGGATCGCCCGTGCCGGGAGCGGTGGCATGGCGCATGATGGCGAAGTGGCCGGGCTCATACAGTTTCTGCCATAACCCGGTGTCGGCCAGCGCGCCTGATGCGCTCAGACAAAGAACCGTTGCCAGAAGAATGCCGCGCAGGGACAAGGACATGGCCGTTCCTTTCGATCCGTGAATTTCCTATCCGACTATAGATAGGAAATCTCTTCCGGATTACGAGGCGGCCGGCTTCGTGCCTCTCAGTTTTCTCCGGATCAGGCCGAACAGCGGCAGCAGGATCAGGATGATGGCAATCACCGTGATCGGCCCCGAAATCGGACGCTCGAGGAAGATCATCGGGTCGCCGCTGGAAAACAGCAGCGACTGGCGCAGCTTCGGTTCGGCGATCGGACCCAGCACGATGGCCAGCACCGCCGGTGCCACCGGATAGTCCAGCTTGCGCAGCAGATACGCGCCGAGACCGAAAATCAGCATCAGCCAGATGTCGTGCATGTCCTGGGTCGCGGCAAAGCCGCCGACCACCGAAAGCACGAAGATCATCGGCGCCAGCACCGTGAACGGCATCCGCAGCATCCAGATGAACAGCGGGATGAAGGCCAGGTTGACGGCGAGGGCGAAGAAGTTGGAGATGTAGAACGAGCCGATCAGGCCCCACACGAATTCGGTCTGGTTGGTGAACAGCAGCGGCCCCGGCTGCAGCCCCCAGATTACCATGCCGCCGAGCAGGATGGCGGTCGTCGGCGAGCCGGGAATGCCGAGCGTCAGCATCGGCAGCATGGCGCCGGTGGATGCCGAATTGTTCGCCGACTCCGGCGCAGCGACACCGTCGATATGCCCCTTGCCGAACTGCTCGGGATGCTTGTTGACCATCTTCGTGATGCCGTAGGCCATCAGCGAACCGGGTGTGGCGCCTGCCGCCGGCAGGATGCCGACGAAGAAACCGAGGAAGGAGCCGATCGTCATGCCTTTCCACGAGGAAATGGATTCACGTATTGATTTGAGGATTCCGCGAAATGTCATGACGGCGCCAGTCATGGTCATTTCGCCGCGCGTGCTGTCGATGGTCCAGAGCATCTCGCCGATACCGTAAACGCCGATGGCGAGCACCAGGAAGTTGATGCCGTGCATGAAGCCGGTGATGTCACCGAACACCAGGCGCGGCTCACCGGTCATGATGTCGAGGCCGACGGCCGCCATCACCAGCCCGAAGAAAATCGAAAACAGGGTCTTCGGAATGTCGTCGCCGCCGAGGCCGACGAAGGTCGCGAACGCCAAAAGCATCAGCGCGAAGATTTCCGGATCGCCGAAGTCCAGCGCGACCTGCGCCAGCGGCGGCGCGAAAGCGGTGAAAAGAATGTTGGCGATACTGCCGCCGATGAACGACGCCACCGCGGCGGTCACCAGCGCCAGGTCGGCGCGACCCTTGAGGGCCAGCGGTCTGCCGTCAAATGTCGTCGCCACGGCGGTGGATGCGCCCGGAATGCCAAGCGTTATGGATGAGATGGCGCCACCGTACATGGCGCCGTAATAAATCGCCGCCAGGAAAATCATCGCCGAGGCCGGCGGCACCAGGAAGGTCGCCGGCAGCAGGATGGCGACACCGTTGACGGAGCCGAGACCGGGCATGGCGCCGATGAACAGGCCGAGCGCGACCCCGATCAGCATCAGCATGATGTTGAGCGGTTCCAGAGCGATAAACACGCCGTCTACGAGATGCCCGAGAATTTCCATGATGTCGTCGCCTATCCCTAACTCGTTGATGTGCGCTTAAGTGGTGCCGGTTCGATCAGAAGAAAATGTCGTAAAGCGGAATGAACAGCGGTTCGAGGTAGCCCTTCGGCAGAACGATCCGCATCGCGATATCGAAGAACAGAAATGTGACGACAGGCGTTATGACGGAAATCGACAGGGTCACCGGCCAGCTATGGCGGCCGAGAAATCGAATGTAGTAAATCAGGAAAAGAAGAATGGCGCCGTAAAACCCGAGAAAATGGGTGAGCGCGATGAACACCGTAACGCCGCCACCGACCAGCAGCAGCATGCGCAGACCGTAGCTGTCCAGGTACTTTTCCTCGGACTGCGATGGCGGAGATTTTTTCAGATACCAGTTTATGGCGATCCAGATGCATGAAATCAACATGCCGGCGGAGAGCCAGAACGGCCAGAAGCCGCCGCCCGGGCCTTCGCCCTTGATGTAGCCGATATTGAGCTCCGCACTTTTGAACATCAAGTAGATCGAGAGAAGCGCCATTAACCCAGCCGTGATGATTTCTGCACGTCTCATAATAAGCGCTCGCTCCCGATCTCTTGATGTTTCAGTCGTACGTTGTGTCTATGCCGTATGGGTTCTTATTTGATCGCGCCCATATCCATCAGCATCTTGCGGTGACGCTCGCGCTGTTCGTTCCAGTAGGACTTCAGCCCGTCACCATTCAGCTCATCCCCAAAAAGCGACTGCTTCTTGCGGTAAGCCTGCCATTTTTCAGACTTGTACACTTTCGAGAACAGGTCCTCGTAGTACTTCAGCGCATCGGCGCTCATGCCCGGTGCACCGACAACGGCACGCTGCATACCGTATGCGAAGTCCTTGCCCTTTTCCCGCATGGTCGGGACATCGGGGAACAGCGGCAGACGCTCGGCGGTGAAGCTGAGGATCGGCACGACGTCGCCCGACTCATAGAAGCCGAGGGCTTCCGACGGGTTGTTGACGCTGGAGTTGATGTGCTTGCCGGCGAGCTGCTTGGCAACGGTTCCGCCGCCCTTGTACGGCACGTACTTGATCTTCAGGTCGAAGTTGTTGTTCAGGAATTCGGTCAGCAGTTCGTCTTCCTGTGCCTTGCCGGTGCCGCCCATGACCCACTTGTTGCCTTCGGCTTTAACCTTGGCGAGGAATTCCTCGAACGTCTTGATGCCGGAATCCTTGTGGACCCAGAGCAGAAAGGTGTCTTCCGCCATGCGGCCGACCGGGGCGAAGGTCATGATGTCGATGCCCAGTTTCGGCTGACGCAGCGGCGTCGTGAAGAACGAGTTCAAGGTCACCATGATGGTGTGATCAGGATCGCTTGCGCCCTTCGCGGCAATCAGCGCTTCTGCACCGGAACCGCCGGACTTGTTGATCGGCACCAAAGGCTTGGATGACAACTTGTCCTGTTCGATGATGGCCTGCATCAGACGCGCCATTTTATCGGCGCCCCCGCCTTTGCCGGCCATGATGATGAAGTCGATCGGCTTGTTCGGCTCCCACGCGGAAGCCGTGCCGGGAAGACCGGCAACCATGGCACCGATGCTGAGCGCACCGGCAATGCCAAGAATGTGACGTCTAGAGATAGCCATTGTAACCTCCCAAGTTACCATTAGCTGCCGGTGCGAAAGCCGCGGTGAAGCCGGCAACACGTTCAAAGTTGGATGTTCTGTGAAGCACCGCTTCTTCCGGCGGAATTGCCCTTCAGGGTCCTAATCTTGGTGTTAGGTATACCAATGATAAGTTAGTGTCCTTAATCATATCAAATCAAATTGAGGCCCTCATATTCCTATTTCCCTGCCTCAGTGCGTAAACAGCACGGGCATGTCGGTGTGATCGATAATCCATTGCGTGACGCCGCCCAGCACCATGGCGCGGCCTCGGCTGCGGCCGTACGCGCCCATGATCATGACGTCGGCGCCGCTGTCGCGAGCTGCCTTCACGAGGCTTTCGCCGAGCGACGATGTTTTCGATTTGACGCTGACCGCGCTGGCCTCGATGCCGTGATCGAGGAGGTGCAGGATCAGGTCCTGGGCACCCAATTCAAGATTGTCGGCGTCGTCGGCGCAGAGCACGCTGACCGTTTTCGCTTCGGCGATGATCGATCCGCACATGGCGATGGCACGTGCCGATTCAGCCGAACCGTTCCAGGCGATGGCGACGTTGTTGCCGAGCGTGTCGACGGCTCTTTTCGGGCACAAAAGGACCGGTCGTCCGGTACTCATCAGTGCCGATTCAAGGGTGTGCTGGCCGAGATTGGTGTCCAGTTCGGGCTGGGCGACGGCGACAACACTGGCCAGCCGCCCCCACACGCCGATTACGTCGGCCTGCTTGCCGTCAGTGACGCTCCACGAAATCGTCAGCGTGTCGTGCTGCGGCGGGCGGGTTTCGCAGACCGTGAGGCCGTTCTTTTCGACATAGGCATCGAACAGGGTTTTCAGGCGCTCCACCTCGTTGTCGGTGATCGACGAGGCGGATGAACTGATCTGATCCCTGACCAGGGCCGGCACGGCAACGCCGAACGGGATCAGGTCCTTGGCGCGCGGTTTGCAATGCACGGCGCAGATATGTGCATTGAACGGCCTGCCCAAGGCGCACGCGTGATCGAGCACGGATTCACCCCGGCCATCGCCGCGTATAGGAACCAGTATCGTGCGGAACGCCATGGGAGACTCTCCTTAGAACAGGCCCTCGACAAGGCCTTCCTTGTTGAGACGAATGGATTCAGCCGCCGGTTTGCGGGGCAGGCCCGGCATGGTCATGATCTCGCCGGTGACGGCGACGATAAAGCCGGCGCCAGCGGAAATCCGGACTTCACGCACCGGCACGGAATGACCCGTCGGTGCACCCTTGAGGTTCGGGTCCGTCGAGAAGGAATACTGAGTTTTCGCCATGCAGACCGGCAGGTTGCCGTAGCCGGCTTCTTCCCACTCCTTGAGCTGATTGCGGATCTTGGTGTCGGCGAGAACCTCGTCGGCACGATAGATTTCCTTGGCCACGGTCTGGATCTTGTCGAACAGGGACATTTCGTCCGGGTACAGCGGCTTGAAGTCGGCAACGCCGGAATCGACCAGCTCGACCACCTTGTTGGCCAGTGCCTCGGTGCCTTCGGAACCTTTCGCCCAGTGTTCACAAAGGATGGCTTCGGTGCCCTGCGAGGCGACGAATTCCTTGACCGCAGCGATCTCGGCTTCGGTGTCGGTATGGAAATTGTTGATTGCGACGACGGCGGGAACGCCGAACTTTTTCAGGTTCTCGAGGTGACGGCCAAGGTTCGGGCAGCCCTTCTTGAGGGCGTCGACGTTTTCTTCGTTGAGCTTGTCCTTGGCGACGCCGCCGTTCGATTTGAGCGCGCGGATCGTCGCCACGATGACGACGGCGCTCGGACGAAGACCGGCCTTGCGGCACTTGATGTCGAAGAACTTCTCGGCCCCCAGGTCGGCGCCGAAGCCGGCCTCGGTAACCACATAGTCGGCGAGGCGGAGCGCGGTCTTGGTCGCGACCACCGAATTGCAGCCGTGTGCGATGTTGGCGAACGGACCGCCGTGCACGAAGGCAGGATTGTTTTCAAGCGTCTGCACCAGGTTTGGCTGCATGGCGTCCTTCAGAAGTACTGCCATGGCGCCTTCGGCCTTGATGTCGCGGCAGTATACCGGCGAACGGTCGCGGCGATAGGCGACGATCATGTCGCCCAGACGCTTTTCGAGATCGGCCAGGTCGGCGGCCAGACACAGGATGGCCATGACCTCGGAGGCCACGGTGATGTCGAAGCCGGCTTCGCGCGGGAAACCGTTGGCGACACCGCCCAGCGAGCAGTTGATCTGGCGCAGCGCGCGGTCGTTCATGTCCAGCACGCGCCGCCAGGCGATGCGGCGGATATCGATGTCCAGCTCGTTGCCCCAGTACACGTGGTTGTCGATCATCGCCGACAGCAGGTTGTGGGCCGAGGTGATGGCGTGGAAGTCGCCGGTGAAGTGAAGGTTCATGTCCTCCATCGGGATGACCTGGGCGTAACCGCCGCCGGCGGCGCCGCCCTTCATGCCGAAGTTCGGACCGAGCGAGGCTTCGCGGATGCAGATCGTCGCCTTCTTGCCGATGCGGTTGAGGCCGTCGCCGAGACCGACGGTGGTCGTCGTCTTGCCTTCGCCGGCCGGGGTCGGGTTGATCGCCGTCACCAGGATCAGCTTGCCGGTGTTATTGCCGTCGATGCTCTTGATGAATTCGGCTGATACCTTGGCCTTGTCGTGACCGTATGGCAGCAAGTGCTCGGTGGGGATACCCAGCTTGGCGCCGATGTCGTTGATATGTTGCGGTGTCGCTTCGCGGGCGATTTCGATGTCGGTTTTAGCCATTGTCAGAGTTCCCAATTCAATCGGTTGTTTGTACCGGCGACCGTCAGTCGCCCAGGTTCGTGCCGGCTTCGATTCCGGCGTCTTTGGCCCACTCGGCGGCGGATACCTTGCCGGCACCGGCGGGGCGTACACGCTTTATCAGAATGCGCCCGCCGATGCATTGCACGGTTACGCCGTCTTCTGATACGTCGACGACTCGGCTGCTGATTCCATCGCCCTCGACCCGCTGGCAGTCGAAGACACCGACTTCGGCGCCGCCGAACGTGGTCCACGCGCCGGGCGACGGGTTTGTGCCGCGGATCAGGTCATACACCTGCTTGACCGGTTTGTTCCAGTCGATGCGGGCATGCTTCGCCGTGCACCGGCGCTCGTAGGTCGCGTCGGCCTCGTCCTGGACGATGCGCGGCGGATTTTCCGAACGGAACAGGTCGCAGACCTCAAGAACAGAATCGATGGCCGACGGATAGATCTTTTTGAAGTACAGATCGATCACCGTGTCGTCCGGCTCGATCGGGCATTCCCACATCATCAGGACGTCGCCCTCGTCGAGGCCGTCCGTCGGATAGAACCACGAATAGCCGGACTTGGTGCTGCCCATGATGATCGGCCAGTTGACCGCCGACGGACCGCGGTGCAGCGGCAGCAGCGAAGGATGGAAGCAGATCGAACCGTATTTCGGGGTGTCGCGCGCCGCTTCCGGCACGAACACGTTGACGAACGCCATGACCATCAGGTCGGCGTTCAGTGCCGCCAGCTCGTCGAGGGATTCCTGATCCTTGAAGTGCGCCGGCTGATAGACGGGCAGGCCTTTCTCCAGGGCGAATTCCTTGATCGGGTCGACCGGCTTGCCGTCCTTGTCGGGCTCGCAGTAAACGGCCACGACTTCGTCCGTACCGGCGTCCAGAATCTTGGCCAGGGCATCCTTGCCGAAGGCCTGCTGACCCATGACGATAACGCGCATGCTTCCTCTCCTGTCAGGGGGTAAACAGGCCCCTTTTATTATTTAAGTCGCACAGCGCCCGGCGGGCCGGGCGCGGGAATCTATTCAGCCGCGGCCTTGACGTCGCCGATGGCACCGGATGCCTTGATCCTTTCCAACTCGCTGTCGTCGTAGCCCAGAACATCCTTGAGGATTTCCTCGGTGTGTTCGCCCAGCAGTGGCGAGCGTTTAACGTCGACGGGCGAGCCCGACAGCTTGATCGGGCAGCCGACGGACAGATACGGGCCGCGTTCCGGGTGGTCGACCTCGACGATTGTGCCGGTCTCGCGCAGGCCTTCGTCCTCGGCGATCTCCTTCATGCTGAGGATCGGCCCGACGGGAATGTCGAGCGGGTTGCAGGTATCCATCACCTCGAACTTGGTCTTGGTCATGGTCCACTGTTCGATGCGCTCGAAAATCTCGTTCAGCTTGTCGAGGCGTTCCGGCGGCGTGGCATAACCTTCCTTGGTTTTCCATTCAGGCTCGCCGATGACGTCGCAGATCTTTTCCCAGACCGCCGCCTGGGTGATGAAGTAGGTGTAGGCGTTGGGATCGGTTTCCCAACCCTTGCATTTGAGGATACGGCCCGGCTGGCCGCCGCCGGAATCGTTGCCGGCGCGCGGCGTTGCGTCGCCGAACGGAATGCCTTCGCCGAATTGCGAGTATTCCTTGAGCGGACCGGCCTTGAGCCGCTGCTGGTCGCGCAGCTTGACGCGGCACAGGTTGATGACGCCGTCCTGCATGGCGGCCAGGACTTTCTGGCCCTTGCCGGTCTTTTCACGCTGGAACAGCGCCGTGACGATGCCGAGCGCCAGATGCAGCCCGGTGCCGGAATCGCCGATCTGCGCACCGGTGACGACAGGAATGCCGTCCAGGAAGCCGGTCGTCGACGCCGACCCGCCGGCGCACTGCGCGACGTTCTCGTAGACCTTGCAGTCTTCGTACTTGCCCGGACCGAAACCCTTGACGGATGCCATGATCATGCGCGGGTTGAGTTCCTGGATGCGCTCCCACGTGAAGCCCATGCGGTCCAGCGCGCCCGGCGCGAAATTCTCGACCAGCACGTCGCAGGTCTTGATCAGGCGTTCCAGAACTTCCTTGCCGGTCTCGTTCTTCGAGTTCAGTTCGATGGAGCGCTTGTTGTGGTTGAGCATGGTGAAATAGAGCGAATCCGCGCCCGGCACGTCGACCAACTGTTTGCGGGTCGCATCGCCGACACCGGGGCGCTCGACCTTGATGACGTCGGCGCCGAACCAGGCCAGCAACTGGGTACAGGTCGGCCCGGACTGGACGTGGGTGAAGTCGAGGATTTTGACGCCTTCTAGAGCTTTCATGATTTGCTCCTGCTCGTAAGTGTTGATTTCATGCCGTGCCGTTACTTCTTGGCGACGACACTTTGCGGGTTGAGGTTGCCGATGCGGCCGCTTTCGGTGCCGGCGTTTTCATCGATGACGGCGTTGACCAGCGTCGGCTTGCCGGATTTGAGGGCTTCCTCGACCGCCTGTGCCAGTTCGTCGGGGGATGTCGCATGAACGCCGACGCCGCCGAACGCTTCCATCATCTTGTCGTAGCGGGCGTCCTTGACGAACACCGTCGGCGCCACGTCGGCGCCGCCCGTCGGGTTCTTGTCCGTGCCGCGATAGATGCCGCCGTTGTTGAAGACGACGACGCAGACCGGCAGGTTGTAACGGCAGATCGTCTCCACCTCCATGCCCGAAAAACCGAAGGCGCTGTCGCCTTCGACGCAGAGCACCGGGCAGCCGGTTTCCACGGCCGCCGCGATGGCCTGACCCATGCCGATACCCATGACGCCCCAGGTGCCGACGTCGAGCCGCTTGCGGGGCTTGAACATGTCGATGATGGAGCGGGCGAAATCGAGGGTATTCGCGCCTTCGTTGACCAGGATGGCATCCGGGTTGGCGGCGATGATCCGTTTCAGGGCACCCAGCGCGCCGTGATAGTCCATCGGCACGTTGTTGTTCAGAAGCCGGGGTGCCATTTTCTCGATGTTGGCGTCGCGCTTGGCCTTGACGGCATCGGTCCATTCGGCGGGCGGGGCCTTCCAGCCGTCGCCCATGCCGTCCAGCAGGGCGCCGACGCACGACGTGATGTCGCCGACCAGCGGTGCCGCGATTTCGACGTTTGAGTCCATTTCCTTCGGATCGATATCGATGTGCACGAATTTTTTCGGCTCGGCGCCCCAGGTCTTGCCCTTGCCGTGCGACAGCAGCCAGTTGAGCCGGGCGCCGATCAGCATGACGGTATCGGATTCCTTGAGAACCAGGGATCGGGCGGCGCCGGCGTACAGGTCGTGATCGTCCGGCAGCAGGCCCTTGGCCATGCTCATGGCGATATAGGGGATGCCGCTCTTTTCGACCAGTGCGCGGATGGCGTCGTCTGCCTGCGCATAGGCCGCGCCCTTGCCGAGGATGATCAGCGGCTTCTTGGCGGCTTTCAGCACGTCGAGCGCGCGCTTGACGGATTCCGGTGCCGGCAGTTGCGCCGGTGCGGGATCGATTACCTTGACCAGAGACTTCTCGCCGGCGACTGCGTCCATGGCCTGCCCCAAAAGGGCCGCCGGCAGATCCAGATAGACCCCGCCGGGGCGGCCGGACACCGCGGCCCGGATCGCGCGGGCGATGCCGATACCGATGTCTTCGGCGTGCAGGATGCGGTACGCCGCCTTGCACAGCGGCTTGGCGATGGCGAGCTGGTCCATTTCCTCGTAGTCGCCCTGCATCAGGTCGACGATCTCGCGCTCCGACGAACCGGACATCAGGATCATCGGATAACAGTTGGTGGTGGCATGGGCCAACGCGGTCAGGCCGTTCAGGAAGCCGGGCGCGGACACCGTCAGGCAGACACCCGGCGTCTGCGTCAGGTATCCGGCGATGGCCGCGGCATAGCCGGCGTGCTGTTCATGACGGAACGACAGTACGCGCAGGCCTTCCGCCTGCATCATGCGGCCGAGGTCGGTGATCGGAATCCCCGGGACATTATAGATGGTCTTGATGCCGTTGAGTTTCAGCGCATCGATGAGAAGGTGGAAGCCGTCGGTGAGATTCTGCGGTTCCTGGGCTTCCGTCGCGGTCGACGACATGTCGTTTCCTCCGTGGTCGTAAGGCTGTTTTTCAGCCTGCTGATTTGCGTTTGGACCGGGATGGCACGGGTTCCGATGTCTCATCGTCGCCGGGCGTTTGATCCGTGAATTCGTGCCAGCTTTGGCGGATGTGCGCATGCAGTTGCATGGTGTGTTCGCGCACCAGCCGGCTGGCAAGGTCGCCGTCGCGCTTTTCCAGCGCTTCGATAATGTGCATGTGGTCGTCGACCGACAGGCTGACGCGATCGGCCTCGGCCATGGCGCGGGCGCGGATCGCGCGCATGTGCAGGAACAGGCCGTCGGCGATGGAGTGCAGCATCGAGCATTTCGACAGCTCCAGGATGCGGCGGTGGAAGCGGATGTTCGCTTCCGAATACTCGTCCATGTGTTCGCGGGCTTCTTTTTTGCTGTAGTCGGCGACCATGCGGCGCAGCGAACCGATTTCCTCGTCGCTGGCATGCTGTGTCGTCAGGCGTGCGGCCATGCTTTCAAGCGCCGCCCAGACGGTGATCATTTCCAGCACTTCGTCACGCGACTTGCGTTTGATGAAGATGCCCTTGCGCGGCTGGATGTCGACGAAGCCTTCCTGTTCAAGGCGCGCCAGCGCTTCGCGGATCGGCGTGCGCGAAATGCCGAGCTGTTCGGCCATCTTGCGTTCTTCGAGCTTCAGATTGGCATCGGCATCGTAAATATTCATGCCAGTGATGGCATCCTTAAGGACCTCATAGATATGATCCTTGAGACTGAAATTCGTGCCGACTGCCTTGAGCTTGATGCTCCGCGCCATTGCCCCCTCCTGAAATCGGTTATGCTTCGTTTGTCTTGGCCGCCTTATTATAGGTGACGGCGTGGCATAACCGATCTTTTTGTTCGTGGTATACCATATGCCACTTAATTGTGTCCGGCAATAGCGTAAAACGCACAATTTTATGCTGCACCGCACCCAAAAACCCTCCTGTGATGCCCGGAATTCTGCAGTTTTTTGAATTGCCGAAATATTTGTACTGGTATATGGTATACCAGATATAAGGATCAAATCTGTGGCGTTTTTAAGCAAAATAATCATAAAAACAAGCGCATGCAGGATTTATCCCCAGCCATTGGGAGGTGGCCATGAACCTGTACGAACACGAAGCAAAAGAAATCCTGGCGCAGTACGGCGTCCCCGTGCCCGAGGGCCGGACCGTGACTTCGGCTGCCGACGCGGAAGCGGCAGCGCGTGCGCTGCCCGGTCACAAGTTCGCCGTGAAGGCGCAGATCCTCGCCGGCGGGCGCGGGCTGGCCGGCGGTGTCGAACTGGCGGCCACACCCAGCAAGGTCGGCGAGATCGCCAGGCGCTTGATCGGCTCGACGCTGGTCACCCCGCAGACCGGCGCCGAGGGCGAGGCCGTCTCCTGTGTGCAGGTGGAAACGGCGGTCGATCCCGAAAAGGACTTCTTTCTTTGCGTGCTCGTCGATCAGGCGACGGCGCGGCTCACGGTCCTGGGCTCGGCGGTCGGCGGCGTCGACTTCGAAGACCAGGTCAAGCGTACCCCCGATATCGTCGAGACGTTCGCTGTCGCCTCTGACGGGTCTTTCGACGAAGCCGACTGCAACGGCTTTCTGAACAGGCTCGGCATCGCCGGGGCGGCCCAGGCGTCAGCGCGCGACATCATTGCCGCGCTGATCAAGGTGTTTCTGCGCATCGACGCGACGCTGATCGAAATCAACCCGTTGACCTTGACCCGCGAAGGCACGCTGTGCGCCGTCGATGCCAAGATCAGCATCGACAACAACGCGCTTTACCGGCATCCGGAATTCGCCGGGCTGGCGTCGGGCAAGGACGGCGACGAAATCGAAATGCAGGCGCAAAAGGACGAGATCAATCTGGTCCGCCTTGACGGCAATATCGGCGTCGTCGTCAACGGCGCAGGGCTGGCACTGGCAACGCAGGACATGATTTCGGACGCCGGTGGCCGCGCCGCCAACTTCATGGATATCCGCACCACGGCGACCAGTCTGCAGGTGGCACGCGGTATCGGCATCCTGCTTGCCGATCCGAAGGTCAAATCGATCCTAGTGCATATTCACGGCGGCGGCATGACGCCGTGCGACACCATTGCCGAGGCGCTGGCGCTGGCGCTGGCCTGGTCGGACAGGAAGGTGCCGGTGGTGACGCGGCTGGCCGGGCACAACGCGGACTACGCGCGGCAATTGCTGGTCGACCGCAACATACCGCACGAACGCTGCGACAGCATCGACGAAGCGGTTACCGCCGTCCTTCGCCGTGCGGCCTGAGGGAGGATGTTGAAATGAGTATTCTCGCGGATAAGTCCACGAAACTGATCGTCCAGGGCATGACCGGCCGCTCCGGCACATTCTACACGGATCAGGCCATCAATTACGGCACCAACGTTGTCGGCGGGGTGCGTCCCGGCAAGGGCGGCAGGAATCACATCGGCCGTCCGCTCTTTAACACGGTTGCCGAGGCGATGGCGGAGACAGGTGCCAACGCGAGCATGGTCATGGTCCCGGCACACAATGCCGCCGCCGCCATGATCGAGGCGATCGAGGCGGAAATGCCGCTGATCGTCTGCGTCACCGAACGCATACCGGTTCTCGACATGGTCCGCGTCAAGGACGCGCTTCGGGGTTCCGGATCCGAGCTTGTCGGCGCCAACTCCCAGGGCGTGCTGACGCCCGGCGCCTGCAAGATCGGCGTGATGTCGACGGCGGACGTCAGACCGGGGCATATCGGCATCGCGTCACGCTCCGCGTCGCTGACCAGCGAGGTCGTCGCCGGGCTGAGTGCCGCCGGTCTCGGGCAGTCGACCACCGTCGGGATCGGCGGCGATCCGGTGCACGGGATCGGTTTCGTGCGCTGCCTTGAACTGTTCATGAATGACCCGGACACGCACGGGATCGTGCTGATCGGCGAGATCGGCGGCAGCGAGGAAGAACAGGCCGCGGCGTATCTCAAGGAAATGAAGTCCCGCAAACCCGTTGTGGCGCTGATTGTCGGTCGTCACGCTCCGGCGCAGCGCCGCATGGGACATGCCGGAACCCTGTCCGTGTTCGGTGCCGGTAATGCGGCGTCCAAGAATGCCGCCCTGAAAGCCGCCGGTGCCTGCGTCGTGGAGAATGTAATGGGTGTCGCGCCAGCGATGGCGGACGCGCTGGTGCCTGCCTAATGTCCTGTTTCGGCGCGCCCGCTGATGCCTGTTTGACCGTCGGGCCGGACGCGCCATATGGTGTTTGGCCATTCGGTTGTTGGTATGCCATCGACCAGTGGTATTGGCCAGCGGTGTTGGGAGGGGCAGTCATGACCGGATGTCGGCCATGTTAATTCGTTCAAGCGACTCATGCCTGATCGTCATCGACATGCAGGAACGTCTGGTGCCTGCCATGCAGGCCCCGGCGCGGACCATCAAGAATGCCAGGCTGCTGATCTCCGTCGCCCGCGAACTTGAAATCCCGGTTCTGCTGACCGAACAGTATCCCAAGGGCCTGGGCCGCACGGTGAAGGAAATCGCCACGGTCGCCGAGGGACTGCCGGTGCTCGAAAAAATGCATTTCTCGTGCATGGAAGACGCGCAATTTGCGGATACTTTTCGGACCCTTGGCCGCAAGCAGGCTGTCATCGCCGGGATGGAGGCGCATATCTGCGTCATGCAGACCGCGGTCAACCTGATGGACGAAGGCTACGAGGTGTTCGTCGTCACCGATGCGACCTCTTCGCGCACACCGGAAAGCGAGCGCGCGTGCCTCGACCGCCTGGGGGCCTGTGGCGCCGGTATTGTCACGACGGAAATGGTTGTGTTCGAATGGCTCGGCAAGGCCGGGACGGATGCCTTCAAAAAACTGTTACCACTGGTGAAGTAGGTTAAGCGCCGACATGGAAACATTCACGAAAAGAAGCAAAACGAAACCGGTACGTCCGGGTAGCGGTAACCGCAAGAAGGCCCGTGCCTTTCCGAAAGGCCGCCAGGTTCAGCCGGACGCGCGTGCGGACGTGCAGAAGCTGCTCAAGGGCAAGTCCCGGGCGCGCGATCTGCTGATCGAACACCTGCACCTGATCCAGGACAAGTACGGCCAACTGTCGGCGGCGCACCTTGCCGCGCTGGCCGAGGAAATGAAGCTGGCCATGGCCGAAGTCTATGAAGTGGCGACGTTCTATCACCACTTCGACGTGGTTCGTGAAGGCGAGGACGCGCCCGCCGAAGTGACGATCCGCGTCTGCGATTCGCTGAGCTGCGAAATGGCCGGCGCAAAGGACATCATCAAGCAACTCGGAAACAAGGCGCCGAAATACGTCCGCGTTCTGCATGCGCCGTGCATGGGGCTATGCGACAAGGCGCCGGCGGCGGCCATCGGCAAGAACTACACCGGCAACGTTTCCGTCGCCTCGCTTTTGAAGGCGGCACGCGATCGCGACATCAAGCCGAAGCGCACGAAATACCAATCGTTCGACGCCTACGTGAAGGCGGGCGGCTACAAGGTCCTGAAGGGACTGCGCAAGGGCAAGCAGACGCCGGACCAGGTGGTGGAAACGCTACTTGAAGCGGGGCTGCGCGGGCTCGGCGGTGCCGGTTTCCCTTCCGGCCAGAAATGGAAGTTCGTGCGCGCCGCCCAGGGGCCGCGCTACATGTGCATCAACGGGGACGAGGGTGAACCGGGGACCTTCAAGGACAAGCTGTATCTGGAAACCCGACCGCACCAGTTCCTCGAAGGGATGCTGATCGGTGCCTGGGGCGTCGATGCGAAGGCAGTCTATATCTATCTGCGCGACGAGTATCCGCACATCCGCGATATCCTGCTCAAGGAAATCGCTCTGCTGGAAAAGAAGAAGATCATCGAGCCGGATTACGTGCACCTGCGCCGCGGCGCCGGAGCCTATATCTGCGGCGAGGAAAGCGCGATGATCGAGAGCATCGAGGGCAAGCGCGGCCTGCCGCGCCACCGGCCGCCCTACGTCGCCCAGGTCGGTCTGTTCGACCGGCCGACGCTGGTGCACAACGTCGAAACCGTCTACTGGATGCCGGAAATTCTCGCCCGTGGAGCGGACTGGTTCATCAAGCAGGGCCGCGAAGGCCACAAGGGCAACCGCTCGTATTCGGTGTCGGGCCGGGTCAGGAAGCCGGGCGTGGTACTGACGGCGGCGGGCGCCACGGCGGAAGAACTGATCGAAGCCTGCGGCGGCATGCTCGACGGTCACACCTTCAAGGGTTATCTGCCGGGCGGTCCGTCCGGCGGGATCATGCCGGCGAAAATGGGCAACCTGCCGCTCGATTTCGGGCAGCTCGAAAAGCACGGACACTTCGTCGGCTCGCACGCGGTGGTGATCCTGTCGGACAAGGACCACATGCGTGACGTCTCGGTGAACCTTTTGAAATTCTTCGAGGACGAAAGCTGCGGGCAGTGTACGCCGTGCCGCGTCGGATGCGAGAAAGCGGTCAAGCTGATGAGCGAGAAAAAATGGAATACCCGGCTGCTCGGCGAATTGTCGACGGCGATGGCGGACGCGTCGATCTGCGGTCTCGGGCAGGCAGCGCCGAACCCGATCCGCTCGGTGATCAAATACTTCAAGAAGGACGTATCGTGATGTCGGACAAAATCACCTTCACTCTGGACGGCAAGCAGGTCACCGCGGAGGCGGGCGAAAGCATCTGGCAGGTCGCCAAGCGGCAGGGCACGACGATCCCGCACCTGTGCTGGAAGGACGCACCGGGCTACCGTGCCGACGGCAATTGCCGCGCCTGCATGGTTGAAATCGAAGGCGAGCGCGTGCTGGCCGCATCGTGCGTGCGCACGCCCAGCGAAGGCATGAAGGTCAAGACCCAGTCGGAGCGCGCCAAGACGTCCAGGCGCATGGTGATCGAACTGCTGATGGCCGACCAGCCGAAGACCAAGGATGCGCACGACAGCCAGTCCGACTTCCTCAAATGGACCAAGGCGATGAACGTCAAAACGTCGCGCTTCCCCAAGGGCAACCGCCCCAAGCCCGACGTCTCGCACTCGGCGATGGCGGTCAATCTTGACGCCTGCATCCACTGCAACCTGTGCGTCCGTGCCTGCCGGGAAGTGCAGGTCAACGACGTCATCGGCATGGCGGCGCGCGGCCATGACGCCAAGATCGTCTTCGACTTCGACGATCCGATGGGCAATTCTACGTGCGTCGCCTGCGGCGAATGCGTGCAGGCTTGCCCGACCGGCGCGCTGATGCCGAAAACCATCATCGATAACAAGGGGCGCGGCGGCCGTGTCGCCGAGCGCGAAGTGAATTCGATCTGCCCGTATTGCGGCGTCGGCTGCCAGATCACCTACAAGATCAACAAGAACAAGAAGACCGGCCGCGATGAAATCGCCTGGGTCGAAGGCGCCGGCGGGCGATCCAACGAAAACCGCCTGTGCGTCAAGGGCCGCTTCGGGTTCGATTACGTCACCAGCCCCGAACGCCTGACCAAGCCGTTGATCCGCAAGCCCGGTAAGCCCAAGGGCATCAACATGGATCCGAAAAATCCGCTGAGCCATTTCCGTGAAGCGACGTGGGAAGAGGCGCTCAAAGTTGCCACCAGGGGGCTCAAGGATATCCGCACCAAACATGGGCCGAAGAGTCTGGCCGGTTTCGGTTCGGCCAAATGCTCGAACGAGGAGGCGTACCTGTTCCAGAAGCTGGTGCGCACCGGATTCGGATCCAACAACGTCGATCACTGCACGCGGCTGTGTCATGCCTCGTCGGTCGCGGCGCTGATGGAATGCATCGGCTCTGGGGCCGTCACCGCGCCGTTCATGGCGGTCAAGGATTCCGACGTGGTCGTCGTCATCGGCGCCAACCCGACGGAAAACCATCCCGTGGCGGCGACGTACTTCAAGCAGGCGAGAAAACGCGGCGCCGAACTGATCGTCATGGATCCGCGCGGCCAGGCGCTGAAACGTCACGCCACGCACATGCTGCAGTTCAAGTCCGGTTCCGACGTCGCCATGCTCAACGCCATCATGCACGTGATCGTCGAGGAAGGCCTTTACGATACCCAGTACATCCAGTCGCACACCGAGGGCTTCCAGAACATGAAGAAGCACCTCAAGGATTTCTCACCCGAGAAAATGGAAGCGGTATGCGGGATCAAGGCCGAGGAACTGCGCACGGTGGCGCGCAAATATGCGACCGCCGGCCGTTCGATCATCTTCTGGGGCATGGGCGTGTCGCAGCATACGCACGGCACCGACAACGCGCGTTGTCTGATATCGCTGGCGCTGATGACCGGCCACACCGGACGTCCCGGCACCGGCCTGCACCCGCTGCGCGGCCAGAACAACGTGCAGGGGGCCTCCGACGCCGGCCTGATTCCGATGGTCTTTCCGGACTACATGAAAGTCGGCAACGACGGGCTGCGCCAGCGCTTCGAAAAGCTCTGGGGCGCCGAACTCGATCCCAATCCGGGCCTGACCGTGGTCGAAATCGTGCATGCGATCCATCACGACGAAATCAAGGGCATGTACATTATGGGTGAAAACCCGGCGATGTCGGACCCGGACGCCAATCATGCGCGCGATGCGTTGGCCAAGCTGGAGCACCTGGTGGTGCAGGACATCTTCCTGACCGAAACGGCGATGTTCGCCGACGTCATCCTGCCGGCGACCGCGTGGCCGGAAAAGAACGGCACGGTGTCGAACACCAACCGCCAGGTGCAGATGGGCCGCAAGGCACTGGATGCGCCGGGTGAGGCCAAGCCGGACTGGTGGATCACCGTGCAGATGGCCAAGGGCATGGGGCTGAATTGGAAATACAAAAGCCCGGCGGATGTCTTCGCGGAGATGAAGCAGGCGATGCCGTCGCTCGACAACATCACCTGGCAGCGGCTGGAAAAGGAAAATTCCGTCACCTATCCGTGCCCGGCGCCGGATCACCCGGGCGAGGATATCGTCTTCGCCGACAGGTTCGCGACCGACGACGGCCTCGGCAAGTTCGTGCCGGCCCAGGTCACGCCGCCGAACGAACGGCCGGACAAGAAGTTCCCGTTCATTCTGATTACCGGGCGGCAGTTGGAACACTGGCACACCGGCGCCATGACGCGGCGCTCGTATGTGCTCGATCAGGTGCAGCCGACACCGACGGTGCAGATGAACACGCTGGACATTGCCAAGTTCGGTATCGCGCCGGGGGACAAGGTCAAGGTGGCGACACGGCGGGGCGAGGTCGAAATCGCAGTCCGTGCCGATAATGCGGTGTCACCGGGGACGATCTTCATCCCGTTCGCCTATGTCGAGGCATCAGCCAACGAACTGACCAACCCGCAGCTCGATCCGATCGGCAAGATTCCCGAGTTCAAGTACTGCGCCGCCAAGGTAGTGCCGCTGCGCTAGGGAAGTTTTCTGTATCGCGTCATTCCGGCGAAGGCCGGAATAACGGCGTTCCTCATGCAGGGTATAGAATCGCAAAGGCCGCCCACGGCCCGCAGGCGTGAACGGCCCCTGACGATACTGTACCCGGCCTAGATCGCGTCGTTGCCGGTTTCGCCGGTACGGATGCGTACCGCCTGTTCGACGTCATAGACGAAGATCTTGCCGTCGCCGATCTTGCCGGTCTGGGCGGCGTCGCGCACCGCCTCGACGACGCGTTCGGCGCGTTCGTCATCGACGACGATCTCGAGCCGGACCTTGGGCACGAATTCGACGTTGTATTCCGCGCCCCGGTAAATTTCCGTCTGGCCCTTCTGCCGTCCGAAGCCCTTGACCTCGGAAACCGTCATCCCTTCGACGCCGAGTTCCGTCAGGGATGTGCGGACAGCGTCGAGCTTGAACGGTTTGATAACTGCCATGATGAGTTTCATCTCTCTCTCCTCTGTCCGTGGGTTAGAAATTGTAGTCGCGTTCGCCGTGATACGAAAGGTCAAGACCTTCGTCCATTTCATCGTCGCCCGCGCGCAGGCCGCAAACGGCTTTGGCGATGTAGACGATGATCAGGGTCGCAACCGCCGACCAGACGACCGTGGCGGCAACGCCCGACGCCTGTACGCCGAACTGAGACGCCATGGTCATGCCGTCGGCAAGACCGACGCCGCCCAGCCCCTCGGTGGCGAAGACGGCGGCTGCCAGGGTGCCGAGAATGCCGCCGACGCCGTGCACGGCGAAGACGTCGAGGGAATCATCGAAGCCCAGCTTTTCCTTCACGATACCGACCGCGGCGTAACAGACGAACCCGCCGAGAAGCCCGATGCACAGACCGCCGATGGGGCCGACGAAGCCCGATGCCGGGGTGATCGTGGCAAGGCCGGCAACCATGCCGGTGACGACGCCGATGAGGCTCGGTTTGCCGAACTTCTTCCACTCGATGAAGATCCACACCAGCGATGCGGTGGCGGCGGAAATATGCGTCACGGCCATTGCCATGCCGGCGCTGTCGTTGGCGGCCAGCGCGCTGCCGGCGTTGAAGCCGAACCAGCCGACCCACAGCATCGACGCGCCGATCATGGTCATGCCGGGGCTGTGCGGCGGATGCAGTTGCGACGGATAACCGGGCCGTCCGCCCAGAACCTTGACGATGACCAGCGCCGAGGTGCCGGCCGTCGCGTGTACGACAAGCCCACCGGCGAAGTCCATCACGCCCATGCCGGCGAGAAACCCGCCGCCCCAGACCCAGTGACAGACCGGCGCATAGACGAAGATCAGCCAAAGCGCACTGATCAAAAGCACGGCTGAAAAGCGGATGCGCTCGACATAGGCGCCGACGATCAGCGCCGGGGTGATGATGGCGAAGGTCATCTGGAACATGAAGAACACGCTTTCCGGAATGTCCCCCGACACGGTGTCGAAGCTGACGCCGCTGAGCATCATCTTGCCCAAGCCTCCGACGAGGCCGTTGCCTTCATCGAAAGCAAGGCTGTAAACGCCGACCAGCCACAGCACGGATGCCATGCAGGCGATGGCGAAGCAGTGCATGAGCACGGACAGCACGTTCTTGGCCTGTACCAGACCGCCATAGAACAGCGCCAGCCCGGGCAGGGTCATAAACAGCACCAGCGCCGTCGACGTCAATATCCACGCCGTGTTGGCGCCGTTGAGTTCCTGCGCCGACGCCGGAAAGGCGATCAGCATCGTGGCCACTGCCAGGAAAATTCCAGACAAAGCGGTGCCACACCGGTATTTGATACCCGACATAGTGTTTCCTCCGAGTTTGCGGAACGCTGCCATGGCTCTCCCAAGCCGGTGGTCGGCATCGCTCCGGTGCATATACCTTGACCAGCTAAACCCGGAAAATGCCTAAAACGAGGGCAGAATCAGGTGCAGGCCGTTGGTTTCTCCCGTAACGGAGCGTAATCAGCAAAACCGGGGCCAACTTTCCGGAAATTCGCTTGCGGGCATTGCCAAGCGAACGGCCCTTGGCGAATATGGCGGCACTTTTTCAGGGGAAGGATTTGACGATATGCGCACAGGCGGACAGATGGTGGTGGAGGCGCTGGTCGCCAACGGGATCGACAGGGTTTTCTGCGTGCCGGGCGAAAGTTATCTGTCGGTGCTGGACGCGCTGTACGACGTTTCCAACCGGATCCAGGTGACCGTCTGCCGCAACGAAGGCGGCGCCGCCAACATGGCCGAGGCCTATGGCAAGATGTCCGGCAAGCCCGGCGTGGTCATGGTGACGCGGGGGCCGGGCGCGACCAACGCGTCGATCGGCGTGCACACGGGGTTTCAGGATTCGACGCCGATGATCGTGCTGGTCGGGCAGGTCGCCCGCGATCAGGCCGACCGCGAGGCGTTCCAGGAAATCGACTATCGCCGCATGTTCGGACAGATGGCGAAATGGGTCGCCGAGATCGAGGACACGTCGCGGGTGCCGGAATACATGTCGCGCGCATTCCAGACCGCGCTGGCCGGGCGTCCAGGCCCGGTGGTGCTGGCGCTGCCCGAAGACATGCTGTCGGAAAAGGCCGAAGCACCGGAAACCCGGCCCGTCACCATCGCCCGGCCGGGAGTTTCGGCCAGCGATATCGAAAAGTTCCGCGCCCGCCTCGCCAAGGGCAAGCGCCCGCTTTTGATGGTCGGCGGCGGCGGCTGGACACCGGCGGCGAGCAAGGCACTGACGCAATTCGCCGAAGCCAACAATCTGGCGGTGTCGTGCGCTTTCCGCCGTCAGGACGCGTTCGACAACATGCATCCGCTGTATGCCGGTCATGTCGGCATCGGCGCCGATCCGAAACTGATCGAACGTGTCGCCAGCGCCGACCCGCTGATCGTCATCGGGCCGAGGCTGGGCGAGATGACTACCGGCGGCTACGAGCTGGTCAAATCGCCGCACCCGGACCAGCCGCTGATACACGTGCATCCCTCGGGCGAGGAACTGAATCGGGTGTATGCCGCCGAGTTGCCGATCCAGGCCGACGTCACCGGCTTCCTCGAAGCCTGTGCGGCGATGGACCCGCTCGACAGTTCGGCCTGGGCCGACGACGCGAAAGCGGCGCACGCCGATTATCTGGCCTTCACCACGCCGCAAGCCTCATCCAGCGCCGTCGACATGGGCGCCGTCATGTCGACGATCCGCGAAAAGCTTTCTGACGACGCGATCATCACCAACGGCGCCGGCAACTATGCGATCTGGGTGCACCGCTATTACCGCTACAGAAAGCCCGGCACGCAACTGGCGCCGACATCGGGGGCCATGGGCTACGGGGTGCCGGCGGCGGTCGCGGCCAAGCTCAGGCACCCGGACCGGACCGTCGTCTCGTTCGCCGGCGACGGCTGCTTCCAGATGAACTGCAACGAACTGGGCACGGCGCTGCAGTACGGCGCCAAGGTGCTGTTCATCGTCGTCAACAACGGCATCTACGGCACCATCCGCATGCACCAGGAGCGCCGTTTTCCGGACCGGGTATCCGGCACCGACATCATCAACCCGGATTTCCCGGCGTTGTGCGAGGCGTACGGCGGCAAGGGTTATCTGGTGACCTCGACCGAGGCGTTCAACGAAGCCTTCGACGATGCGCTCGGCAATGACCAGATGGCGCTGATCGAAATCCGCATCGACCCGGACGACATCGCGCCGGGCCGCAAGCTGAGCGCTCTTTGATGGCAGCCGACGACGAACGAATCCTGTTCGCCAACGAAGCGTTCTATGCTGCCTTCGCGGCCGGCGACGTCGACGCCATGGACGAGGTCTGGGCCGACGATGCCCCCTGCGTCTGCCTGCATCCCGGGGCTGCACCGATCCATGACCGCGCCGAAATCATGCGCAGTTGGGACCATATCCTGGCCGATCCCGGCATCGCAGAGATGCGCATGCATGCGCCGCGCGTGATCGGCTACGGCGATTTCGCGCTGGTCGTCTGTTACGAAAGCCTCGGCGGCGGGTCGCTGATCGCCACCAACGGCTTTATCCGTGAAGACGGACAGTGGCGCATGATCTCGCATCAGGCGGGGCCGTGCCCGGGTGTGCCGGACAGTGAAAAAGGCGACGATGACGACGACAGCCCGGGGCCGAGTTTGCACTAGCCCACTCATGCTTCGAGACGCTGCGCTCCTCAGCATGAGGTTCGCTTAGTAAGATATCCTCATCCTGAGGAGGCCGATAGGCCGTCTCGAAGGATGAGTGTCAGCCCCCGTAATTCGCCCTCAGTTGCGCGATGGCGCACGCCGCGAAGCGCGCTTCCGGCGGATCGGCGCGGCTGGTGAGGACCACCGGCACCTTGGCGCCGAGCACCACACCGGCGGCCAGCGCCGAGCGGAAATAGACCAGCATCTTGAACAGCCCGTTGCCCATTTCGATGTTCGGCGTCACCAGGATATCGGCCTGACCGGCGACCGGGCCGGAAATCCCCTTCAGTTTCGCGGCTTCGGGTGAAACCGCGTTGTCGAAGGCGAGCGGCCCGTCGACATGCGCCCCCGGCACCTCGCCGGTGTTGGCGCGCTCGACGATCTTTCTGGCCAGCACGGTCGACGGCATGCTTTCGATGACGCTTTCCGATCCCGACAGCATGGCGACTTTCGGCATCTCGTAGCCAAGCGCGTGCGCCAGATCGACCGAGTTCTGCACGATGTGGAGCAGCGTCTTTTCGTCGGGTGCGACGTTGACCGAGGCATCGGTGATCATCAGCACCTTGTCCGAGCCGGGCGCGGTCATGTGAAAGACATGAGAAATACGCCGGTCCGTGCGAAGCCCGGCATCGCGGGCGACGACGGCGCGCATAATGGCGTCGGTGTGAAGCTGGCCCTTCATCAGCGACTGCACCTCGTTGGCCGACGCCAGTTGCACGGCGGCGTCGGCGGCGTGTGCCTCGGGCTTCGAGTTGACGATACGGATACCGGTGATGTCCCAGCCGAGATCGCGGGCAATGCGTTCGATGTCCGCCTTGTCGCCGACCAGCGTCGGGATGATCAGGCCGGCTTCCGTCGCCTGTTTGGCGCTTTCCAGCGCCACCGGATGGTCGGCACCGGCGACGGCCATCGCGACGGCCGGCAGCTTCTGCGCCTTTTCGATGAGGGTATGCGGAATTTCGAAGGGATGGTCGCTGAGCATGATGCTGTCCGGTTGCTATAGCGCGCGAAGCGCATCGGGGGCGGGCGTGCTCTTGCCCTGTTCGATGCTGCGGATGACGTCGCAGATCTTGGCGTTCAGCGGCGTCGGAATGCCGTGCAAGGCACCGCGCTCGACGATCAGGCCGTTGATGTGATCGATTTCCGTGGGCCGGCCCTTTTCCACGTCCTGCGCCATGGACGGGCGCTGGCTGTCCTTGCGGCGCGTCATGTCGTCATAGAATTTTGCCGTGACCTTCTCGAGGGCGGCGGCATCGCCGGTGTCGGCGGCCAGCAGGTCGTCGGGCGCGAGGCCCATGATCTTGACCAGCCGCGCACCTTCGGCGAGGGCGACGCGGACCGCTTCGGCGGCCAGGCCGATGGTGATGCGGCGCATGTCGGCGTCCTTGTCGTTGTCGTTGGCGCCGAGCCCGGTAGCGGCGGAAACCGGGTTGCGCATGGCGTTGGCGGCCAGTTTCGACCAGCGCTCGCCCATCAGATTGTCGGTCGTCAATGTGCTGTCGATGGCCGACAGCATGTCCGCGATCTCTTCGACGCGGGGCGTGATCTCGCCGGATATCTCGCCGACGCGGAACACCGTGTGCGCCGCGCCGCCGAGCTTGATCTTGCGCTGGATGTGGCCGGGGCCGGGCAGCGACAGGGATATCTGGCTGGCAATGCAGCCGACTGTCTTGTCGGCGCCGAGCACGGCGGCGATGCGGTCCTCGTTGATGCCGTTCTGCAGGGACACGGCGACGCCATCGGCGGACAGATGCGGCTTCATGAACCGGGCGGCGTCGCTGGTATCGTATGATTTGACGGCGATGAAGACGATGTCGAACGGCGCGATCTCGCCGGGAGCGGGTAGGTCGTCGGGAAGCACGGCGTTGGCTTTGACGGTAAAGCATTCCGGCTCGGTCAGGCCTTCAAGCCTGAGCGCCTCGCGCATCGCCTTAACATGCTCGGCCCAGGGGTCGATCATGGTGACGTCCAGTCCGGCCTTGGTCAGGTAGCCGCCGACGTATCCGCCCAGCGCGCCGCAGCCCATGATGGCGATGCGTTTGCTCATTTTCCGTGATCCGCTCCGTGATGTTTTCTGCGCGTATTAGAGAGGCCGGGCCCCGGGCGGGTCAAGCGGCGATGGCCGATGAACTTCCGTGCTATAGCCGTCCGAAGCCGTAGATCAGTTCGCTCAGGATACGGATGCCGGGTTCGATACGTTCGGCGGGCAGCGACGAGAAGGCGAGGCGGAAATAGTTCTTCGGCCGGTCCTTGCCGAAGAAGTGCACGCGCCCGGGTTCGATCAGCACCCCTTCGAGCTTGGCGCGCTCGGCAAGGTCCCGTGCGTCGAGCTTGTCCGGTCCACGCACCCAGAAACTGGTGCCGCCGAAGCCGGGCTTGATAGCCGAGGACGGCAGGTAATGCTGCAGCGCGTGGTCCATGGCTTCCCAGCGGGTGCGGAATTCCCGGTGCAGCCTGTGGATCAGCGCGTCGTGATGGCCGAGCGACAGGAATAGCGCGGTCTGGCGCTGGTTGACCGTCGGCGGATGGCGCAGCATCAGGCGGCGCAGTGCACGCGCTTCCTCGATCAGGCGCTTCGAGGCGACCATGTAGCCGAGCCGCAACCCCGGAAACAGGGATTTCGACAGCGAGCCGACGTAAACCACCCGCCCGTCGCCATCCATGGATTTCAGCGCCGGGGTCTGGCGGCCGACGTAGTTGGTTTCGAACTCGTAGTCGTCCTCGATCAGGATCGTGTCGTTGCTCGCCGCTCGGGCCAGCAGTTCCTCGCGCCGCGAAAGCGGCATCGTCGCCGTGGTCGGGAACTGGTGGCTCGGCGTGACATACAGGTAATCGCAGCCGTCGATCCGCTCGTCCGCCGGCAGGCCGTGCTGATCGACGGGGATCGGCACGACACGCCCGGTCTTGAGCCGGGTTATATTGAACATGTCCGGGTAGCCAGGATCCTCGAGGCCGACCGTTGTGTCTTCGGTAAAAAGAAGACTGGCGAGGATATAAAGCGCGTTCTGTGCCCCGAGCGTTACGAGAATTTCTTCGGGGCCGGCGGTGATGCCGCGCCTTGGCAGGATGTGGGTGCGGATCTGCTCGATCAGCATCGGATCGTCGTGCACCTGCCGGTCGCCGGTCCACGCGTCCATAGCACGGCGCCCCAGGGCCTGGCGGGCACATTCGCGCCAGGCGGCGAGCGGGAACAGCTGCTGATCGACTTGGCCGTAAACGAACGGATACGGATACGACGGCCAGTCGATGGCCTTGACGATGTTTTCCTGGCGGCTCGGGTGGACCCGGAACCGGGTTTCCCAGTCCGGGGCGTCGGGGGATACCGCCAGGCGCGGCGGGCTGACCGGCGTCGCCTGCCCGCACATCTCGTCGTTGACGTAATAGCCGCTGCGTTCACGTGGGATCAGGTAGCCGTCATCGACCAGGTTCTGATAGGCCAGCACCACGGTATTCCGCGACACGCCAAGGTTTTCCGCCATGCGCCGGCTCGACGGCAACGGTTCGCCGCCGCCCAACTGGCCGCCGAGGATGGCATCGACCAGGGTCTCGCGGATTTGCGCCTGCAGGCTGACGTTCTTGTTGCGCTTCAGATGGAAGATCGCATCGCGCACGTTTAAAACCTCCCCAGTGGTCCCATAGTGCGTTGGTGGTCTGGAATATTGCTGGAATCTGGCCCTATTATGGGTCCAGGTCAAACGTCTACGTTGAATGCGTTATTCATCCGGCTGACCGGGCACGACCGGCGGAAACAAACAGGCGGAAATTGAACGGTTACTTTCAGGCACGGCGCATGGTCGCCGCGGTCTTTGGATTGTGGAGGATCCCATGGAATTCACGACGAACTCGCTCGAACAACACTGGATGCCGTTTACCGCCAACCGGGACTTCAAGGCCAATCCCCGGATCGTCGTCAAGGCGGAGGGGATGTACTTCATCGATCACAAGGGCGGCACCGTCATCGACGGCTCGTCGGGTCTGTTCTGCGTGCCGCTCGGCCACGGCCGTCCGGAAATCGCCGACGCCGTGCGCGAGCAGCTTATGACCAACGACTACACGCCGCCGTTCCAGCTCGGCCATCCGGGGTCGTTCGAACTGGCGAGCAAGGTCGCACGCATCACGCCCGAGCCGATCAATCATGTGTTCTTCGTCAACTCCGGGTCGGAATCCATCGATACCGCGCTGAAGATGGCAATGGCCTATCACCGCGCCAAGGGCGACGGCCACCGCAACCGCTTCGTGTCGCGTGAACGCGCCTATCACGGCGTCAACATCGGCGGCGTCAGCCTTGCCGGCATGGTCAAGAATCGTGAAACCTTCACCAACGTCATGCCGAACGTGGTCACCATGCGCCACACCTGGATGGCGGAAAACGCCTTCACGCCGGGCCAGCCGACGCGCGGCGCCGAACTGGCCGAGGATCTGGCGCGCATCTGCGAAACCTACGGTGGTTCCACCATCGCCGCCGTGTTCGTCGAGCCGATCGCCGGTTCGACCGGGGTCCTGGTGCCGCCGGTCGGCTATCTCGAGCGTCTCCGTGAAATCTGCGACCAGCACGGCATTCTTCTGGTGTTCGATGAAGTGATCACCGGCTTCGGCCGCCTCGGTCACGCTTTCGCCGCCGATGCCTTCGGCGTCACGCCGGACATCATGACGATGGCCAAGGCGCTGACCAACGGTGCGCAGCCGATGGGCGCGGTCGCGGTCAAGGACGAGATCTACGAGACCATCACCAACGCCTCGCCGGAAAACGCCATCGAGTTCTTCCACGGTTACACGTATTCCGGCCATCCGGCGGCCTGCGCGGCGGGCAATGTGGCGCAGGATATCTATCAGCGCGACAATCTGTTCGAACGGGCCGGCAAGCTCGCCGGCTACTTCGGCGAAGCGCTACACAGCCTGAAGGATCTGGAGTGCCTCAAGGATATCCGCAGCTACGGTCTGCTCGGCGCCGTCGAGGTCAAACCGCAGGGCGCGCCCGGCGCGCTCGGCACGCAGTTGCAGAAGGACCTGTTCTGGAACGGCCTGCACGTGAAATTCACCGGCGACAGCGGCATCATCGCGCCGCCGTTCGTGGCCGAGGAAAAGCACGTCGACGAAATGATCGACAAGCTGCGCGCGACGCTGTCGAAGATCTGATTCCAGCCCCTCTCCCGGCTCGCGCTGCTCGCCGCCCTCTCCCCAGGGAGAGGGATGGTGCGCCGAGAGTCCCCTCTCCCTCGGGAGAGGGACAGGGAGAGGGGTTATTCAGCTAGTATCCGCTGCACCCCCGCCGCTCCGTCCGAGCGGCACCACGGTTTGTGCCCGCCCAGTCCGCGGTTGATGTATTCGCGCTCCGCGTCGGCCATGGCACCGATGCGGATTTTTGTCAGCGTCACGATGGATAAATCCGTTTCCGCTTCAAGGCCGGCGCGCTTGCGTTTGTAGGACGTGTGGACGGGCGCACGAACCAGTCCGCAGAAGCTGGCGACTTCATAGTCGTAGATGAGCTGGTAGTAGGGGGTTTGCGTGTCGGAACGCGCCATGCCGCCAAAGACGAGCAGCGCGCAAAGAGCGGTAATGCTAATCCTTGGCGAAATATTCGCCGATGATTTCTTCCTTGGTGTCGATCGAGACATCGGCGACTTCCTTGCGTGCGCCAAGCTGCGTCCATTGCGTCTTCCAGTAAACCGTGTCGCCGCTGCGCAGCAGGCCGACGAAGGCATCGTAGAAGCTGACATCGAAGAACGCGGTGACGTTTTCGTCCTCGTTGCGGCCGATCGGCAGTTCCGCTTCCATGTCACCGTAATTCTTGAACACGGCGGTACCGAACATGGTGCCATCGTCCTGATAAAGCCGCACGATGATCGACGGACGCGGTGCCGGACCAGTGCGCTTGTTCAGTATCTGGATCGCGTGACGGGCAACTTTCTGGACCGTGGACGGCATCGGCTGGTTTCCTCAGATGTTTGGTCGGTCAGTATTCTCAGGCGGCAGCGGCAGCCTGCGCGGCGGCAGCCTCGGTGTCCTTCATGCGCTTCATGGCGGCGCGTTTCTTGGACGCATCGATGATCGCTTCCTCGCGCCGTTTCTTGACTTCGTAAATCACCGCGCCGATCAGTGTGAAGCCCATGATGACCACGGCCAGCGCCGAGATCGACGGGTTGACGCCGAACCGGGCCAGACCGGCAAGCTCGGTGGTCAGCGTGCCGCGCGCGACCATGGTGAAGACGGTGGTGTTATAGTTTTCGAACGAGGTCAGGAACGCCAGCACGATCGACGACAGGATGGCCGGACGCAGGAACGGGATAAGTACCTTCCAGAACACCTGCACGTGGGTCGCGCCGAGATCCAGCGCCGCTTCCTCCTGGGTCTTGTCGAAACGCTGCAGGCGGGCGATGAAGACCAGCATGCAGTAAGCCGAAATGAACGTCGACTGGCCGACGATGGTCAGGAAGAACGGGTTGTTGGTGGTCTCGTAATCGAGGCCGACGATGGAGCCGAAACGCTCCCAGAAAATCACCGTCGAGATACCGATGATGACGCCCGGCACCAGCACCGGAGAAACGACAATGGTGTAATAGATCGGCCGCACCTTTTCCGAGACCTGCATCAGCATGATCGCACCGGCGAGCGCGGTCGGCACCGATAGTGCGACGACACCGAGTCCGACCCAGAGCGAGTTGATGAAGCCGCTGACGATGCGGTCGTTGGCGGCCAATTCGCCGAACCACTTCACGGTGGTGCCTTCCCACGGCGTGATCGTCGGATAGCTGGACGCGTTGAACGCCGACGCCGACATGATCAGCAACGGCCCGAACAGATACAGGAAGAACAGGAGGATATAACCCCTGACGACCCAGGTACGGAGTTGATTGGTACTCATCGTTTCGCGATATCCCCAAGCCCGACCTTGAACACCCGCATCATGATCCGGACGAAGATGATGCACGAAATCAGCAGCACGAAGGCGTATGCCGACCCCTGCGGCCAGTTGCCGCCGGTGTTGTACCACTGGTAGATGATCTGCGTGAACCACAGCGAACTGGGTCCGCCGAGAATGTTCGGCGCCGCCAGCGCGCCGGCGGTCAGCATGAACACCATGGTGCAGCCCGACGCGATCCCCGGTTTCGCATGCGGCATGACGACGCGGCGGTGGATGGTGATCCACGACGCGCCCATGTCGCGGGCCGCCTCGACCTGGTTCGGATCGAGGCTTTCGATGGCGTTATAAAGCGGGAAGATCATCAGCAGGATGTAGGCGTACGTCAGACCCGTATACAGCGCGACGTTGGCGCTCAGGAAATCGTACGGCTGGTCGAGTATGCCGAGACCGACAAGCAGGTTATTGATCAGGCCGAGATCGGCGAAGATCAGCTTGAAGGCGAAGGCGCGCAGGATCTCGTTGACCCAGAACGGCAGCAACAGGCACAGGAACAGCAGGCGCTGGCTGCGGCCCCGCACCATCTGCGCCATGAAGAACGCCAGCGGATAGCAGAGCGCGAAGTTGATCAGGGTCACGAGGACGCTGGCGAAAATGGTCTTGGCGAAGACTTCGAGGTGCAGCCAGTTGAACAGATCGGAATCGCTCTCGCGCCCGAAGATCAGGTACTTGTAGTTCTTCAGCGTATAGGTATCCGCCGGTCCGCCGATTTCGGGCGGCGGCAGGTTGTGGCGGAACGAGAAGTCGAACATGTAGAGCTGCGGCAGGATGATCATGAAGACGATCCAGCCGATGGTGAACACCAGCAGATATGTCGAAATCGCCAGGCCGTTCTTTTGCACGAACTGCAGCGCGTTCAGGTTGGCTGTCCACTTGCCGGCCTCGCGCTGCACGAACGGTGCGACCAGCAGCGCCGCGACGATGGCGATGAATATCTCGACGAAACCGATGCCGCTGTCTGCGGGCGGCGGTTGCTGCGCATCCTGAATGACCAGCTTCAGTTCGTGCTGGCCGGGCGGCAGGCTCGGCAGCTTGTCCGGATTGGTGATGGTGATGTTGAGGTTGCTGCCCGTGCCGCTGGGCATTTTCGCGGCGGGGGCAGACGGCGCCGGAGTGCCGGATCCCGGCAGCGACGGCGAGATACCGGACGAGCCGGCACTTGTCAGAGACGGCGAGATGCCGAGACCGCCACTCGAACCGGATGATGGCGCGGATGGTTGCGGCAGGCTCGGTTGCGGCAGGCTCGGCTGCGGCAGGCTGGGCTGCGGCAGGCTGGGCGTGATCTGCAGCTGCGCCAGAATGACGTCCGGGGTCACCTGAACCGTGGCTGGACCCTCATTCATCCGCGAGTTCCCCGATCGGCAGGGCGACGGCGCGCTCGGGGTCGAACGTCACCTTGACGGTTGTGCCCGAGCTGTGTCGCGTCACGTTGGCGTCGTTGACGATGGCCATCTTGAACGGCTTGTCGGGATTATCGGATATCAGGAACACGTGCAGGAAGCTGCCTTCGAATTCCTCTTTCAGGGCTACGGTCTCGAACACGGTATCGCCGGAGGCATCGCTTTTTGCCGGGCGCAGGACTTCCGGGCGGATGAACATGTACGCTTCGTCGCCTTCCTTGAGGTCGCGGTTGTTGATGCCGCGCAGCGGTCCGAACGAGGTATCGATAACGGCGAACTGGCCTTCGGCGCGGCTGACGGTGCCACGGAAGGCGTTGTTTTCGCCGACGAACGAGGCCACGAAAGCGGTTGCCGGATTGTTATAGATGTCGGAGCCGTTGCCGACCTGCTGCACGATCCCGGCGCTCATCACGGCGATGCGGTCCGACATGGTCAGTGCTTCGCCCTGATCGTGGGTGATGTAGATGAAAGTGATGCCGACCCGCTGCTGAATGGCGCGCAGTTCGGTGCGCATGTGCTGGCGCAGCTTCAGATCGAGCGCCGACAGCGGCTCGTCGAGTAACAGCACTTCCGGTTCCACGGCGAGTGCGCGGGCGATGGCGACGCGCTGGCGCTGCCCGCCGGAAAGCTCCGAAACCATCTTGTCGCCCTGGCCGGGCAGCGCGATGAGATTGAGAAGTTCTTCGGCACGGCGGCGGCGTTCGTTGTAGGGAATGCCGCGCACCTCGAGCCCGAAGGCGATGTTGTCGGCGACACTCATCAGCGGGAACAGCGCCAGGTTCTGGAAAATCAGCGCGGTGGGCCGGTTGTTCGGGCCGATACCGCGCATGTCCTTGCCGCCGATGCGCACGCTGCCTTCGGTGGGATCGTTGAAGCCGGACACGGCGCGGAGAATGGTGGTCTTGCCGCAGCCGGACGGGCCGAGGAAGCTGAAAAATTCGCCTGATTCAATCGTCAGGTTGCAGTTGTCGACGGCGACGAAGTCGCCAAAGCGGATTGTAACCTGATCAAGTTCGACGCTGCTCATCCGTCCCCCTTATGGACCTGTCGTTCAGTCCTCCCCCTGAATGATTTTTTTTCGGACGATCTTTGCCGTCTCTTGGGCCTGAAAGCGAACACCGCCCGGCGAGTACGCCGGGCGGTGCAGCAAAGGATCAGGCAGCGACGAACTTGTCGCGGTACTCGGCGCGGATCGACGCGTACCAGGCAGGCTCGTCCGGCCACCACCACAGCTTGGAAAGCGCATCGCCCGGATAGGCCAGGTTGAACGCGTTCTTGGATTTTTCGTCCAGCTTGTCGGCGTAGCCTTTGACTGTGCCGTTGTAGCCGGTCTTGATCGCCGAGTCGGCGGCAGCTTCAACGGTGTAGATGGCGTTGACCAGTGCGTAGGTTTCGTCCTTGTTCTTGGCGCCGACGGGCATGCAAAGACCGTCGAGCCATGCGAACGCACCTTCTTTCGGCGCCATGTACTGAACGGGTTTGCCGTCCTTGAACAGTTCGATCGCCGGACCGTCCCAGGTCTGGCCGAGGACGACGCCGTTCTGCATGAAGCCGGTTTTCTGGGTGTCGTGGTCGTTCCAGAACTGCTTAACCCAAGGCTTGTGCTCAACGGCGAATTTGGTGATCTGTTCCCAGATCTTCCGCATGCTTTCTTCGTCCTTGTAGGCATCGACGAACGGCGGCAGCTTGCCGGCGCCTTCGAGGTAACGACCGATGCCGGCCATCATCGAGTGCGGACGGCCCTGGATCTTGCCCTTCATTTCCGGAATCCACAGATCGCCGAGCGACAGCTTGCCGTATTCGGTCGACCACAGGTCGGTGCGCCAGGACATGGCTTCCGTGCCCCAGATGTGCGGCAGGTGATGCTGACCGCCGCCCCACGTCCATGCTTCGGACGCCTTGACGAAGGCCGGCTCGACATTGCCGATGTTGGTGATCTTGCTCATGTCCCACGGCTGCAGAAGGCCGAGGTCGATCCACTGGCCTTTGCGGTTCAGGGTCGGGGTGATGAGGTCGAAGCCGCGGCCCTTGGAGGCCTTCATCTTGTTGAGCAGTTCCTCGTTCGAGCCGAGCGGGGTCACGTTGACCTTGATGCCGGTGTCTTTTTCGAACTTCTTGAGGAAGTCCTCGGTGAGGTAGTTGGTCCAGACGATGGCATTGACGGTGCCCGCGGCATAAGCATCGCGGATCACGAACGGCCCGGCGGCGGCGACGCCGACTGCGGCGGCCGTCCCCTTGAGAACGGTACGGCGGTTGAATTCCTTCGCCGCTGCGACCGTTTTCTGAGCGCTGGTTTTAACTTTAGAGGTCATTAACGTAGCTCCCTGAGTTTGATTGTGTAGATTGGGTATTCAAGAGGCGTGCGGTGATCGGAAATACGATATGCAGCCCCCTGACGAGCTCTTCCCCGCGTTTCATCGCAAGGATTTGTGTAAATTATGAAACCGTATGTGTTGTTTGGTCAACGGCCCTTCCATGACGATTTGATGCAACGCATCATTAGCTTCGGTTGGAATCGGAAATCATCGTTAGTGCCAAACGTCCCGATTTCTTGGCGCCAACAACCGGAAACCCCGGATTTCCGCCCGCGGAATACTTGCCAATTGATCGCACCCGGCAATACTGTGCGCACGGCAAAAAGCCGATGAGAGAACAAACGGGGTAGGAACATGAGCAGCAAGATTCACCACTTCATCGACGGTGAAATTGTCGAAGGCAAGAGCAGCCGCACGGGAGACGTCTTCAACCCAGCCACCGGCGAAGTGACCAAACAGGTCGCGCTGGCCACGGCCGACGAGGTCCGTGCCGCCATCGCCAGTGCCGCCGCCGCGCTGCCGGGCTGGTCGGCGACGCCGCCCGCGAAACGCGCGCAGGTGATGTTCAAGTTCCGTGAACTGCTGATGAAGAACCACGATCGTATCGCCGAGGCGATCTCCGAGGAGCATGGCAAGACCTTCGACGACGCCAAGGGGGAGGTCGCACGCGGCCTCGAGGTCGTTGAATTCGTCTGCGGCATCCCGCATCTGCTGAAGGGCGAGTATTCCGACAGCGTCGCCAGCGGTGTCGACAGCGTCGGCCTGCGCCAGCCGGTCGGCATCTGTGCCGGCATTACCCCGTTCAACTTCCCGGCCATGGTGCCGATGTGGATGTTCCCGGTGGCGCTGGCCTGCGGCAACACGTTCATTCTGAAGCCGAGCGAACGTGATCCCTCTGCGCCGATGATCCTCGCCCAGTTGCTGATCGAGGCCGGTCTGCCGAAGGGCGTGCTCAACATCGTCAACGGCGACAAGGAAGCCGTCGATACGCTGTTGACGGACCCCAACGTCGGCGCCGTCAGCTTCGTCGGCTCGACTGCCATCGGCCGCTACATTTATGAAACCGGCTGCGCCAACGGCAAGCGGGTGCAGGGGCTGTGCGGTGCCAAGAACCACATGGTCATCATGCCCGACGCCGATATCGACCAGGCCGTCGACGCCGCCGTCGGCGCCGCCTTCGGTTCGGCGGGCGAGCGCTGCATGGCGGTCTCCGTCGCGGTTGCGGTGGGCGAGGAAGCGGCCAACAGCTTCGTCGAAAAAATGGCGCCCCGCGTGCGTGCGCTGAAGATCGGCCCCTATACCGATCGTGCCGCCGAAATGGGTCCGGTCATCACCCAGGCGTCCAAGGAAAAGATCGAACGCTACATCTCGGAAGGCGAAGCCGACGGCGCCGAGGTCGTGGTCGACGGCCGCGGCATCAGCCTGCAGGGCTACGAGAAGGGCTTTTTCGTCGGTGGCACGCTGATCGACAAGGTCACCAAGGACATGTCGATCTACACCGACGAGATTTTCGGCCCCGTGCTGTCGGTGGTTCGTGCCAAGAGCTACGAGGAAGCCAAGGGTCTTGTCATCGGCCATGAATACGGCAACGGCGCCGCGGTCTTCACCCGCGACGGCGACACCGCGCGCGATTTCGTGCGCGACGTGAACATCGGGATGGTCGGCGTCAACGTGCCGATCCCGGTGCCGGTGGCGTACCATTCGTTCGGCGGCTGGAAGGCGTCGCTGTTCGGCGACCATTCGATCCACGGCATGGAAGGGGTCAGGTTCTATACCAAGCTCAAGACCGTGACCGCGCGCTGGCCCAGCGGCGTCAAGGAAGGCGCGGTGTTCAACTTCTCCGCCGGCTCGGACGTTTAACGACCGAAAGTACTATCCTGTCACCCTGGCGCAGGCCGGAATGACGGTTGTTGATAACTGCTAAGGCCGATGTCCGTGCGCGAGCGGGGCGTCCTTGTAGTGGCGGTGCAGGTCGTCGCAGCCGAAGTCGTTGTCCGGATCGCGCCACAGGCTGTGGATGTGGTTGCCGCCGCCTTGAGAATTGTCGAACTCGATCAAAATGCGCGGGCCGTGGACACGATAATAGAACGGCTCGACCTCCGACAACGGTCCGGCCCACGCGAACGCCGTTTCGTTCATGCCGGCTTCGACCAGCTTCATATAGGGCAGGCCGATCCTGTCTCGTGCGATGCCGACGTAGGCCGAGATCAACTGCGTCAAAAGCATCCGCTGCCCGTGGTTCATCTCGGAAACCGCAAGGCCCTGCTTCTTGTCCAGCGCATCGCCACGGCCCGGCCCGGCGACGAGGTTGCCGAGCGAACGTTCCTCGATGAGCGCTTTTGTCTTTTGTTCGGGTGACAGGCTGCGGGCCAGACGCAGCGCGACGATGAATTCGTCGTATTGCACGCGTTGACCGGTGCGCGCGCCGGACGGAATGCGCGCCGGGTTCGTTCCCATGAACGCGGGCGTGACCGATATGTCGGTTTCGGTGCTCGCCGTCACGTTGATCGACAGGTGATGACCTTCCAGCCGCCAGCCCCACGGGAACCGGCCCGGCGTGCCGAACACGCTGATCAGGTAATTCTCCGGGTCGCGGTAGCTGAGCGACGAGCCTTCGACTTCTGCCAGCACCGCTTCCAGCGCCATGATCGCTTCGGCCTTGAGGATGCCGGGCGACGACAGCGTGGTTCTCATCAGCGCCTTCAACGCCGTGCGTTGCGTATCGCTCATGTCGCGAATCGCAACACCGTCGCGGCGGCGCGGGGTGAAGTGCCAGTCAAAGCGTTCGTCGTCGGTGAATGCGAAGCGGGCCTTGTCGGCGGCGGGGCCGAGCGCGCTCAGCAAACCGTCGGCGGCAACGGCCATTTCGGCGGTGAATTTTTGCTGGGCGTGCGTGCCGCCCGGCGAAAGTCCGCCCACGCAAAGTAGGACGGCTAGAAATCGCAGCAGGTATCGACGCATCACGGCAGCCTCCGTTATCGCGGCACGACCTGTGTTGTTCTGTGTGCCATTCTAACAGATGGTGCCGCGTGGCGGCGTTTCAAACCAGGAGAGGCGCGCGCCTAGCGCAGCATCGGGATGATGCAGAGTGCCAGCACGATCCCCATGGCGATGTTGAAGGCGCGCCTGCGGGCCGGGTCTTCGAGGAAACGGCGGAGCGCGGTGCCGAACCCGGCCCACAGCGATATCGCCGGAAAACTGACGAGAAGAAATGTGCCGGCGATCAGCAAGACCGACAGATAGGGCTGTTCGGTATCGGTGTAGATTGCCATGGCGCTGACCGACATCATCCATGCTTTCGGATTGACCCATTGGAACATGGCGGCGCCCATCACCGACATCGGCGCGGTCCGGGCGCCGGTCCCGCCAGGCGCGCCCGAGGTGGCGATGCGCCATGCCAGATAAAGCAAGTAGAGACCGCCCGCGATTTTCAGTGCCACGTGCATCGCCGGGAAGGAAACCAAAAGTGTCCCCAGCCCGGCACCGACACAGATCAGCAGAACGAAAAATCCGCCGGCAATTCCGAACATGTGCGGGATCGTGCGGCGGAAACCGAAATTCACGCCGGACGCCAACAACATCATGTTGTTCGGTCCCGGCGTGGCGGTGGCGACAAACGCGAAAAGCAACAGTGCGATGAACGTATCGATTGCCATGCCGGAAAAATAAGGGGTCGGGAAAAGCGGCGGCAACAGCGGCATTGTCGCTGTGACAATAAAACGACTGCGGACACGAATGAAAAAATTTTCATTTGACTGAAAATTATTATGAGGATTTCATGACGCCATGAATTCCATTGCCAAAACCACCGACACCGACCCCGCCCGCGAAGCCGACGCCAATGCGAAAAAGCTCGGCGCGGAAATTCGCGACCTCAGAAAGGCGCGCGGGCTGACACTGGAGGACCTGGCGTCCCGCATCGGCCGCTCGGTGGGTTATGTCAGCCAGGTCGAACGCGGGCTGTCGCCGCTGACCATTCCCAACCTGAAGGCCATCGCCGACGAACTTGGGATCGGTGTGAACTGGTTCTTTCGGGGCGATGGCGGCGCGCAGTCGTCGGACGAAGAGGGACTGATCGTCCGGCGCGAGCATCGGGGGCGGCTCGATTTTCCCGGCACAGGCGTCACCGAGGAACTGCTGTCGCCGAGCCTCAACGGCATGTTTGAAATGATTCTGGGCCGCTTCCAGCCGGGCGCGGAAACGGGCGATGCCAAATACGCGCAGACCGGCGAGGAAGGCGGCTATGTCATTTCGGGCGAGCTGGAACTGATCGTCGATGGCAAGGCGCACCAGCTGCGGGCCGGTGATTCCTTCACTTTCCCGCTGTCGGCGCCGCACAAGTCACGCAACCCCACGGACCAGGAAACCACGGTGCTGTGGATCGTCGCACCGCCGACGTATTGATTTTGAACAACGCTTAAATTCAGGGACGGAATGCTCATGGCCAAGGAATTACCGAAACAAGCCCGTGTCGTCATTGTCGGCGGCGGCGTCATCGGCTGCTCGATCGCCTATCACCTGACCGAGATCGGGGTCAGTGACGTGGTGCTTCTGGAACGCAAGCAGCTTACGTCCGGCACGACATGGCATGCGGCGGGGCTGATCGGCCAGTTGCGCGACAACCACCACATGACCGAGCTGGCGAAGTATACCGCCGAGTTGTATCTGGAACTCGAAGCCGAGACCGGTCAGGCGGTCGGCTACAAGGTCAACGGATCGCTGTCGACGGCGACCAATGAAGGCCGCATGGAGGATCTGCTGCGCCGCGCCGACATGGCCAAGGTGTTCGGCCTCAAGGTCGACGTGCTGGGACCCGAGGGCTGCAAGGACCACCATCCGCTGATCGAAATCCATGACGTCATCGGCGGCATCTTCATCCCGACCGACGGCCAGGCCGATCCGGTCGGCATCACCCAGGCACTGGCCAAGGGTGCACGCATGGGCGGCGCACAGATATTCGAAAACACATTGGTCAGCAAGGTACTGACGGACGGCGACAGGGTCACCGGCGTCGAGACGGACGCCGGTACGGTGATGGCCGATCACGTGGTGCTGGCGTGCGGTATGTGGACGCGCGAGCTGGCAAGCCGCCTCGGCGTGACCGTGCCGCTGCACGCGTGCGAGCATTTCTATATCCTGACCGAGCCGTTCGAAGGCTGCACGCCGGACCTGCCGGTGTATCGCGATTACGATCATCAGGCGTATTACAAGGAAGACGCCGGCAAGATCCTGCTCGGCGCGTTCGAAACCGTGGCCAAGCCGTGGGGCATGGACGGTATCTCGCCGGATTTCTGCTTCGATCAGTTGCCTGACGATTTCGATCATTTCATGCCGATCCTCGAAGCCGC
The DNA here is from genome assembly GCA_038100295.1 of Thalassospiraceae bacterium. GTDB lineage: Bacteria > Pseudomonadota > Alphaproteobacteria > Rhodospirillales > Casp-alpha2 > UBA4479. The sequence continues at coordinate 45,912 of JAYNVG010000008.1, forward strand.
GATCCGGCGCATGCCGGCGCTGGAAAACGCCGGTATCCAGACCTTTTTCTGCGGGCCAGAAAGCTTTACCCCCGACGATCGTTACCACCTGGGCGCGGCGCCGGAACTGGAAGGTCTGTTCATCGCCGCGGGCATGAATTCCATCGGCGTGCAGTCGGCCGGCGGTGTCGGCCGGCTGATGGCGGGATGGATCGTCAACGGGCATCCACCGGGGGATTTCAACGGTGTCGACATTCGCCGCAACCAGCCGTTCCAGCGCAACCGCAAATACCTGTATGACCGGGTCACGGAAACGCTGGGCCTTTTGTATGCGACGCACTGGCCGTTCTATCAGTACAGGACCAGCCGCGGCGTGCGACGTTCCAGCCTGCACCGGCATCTGGAAACGCTGGGCGCGTGCTTCGGCGAAACGGCGGGCTGGGAACGCGCCAACTGGTTCGCGCCATTCGGCGTCAAACCGGAATACGAATACTCCTTCAAGCGCCAGAACTGGTTCGAGCATTCCGCCGCCGAGCACAAAAACGTGCGCGAGAACGTCGGCGTCTTCGATCAGTCCTCGTTCGCCAAGTTCCGCGTGCAGGGCCGCGATGCCTGCAAGGTGTTGAACAACATCTGCGCCAACGACGTCGACGTCGCCGCCGGGCGGATCGTCTATACGCAGTGGCTGAATGACCGCGGCGGGATCGAGGCCGATCTGACCGTGACCCGGCTGGCGGAGAACGATTTCCTGATCGTCACCAGCGCCGGCGCACAGGTGCGCGACTTCAAGTGGCTGACTGCGCACATTCCGGCCGATGCATTGTGCGTCGCCACCGATGTCACCTCGGGCTATGCGGTGATCAGCGTCATGGGGCCAAACAGCCGTGCGCTGTTGCAGTCGTTGAGCCCGGACGATCTGTCGAACGAGGCGTTCCCGTTCGCGCATTCGCGTGAGATCGAACTCGGCATGGGGCTGGTCCGCGCGTCGCGCATCACCTATGTCGGCGAACTCGGCTGGGAACTTTACGTGCCGAGCGAATTCGCGCCGCACATATTCGAAACGATCATGGAAGGCGGCGAGGCGCACGGTCTCAAACCCGCCGGTCTGCATGCGCTCAACTCGCTCCGCATCGAAAAGGCCTATCGTCATTGGGGTCACGATATCTCGGAAGAAGAGACCCCACTCGAAGCCGGCCTGATGTTTGCCGTCAAACCCGACAAGGGCGATTTCATCGGCCGTGACGCGGTTCTCCGCCAGAAGGAAACCGGCGTGTCCAGCCGGCTGGCGCAGTTCGTGCTCGAGGACCCGGAACCGCTGCTGTACCACAACGAACCGATTTACCGCGACGGTGTCATCGTCGGTTACCTGACGTCCGGGATGTACGGTCATACCCTGGGTGCGGCGGTCGGCCTCGGCTACGTCAAGAACAAGGACGGTGTCGATGCCGCCTTCATCGATTCCGGCAGCTACGAGATCGAGGTCGCGGGACGGAAATTTGCCGCCAAAGCCTCGCTCAAACCGATGTTCGATCCGTCGAACGCGAGGATCAGGGCATAGAAATAACTGTTATGGCACTCACACTTCGTTAGTGTTTCAGGGCCTACCCTGTATTAGGCGTCTATGCCATAGTGACGCTCAATAAGTTTGGGGAAGTGAATTGAGTAGCGAGGGGCAGCCGCAACGCGCACAGAACGCGAGCGATTTGCTGAAACTGCTGCGTAACTGGGGCAGCCAGTCGCAGGAGCATAATACCCTGTTGCTGATATCCATCGGTATGCTTGCCACGGATGACGCCGGCCCCGATTTCTGGAAAGACTTCAACGATCTTGTTTCGGCCTTCCGCCGCCGCCACCACGCGGCGGATTTCACGCTGTCACAGATGGACCGCGCCTGTCTGGTCAAGTTGACCGAATACAATCAGGTGACGTTGTTCACCGACGCCAAGGTGGAACTACTGCGCCTGATCCAGCAGTACTTCCCCGATCAGTTCGGCATGATCGATCAGTCGCGCCTGCTCAGGCCCATCGATCTGCGCTTCAAGATGGCCAATGCCATTCGCTTTCTCGAACGCTACGAGGAAAAGGAGCAGGGTCCCGCCAAGTCGGCCGCGGCACGGCGCAAGCTGCGCCGTCTCGGCGAGCAGGACATCGACCGCGTCGTCGAGGTCAATCAGCAGATCGGCACCGAGTCCTTCGCCAAGGTTTTCGTACGCCACCAGAAGATGGTGGAAATCCTGCCGGGCGGTCCGCCTCGCGATGTGATGCGCGAATACTTCGTCGGCATGGATGCGCTGAAATCGCATGTCTTCCTGGACGTCGAACTGCGCGGCAGCGGCAACATCTTCAACCAGTTGACGATCACCCTGGACCGGCTGTTGCTGGATGCGTTCGCCGATGCCAACCCGACCAGGGCCGCATGCTCGATCAATCTGAATGTGGAATCCGTGTTCACGCGGGCGTTCCAGAATTTCCTGGAAGAAGCCGACAAGAAATCCTTCGACAACATGGTGTTCGAGTTCCGCCAGGCCAACGTCCTGCAGCAGTACGACGAGTATGAAGTGGCGGCGAACCTGATCGCGTCCAGAAAAGGGGGGATCGCCATCGACGCGGTGTTCCCGGAAACCGTCGGCATCGTCAACATGCAGCGCCTCAGCGCCAATTACGCCAAGATCTTCTGGCGCCAGGGCGCGGAAACGGTGCTGCAGGGCTTCGCCCGTGAGATCGAGGAACTGCAGAACGCAGGTACGCAGGTGATCCTGGCCCGCGTCGACGACGATCTCGGGATCGATGTCGGGCACGACCTCGGCATCACCCTGTTTCAGGGTTTTTATATCGACGACATGCTGAAGTGACCGGAGAAGCGCCGGGGCGCTCAGCATCCCTCGCAGGGGATCGGGCCGCCGGCTTCGGCATCGAAGAACACCCGGTCCAGTCTGGCGAAACGGATGACGCGCATCACGCCGTCGCGAACCTTGGCGAGGCGGAAGCTGCGTCCGGATACGCGGGCCGCCTGCACGACCTCGACCAGGCCCGCCAGTCCGGCGCTGTCGATGCGATACACATCCGACATGTCGACGACCAGACCGTCGCTGTCGGTCAGGGTTTTCAATAGCACTCGGCGGATTTCATTGACGCGGCGAAAGTCCAGATCGCCGTTGATACGAATGATGTTCATGGCGCACTCCCGAAGCAGCCGTTATGCAAGCCGGAACAGGCTATGCGGACGGTTGCATCATGGCGGCGGATTGCGGCGCGGATGGGCCGTAAAAAAGGTCATTCCGTGGCGGCAGACAGCATCCGTTCGGCGGGGAGGATAATGGTGACGGTCGTCCCCTCACCGACGCGGCTTTCGATACTGATGGTGCCGCCGTGCATCTCGACCATGGATTTGACGAGGCTGAGACCGAGGCCGGTGCCTTCCTGCTGCAGTCCTGCGGGCCGGCGCAGTTGGTTGAACGGCTCGAGAATGTTGTTCAGATCCTTCTCCGGAATGCCGTAACCGTTATCGATGATCTTTATGACGCCATCGCCGTTGGTGTTGACCGTCGCCGCGATCTGCACTTTGCCGCCGGGCGGCGTGAACTTTGTCGCATTGGACAGCAGGTTCAACAGTATCTGCTTGAAGGTGCGAGCGTCGGCACTGATTTTCACGGACCCGGCGGCGACCTCGGAAACCATCGTCAGGTGTTCGGCTTTCGGCCATGCGCGGGCGATCCGCAACGATTCGCTTATGACGTCACTAAGATCGAATTCACTTTCTTCAAGATCGAATTTTCCGGCTTCGATTTTCGACAGGTCGAGGATGTCGTTGACCAGCTTCAGAAGATGCGCGGCGGAAAAATTGATGTCTCTGGAGTATTCAAGATACTTGGGGTGATCGAGCTTGCCGAGATCGCCGCGGATCATCATTTCCGATAGACCCTGAATGGCGTTCAACGGAGTCCGCAGTTCATGGCTCATGTGCGCCAGAAAGGCCGACTTCGCATTTTCCGCTTCGACGGCGCGGGCGCGTTCCAGATTGAGATCCCGGTTCTTCTGCTGCAACTCCCGGGTCAACAGCCGCAACGCCCAGAGCGGCACCAGAAGCACCAGCAGCGTCAGTCCGGCGATGATGAAGCCGAAGACGGCGAAGTCGCTCTTGATCTGCGACGCGGCGTTGGTTTCGTCGACGTACACTTCCGAAATGGCGACGATCTTGCCGCCCCGGATGATCGGGACATAAGCCTCGACGTAAACATCCGGGCGTGCGGAATCTTCGGTGCCGTCTTTTATCTCCGCAAACGGCTTGCCGCTGGAGACGACCAGGGCGGCATTTTCATTGTGCTCGCCGAGATTGAGATTGTCCGTAGTGCCGCTGTGCAGACTGTCCGAAACCAGCCCCAACCGGCCATCGGCGGCGAAGATCTTGAAGCGGAAGATATCGCCGACATTGCTGATGCGGGTCAGGAATTTGTGCTCATCGGGAGAGAGGGGGCTGCCCAGGGCGATTTCCTCGATACGCTCGATGGAAGAACCCAGATACCCGGCCCAGGCGATGGATTCCCTTTCCGCCTGCAGGCGGATCAGGCGGTCGCTGACGCCGTTCAGGATGATGACGCTGACAAAGATGAGGATGGACAGGGAAATGACCGCAGCCCCGATCATGGGGCCGACCCTCACCAAGATGCTGCGTTCGCTCTGTTGCTGGGTCATCGTTTAAGATCGCGTGGGGTCAAAAATTTTGCACGTATCCCATTGTGGTTCTTTAACGCGGTTGCCGACTGGCCAAACGGTCAGGTTTACCTGTGAGCCGACAGCATCGTACGGTTGAGTGACAATTAGCACTCAATTTAAAAGCGTTAATACACGAATATGCAGAGGCTATCTGTAGCGGATAACCCGTAATGTGACCCCCGTCACAGGTCTCAAGCGGCACTTTCGTCGAGCAAACTCTCACCCGGCTTGACCCGGGAGAAATCGACGGGTTCCGTGCCCAGCGTGATCTCGCCGTCTTTCATGCGGACCACGGTGAATGTCGAGTTCTCGAGATCGCGGACATCCGGGAAGTCGGCGCGGTAATGGGCGCCGCGGCTGTCCTCGCGCGCCGTGGCGGCGGCGACGATGGATTTCGATACAAGGATCAGGTTCTTCAGATTGAGCCAGTCGTGCCATGTCAGATTATAGGCCAGATTGTCCGACGCGACGCCGACGGTATCCAGTTCCGCGTCCAGTTCGTCGAGGGTGACCATGGCACGGGCAAGGCTGTCGGCATCGCGGACGATGCCGGCGTCTTCCCACATGTGATCCCAGAGCTTGGTGCGGACCTGATCGATGCGTGCCGCCGGGCGTGCAAGCGGCTGGCAGCAAAGGGCGACGGCGGCGTCGATGGCGGTCTGATCCGGATCGGCCATGGTGGCGCCGGGTTTGATGTCGCGGGCGATGGTGTCGCCGGCGATGCCGCCGAACACGGTTGAATTGGCGACGCCGTTGCCGCCCAGCCGGTTGGCGCCGTGCACCCCGCCGGTATCTTCCCCGGCGGCATAAAGGCCGGGGATTTCGGTCGTGCAGTCGGGTTCGAAGACAAGCCCGCCCATCATGTAGTGCGCCGTCGGCACCACTTCGACATTGCCGCCGACAAGATCGAAGCCGCAATCCGCGCAACGTTCGACCATGCCCTTGAAGCTCTTTTTCACCATCGCCGGATCGAGGTGTTTCATGGTGATGTACAGCCCGCCGTGTTTGGCGGTGGTCCCGGTGCGCATTTCCTGGAACATGCCGCGGCTGACGATGTCGCGGGTCGCGCGCTCGCCGCGTTCGTCGTACTTGTGCATGAAGCGCTCGAGATTGCCGTCCAGCAGATAACCGCCGGCGCCGCGCAGACCTTCCTCGATGATGGTGCCGGTGATCCGCGTATCCTCGCCGGCGATCAGGCCGGTCGGGTGAAACTGCACCATCTCCATATCGCGCAGCGTCAGGCCGAGGCGCATCGCCATCGCCATGCCGTCACAGGTCTTGTCGCCGCTGGGGGTGTGGTACTTGTACATGGTCGGCCCGCCGCCGGTCGCCAGCAGCACCGCGCTGGCCTGCACCATGCGGAATTTTCCCGTGCGCATGTCGATCATCAGCACGCCGGCAAGGCGCGTGCCGTCCCTGGCCGGGATCAGCGCCACGGCGCGGTGGTCTTCCATGCGCTTGATGTCGCGCGCCCAGACCTGTTCGGACAGCCGGTTGATGATCTCGATCCCGGTCAGGTCGCCCTTGTGCACGGTGCGGTCGAAGGTCTGCCCGGCAAAGGCTTTCTGGTGCACGGTGCCGTCCGGGTTGCGATCGAAGAAGCAGCCCAGTTCGTTTTCCAGTTCGCGGATGCGGACCTGAGCCTGTTCGACCAGCGTCCACGCCAGGTCCTGGCGGTTGATCCATTTGCCGCCCTCAACAGTATCCATGAAGTGGCGCTCGGTGCTGTCGCCCGGCGCAATGGCGACGTTGTAGCCGCCCTGCACCATGCGCGTGCAGCCGCACTTGCCGAGCAGGCCCTTGACCGCGACGGTGACCTCTAGATCGGGATTGGCGGCCTTGGCGTGCAGCGCGCCGAACAGACCGGCGCCGCCGGAGCCGAGGATCAGCACGTCGGTCTTCAGGTTTTCGATCTGGATATTCGTGGACATGTCAGCGTCCTCCCGGATTGAGCAGCAGCAGTGAGCCGGCGCCGATCAGCATGATCAGCACGCACTGGCGGAAGCGTTTGTCGTTGAAGTGGCCGTACAGCCGGACGCCAATCCAGGCGCCCAGCGCGATGGCCGGCGCGGCGATGGCAAAGCGCGTGGCGGTGGTTTCAGTGACCAGTCCGCCCATCGCCAGCCATGCCAGCGCCATGCCGTGCATGGTCAGGATGTAGGGTTGCGTGACGCCGCGGGCACGTTCGCGCGGCCAGCCGCGCTGGGTGCACCAGATCGCCGGAATGAATCCGGACAGGCCGGCGAAGCCGCCGAGGATACCGCCGATCCAGCCGACGACCCCGTCCAGAATCCGCCCGCCGGCCTTGATCACCGGCAGGTTGGCGAGCATCAGCATGATCGTGCCGTAGATGATCAGCCCGGCACCTGCGACAAGCTTGAAGGTTGCCGGATCGGCGAGCTTCAGCAGTTGCGCGCCGATCGGCACGCCGATGGCGCCGCCGATGACGAACGGCCACAAGTGCACGAAGTCGAGCCGTTTGTGCATCATCGCCAGCATGACGATGTGCATGGCGAAAAAGCTGGCGACGATCAGCGGCACGGTTTCCGCCGGGGCGAAGAATTGCAGCCAGATGGCGGCGGCCACCAGCGCGTCGCCGAACCCGGCGGCGCCGGAAACGAACGCCGCCGCAAAGGCGCCGGTCAGGATGATGGCGATTTCAGGTCCCATTGAGCGCGAAGGCCAGGCCGGTGCAGATGGCGATGCCGGTGGCGACGGCGACGGCGGTCTTGGAACTTTCGCGGGTGCCCAGGAATTCCAGCGCCATCAGGCGAAGCCCGCCCGTCAGGTGCGCCGCCAGCAGGATCACCAGTGCGGTTTCGGCAAGCTTCACCAGGGGGGTCGACGACCAGTCGAGAAAACCGTCCAGCGTCGCCGCGCCTTCGATGGCAAGGCCGAGCACATAGAAATGCACCGGCAGGAATAGTGCCAGCAACAGACCGGACACCCGGTGCAGCACGAACGCCCAGTAATGCGGATGATTGCGGTGCGCGCCGGTCTTCACAGGCCGGCACCAGCCTGATAGAGGCCGATCACGGCACGGAAGCCCATCACCAGGATGACCAGGCAGAGCACGGCCATCACAAGGTGCGTCGCCTTCGGGCTGAGCAACGTCATTTCGTTGAGGATGGTGCGCACACCGATCGGCGCGTGGACAGCCACGGCCAGAATGAAGACGGCATAGAAGACGAACCAGATGAAATTGCCGGAAACGCGGGTGATGATTTCGGCGGCGCTCAGTCCACCCTGCACCGCATAGATGATCATGCCCAGATGCACGAACACGCAGACGCCGAGCACGGCGGCGCTGAGGCGCTGCCAGACCCAGAGCTTGGTTTCGATCTGTGCGCCGGGCATCAGTCGCCGCCGCCCAGCAGGCCCTTGATGGCGGCCTTGGCGGTTTCCCTTTTGAGGCCGGTGATCGCGTGTGTCGGGCTCAGGTGTTTCGGGCAGTGTTCGACGCAGCCCTGTTGCGAATGGCAGGCGTGACAGCCGGCATCGCCGGCGACTGCGGCAAGGCGGATGGCGTTCCCGCCGTCGCGTTCGTCATTGACCAGCGTCCAGGCACGGTTGAGCGCCGCCGGACCCAGATAGTCCTTGTTCCAGTCGACGATGTCGCACGCCGCGTAACAGACACCGCAGCCGATGCATTCGATACCGGCGGCGGCCTGCTTGCGCTTCTTGTCGTCGGGTTTGATGAAGGCGAAATCGTCGTCGCGGGTTTTCGTCGGGTGGAACTTGCCTTCGGCCTTGTTCATCTTTTCGAAGAACGTGGTCATGTCGCAGGCCAGGTCCTTGACGACTTCGAGGTTCCTGAGCGGCGCGACGGTGAGGGTGCCGTCGGTGGCGACCTTGTCGACATGGGTGCGGCAGGTCCAGCGCGGCCGGCCGTTGACGGTCATGGAGCAGGACCCGCAGACGCCGACCCGGCAGGCGAAGCGGTAGCTCAGCGTCGGATCGATATGACGCTGAATATAGGTGATTACGTCGAGGACGGTCTGCGACGGCTGGCGGGGCACGTCGAAGGACTGATATTCGCCGTCCTTGGCGCCGCGCCAGACCGATACTTTTATGGTGTTGCTCATGGCTTCCTTATACGCCTCTGTCCGGGCGCAGGCCAGCGAAAAGCATGAAATTATATTGATTTATCATACAGATACTTGATTTATTATCATGTAATCTCGTGCTTCATACAGCGGCAATCACACAACCGAACCCGTCATCCGGATGCAGCCATGCCGTGCCGCCGTTTTCGCGGATGTCGAATCCCTGGTCCTGCCAATGCGACCGAATCCGCGCCGGATCTGCGGCGGAGACGGCGAAGCCGGCGAAGAACGGCGCCGAGAAGGCATTGTCCGCGAAGGCGTCCGGAAATTTTTCCCTGAACGCATCCGGGGTATAGACGCCGAGCCTGCCGCGCGATGTCTGTACCTTCACGAACCCGGCCCCGGTTTCCATTTCCGATGTGTCGGCGAACGCCGCCAGGAAGCGGGCCGGGTCCGCCGGTTCGGGGGCGACGACGAAAACCTCGTCGATACTTTCGGCACCATTGGCGTGACGCTGGTAATCGTCCTTCCAGAACAGATCGGGGCGCCACTGCTTGCAGGTGAAGAACGCCATGTCGGGCAGCCGCGCGTCGCTGAGGAAGGTCAGCGAAAAGCCGACCGTTTCTTCGCTGCCGTCGGGCAGCTTGGCGAGGCGCTGGAACACGAACGGCGCATGGACGTGAAGGCCCTTGCCCAGGAACTCGGCCCGGTCGGCTTTCTCGTCCGTGCTGTCGAGCACCAGCATCGACATGCCTTCGCGCGCCGTCAGGTAATCGCGGTTGAAGGCGGCGAACGAAAAATGCTCGCCCTCGGCCTCGGTGATGTCCTCGGGTTTGGTCACGGCCAGCACTTCGAGGAAGCAGCCGCCCTGCAACTGTACCAGCGTGTTTCCGGTGCCGAACGGGTGCTGGGCTTGCGGCGTCATGGTGAAGCCCAGTTTTTCATAGTGCGCACGCGCCTTTTTCAGGTCGTGGACGCATAAAACGAGATGATCTATTCCTCGGGGCATGACCGGACCTTTCGTGTTCATTATGCTGGCGATGTTAGGCATCGCCTGACACCGAGGCAACCGGCGCGGAGCAGGGGGGAATAAGATGGCATCGGATCGTATCGCCGCCATTCGGCTGGAGCGTCTGGAAATCCCGTTGACGATCCCCTACAAGCTCGCCTTTGGTCCAGTCACCGCCTTCGACACGGTGATCGCCGAGGTGATCGATGCGGATGGCAACGCCGGCCTTGGCGAGGCGACGATTCTGACCGGTTACACGCCCGAAACCATCGACGGCTGCTGGCAGGCGATGCAGCGGATTGCCGCCGGAATGCTGGACAAGCCGCTGGACGCGGCGAAGGCGTCGGCGCTGGCGCATCATCATGACGCGCCGTTCACGGTGACGGCTCTGGCGACGGCGGTGGAAATGCTGCAGGGCCATCCGGTGCTGTCGCCGGGCGAAGGCGTCGACGTGCCGCTGCTGGCGATCCTCAGCGCCATGGATGAAGCCGGGATCGAAGCGGAAATCGCCCGCCATGCCGCCGCCGGATACAAAACCATCAAGGTCAAGATCGGCTGGGATCTGCATGACGATCTGAAGCGGACCGCGTTCATCCAGTCCTGCCTGCCCGACGGGGTCAGCATCCGTATCGACGGCAATCAGGGGTATTTGAAAGAAGACGGGGTGGCCTTCGCGTCCCGCGTCGATCCCGCCGGGATAGAGCTTCTGGAACAGCCCTGCCAAATGGACGACTGGGATGCCTCGGCGGCGATTGCGAAAGCGACCAACGTGCCGTTCATGCTCGATGAAAGTATCTACGGCGAGGAAGAAATACACCGCGCCGCCGAGATGGGCGGTGTCAGTTTTATCAAGCTCAAGCTGATGAAGGCCGGCAGTCTCGATAACCTGATGGCGCAGTTACAGTTGATCCGCGATCTCGGCATGCAGCCGGTGCTCGGCAACGGGGTCGCCGCTGACCTTGGCTGCTGGATGGAATGCTGCGTCGCGCACCGGATGATCGACAATGCCGGTGAAATGAACGGTTTTCTGAAGCCGCAAAAGATGCTGTTCGCCAAGCCGTTGCGGGTTGAAAACGGTGCAGTGCGGCTGCCCGCGAAGCCGCCCGTGCTGGGGCCGCATGACGGGGTGGTGCGCGATACGGTTGTGCTGGGGAAGCGCTGAACCATGTTCGGCCTGCCCCCCGACATCGTTGCCTGGCTGGCGCATTCGATTCTCACCGGCGGTCTCGCCAAGGGCATCAGCGGGGTCGCGCTGCCGATCGTGACGCTGTCGATCGCGCTGAACTTCGTCGAGCCGCGCGTCGGTCTGGCACTGGTATCACTGCCGATCGTTCTTACGAATACCTGGCAGGCTTTTGGCGGCGGTGATTTCATCAGGCCGCTGAAAAGATTCTGGCCGGTCGCCCTGATGTTGGTGATCTGCCTGTATATCGGCTCGGAACTGATCAACGTGGTCGAGGCGCCGGTGCTGTTTGCGGTCATGGGGATCACGGCAATCGTGTTCACGGTTTCGCAATTCTATAAACCGGACGCCCCGCCGCTGCATCCGCGAACGGAAAGAATTCTGGGTCCATTCGTCGGCATCGTCTCCGGTATCGTGGGCGGTATGACCAGCGTCTGGGGCCCGCCGATCATGATGTTCCTGTTCATGCTCAAGATGGACAAGGACATGTGGGTGCGCTCCATCACCGGGCTGTATTTGCTGGGTGGTATTCCGCTGATGTTGTTTTACCTGCAAAACGGCGTTCTTGGCGGGGACATGCTGTGGTTGTCGATGGCCGCCTGCATCCCGGCCATGGTGGGCATCCTGATCGGCGAACGGCTGCGCCGCTTCATCAACGAGGCGCTGTTTCGCAAGCTTTTGCTGCTGACGATCTTCGTGTTCGGGCTGAACATGATCCGTCGTGCGGTGATGGGGGTGTGACGCAAGCTGCACGATCAAAAAGTACCGGATAGATCATCGTCCGGTTCTCAATTCGATCAATATGTGCATACTTGCCGCGTGCTCTTGAAAAGATAGAACAATGCGCGTTGCGAAAGTCGATATCAAAGACCTGCCGTCAGGCCTGCGGGCGGCCCATGCCTACTGGGAAAGCCTGAAAAACAAGAACGTCGGCCCGGCATGGAAGGAGTTCGAATTGATCGAGCTGCCGGCGAAGCTTTTGCCGACGACGATGGTCATCGATATTCACGAACCGCTGGAGTACAGCCTGTTCCGTTACTGGGGCAGCATGCTGACGGAAATACACGGCGTCGAGATGACGTCGAAATGTCCCTATGATCTCGGCTCGCCGCAGTTCGGCAGGCAGTTGCTGGCCGATCACCGTGAAATCGTCGAAAAGAAAGTGCCGATGGCCTGGCACTATTCCTTCCTGACCGTCGGCGGCTACGTGCATTCGCACAGCATGGTCCGTCTGCCGCTCAGCAACGACGGCAAAAATGTCCATTACATCGTCGTGGTGGTCGATTATTCCCCTGAAGCGTTGCAGCTCATGAAGCTCGGCCGCGAGAAATTCAACGAAGTCACCGGAAGCATACTCGACGACTGAGCGATATCCCCGCGCAACCGAATGTCATTCGGCGGCCCACGGGAACGGGATCAGCGTTTCAAGACTTTCCGAAAGCTCGTAGACGCTGGCGACCGCCAGTTCGTGATCGAAGGCGACGTTGTCGCGTTCGGCACGCTTGCGCAGTTTCTCGTGGTGATAGGCCATGACGTCCCTGTCCATCGGCATCTCGCCGCAATCGTAGATGCGCAGATAGCCGTCGGCATCGCGCGCCGGCATGACGCGGCTTTTCATGTAATTGTTGGGCGACCAGGGGATGTCCATGACCCCCGCCTCGCAGGCGCGGATGGTGCCGATGGCGACGTCGCCGTCGCCTATTTCAAGGATCTTGTCCATCACCGGGCGGACTTCGCGGGCGATGATGTCGCATTCGGTCTGGAACTCGGGCATGGAATCGAGGCGGATATGCCTGGCCAGATAGATCGCCATGCGGGTCGAGCGCAGACCGGCGGCGTTGGCTTGCGGTGTCGGAATGCCGAACGCTTCATGCGATGATTTCGTGGTCACGCTGACCGCGCCGCCGATCGCCGCCAGCGTGCCGCCATAGGCGACCAGCGCCTCGCACTGGGCATCGTCGTAGGGCCATGCCCCCATCCAGTGCAGCGACGTGACCGGCGTGAAGACATCCGTATGTCCCAGTTTCACCAGGTATTCCTGGGTCAGCTCGCGGGCCATCTTGATGGCCGCCGCGTCCTGCACCAGATGCAGGGTCTGACCCAGTTCGAGGCCGTAGTTCTTCACCCCCTGGCCGACCGCCAGCAGGGTGTCGACGATGCAGGTCAGGATCGCGATGCAGGGCGGAATGTTGGTGCCGGTCAGGAATCCCGGCTGGCGGCGGTGCAGCTCGACGCCCATCTCGGCGTAGCGCGCGGCGAGCCGGTCCAGGTACTGATAATTGCGGATGCCCTGCTCGATGCTCAGTTCCTTGGTGTAAGACGTGGTATAGGCCAGACCCGATCCCAGGTACCCCGAGTAGCCGCTGGCGAAACCGATTTCGCAGGTCAGTTTCGGCATCGACGTGCCGGACAGGACGATGGCCGGCTTGTCGATGGCCTCGACCAGTTGCCGCGTCACCTTGTGGCCGTAGTTGACCATCGGATAGCCGTTGAGCATGGAGCGGCCGGCCTTTTTCGATTCTTCGATGCCGCGCGCGGCGTTTTCCCACTGTTCGTTGCGGGTGTAGCTGTCGGTGGTCGTCGGCACGATGTCGGCATGGCCTTCCTTGTCGAGACAGACCATCAGTTCCTTCTGCAGTTCCAGCGTGCCGAAGCCGCCGCGCGGCTGTGTCAGGCAGCGCCCTTCGGCATTGGCCTGGCGCATCACCCAGCCGAGCTGCTTGTGCTTCGGCATGGCGCGGTGATAGGCGGCGGCTTCGTCCAGGTCGATCTCGGCGCCGGTCGGCCAGCGCGCCAGGTTCTTTTCGCGCATCGCATCGAACACGTCATCGGGGATACGGTCCGCCGAGAACGGCAGGTCGTCCGTATCAAGCTGCGGGAGATTGGCCATGCTGGTCATCCTTCTGGTTCGAGGCGGTGGCGATGTTGTTGTGGGCGAAACGCAGCGCCGCATCCGGTGCGACGCCGGCCAGCAGGCCGACGGCATACAGGGCATACTCGCTGTCGATCAGCAGCCGAGGCCGTTTCGGGCGCAGCGATTGCGGCTCGGCCGTGTCGTACAGCACGGCGCTGAGAATGTCATCGGGTGCCGCGCCGTGCACCAGCACGCCGCCGGTACCGATCACGGTTTCGATCTTCGTCAGGTCCTTGCCGTACTGCACGGTGACGGGGCCGGTGACGGATTGCTTGATCTCGATCCGTCCGGCATGGCGGATCATGGCGCGGTCGACCGCGGCGCGCGCCAGGGCGCCGTCGAAACGCATCTCGTCATCGTTTGCCGGCAGGCGTTCAACGTCGGCGGCGATGGCGCCGAGGAAGTTCTCGACGGTGTCTTCATCGAAGCCGCTGGTGGCGGCGAACGCCGCCATGCCGACGGTCTCGACGATGGTGCGCGCGTTGTGGCGCATGCCCAGATCGCCTTCGACCGTGCGCTTGGCATAGGGCTCCGGCAGGCCGTACTGGATCACCCCGCCCTCGGTCGCGGTGCCGTCGGCGATGGAATGGATATCCGTGGTGGCGCCGCCGACATCGACGACGATCAGCGGCCCCCAGCCGGGAAAGGCGTCACTGCCTTCGGCCAGCAGACGCGCGCCGTCCATGACCGCGGCGGGCGTCGGCATCAGGACGGCGTCGAAGCGCGATTGCGCCTTGTCGATCCCCTTGGCGTGGACGATGCGTTCGATAAACACGTCGCGGATCGCGGCTCTGGCCGGTTCCACATCGAGGACATTGAATTCCGGCATCACGTTGCCGGCGATGCGCACATCGACACCGGCCGCCCGGAAGGTCTCCGCGACATCGTCCGCCGCGACCCGGTTGCCGGCGACGATCACCGGGCAGCCGAGCTTCGCCGCCGCCAGCTTATCGGCGTTCCAGCGGATGGTTTCCTCGTTGCCGCCGTCGGTGCCGCCGGCCAGCAGCAGAATGTCGGGTGACAGTTGGGCGATGGCAGCGGCGTCCCTGTCGGTCAGCTTGTAGGCGTGCGCACCGATCAGCTTGGCCCCGGCACCCAGTGCCGCCAGCCGTGCCGCCTCGGCGGTCAGTTCCTTGACCAGCCCGACGGTGACCATGGCCAACCCGCCGGCGGCACTCGACGACGCCAGCCGGTGCGTGAAGTCGGGCAGTGTGCCGAGCCGCTGTTCGAGATCGCTGAGCGCCGCGTCGAGGCCGACGTTGACGTCGCTGGTCACCGTCGACGGCCCCTGTCCGGCGCCGAGGATCGTGCCGCTGTCCAGATCGATGGCGCGCAGCTTGGTATAGGTGCTGCCGAAGTCGATCAGAAGGGCGGTTCCGGCCGTCATGCGGCGGCGCCTTCCGCCTTGTCCTGCAGGTCCTCGTCCAGCATCGCAACCACGTCCGGGGTTCGGGTGCCGGGCGGGAAGGCACGATCGAAGCCCATGGCGGTATATCGCCCCTCGACCTCGTCCCAGGCCTGCTTGCCGACCACAAGATTGCCGCCGACGTAGATCACGATGTTTTCGAGCCCGGCTTCGATGCACATGTCACGAAACCCGCGGCAGTCCAGTTCGCCCTGTCCATAGAGCGAGGAAACGAGGATCGCGTCGGCAGCGGTCTCGACGGCGGCCTTGATGAAATCCTCCGCCGGGGTCAGGGCGCCAAGGGCGACGACCTTGAAACCTTCCTTTTCCAGCGCCATCGACAGGATGCGGTTGCCGACGATGTGGGTGTCGGCGCCGATCACGCCGGTGATCAGGGTCAGGCGTGAACGTTGTTCGGGGGTCAGGGTCATTGGGTCGTGTCCTCGTCGGTTTCCGGTGCCGTCAGCATGTCGCGCATGGCCTGTTCGATCTGGCGGGCGGTGTCGCGGAATTTGTCGAGCTTCGACAGCGCCACCGACAGCGGCATGCGCGCGGCCGGTGCATGCAGGGAAAGTCCGGCGACGACGCGGCCCTTGGCGTCGAACACGGGCACGGCGAAACCGATCAGGCCGAGGGTGTTTTCCTCGTTGTTGCGGGCAAAGCCCTGGCGGCGAATCTGTTTGAACTCGGCTTCCAGCGCCTTCGGGTCGGTGATGGTGTTTTCGGTGAAGCGTTCCAGCGGTGTCGCGGCGATGATCCGGCGGCGGCTGCGCGTCGGCATGTGCGCGACCAGAAGCTTGCCGATGGCGGTGGCATGCAACGATACATGCGAGCCGACGCCGATCTGCAGCCTCAACGGCCACGAACATTCGACGCGGTCGATATAGACGACGCTGTCCCGCTCGAGGACACCCAGATTGCAGGTCTCGCCGATGTCGTGGACTAGGCCGCTGAGGATCGATCGCACCGGTGAGGCATGCATGAACGCCGACATGGCGTCGGTCGCCAGCGCCATCAGGTTCGGCCCGACAAGATACTTGTCGCCGTCCGGGGCGCGGCTGATCAGCAGCGTTTCCTCGAGCTGCCGGACGACGCGGAAAACCGTCGGTCGCGGCAGGTCGGTGCGTTCGGCGATATCGTTCAGGCTGGGGGGTTTGCTGGCGGTGAGGATCGCCGAGAGAACCGTCATCCCCTTGCCGAGCGCCGAGCCGGTGTCCGGCGGGACAATATGTGAAAGCGGTGTGCCGTCCGGCATTTTTGTTCCTCCCTGTTCCGGCTTCGCGACGGAAAGCTAAACGCGCATGCGCATTTTCTGCAAATTATTATCTTGTTTTGTCTCGAAATCTAATAAAAAGACATATAAATGGAGTGGTTGATGTGACCCGCGCTTTGAGACAGCATGTGGCGGGTAAACAGGGGGCATCGCCATTTCCACCGCTGAAAACAAGGAAGTCGCCGTCTGGGCGTTGTTTCGCATGGGCTTCCGCGACGGCTTCAGCCTGCCGGCGTTCATGGTCACCGCGAGTATGCTCGGTTATGGCGCGATGGTGCATTCGGCCGGGATGAGCCTGCCGATCGCCATCGTCTCGACGATGGGCATCTGGGGGCTGCCCGGGCAGGTCGCGTTCATCGAATACGTCCTGTTGGGCGCGCCCATCGTTTCGATGATGATCGCGGTATCGCTGGCCAACATACGCTTCCTGCCGATGAGCCTGTCGTTCGTGCCGCTGTTCCGGGGTTCGAAAAGCGGCTGGCGCTGGCGTTATCTCTGGGTGCAGTTGATGTCGGTCAATACCTGGGTCGGCCTGATGCGCCGGGTGCCGGAACTGGAACCGGATCAGCGCGGTCCGTTTTACGCCGGGTTCTCGACTGTCTGCGTGTTCGCCGGTGTGGGCGGCGTGATCATCGGATATCTGATGGCGGAAACGCTGCCGTTCTTCGTCACCGTGACGCTGGTGTTCCTGAACCCGATCTATTTTGCCTTCGTGTTCGCGGCGATGCGGGTACGCGCCTGCCTGCTGGCGTTCGGTGCCGGGGCCGTCTGCGGGCCGCTGATCTATCTGCTGACGCCGGAATGGAGCCTGCCGATCTCCGGCGTCATCGCCGGGACGGTCGGCTATTACGCCGATCAGTTTCTGAAACGGGTGCAGACATGAACGGGATCGCCGGCAATGCATCCGCCTTCGGGCCGTGGGCGCTATTGTTCATGGCGATTGCCGTGACCTATCTGTGGCGCGGCCTCGGCACCGTGATCGCGGCCAGGATCGACCCGGAAAGCCGGTTCCTGCAATGGATCGCCTGTGTCGCCTACGGGCTTTTGGCAGCGCTGATCTCGCGCATCGTGTTTCTGCCGGTGGGCATCCTCGAGAAGACCGAACTGGTCGACAGGCTCGGCGCCAGCATCTTCGGCTTCGTCGTATTCTATCTGTTCAAGAAGCATATCGGTCTCGGCACGCTCAGCGCCGCCGGCGCCCTGATGCTGCTTGTCTGGGCGCGGGGTCAGGGTATCCTCTGAGCATGCGCGTTGTTTTCGCCATCTGGGCACTGTTGGTCTGCGCCGCCGTTCCGGGCGCGGTGGCGGCACAGTCGTGCACGGCGCCCGCGCCGGTGTGCCGGGCAGCGGCAAACGTCGTCATGATTTCCTCGTTCGAGCCGATCGGCAGCGCCGTCATCATCGGCAAGGACCTGCTGGTCACCAACCGCCACATAGTCGCCGACAATGCCAGCGCCGAGGTTACGCGCGCGGACGGCACCAAGATCACGGCCCGCGTCTCGCCCACCACCTATCCCGGTGATCTGGTGGCGCTGATCGCGCCTGGGATCGACAGGCCGGCATTGCAACAGGCCGATACCGTGACATTGCAGACGCCGCTATATGTGATCGGCTTCGACGTCGGCCGCCAGGCGGTGCGGGTTTATGCGCCGGGCCGCCTGCTCGTCGAACGCGCCGCGACGCCGCTGGCGCGCCTGCATCATGACGCGCGCTCGCTGCCGGGCAATTCCGGCGGTGCACTGGTCGACGCCGAGGGGCGCCTGGTCGGCATCGTCGCGTCCGGCGGCGAGGGCCGGAACGAGGCCATCGCGGTTACCGAGTTGAACCGCCTCCGTGACATGTCCGGGCCGGACAAGCTTGACGGGTCCCTGCTGATCGGCCGCGCCTACCGCCGCTGTGTCGAACGGTTGGACAGCGTCGGTGCAAAGCCGGGACCGCTGGCCGACGGCGATGCCATCGAGATCGAGGATTCCTGCCTCGCCAGTGCCAATCGGCAGTTGATGGACGAGGCCGGCAAGACCTTCGGCACGCGCCGCGATCTGGAGCGTGCGCTGAAGATGCTGGAGGCTTCCTACCGGATGGACCCGAATGCACCGAATACGCTGATCTCGCTGGCCATCACCTATCACATCGCCGGGCGCTTCGCCGACGAGATCCCGGTGCTGTACCGCGGCATCGAACTGCTGCCCGACGAGCCGCAGTTGCTGCGGCTGGCGTTGCAGGCCGGAGCCTGGGGCGGTGATCAGGCGTTGGCCGACCTGGCGATGCGGAAGATCGAAACAATTCTACCTCAGATGGCGCCGGCGGCACGGCGGTTTTACGAGAACCCGCCGCCCGCACCCCGGCTGAAGCCCTAGATCACTTCTAGATCACGAACGTCTCATGGCCCGTCCGTCGGGTCCGGTATCCAGCCGTAGCGGGTCAGCTTCGGGCCGGGCAGGGGGCGCGCGCGCTTCAATATGAAGTCCCTGAGCTCGGGGCCGTGCCATCCGGGGTTGCTGGCCAGCGCGCGTACCGCCAGTGCGGTGACGCGCGGCACCGCGAAGCTCGACCCCGATGCCTTGCCGGGTGCGCCCCGGTGGTCGGTCACGGGAATGCGTTCGCCAGGCACCATGATGTCGACGCTGGTCGCCCCCCAGTTCGATCCCTGCGCCAGACGGCCGTCGATCTCCGACGAGGTGACGACGATGCTATTGGCGAGGCCGAGCGACGCCGGATAAACGGGGTTCTTGTCGATGTCGCGGCCGTTATTGCCGGCGGAAATGATGAACAGCATCTGCGGATGCGCCCTCGCGGCATCGGCGAAGGCCCGCCACTCGGCTTCACTGTTCGAACCCATCGCCAGGTTGACGATGCGCACGCCCTGATCCGCCAGCCAGGAAACGGCGTTCGCCATCTTCGTCATGTCCGGGCGCGGATAGCGCACCGGCACGACGCGTGCCATCGGTGCCTCCGCGATCAGCACGCTCATCACCGCGCTGCCGTGATGTAGGGGAAAGAAAGCGGATCGTCCGGTATCGATGTCGAAGGGCCGGTCGTCGCCGTCCCACAGGTCACGGCCGAGCAGCTTGCCATCCGGCGTTCGGGCCAGGCGGCTCATGAACGGCGCGACGGTGTAATTGACGCCGCTGTCGATCAGCCCGGCGCTGACGCCGCCGGGATCCGGGGCGGCGGCAGCCACGGGATTGAGCGCGATCTCGTCGCGCACCGCCGCAAGGTCGTTTTCATAGACGCGGATCGTTGCCGCCCGCCCCGCCGTGTCATGGACGATCTCGCGCGCTTCGGTGATGCGGCAGGCATCGTCCGTTGAAATGCTGAAGAGCGGATGCCCATCGCTCAGCTCGAAGCCGACACGGCGGAGGCGTCCGCCCGGAAACATGGCATTGATCTCAAGCCGTGAACCGTCTTCGAGCAGCAGTTCGGTGGTGGCCCGGCCGGGTGCGCCGGCCAGCATGTCAACCTCGTGGCGGATGATGCGCGCCGTGGGCACGGCTGGGCGGAACCGCTGCGCATCGGCAAACGGTGCCTGGCAGGCGACGCCCAGCAGCGGCCTGATCCTGTCGATCGGGATGTCGGCGAAAGCCGGCGCCGAGGTGGCGATCAGCGCCGCAAGACTCATGGTGATGGTGTGCCGTCGGTTCCGCATCAGACGGCAAAAGTGCGCTGATGGGTTTCGTCCGTCAACGTGGATGGTGCAGGAAACGGGAACCGGAGACGGGGTGCCCGCCAAGCGACGGCAACGTACACGGGGGGATGGCTGCCGCCGGGCCTTGCGGCCCGTCTCCGGAATTTATCCCGCAATGGCGGGTGTCGTGTCTTGATCTTTCATCAGGTAATCCTGATGCTCCACTAAATGCCGAACCGAAAAACGCCGCAACTGAATCCCGGTTGCGGTGTCGTTTACGATCAGCAAAGGATGCTTGCCCGGGGGGACTCGCAAGCGAGCAAGATCAAGAAAATGATCCTGAAACGAGAAAAATACCTTAAGTTGTTGATCATAAACGGGGGCTATCATAAGCGCCTGATCTTGAGGGAAGTCTGTTGACGCCAACCCGTTTCGATATCTATGTGCGACAGGGCGGCCGGTGGCGCCGTCACGAATCGCTTGCCGGTGTCGACAAGGACGCGGCGGTCCTGCGTTCGTCCGAACTGGACAGGGACGGCGGCTTCGACGGCATCCGCGCCATGGCCGTGGTCGAATACGGCTCGGGTCGCGCGCCGCTGGAAACCCTGGCCTGGATAAGCCCGCACCTGAACAAGACTGCGGCCGTCAAACGGCAGATGCAGGGCGGGGTAGCGGCAGCGGAAAAGTCGTTCGCACCGAATGATACCGACGAGACACTGGAGCTTCCGGACGGTACGCCCGGCCGTGTCCGGTCCTTTACCGAAGAACAGGTTCGCTCCGAAAATCCGCCGGCTGCCGCCGAATCGCCGCCCGCGGTTCAGGGCAATCCGCAAGTGCGCGCCGCCGCCAAGATCGTCGTCGCCGGGGGGATCGCGCTCGGCGTCACGGCGGTCATGTTCGTGCCGTTGTCGTCGCTGATCCGGGGCGCCGGTTCCAGCTTGGGTCTGAGCGCGGCGGCCATCCAGAACACGATCCTCGGGGTGTCGGCGTTGGTCTTCGTCGGTCTGGCGTCGTTTTTGATGATGCGGGTTTATCGTGAGTACCGCGATCTGATGGAACAGATCGCCGATTACGTGCCGCCGCCGCCGAAGCGCAGGGCGACCATCCACCCCGACGTGATTGCCGAACAGAAATCCAAACCCGAGTCGCCTGAAGCGGCGCCGGTCGAACCGAAACCCGATACGGCGCCGGAACAGGCCGGCAACGAAGCCGCCGCCAAAAGCAGCCCGGGCGGCGGGCTGAACGAGCAGATGCGGCGCGCCGTTCTGCAGTTTCTGGCCAGCGCCCTGTCGGCGATCAAGGACGAAGTGCCGACGATGAACCAGTACGTCAATTTCGGGCTCAACCTGTTCGGCGCCGGCGCGGCGGAACGTTATGGCGAACATGCCGGGCTGAAGCGTTTCCAGTCCTTTGTGCTGGTCCGCGAGGTGGTCGGTGCGCTCGGCAATTCCGAAGAACGGGTCGATGCGTTCTGCCGTAATTACGAACAGTACCGCGCCGAGGAACGTTACCGAATGATGATCAACGCCGGCCACAAGACCATGGGCCGCAGCATCGATGGCGAGCCGGAACCGTTCGAAAATTTCGCCGACGTGGTCAAGATGTGGACGTCCGATTCCGCCGCCCGTGCCCAGGCGCAGGGGATCGTCTGCATCATGTTTACCGACCTTGTCGGCTCGACGCAGATGACCCACGAACGCGGCGATTACGGCGCCCAGGAAATCGTCCGTTTCCATAATGCCATCGTCCGCACCGCGCTGGCCGGCCATCACGGCCGCGAGGTCAAGCACACCGGCGACGGCATCATGGCCAGTTTTTCTTCGGCGGCGAACGCGGTGCGCGCGGCGATGCAGATTCGCGGGTCGCTGCTCGAACACAATGCCCGCCCCGATGCTCACCCGGTCCGGGTTCGTATGGGGCTGAACGCCGGCGAGGTGGTGCAGGAAGAAGACGATTTCTTCGGCACCACCGTGCAGCTTGCGGCCCGCGTCTGCGACAAGGCTACTGAGGGCGAAGCCTTCGTCACCGATAACGTGCGCGAGTTGTCGAAGGGGCAGGGGATCGACTTCGAAGACGCCGGCAAGTTCCAGATGAAGGGTGTTCCCGAACCGGTAACGCTGTACCGCGTCGCCCAGGCGCCGACCGATAGCTGACGCCTGAGCGCGTTTAGCCGCCTGACCGCCGGACCGCGAGATCGGCGATCGCCGTGTCCTGCACACCGCAGCCGGTCAGATCGCAGACGGTGATGTGATCATCCGCCGTGCGCCCCGGATGGGTCCCCGCCGTGATATGCCCGAGTTCCACGACGTTGCCGTCGAAGCCGGCCGCCAGGGCGCTCGCGAGCTCGCCGCAGTTGCGGCACTGCGCCGGGCTGTCGCACACCACGAGATCGGCGTCGATCAAAATCGCCGGATCGATCTCGTTCTTGCCGGGGGCATCCGATCCCATGGCGGTGATGTGGGTGCCGGGCTGCACGTCGGCGCGCCGGATCAGCGGCGCCGTTGCCGGTGTGGTGGTGACGATGACGTTGCTGGCCTGGACCAGATCGGCGATGTCGGCGGTCACTTCGATATCGAAAGGCATGTCGTCGGCGAGCGCTTTCGCCTTCGCCGGATCGCGGCCCCAGACGCGCACCTCGGCCAGATCGCGGACCAGCGACAGGGCCTGCAGTTGCAGCCGTGCCTGCACCCCGGTGCCGACGATCCCGGCACGCACCGGCCCTTGCGGGGCCAGATGCCTGGCCGCCACGGCACCGGCGGCGGCGGTGCGGACATCCGTCAGATAGCCGTTGTCCAGCAATACGGCACTGACATGGCCGGTCGTCGCATCCAGCACCGTCATCATGCCGCCGAGCGAGGTCAGGCCGAGCTTGGGATTGTCGAAGAATCCGGTGCTCATCTTCACGCAGAAACCGTCGAAGCCGTCGACATAAGCGGTCTTGATGTCGACCTCGCCGTGCCTGTCCGGAATGTCGAGCCTGAGGATCGGCGGCATGATCGCCTTGCCCGCGCTCAAGGCGGTGAAGGCTTCGGCGATCCGGTCGATGACCTCGGTGTCGAGGCGAACGGTTTGGCGCAATTTCGTCTCGCCGATGACGAGGGGGGTGCTTTCTTCGCTCATCGAACGATCCCGACGATGTCATGGAACCGGTCCATGTCGACATTGCAGCCGCTGACGACGATTGCGGTGGGACCCGGTTGCAGTCCCAGGCGCCCGGACAGCAGCGCGCCGACGCCGACGGCGCCGCCGCCCTCGGCGACGATGCGGTCTTCGCGGTACAGGGTAAGCATGGCGGCGGCGATTTCCGCCTCGCTCAGCAAGGCCGTTTCGTCGATCAGCTTCCGCGTGATTTCGAAGGTATAGGCATTGTCCAGCCCGATGCCGCCACCCAGGCTGTCGGCCAGGCTTTCCACTTCCTCGACCGGGACCGGCTTGCCGGCTTGCAGGGAATCGATCATCGCCGCGCCATGTTCCATGGTGATGCCGCACAGGTGCACATCGGGCTTCAGGGTCCTGGCGGCGATGGCGATGCCGGCGAACAGGCCGCCGCCGGAAAGCGGTACCAGTATATTGGCCACGTCCGGCATGTCCTCGATGATTTCCAGTCCGACGGTGCCCTGCCCGGCGATGACGTGGGGATCGTCGAAGGGATGGATGTACTTGAGGCCGTCCTTTTCGATGCGCGCGAAGGCGGCTTCCTCGGCGTCGTCCTGCGAGCGGCCGGCGATCACCACCTCGGCGCCCAGTGCACGGATCGCGTCGACCTTCACGGCAGGGACCAGTTCCGACATGTAGACCGCGCAGTCGATGCCAAGCGCGCGCGCCGCGAAGGCGACGCCGCGCCCGTGATTACCCGTCGACACGGCGATCACGCCGCGTTCTCTGTCGGCGGCGCTCAATGCCAGCAGTGCGTTGGTCGCGCCCCTGATCTTGAAGGCGCCGGTATCCTGCATGGTTTCCAGCTTGAGCCGGACCGGGTGGCCGAATCTCTCGCTCAAATACGGGGACAGCCGGAGCGGGGTGCGGGTCACGCGCCCGGCGATGCGCCCGGCCGCATCGCGGATGTCGCTCAGCGTCACGGGGCGGACAGCGGACATGGCGTCAGCCCGGCCAGGCTTCGGCAATTACGCAGGCGCAGTCGCCGCGCCGGATCAGCCCGGGCACATGGCGGCAGACGATCAGCCCGTCGACGGCGGCGGTCAGATCGGTCGGCGTGCGGTCGGGGTCTTCGAGATAATGCACGCGGGCGATGACGTCGCCGGCTTTGACGGTCTCGCCCAGGTCCTTGCAGATTTCGAACAGACCTTCGGTGCGCGCGCTGACGAAGCAGCCGCCCTTGGGGGTGTGGATCAGTTCCGACGGCGCGGGAATGTCCGGGGTGCCTTCGACGACCCCGAAATGCTTGAGGATGTTCATCACGCCGCGCTCGGCGACGGCAATGGTCTCGACCGTGGACGATGCGCCACCGCCCAGCTCGGTGGACACGAAAACCTTGCCCGCTTCCTCGACCACCGTGTCGATCATGCCGACCGCATCCAGTTCGGTCAGGATCATGCCGTAAGGCGCGGCAAACGCCTTCAGGGCGGCAAGGGTGTCGGCCATCTGCTTCGTGTCGGGGAGGTCATGGATGATGCCCATCGGCAGCAGGTTCATGGACCGTCCGCCGGCGTGGATGTCGACAACCACGTCGGCACGCGCGATCAGCCGCGTGGTGACGAAATGCGCGATCATGTCGGTGATGGTGCCGCGGGCGTTTCCGGGAAAGGCCCGGTTCATGTTGCCGCCGTCGATGGGCGACGTGCGCGCGCCGGCACGGAACGCCGGCAGGTTCAGCGCCGGGACGATGATGACACGGCCCCGGACGTCATTTGCCTCAAGGCTGGCGCGCAGTTTGCTGAGCGCGATCGGGCCTTCGTATTCGTCGCCGTGATTGGCGCCGGTGAACAGCACCGTCGGGCCGTCGCCGGTTTTGATGACGCTGAGCGGCAGCGGGATGGACCCCCACGACGATTCGTCGCGCGACCACGGAATGATCATCGCGCCGTTCTGCTTACCGTCGGCATCGAAATCGATGTCGCAGGAGATCTTTGAGAATTCCTCGTCGCTCATGTGCGGAGTGTGAGCGATGCCCTCCGGGCTTTCAAGGGTAACGGGCGTGCATCCTTCGAGACGGCCCTTGGGGCCTCCTCAGGATGAGGGATATCGGTTATGCACCTCATCCTGAGGAGCGGCAAAGCCGCGTCTCGAAGGATTGCCAAATCAGTAACCGACGGCGCAGCCGTCCTTGCGCGGTTCCGAGCCGCCGGTCAGCGTGCCGCGTTCCCAGTCGATCCAGATCGCCTGCGATCCGCCGATGGGCTTGGCCGGCTTGATGCGCCTGTGGCCGAGCTTTTCCAGAGCGGCGATGGTTTCCGCTGGGATCGTGCCTTCCATTTCCACGTCCATGGAGTTGGCGATCGGGAACACGCGCGGCGCGTCCTGGGCTTCCTGGATGTCCATGCCGAAGTCGAACATCTTGGTCAGGAACTGCATGTGGCCGAACGACTGGTACTGGCCGCCCATGACGCCGAACGGCATCACGGCCCTGTCACCTTCGCCGACCATGCCGGGGATGATCGTGTGCATCGGCCGCTTGCCGGGCGCGATGCAGTTCAGATGCCCCTGTTCCAGGGTGAATCCCTGACCGCGATTGGTCAGCATGACGCCCGATTTCGGCGCCATCAGACCGGTGCCGAAGTTGGAAAACAGCGTGTTGATGAAGCTGCAGGCATTGCGGTCCTTGTCGACGACGGAGATATAGACCGTGCTTTCGTTGACCGGCGCCGATACCGGCGGCAGCGGATTGAGCGCTTTCTGCGGATTGAAATGCGCCGCCAGCTCCTTTGCGTGCGCATCGGACAGCAGCCAGTCGATGGGTACGTCGGCCTTGTTCGGGTCGGCGCAGAAGAAATTGCGGTCCTGATAGGCAAGACGGCCGAATTCGATTTCCATGTGCAGCCGTTCGACCGACAGCGGGTCGACGCCGTCCGTCGGCACGTCTTTGAGCATGTTCAGAAGCAAAAGCGCGATGATGCCCTGGCCGTTCGGCGGGCATTCATAGATGTCGTAGCCCCGGTAATTGGTGGAGATCGGCGTCACGTATTCGCCCTTGGCATCCTTGAAATCCTGAAGGGTATGCAGCCCGCCCAGCGACTGCAGGTAGCCGACCATGTCTTCGGCAACCTCACCGGTATAAAACGCATCGCGGCCCTGTTCGGCGATTTTTTGCAATGTCGCGGCCAGTTCCGGCTGATAATGCAGATCGCCGACGCCGGGTGTCTTGCCGTCCGGCAAGAAGACCCGCGACGCATTCGGGCAGCCCTTCAGCAGCTCGGCCTGACTGGCGAAATCGACCGATACCCTGGACGACACCGGATAGCCGTCGCGCGCGTATTCAATGGCCGGTTGCAGCAGTTCCGCCAGATCCATGCTGCCATGGTCGCGAACCAGGGTTTCCCAGGCATCGATGACGCCCGGCACGATGACGGCATGGGGCGAATTGCGCTTGATCTCGGTGATGCCCTGTTCGGCGTACCATTCCGCGGTCGCCGCCGCCGGTGCACGGCCGGAGCCGTTGTAGGCGATCATGTCCTTGATCGAGCCTTGCGGAGCGTAGATGCAGAAGTTGTCGCCGCCGATCCCCGTCGATTCCGGTTCAACCACGCACTGCACGGCGCAGGCCGCGACCGCCGCGTCCATGGCGTTGCCGCCACGGCGCAGGATGTCCAGGCCGGTCGCCGTCGCCATGGCATGCGACGTTGCCACCATGCCGTGTTTTCCATGCGCCGGAGAACGTCCGGGCCTTTCCAAATCGCGCATCGGGGATCCTTTCTTGCGTGTTTTTCCGAATATTAGATTGATCGGCAGGCATCGAATTACAATTTTTCATGAGGGGCAAACATAAAATCGGATGCCTCGCTCTGTGCTGGAAGGATCGAAAACCATCCGCTAAGCTTTTTAATAACTGTCGTGGCAAGCAGTGAATGCACCACACAGGGCGTCTGAAATAGGCGAAACCTACAGGGAGATGTAGATAGCAATGTACCGTAAACTCACAGGCCTTGCGGCCGCTTTCACCACGGGTCTGGCGCTGGTCGCCAGCCCGGCTTCGGCAGAAATTCCGTGCTCGACCGCGAAGATGGTCGTGCCGTGGAAACCCGGCGGCGATACCGATCTGGTTTTCCAGGTCGTCGCCCGCGCGATCAATGAAACCGGCTTCAAGCCGCAGTTGCAGATCGTTCACATTTCCGGCCAGAGCGGCAACAAGGCCGCCAAGGAAGTCAAGGGCTCGAAGCCCGACGGCTGCACCCTGATGGCCATTCATGAAAGCCAGATCACCACCTATCTGGCGGGTCGTGTCGATTTCACCTGGGACGCCTTCGACCCGGTGGCCCTGCTGACCTACACGCCGTCGGTTCTCGGCGCCAATGCGAATGTGCCGTTCGCCGACATGAAGGGTCTTGTGGATTACGCGAAAAAGAATCCGGGCAAGCTCGGCGTCGGCGTGACCACCGGTTCGACCAGCCAGTTCTTCAATCTGGTGATCGAGGATCAGACCGGGACCGAGTTCAAGTACATCCCCTATGAAGGGACCCGCGACCGTCTGACGGCGATCCTCTCGCAAAACGTCGACGTCGGCGAAATGAACATCCTGACGGCGAAGAAGTACATCCAGGAAGGCTCGATGAAGGCTCTCGGCATCGCCACCGAAAAGCGCGATCCGCTGATGCCGGACCTGCCGACCATGAAGGAGCAGGGCGTCGACGTCATTTACGGCCTGAACCGCGGCGTGGTTGCGCCGAAGGGCACGCCGGCCGACGTCATCAAGCATTACGAAGCCGCCTTCAAGCAGGCCATGACCAACCCGGCCGTGGTCAAGCACATGGACGAGAAAGGTACCTGGATCGTCTACAAGAATGCCGAGGAATATAAGAAATTCTTCGAGGAGTCCTTCGCACAGCATCTGAAGGTCGCCAAGAAGATCGGCATGTTCAAAGGCTGATCGCCTGCCATTGACCGGCTCCGCCCCAGGGCGGGGCCGGTTTTAATTGATTCCGAGACCTATGAATTTTTTATACCGGTAACGACCATGCGCCGTATCAGTGCCGACATTGTCATTGCGTTGCTTCTGCTGATCATCTGCGGTGGTCTATACGTGGATACGCATTTTTACGAAACCGTGCCGGGGGCCATTATCGGCTCGAAAATCTGGCCCCGGGTGGTGACGTTCTTCCTGGGCGGATTGTCGGTGCTGTACCTGATCCAGTCGCTCCGGGCCGAGCGCCCCGCCGAAAGTGAACCGTCCGGCTCCGTCGCCGGGTGGTTTGCCGATAATCGCAACGTGGTCGGCTGTTTCATCATTTACGGCTTGTTCCTGGTATCGCTGAAGTGGCTCGGCATGCTGCTGGGCGGCATGCTGTTCGTCTTCGTGACGCTGACGTTCCTGGGCGAGAACACCCGCAAGAATCACATGATGAACGCCGCCATCGCCGTCGTCACCATCGGCTGCATGTGGGCGATCTTCACCTTCGGCCTTGGGGTCATCCTGCCCCAGGGCGAAATCCTGCCGCGCTGAGGACCGGACCATGATTTTCGAAAACATCGCCGGGGCCTTCGACGCGGTCTTTCATCTCAAGAACCTGATCCTGATGGCGGTCGGGGTCGCCGCCGGTCTGGTGACCGGTGCGATCCCGGGTTTCACCATCACCATGGCGGTCGTCCTCACGCTGCCGTTCACCTTCGGCATGAGCGCGGTGGAGGGAATCTCGACCATGATCGGGGTGTTCGTCGGCGGTCTGTCGGGCGGACTGATGGCCGGTGTGCTGACGGGGATTCCCGGCACTCCGTCGTCCGTCGCGACAACGTTCGACGGTTATCCGATGACCCGCGCCGGGCGTCCGGGACTGGCACTCGGGCTTGGGGTATGGTCGTCGTTTTTCGGCGGGCTGATTTCCGCCGTGTTTTTGATGCTGCTGGCGCCGTCGCTGGCCCGCATCGGGCTGGAATTCGGCCCTTGGGATTACTTCGCGCTGGTGCTGTTCGCGTTGACCATCACGGCAAGCCTGGCCGGCGAGAACATGATCAAGGGCGTCATCGCCGGCGGCGTCGGGCTGCTGATCACCGCCATCGGCGAGGACGAGATCAGCGGCGTTGCCCGTTTCACCTTCGGCTTCGAGCCTTTGGAACAGGGCTTCGACTTCCTGCCGGTTCTCGTCGGTCTGTTCGCCTTCAGTCAGTTGCTGAGCGATCTCCGCGATACCGAGCGGGCGCGCAAGCCCATGGTCATCAGCACCGTGAAGATCGCCATCGAACATGTCGAGGCGATCAAGCAGATATTTCATCACTGGAAGACCCTGATCCGCTCGTCGCTGATCGGCATCTTCGTCGGTATCCTGCCGGGGGCCGGCGGCACCATCGCCAACATTCTGGCCTATGACCAGGCCAAGAAGGCGTCCGACACACCGGAAAAATTCGGCACCGGCACCCCGGAAGGCATCATCGCGCCGGAATCGTCGAACAACGCCGTCGAGGGCGGTGCGCTGATCACCATGATGGCGCTGGGCATTCCCGGCGACATCGTCACCGCGGTCATGCTGGGTGCGCTGCTGATCCACAACATCGCACCGAGTCCGACGTTCATCACCACCGAGCCGGTGCTGGCGTATTCGATCATGGTGGCGTTTTTCCTGTCGCTGTTCATCATGCTGGGCCTGCAGGCGATCTGCCTGCGCATTTTCGTGACCGTCACGCGGGTGCCGATGTACCGGCTGGCGACGGTCATTCTGGCGTATTGCGCCATCGGTATCTTCGCGCTCAACAATATCGTCTTCGATCTTTGGGTGCTTTTGGTGTTCGGTGTCCTGGGTTATGCGATGCGCCGCTACAAATTCCCGCTGGCGCCGATGATCCTCGGCGTGGTGCTGGGCGACAATGCCGAGATCAACCTGATCCGCGCACTGGCGACGGACGACAACCTGCTGATTTTCTTCATGCGGCCGTGGTCGCTGTTCTTCCTGATGATCGCGGCGTTCTCCGTGGCGTTCCCGTGGTTCCAGAAATATCGCGGCAAGAAGAAATGGACGCTGTTTTTCTCGCCGTTTCTGGCACTATCCTTGTCGATACCGATGTTCATGATGGGCGGCGAAGTGCGACCGATTATCGCCGTCGGGCTGATCTGTATCGGCTTGTACGTTTTATACCGGCGTCATCGCGGCGGCTGGGAGTTGAAGGCCGTCGGCGCGGACGAACACCAACTGAGAGAGGGCTAACCAGAATGCTTGAGTGGGGGAACGACATCTACAAGGCGATCAAGGACGCCGGCGTTAGCCAGGTCGCTTACGTGCCGGATGCCGGGCACAAGATCCTGATCAATTCCTGTATCGCCGACAACGACATCAAGGCGGTGTCGCTGACCACCGAGGAAGAGGGCATCGCACTCAGCGCCGGTGCCTGGCTCGGCGGCGAGAAGTGCGTGATGCTGATGCAGTCGTCGGGTGTGGGGAACTGCATCAACATGCTATCGCTGATCGAAACCTGCCGGTTCCCGTTCTGCGCCTTCGTCACCATGCGCGGCCAGTGGCACGAGTTCAATCCGTGGCAGATGCCGATGGGCACGACGACCAAGCAGGCCCTGCAGACGGCGGGCTGTCTCGTCGACGAGGTCGAGGACCCGGCCGACGTCGGCGCCCGCGCCGCGGCGACGATCCACAAGGCCTTCGTCGGCCAGCAGTCGGCGGTGCTGTTGCTGAGCCAGCGTCTGGTTCCCGTCAAGACCTTCGGCAAGTGAGGAGAGTACCATGAGTGACCGTGCAGAAAGTTTCCCGCTTCACCGCCGCGAGGTTGCCAAGACCCTGTTGGGCGCCCGCGATGACTTGCTTGTCGTCACCGGGCTCGGTTCGACCAACTGGGATTTCACCGCCGCCGGCGATTGCGCGCGCATCTTCCCGCTGTGGGGCGCCATGGGCGGCGCCGTGCCGACGGGATTGGGCCTGGCGCTGGCGCAGCCCGACAAGCGCGTGCTGGTGGCGACCGGCGACGGCGAGATGCTGATGGGCATCGGTTCGCTGGCGACGGTGGCCTTGCAGGCACCGAAGAACCTGGCGATCTGCGTTTTCGACAACGAACGCTACGGCGAGACCGGCATGCAGACGACGCACACCGCCAGCGTCGCCGACCTGGCGCTGACCGCGCAGGGGCTGGGCATCAAGAACGCCGCGGTGATCAACGACGATGCCTCACTGGCCGCCAGCCTCGACGCCATCGTCAACGGTGAAGGCCCGGTGTTCCGCGTCATCAAGGTGCGTGCCGAGCCGCTGGAGTTCATTCTGCCGTCGAAGGACGGGGTGCATCTCAAGAACCGCTTCCGCGCCGAACTGCTGGGCCCGGGCGCGGTCTGAGCGATTTCCGCTGCTGGAATCTGCCTGCGGATGCGCTAGCATGCGCGAAAGACATATCGGGAGGACATCATGAACGCTCAGGACATGAGCGCCGTCGAGGCGTGCATCCAGAACTATTTCGAAGCGCTCTATACGGGCAACACCGATTTGCTGATGGGTTCGGTGTTCCATCCGAACGCGCATCTGTATGCCGCCAATCTTGGCGGCGGCTTCACCGACTGGCCGATGGATGAATTCCGCAAGGTCATCGAAGGCCGTCCGTCGCCTGAAGCCGCCGGTGCCGAACGCCGCGAGCGTATCGTTTCCATCGACGAGGCCGGACCGGACACGGTCATGGTCAAGGTCGAGGTGTTGGTCGGCACCCGCGACTTCGTCGATTACCTGTCGCTGCTCAGGCTGGACGGGGACTGGCGCATCATTTCCAAGACATGTGTGATGATCAAGGATCACGCCGACGCGTCGGCGGCCTGAAAAATCAAGAGAGTATTCCGAGGGAAGGATAAGAACATGAGCGATCTTCAGAAATACAAGATGCTGATCGGCGGCGAATGGGTCGACTCGTCCGACGGCGAAACCTTTGAAAGCATGAACCCGTACACGGGCGAAAACTGGGCGCTGTTCCCGCGCGGCAAGAAAGACGATGCCGACCGGGCCGTGGCGGCAGCACGCAAGGCCTTCACATCCGGCGACTGGCCGAAGATGACGGCGACCCAGCGCGGCCATCTGCTCCGCAAGCTCGGCGATCTGGTCGCCAAGCACGCCGACGAGCTGGCGGCGACCGAAGTCCGCGACAACGGTAAACTGCTCGCCGAAATGGGCATGCAGCTCAAGTACGTGCCGCAGTGGTACTATTACTTCGGTGGGCTTGCCGACAAGATCGAAGGCGGCGTGACGCCGATCGACAAGCCGGAGCACTTCCACTACACACGCCACGAGCCGCTCGGCGTCGTCGCCGCGATCACGCCGTGGAATTCGCCGCTGTTGCTGGCGGCATGGAAACTGGCGCCGGCGTTGGCCGCCGGCAACACGGTGGTCCTGAAGCCGTCCGAATTCACCTCCGCGTCCAGCCTGGAATATGCCCGGCTGTTCGAGGAAGCGGGCTTCCCGCCCGGCGTCGTCAACGTCGTCACCGGCTTCGGTCATGAAATCGGCGCCGCGCTGACCGAGCATCCGGGCGTCGACAAGATCACCTTCACCGGCGGGCCGGAAACCGGCAAGCGCGTCTATGCCACCGGTGCCTCGCAGTTGAAGCGGGTGTCGCTGGAGCTTGGCGGCAAGTCGCCGAACATCGTGTTCGACGACTGCGACATGGAAAACGCGGTCAAGGGCGCGATCTCCGGCATCTTCGCGGCGACGGGGCAGACCTGCATCGCCGGCTCCAGGCTTCTGGTGCAGGAGAGCATCCATGACGAATTCGTCGACAAGCTGATCGCGCTGGCGAAAACCGCGAAGATGGGCGACCCGATGCTGATGGATACCCAGGTAGGTCCGGTCACCACGGTGCCGCAGTATCAGAAAATCCTCGGTTACATCGACATCGCCAAGGACGAAGGCGCGGAAGTGCGCCTCGGCGGCGGCAAGGCCGAAGAGTCCGGCAAGTATTTCGTGCAGCCGACGGTGTTCACCGGCGTCAACAATCAGATGCGCATCGCCCAGGAAGAGGTCTTCGGACCGGTGCTCTCGGTGATCCCGTTCAAGGACGAGGAAGAAGCGCTGCATGTCGGCAACGACGTGGTCTACGGTCTTGCCGCCGGGGTCTGGACGCAGTCCATGCGCCGCGCCTTCACCATGTCGCAGAACCTCCGCGCCGGCTCGATCTGGGTCAACACGTATCGCGCCGTCAGCTACATGGCGCCGTTCGGCGGCTACAAGCAGTCCGGCGTCGGGCGTGAGAACGGTCAGGATGCGATCTACGAATTCATGCAGACCAAGTCGGTGTGGATGTCGTACGCCACGGAAGTGGCGAACCCGTTCATCATGCGATGAGCGAGACCAGGACCGTACTTGTCACCGGCGGCTCCCGGGGGATCGGGGCCGCCGCGGTACGGCGTTTCGCGCTCGAGGACTGGCGCGTGATCTTCACCTATGTCTCCAACGAAGATGCCGCCAGGGCCGTTGCGGATGAAACAGGGGCACGCGCCGTCAAGGGCGACGTCGGGTCCGAAGCGGATATTCTGTCGCTGTTCCGGGTGCTGGACGACGACGGCATTTATCTCGACGCGCTGGTCAACAACGCCGGCATCACCGGGCCGAAGCGCCGGCTGGAAGATGTCGAATGGGATACGGTCGTGGACGTGCTGCGCGTCAACGTCGCCGGCAGCGTCGTCATGTGCCGAGAAGCCGTCAAACGCATGTCGACGGCGAACGGCGGGCGCGGCGGCGCCATCGTCAATCTGTCGTCGACGGCGACCCTGCAGGGCAGTCCGAACCAGTGGATCGATTACGCGGCAGGCAAGGGCGCCATCGACATCATGACCAAGGGCCTGGCGCGCGAGGTCGGTGAGGAAGGCATCCGCGTCAACGCCGTGGCGCCCGGCTACACCATGACGGAAATGTCCATCGCCGGGCAGATCGCGACCCGTTTCGAGCAGTTCCGCCACGAGGTGCCGCTGGGCCGCATCGGCTCGGTCGAGGAAGTCGCCGCCGGGATCTACTGGCTGTGCACGGACGAAGCGTCCTATATCACCGGCTGCGTGCTGCCGGTCGCGGGGGGGCGGGTATAAGCCTCCTCTCCCTGGGGAGAGGGTGGCGAACGGAGTGAGCCGGGAGAGGGGTTAACCCCTGAAATTCAGCATCGTCTGAATGAACCGCTGCAGCACCGGTTTGATCCCCACCGCCAGGTCTTCGCGGTAGCCGAACGGCGGTTCCTCGTCCATGTAGGTGGCCCAGCTCAGTTCGAGCTGTGCCGCATGGACGTTCTGTTCCGGCCGGCCGTAGTGCCGGGTGATGTAGCCGCCGACGAAGCGTCCGTTCATTTTCCATGAAAATCCGGCGGCCTCGCCGGCCACGGCTTCAAGGTCTTCCTGCAGCAGCGGCGCGCAGCTTGCGCCCTTGTTGGTGCCGAGGTTGATGTCCCACAGCTTGCCGTCGAAATAGCGCGGCAGCACGCTCTTGATCGAATGCGCGTCCCACAGCAGGGCATAGCCGTGCTTGGCCTTCAGTGCCGCCAGGGTTTCCGCCAGTCGGGCGTGATAGGGAACGTGATAAAGGTCGCGCCGCTCGTCGATTTCAGCGGCGTCCGGTGCCTGTCCGGGCTTGTAGAGCGGGGCGCTGTATCCTGTCTTCAGCGGCACCAGACCCTCGGTATCCTGACCGGGATACAGGTTTTCGTCCTCGGGCGGGCGATTCAGGTCGACGCAATAGCGGCTGTGCGTGGCGACCAGCATCGACGCGCCCATGCCGGCGGCGAAATCGTACAGCATCGGCACGTGCCAGTCGGTGCCGGACAGCAACAGCGCCTCGTCGGTCATCCGCGCCTTCAGGGGATCGGGAATGTACGTGCCCGCGTGCGGCACGCTGATCAGCAGCGGCGTGGTGCCAAGCGTGAAGTCGTAAATGTGCATGATGATTTTTGCTGTTTGTGGTGGCTTACTGTGCGGCGTCCGCCTCGGATGGGTTCGGCCTGTCGTAGCCCCGGTCGTGTTTCAGGGACGGAATCCGCGAGCGGGCCTTGGCGACTTCCGACGGATCGATCTCGGCGATGACGATGGCCTCTTCGTCTTCCGGGCCTTCGGCGAGCACTTCGCCCCATGGGCCGATGACCAGCGAATGCCCGTAGGTGCGGGCTTTACCGTGCATGCCGGACTGGCAGGTAGCGAACACGAAGCATCCGGTTTCGATGGCCCGCGCCCGGAGCAGCACGTGCCAGTGATCCTTGCCCGTTTTATGCGTGAAGGCGGCAGGGACGGTCAGGAAATCGGCCCCGGCCTTGGCCAGGTCGCGGTACAGATGCGGGAAGCGCACGTCATAGCAGATCGAAAGACCCATGTTGCCCCACGGCGTCGGCGTGATGACGGCACGCTCGCCCGGATACAGGCTGGCGGATTCCCGATAGCGGTCGTCGTCGCTCAGGTTGACGTCGAACAGGTGGATTTTCTCGTAGGTGGCGCGGACGATACCCTGATCGTCGATCACGTACTGGCGGTTATAGGCGCGTCCGTCTGGCGCTGGCACGGTGATCGACCCCAGGTTGATCCAGACCTTCAGTTCCGCCGCCAGATGCGAGAACTGCACCACGGCCGGGTGCGATTCCTCGGGCAGCGGGCCGGTATGGATGCCCTTGTCGTCGACGTCGTAGCAGGAAAAAAACTCGGCGAACTGCAGCATGTCCGCGCCCATGGCGGCGGCCTCGCGGGCCATTTCCTCGGCCCGCTCGAGGGTCGTGCGCATGTCGGCGCCGGCGCATGTCTGTACAAGCGCAATCTTGAAGGTATCGGTCATTTCGACACTCCCATCCGTTGCTTCGTTTAATCACGGCGTTGCGTAGCTGTCCAGCCGCGCTAAACTTCCCTCAAGGCGTTGCGCTCCCATTGTTAGCGCAAAAACGCCGATCCGGGAGGAATGGGCATGTCCGACGCATCGTCGCTTGGCAATATCTACGAACAGGGACTGGACAAGACCCAGGCCAATTTTCAACCGCTGACGCCGCTCAGTTATCTGGACTGGGCAGCCCGTGTGTTCCCCCATAAAACCGCTGTGATCCACGGGCCGCACCGTACCACATGGGCCGAATTCGACGAACGCTGCCGGCGTCTGGCCAGCGCGCTGCAAAAGCGCGGTATAGGTGTCGGCGATACGGTGTCGGTGATGTCGCCGAACGCGCCGGCAATGCTGGAAGCGCATTACGGTATCCCGATGTCGGGTGCGGTACTGAACGCGTTGAATTACCGGCTCGATGCGGAAACCATCGCCTTCATATTGAAGCATGCCGAAACCAAGGTGCTGATCACCGACCGCGAATACGCCGACGTGATGAAGGACGCGGTGACCATCCTCGACAACCCGGACCTGTTGATCGTCGACGTCGACGATCCGCTGGCAAAAAGTGGGCAGCTTTTCGGCGACCTGACCTACGAGGCCCTGCTGGCCGAGGGCGACCCGGCGCACGTCTGGCAGCCGCCCGCCGACGAATGGCAGGCGATCTGCCTGAACTATACGTCGGGCACCACCGGCAATCCCAAGGGCGTCGTCTATCACCATCGCGGCGCATACCTGAACACCATGAGCAACGCGCTGGTGTTCCGTCTCGGCCCGGACAGTGTCTATCTGTGGACGCTGCCGATGTTCCATTGCAACGGCTGGACGTATACCTGGGCGGTGACGGCGGTCGGCGGCACGCACGTGTGTCTGCGCAGCGTCGATCCGGCGCTGGTCTTTCCGCTGATCGAAGAACACAAGGTCACGCACATGTGCGGCGCGCCGATCGTGCTCAACATGCTGGTGCACGCACCGGCCGACGTGAAACGCACGTTCGGCCATACCATCGAGGTCGCGACCGGCGGCGCCGCGCCGCCGTCGACGGTGATCTCGCGGATGGCGGACATGGGGTTCAACGTGACGCACATGTACGGCCTGACGGAAACCTACGGTCCGTCGACGGTGTGCATGTTCCAGGACGACTGGGCCGAGCTGCCGCTGACGGAAAAGGCCGCCATGATGGCGCGCCAGGGTGTGCGCACGCCGGCGCAGTTTCACCAGACGGTACGCGACCCGGACACCATGGAACTGGTTCCGGAAGACGGCGAGACCATCGGCGAGATCATGTTCCAGTCCAACACCGTGATGCGCGGTTACCTGAAGAACGCAAAGGCCACGGCGGACGCGTTCCGGGGCGGCTGGTATCACACCGGCGATCTCGCCGTGCAGCACCCCGACGGTTATATCGAGGTCAAGGACCGCGCCAAGGACATCATCATCTCGGGTGGCGAGAACATCTCGTCGCTGGAAGTCGAGGAATGCCTCTACAAGCATCCCGGCGTGATGGACTGCGCCGTCGTCGCCATGCCGTCGGAAAAGTGGGGCGAAACGCCGCTCGCTTTCGTGACCCCGACGGCGTCGGCGGAAGGCGCGCTGGACGCCAAGGAACTGATCGATTTCTGCAAGGACCGCATGGCCCGCTTCAAGGCGCCGACGCGGGTCGAATTCGGCCCGCTGCCCAAGACCTCGACCGGCAAGATCCAGAAGTTCGTGTTGCGCGAACGCGCACGGGAAATAGCTGGCGAACGCGCACGGGAAATAGCGGCTGAATCCGCGAATGAAAAGGACGGCTAGATGACCACCACACTGATGGGCGGCAAGACGGTGCTGGTCACCGGCGCCTCGTCCGGCCTCGGGCACCACTTCGCACGTGTGCTGGCCCAAGCGGGGGCAAAGGTCGCGGTGGCGGCGCGCAGACGTGAAAAACTGCAAATCCTGGCCGGTGAAATCACCGACGCCGGCGGTACTGCATTTGCTGTCGGCATGGACGTGACGGACCGGGACAGCGTCACCGATGCCCTGGATGAAATCGCCGCCGAGTTGGCCGTGCCGGACGTACTGATCAACAACGCCGGTATCGCCACGGGCGCCCCGGCGCTCGACGTCACCGACGCCGACTGGCGCCGGGTCATCGACACCAACCTCGAAGGGGCGTGGATCACGGCCCAGGAAACCGCACGCCGCATGCGCGACAACGGTGGGGGGAACATTGTCAACACGGCGTCGATCCTCGGGTTTCGCGTTTCCATGGGCGTCGCGCCGTATGCCATTTCCAAGGCCGGCGTGGTGCAGATGACCAAGGTGCTGGCTTTGGAACTTGCGCGTTATCAGATCCGCGTCAACGCGCTGGCGCCCGGCTATATCGAAACCGACCTCAACGAGGATTACCTGAATTCCGACTCGGGTCAGGCGATGATGAAGCGCGTGCCGATGCGCCGCTTCGGGCGCCTGCACGATCTCGACGGGCCGCTGTTGTTGCTGGCTTCCAATGCCTCGAGCTACATGACCGGCGCGGTCATTCCCGTCGACGGCGGGCATCTGGTGAACACGCTTTAGGGGAACATCCTTTCCTCAGGATGAGGAACAGCAACAAAGCCTCACCCTGAGGAGGCGCCCATGGTTTTCTTGGGCGCCGTCTCGAAGGGCGAGGCATTAAAAAGATAAGGGAGAGATGGCATGCCATACGCAGACCGTGACGGGGTGAAAATTTATTACGAGGAGACCGGGTCCGGGGCGCCGATCCTGTTCCTGCACGAATACGGCGGCGACAAACGCAGCTGGGAGCCGCAGGTCCGGCATTATTCCCGAGATCACCGCTGCGTCGTCATGTGTTCGCGCGGCTATCCGCCATCCGACGTGCCCGAAGACGAAACCCTTTACGGCCAGGATCACGCCATCGCCGACGCGGTCGCCGTGATGGACGCGGCGGGACTGGCGCAATGCACTGTCATCGGCCTGTCGATGGGCGCTTATACCGGGCTGCGTCTGGCCCTGCACCATGCCGATCGGGTGACGGCGCTGGTCGCGGCCTCGGGCGGGGCCGGTTCGCCCAAGGAAGGCCAGAAGGTGTTTCAGGAAGAAGCCTTCGTGCTGTCGGAAAAGTATCTGGCCGAAGGCAAAATGCTCGCCGACAGTTTCGCCAACGGGCCGACGCGCATCCAGTTGAAGCGCAAGGACATTCGCGGCTGGACGGAATTCCGCGACCAGCTTGCAGAGCATCCGGCCGTCGGCGCCGCCTATACGCTGCGCCATGTGCAGGGGCGCCGCCCGTCGTTGTACGATTTCGAGGCCGAATTCAACGCCTGCCGGGTGCCGACGCTGCTGATGGTCGGCGACGAGGACGATGTCTGCCTAGATGTGAACGTGTGGCTGAAACGCGCCATGCCGACGGCGGGGCTGCGGGTGTTTCCGAAATCGGGGCACCTGATCAACCTCGAGGATCCGGCGACCTTCAACGCCGAAATCGACGATTTCCTGAAGCAGACCCGCGCCGGGGTCTGGCCGGTGCGCGAAGCCTTCGACGGCAATTACGCGGGTATCGGGCCAAGGTAATCGTCACCGGCCTTGAGGCCCGCCCGCGCACGGGCCAAAATCGGCGCATCAGGCCCGAGAGGACAATATGGATTTCACATTATCGCCCGAGGTCGAGGAAACACGCCTCGCCATCCGCACGTTCGTCGCCGAGCGCATCATGCCTTTGGAGGACGATCCGGCCAGCTATGACGACCACGAGAACATCCGTCTCGAACTGGTCAAGGAAATCCAGGCCGAGGCCCGCGCCGCCGGGCTGTGGTGCCTGTCGATGCCGAAGGAGCGCGGCGGGCGCGGCTTCGACACCGTCGGCATGGCGGCATGCTACGAGGAAATGAACCGTTCCATCTTCGGGCCGGTGTGCTTCAACGCCGCCGCGCCGGACGACGGCAACATGTACGTGCTGAACCGGGTCGCCACCGACGAACAGAAAGAGAAATGGCTACAGCCGATCATCGACGGCAAGGTCAAATCCTCCATCGTCATGACCGAGCCGCATCCGGGCGCGGGGTCCGATCCCGGCGGGATGATGCTGACCCGGGCCACGAAGAAGGGCGACAAGTGGATCATCCAGGGCCGCAAGTGGTTCATCACCGGGGCCGGTGTCGCCGATCATTTCATCCTGCTGGCGCGGACGTCCGACGACGAGCGGCGCAACCTGACGGCGTTCCTGTATCACAAGGACCAGCCCGGCTGGAAAATCGACCGACGCATTCCGATCATGGGGCCGGAAGAACACGGCGGGCACTGCGAGCTGGTCTTCAACGGTCTGGAAATCCCCGACGAGAACCGCCTGATGGGTGTCGGCGAGGGATTGAAGTGCGTGCAGATCCGTCTCGCCACGGCAAGGCTGACGCACTGCATGCGCTGGCTGGGTCTGGCCAAGCGCTCGCTGGAAATCGCCAACGAGTATATCTCCAACCGGGACGCCTTCGGCTCGAAGCTGTCGAAGCGCGAAAGCGTGCAGCTTCTGCTCGGCGATGCGGCGATGGATATCGAGATCGGGCGGCTGCTGACCATGAAGGCGGCGTGGGCGCTGGATCAGGGCTCGCGCGCCAGAAAGGAAGTCTCCATGGCCAAGGTCGCCGTCGCCGACGTGCTGCACAAGGCGGTCGACACCGCGATCCAGTTGAACGGTGCGCGCGGCTATTCCAAGGACACGGTGCTGGAATGGATCTATCGCTACGCGCGGCAGGCCCGGCTGGTCGACGGCGCGTCCGAGGTGCACAAGATGGTGCTGGCCGGTGCGCTTAAGGAACGCGGCATGGACTTCTGGGAGTGGGGACAACCGGAACAGTGAGCGGGCGCAACGACGACGCCGTCACCAACATGGACCGCGACGCCATCAAGCGGCTTGAGGTCTGGCTGGCGCGACAGTCCGGCGGCCGCGCGCAGGTGCGCGACCTGAAGCAGCTTTCCGGCGGTGCCATCCAGGAAAACTGGGCGCTGAAGCTGGACCTGGACGGCGGCGACTGGCCGGGGTCGCACGACCTCGTGCTGCGCAAGGACGCGCCGTCGAACGTCGCCGTCAGCCACGGCCGCGCCGAGGAATTCATCATCCTCAAGCACGCGCATGCGGCCGGCGTCACGGTGCCGGTGCCGTGCGTGCTGTGCGAGGATTTGGACGTGCTCGGCACGCCGTTCTTCATCATGCACCGCGCCGAAGGCACGGCGGCCGGTCACAAATTGGCGAAGATGGATGCCAACGACGCGCTGGCCGCCGAACTGGGCCGCAATCTGGCACGCATTCACACGATTACCGACGCCCCCGATCTGGCCTTCGTGGCGAAACCGGACGGCCCGCCGGCGCTGTCGTCGGTGGCCGAATACCGCCGCCATCTGGACGCGCTGCCGGGATCGCACCCGGCATTGGAATGGGGCCTCGCGTGGCTGGAAAAGAATGCCCCCGCTGACAGCGAAGCCGTGTTCTGTCACCGCGATTACCGCACCGGCAATTACATGGTCGACGACGGCAAGCTGACGGCGGTGCTGGACTGGGAATTCGCCGGCTGGTCCGACCCCATGGAGGATATCGGCTGGCTGAGTGCCAAATGCTGGCGTTTCGGCGCCGATGACCGGGTCTGCGGCGGCGTCGGTTCGCTGGACGCGCTGATCGACGGCTACGAATCCGAAAGCGGCCGCAGCGTGGATCGGGATATGGTCGGCTACTGGCAGGTCATGGCGACGATGCGCTGGGCGGTGATCGCCCTGCAGCAGGCCGACCGCTTCGTGACGGGCGGCGAGCGCAATCTGGAACTGGCGCTGACGGCACACATCGTGCCAGAACTGGAGCTTGAAATACTGGCCAGGACAGCCCCCGCCGATCCGGCGCCGTTGCCCGAAGGGGTCGCGCCGGTGCGCCCGGCGCCGTCGCTGGCGGCGCTGCTGGGCATCGCCAGGGACGTGGTGCGCGCGGATCTGGCAAGCGTGCTCGACGGGGATCAGCGCTACAAGGCGCTGATGGCGGCCAACGCGCTCGGTATCGTCATGCGCCAGATCGACGCTCTGGATACCGGCGGCGGCGCTGACGCAGCGGCGCTGGCGGCGAAAATCCGCGCCGGTGACGGCACGCCCGAAGACCACGCTCTGCTGACGGCGCAGACCCGCGCCACGTTGGCCGAGAGCAATCCGCGGGCGTTGGGGTAACGCGCCCCTCTCCCTCCCGCTCGCAACGCTCACGGGTCCCTCCCTCTCCCAAGGGAGAGGGCAGGATCGCACTTCCCCTCTCCCTTGGGAGAGGGTGGCGAACGGAGTGAGCCGGGAGAGGGGCTTTTACTCGGCAGGCACCGGGTGATATGCGCCGTCGAGGCCGAGAAACTCTTTCCCGCCGTCGCGATAGAACGTCTCGGCACCGGCGCTTTCCAGAACCTCGAGCATCTTCGGTGCGAAGCCGTTCTCGCGGCATTTGGCGAGGAAGCGTTTCGGCCCGATGGCGTCCAGCATCTCGAACGGGCCGCGGCCCCAGGCAAAGCCCCAGCGCATGGCGCGATCCACGTTGACGATGTCGTCGGAGATTTCCGGGATCAGACTCGCCGCATAGGCCAGCGTCGATCCCATGATGTCCCAGCAGAACTTCCCATCGGTGCTGTCTTCGAACATCACCTCGGGCCCCGCGTCGACGGCAACGTCCTCGCCGTCGCGCCATGCGCCGCTGTTCAGATCGAAGGTTTCCTTTTTGCGGGACCCATCGTCGAGCTTGATCATCTTGTAGAACCCGCCGCCGGTCTTGCGGCCGAGCTGGCCGGCTTCCAGCATCGCCTGTTCGGCGGCCGGGAACTTGGTGAAGGCCTCGCCCATGTCGCCCTTCGGCAGGTTGATCGCCAGGTTCTTGCCGACGAAATCCATGATGTCGAGACCGATCA
The DNA here is from genome assembly GCA_038100295.1 of Thalassospiraceae bacterium. Classification (GTDB taxonomy): domain Bacteria; phylum Pseudomonadota; class Alphaproteobacteria; order Rhodospirillales; family Casp-alpha2; genus UBA4479. The sequence goes on from JAYNVG010000008.1 coordinate 88,863, forward strand.
GATCGATCAGGCCGTAAAGCCCGGTCGGCGGCAGGCCCATCGGCGCCGACATCAGCGCGTCGATGCGTTCCTGCGAGAGGCCATTGGCGCGCGCGTCCGTCGCCGCATGCAGGCCGCGCAACATCCAGAAGCAGCCGATGCGGTTGCCGATGAAGTTGACGGTATCCTTGGCGTTGACCACGCCCTTGCCCATCTCGGCGCCGAGGAAGGCGCGGAACGCATCGATCACCTGCGGGTCGGTCTTTTCGCCCGGCACCAGTTCGCAGAGCTTCATGATCTTGACCGGGTTGAAGAAGTGGGTGACGGCGACATCCTTCAACAGACGCTCCGGCATGCCCGCCGTGATATCCCTGAGCGGAATGCCCGAGGTGTTGGTGGAAACCACGGAACCGTCCTTCCTGAGCGGTTCGAAGCGTTCGAACAGCGCGCGCTTGGTCGCCACATCCTCGATCACCGCTTCGCAGATCCAGTCGTACTCGGCGATCTTTTCCAGATCGTCGCTCAGCGTGCCCAGCGTGATGTTGGCTTCCTTGCCCGGCGTGTCGATGGCCGGCGGGCGGCCGTTGACGATTTTATCCAGCGCCTTTTCGGCGGCTTCCATCGAGACGTCCAGCAGCAGGACCTTGCAGTCCTTTTCGGCGGCCAGTCCGGCGATGCCGGTGCCCATTGTGCCTGCGCCCAGTACGGCGACGGATTTGATCTCACGGCTCATAATTTTTCTCTTTCAGGACTTTCGTTTGACGGTTCCGAGGCTTCTGCCTAATGAGAAGGGCAGATTTTGTAAAGACTCCATGCTTCGAGACGGCCTTGCAGGCCTCCTCAGCATGAGGTTGTGAAAAAAGAACGCCTCATCCTGAGGAGCCACGGACCTGGTCCGCGGCGTCTCGAAGGAGAGGCTTCCGCAGAGGAAACAGATCAATGGTCCAGCCGAAATTCTACGACTTCGAGACGCTCAGCCTGCACGCCGGTCATCAGCCCGATGCGGAAACCGGTTCCCGGGCCGTGCCGATCTATCAGACCACGTCCTACGTGTTCGACGATACGGACCATGCGGCGTCGCTGTATAACCTGGAACAGCCGGGTCATATCTATACGCGGCTGTCGAACCCGACGGTGGCCGTGCTCGAGGAACGTATCGCCGCGCTGGAAGGCGGCGTCGGCGCGGTGGCCACGGCCAGCGGCATGGCGGCGATCTTCCTCGCCATCGCAACGCTGATGGACAAGGGCGGGCATATCGTTTCAAGCGGTTCGCTGTACGGCGGCACGCATAACCTGTTCAGCTACACCTTGCCGCGCTTCGGGATCGAGACCACGTTCGTCAATCCGCGCGATCCGGATGCCTTTCGCGCGGCGATCACCGACAAGACCCGCCTTGTGTTCGGCGAAACGCTGGGCAACCCCGGGATCGAGGTTCTGAACATTCCCGTCATCGCCGAAATCGCGCATGCGGCGGGCGTGCCACTGATGATCGACAGCACCTTCGCGACGCCATACCTGATGAAACCGTTCGAGCACGGTGCCGATATCGTCATGCACTCGCTGACCAAGTTCATCGGCGGACACGGGGTCGCCATCGGCGGCATCGTCGTCGATTCAGGGGCCTTCGACTGGGAAGCGGGCAGCAAATTCCCGACCCTGACCGAGCCGTATGACGGCTATGCGGGCATAGACTTCGCCGAGGAATTCGGTACCCAGGCGCTGATCATGCGCATGCGCGCCGAGGGCATGAAGGATTTCGGCGCCTGCATGAGCCCGGCCAATGCCTTTCACCTGATCCAGGGGACGGAAACCCTGCCGCTGAGGATGCAGCGCCACGTCGAAAACGCGCTCAAGGTGGCGGCGTTCCTGGATGCGTCGGAGGAAGTCGAATGGGTCAACCATCCGTCGGTGCCGTCGCACCCGGATCATGAACTGGCGAAGCAACTGCTGCCGAAGGGCGCGGGGGCGATCCTCAGCTTCGGGATCAAGGGAGGCCGCGAAGCCGGACGCAAGTTCATCGAGAACGTCAAACTGGCTTCGCACCTCGCCAACGTCGGCGACGCCAAGACACTGGTCATCCATCCCGGTTCGACGACGCACCAGCAGATGAGCGCCGAAGCGCTGGATGCGGCGGGCATCGGCGAAAACCTGATCCGGGTTTCCGTCGGCATCGAAAGCGTCGACGACATCATTGCCGATCTGAAAGCGGGGCTGCGCGCCTCGCAGCGGGGGTAAGCCATGGAAACGAACGTTAACGGACAAAAGGCCCACGCCGTCACCGGCGGCACGAGCGCGCCCGACGGTGCGCCGGTCATGATCCTGATCCACGGCGCCGGCATGGACGGCACGGTGTGGCAACTGCAGAGCCGCTATCTCGCGCACCGCGGTGTGCGGGTGCTGGCGGTCGACCTGCCGGGGCACGGGCATTCGGACGGCCCGGCGCTTTCGGATATCGCCGGCATGGCGGACTGGATCGCGGCATTCATGGATGCGGCGGGCGTCACAAAGGCCGCCGTCGCCGGGCATTCGATGGGGGCGCTGATCTCGCTGGCGTTCGCGGCGCGCTATCCGGACAAGGTCCGCGCAGTCGGCCTGCTGGGCGCGGCGGCGGAAATGCCGGTGCACCCGGACCTGATCAAGGCCGCCGAGGACGGCGGCCGGCTGGCACCGGAACTGATCACCGACTGGGGCTTCGGCAGCATTTCGCACAAGGGCGGGCACCTGCTGCCGGGCCTGTGGGCGATGGGTGCGGCGGGACGTCTGCTCGGCGATGCATTGCCGGGCGTGCTGGCCACCGACCTGAAGGCCTGCGATGCCTACAAGGACGCGCTGACGGCGGCGGCGAAGATCGCCGCGCCGGTGGCGCTGATCGCCGGTGACGAGGACAAGATGACGCCGCTCAAGAACGCCAAGCCGTTGTCGGCGGCGCTTGCGGACGTGACGCTGACGGTGCTGCCGAAAACCGGCCACATGATGATGATCGAACGTCCGCGCGAGGTGGCGAAGCTGCTATTGGCTTTGGCGAGTTAGCCCCCCTCTCCCTTGGGAGAGGGACAGGGAGAGGGGCTTAAATGGCCGCCTTCACCTCTGCGCCGAATTCCGCCGCGTTCTCCGTCAGCCACTGCCAGAACGACAGCGCAAAACCGCGCGCGACGTACAGATCGAACGTGTCGGCGTCGATGCAGTCGATCAGCACCGTGTAGTGGCCGATCAGGCTGGAAGCCGTCATGCCGGGCTTGAAGACGGCGGCGTCGAGATCGAGCGGACAGCCCGACGCCAGCACATCGCGGCTGGCGGGGCCGGATATCCGAATTACCGTCTTCGCCGACGAGACATCGTTGATTGCCGCTTCCGGCGCGGCGGCGGCCAGATCGGGAAGATCGCCGCCCGTCACCAGCCAGCGCGCCGGGCCGAGCCAGAGCGCGCGCCGGCCGTTCTTTTCGGCAGCCTTGCCGGCGGCGGGCAGGGCCGTGCCGAGGGCATCAGCCAGTTTCAGCACGCTTTCGGCGTCGTCGCCCCGGCATTCGACATGCAGGCGGGTGCCGCCGCGCCGCTCAGCCAGCGTGACGCCGGGGGCTGCGCCGACGGCGCCGAACGGGCCGGGCCGATAGGCGCTTTCCAGCGCCGAACGGGGTTTCAATGCTTCAACCATGCAGACGCTCCCCCGCCGGATCGATGAATACCGGATCGCAGATTTCGACGGCGACGTTCGTGGCCATCACCGGTGACGCTGCGATCAGTTTCTCGCCGATGCGCGCGCGGCCGTCCTTCACCAGCGCAAGCCCGATCGGCATGCCGACATTGGGGCTTTCACAGACGGACGTCACTTCGCCTTCCATGATCACCGGGCGTGCCGCGTCGGGATCGCGAACGATCTGCGCGGCGCGCGGAATGCGCGAACGGCCGTCGACGGGGCGGATGCCGACCAGTTGCTTGCGTCCGGGTTCGGTCAGCGCCGGACGGTCCTTGAGGACGTCGCCGATGTAGCGTTTCTTCGCCGACAGCATGCGCCCGAAACCGAGATCGTCCGCCGTAGCGCGGCCGTTGATTTCGCTGCCGACGACATGGCCCTTTTCGATGCGCAGGATGCCCATCGCTTCGGTGCCGTAGGGTGAGATGTGCAAGTCTTTCCCGGCGTCCAGCAACGCTTCCCACGCCGCCAGTCCGTAATCGGCGGGGACGTTGATTTCATACGCCAGTTCGCCGGAAAAGCTGATGCGGAACAGCCGCACAGGCACCCCGCCGAGCGTGCCTTCACGGTACGCCATGAACGGGCAGGCATCGTTGGAAAGCTCGATACCGTCGATGACCCGCGCCAGCACGTCGCGGCTGTGCGGCCCGGCGATGGCGATGGCGGCCCAGTCTTCCGTCACCGACGTCAATTTCACGTCGAGTTCCGGCCAGACGATCTGCGCATGGCGTTCCATGTAGTTCAGCACCGGCCCGGCATGCACCGTGGTCGTCGTCACCAGGTAACGGTTATCGGCGATCCGTGTCACCGTGCCGTCATCATAGGCGATGCCGTCGTCGCGCAGCATCACGCCGTAACGGCACTTGCCGACATCCAGCTTGGTGAAGCCGTTGATATAAAGCCGGTTGAGGAATTCCGCCGCGTCTCGACCCTGCACGTCGATCTTGCCGAGTGTCGAGACATCGACGATGCCGACATGACGGCGCACGTGCGCGGCTTCGCGGAGATAGGCGTCGCGCAGACTTTCGCCCGGCCCCGGATAAGCCTGCGCGCGCAGCCACGCACCGGCGGGGACGAACGGCGCGCCGGCCTTTTCGTGCCAGTCGTGCATTGCCGTGCGGCGCAGCGGCGACATCTGTTCGTCGATGGCGTCGCCGGCGACGGCGCCCATGGTGATCGGCGAAAACGGCTGGCGGAAGGTGGTGGTGCCGACGGCGGGAATGTCCTCGCCCCGGTGCCCGGCCATCAGCGCCAGGCCGTTGACGTTCGACGTGCGGCCCTGATCGGTGCCCATGCCGAGTGTGGTGTAGCGCTTCAGATGTTCGACCGAGCGGAATCCTTCGCGGTGCGCCAGCGCCACGTCCTCGGCGGTGACGTCGTTCTGCAGATCGACGAAGCGCTTGTCATGGTTGCCGTCCGGCCACGGCAGCGCCCACAACGCCAGCGGATACACATCGGGTTCCGGATCGCAGGCGGGCACGGGCATCGTTGCCGGTGTCAGTCCGGCCGCCTTGCAGGCATCCAAGCCGGCCCCGGCACCGCCCTCGAGGCATGCGCTCAGGGTAAAGTCGCCCTTGCAGGCCCCGGCGGAACGTTCGCGCTGAAAACCGGTGTTGGGCACGAAACAGCTCTTTTCGGCATCGAATTTCAGTTTGCCGCGCGATTGCGAAAACAGGTGCACGCTCGGCGTCCAGCCACCCGATACGGCCAGCAGATCGCAGGCGATGACCCGCGTGCCGGTGACGCTTTCGGTGGCGGGGCTGTCCGGCGTGCGGGCGATGACGCAGCGGCTGACGCCGTGCTTGCCGCCTTCGGCGGCGACCACCACATGGCCCGGCAGAACGTCGATGTTGGCCTTGTCGGCGATGGCGCGCTCGTCGTCGGGGATATGCGCGCGGGCATCGACGATGGCGGCGATACGGATCCCGGCGGCGGCCATCTCGGCGGCGGCCGGATAGGCGGATGCATTGTTGGTGAAGACCACGGCGCGGTTACCGGCACGGACGCCGTGCCGAACTGCCAAGGTGCGGGCAGCGGATACCAGCATGACGTTGGGCAGATCGTTGCCGGCGAACACCAGCGGCCGTTCCATGGCCCCCGCCGCGAGCACGATTTCCCTGGCACGGAAATGCCAGATGCGCTGGCGCGGCTGATACGGCGCCGGTTCGGCCAGATGGTCGGCGACGCGTTCGTTGGCAATCATGGTGTTGTGATCGTAATAACCGGCGGCCTGGGTGCGGGTCAGCACGCGGACGTTCGCCATGCCGCGCAGCGCCGTTTCCTGTCTGGCGGCCCAGTCGGCCCCGGCCATCCGGTCGATACGTTGCTGCGACGACAGCAACGCTCCGCCGAGACGGGGTGCATCCTCGATCAGCACCACGCGGGCACCGCTTTCGGCGGCGGCGCATGCCGCCATGATCCCGGCCGGCCCGCCGCCGGCGACCAGTACGTCGCAATGCTGATAGCGGTGCGCGTAACGGTCGGGGTCCGGTTCGACCGGGCTTTTGCCCATGCCGGCGATGTTGCGGATGACGTGTTCGTAGGTCATCCACAGGGACGCCGGCCACATGAAGGTCTTGTAGTAGAACCCGGCCGGGAACAGCCGGGAAAAGACGCCGGTCAGCGCACCAAGATCGAAATCCAGCGACGGCCAGCGGTTCTGGCTTTCGGCGACCAGTCCGTCATACAGCTCGACCCGGCTGGCCTGGATATTGGGTTCGGTCCTGTTGCCGGAGCGGAGCTGCACCAGCGCGTTGGGATCCTCGAACCCGGCGCCGAACAGGCCGCGCGGGCGGTGATACTTGAAGCTGCGGCCGAGCAGCCGCACCCCGTTGGCGAGCAATGCCGAGGCCAGCGTGTCGCCTTCATAGCCGATGTATTCGCGTCCGTCGAAGCGGAAGCGGAGCGGTTTCGTGCGGTCGACGGCGCCGCCTGCGCCGTTGCGGAACGGTTGCGCGCTCATCGTTCCGTCTCCTCAAGCGCCGGCAGGGCGTCGCCGGGTTTGGCGGTGGCGGCGATTTCATGCGTCGTCACGTGGCGCCGGACCTTCACGAAGCGGCGGCAGCCGGCGGTGTGCTGCCATAGTTCGTCATGCCAGCCGCGCGGATTGTCGCGCAGGTAGACGTAATCGAAGAACGCCTTTTCGTCGCATGTGTCGGGGCGCGACACGGTGGCGTCGCCTTCGTAGGAAAATTCGGTCTGGGCGCGCTTGCCGCACCAGGGGCAGGTTATCTCAAGCATGCTTCATCCCCCCTCAGTGCGCCTTGGGCGTCGGGCCGACGCCGTTTTCATCGAGCAGATGCCCGGTTTCGAAGCGGTTCAGCGACAGCGCCTCGTTGACCGGGTGCGGGCGGTCCTGGGCGATGGTGTGCGCGAACACATAACCGGACCCCGGCGTCGCCTTGAAGCCGCCGTAACACCAGCCGCCGTTGATATAGAAATTGTCGAGCGGCGTTTTCGAGATGATCGGACTGCCGTCCATGGTCATGTCCATGATGCCGCCCCATGAGCGCATCAGGCGCAGCCGCGAGAACGCCGGGAACAGGGTCAGGACGTTCTGCGTCACCTGTTCGAGGCGCGGGAAGTTGCCGCGCTGGGCATAGGAATTGTGAAATTCCAGATCGCCGCCGAACACCAGCTCGCCCTTGTCGGATTGCGAGATGTACATGTGTCCGGACCCGGACGTGACCACGGTGTCGATGCACGGCTTGACCGGTTCGGACACCATCGCCTGCAGGATGTGGCTTTCGATGGGCATGCGGAGCCCGGCCATCTCGGCCACGTGGCTGGTGTGGCCGGCGACGGCGGTGCCGATCTTGTCCGCCGTGATGCGCCCGCGTGTGGTTTCGACGCCGATGACGCGGTTGCCGTCGCGCAGGATCGCCGTCACTTCGCAGTTCTGGATGATGTCGACGCCGCGCATATCGGCGCCGCGTGCATAGCCCCAGGCGACGGCGTCGTGGCGTGCGGTGCCGCCGCGCGGCTGGATCAGTCCGCCCAGCACCGGGAAACGGCCGCCGCCGTTCAGATCCAGAAGCGGCACGCGCTTCTTGATGTCTTCAGGGGACAGCCATTCCGCGTCGATGCCGTTCATGCGCATGGCGTTGCCGCGCCTGAGCGCGCTGTCGATCTGGCTGTCGTTGTGCAGCAGGTTGATGACGCCGCGCGGCGAGAACATGACGTTGTAGTTGAGGTCCTGGCTCAGCCCCTCCCACAGCTTCAGCGACAGTTCGTAGAAATGCGCGTTGCCTTCGAGCCGGTAATTGGAGCGCACGATGGTCGTGTTGCGCCCGGTGTTGCCGCCGCCGATCCAGCCTTTTTCCAGCACCGCGACGTTGGTGATGCCGTGTTCCTTGGCCAGGTAATATGCCGTCGCCAGACCGTGGCCGCCGCCGCCGATGATGATGACGTCGTAGTGCGGTTTCGGATCGGGCGAACGCCAGGCTTCGCGCCAGTTCTTGTGATGGCTCAGCGCATTGCGGGCGAGCGAGAATATCGAATATCGCGACATCGGACCTCCGTACTGGTGATGACCATAGAGGCGGTGCCGGTGGATACAAAATCATTAAATAAATTACTTTTTATTATAAGTAGTGCTAATTATTAGGGAATTGGAAGGAGAACGCATGGGCACCAGTCAGGCCGATCCGCCGCCGGACCTGCGCGCGCTGCAGGTGTTCCTCGCCGTGGTCGCGCACAAGAGCATGACCGCCGCCGCCAACAGCCTCGGCCTGACGCAGTCCGCGGTCAGCCAGGCGGTGGCGCGGCTCGAGGCGGATTTCCATGTCTCCCTGATCGATCGCCAGTCGCGGCCGCTGCGGCCGACGCAGGCAGGCCAGGCGTTGGCGGCCCGCGCCCAGGGTGTGCTGGCCGACGTCGACGCCATGGCGCGTGAATTTCGCGATACCGCCGCGCAGGGCCGGCCCCGGGTGCGGCTGGGGCTGATCGATTCCGTGGCCGCGACCATCGGCGCGCCGCTGATCCGCGCCATCCGTTCCGAGGTCAGCGAGGTTTCCGTGTGGTCCGGGATTTCGCCGACGCTGCGCACCGATCTGACGGCGGGCAGGCTCGATCTGGTGGTGACCTCGGACCCGTCGCTGATGGCGGGCGCCAAGATGCGCCTGCTGATGCGCGAGCCGTTCATCGCCGTGGTGCCGAAATCGCTGGGTCGTCTGCCCGACAGCATCGATCCGATCCGCATGTCGGAACGGCTGCCGCTGGTGCGCTACAGCGAACGCTCGGTGATCGGTGCGGATATCGAGGCCGATCTTAGGCGCCGCGGCCGGGTGCCGCCCCGGGTCTTCGAATTCGACGGCACCGACGGAGTGTTTTCGATGGTTGCCGCCGGCCTCGGCTGGGCGGTGACGACGCCGCTGTGCCTGGTCCACGGGCACATGATCGGGCGCGGCGTGCGGGCGCTGGCGCTGTCCGGACCGCCGTTCAGCCGCGATATCTTTCTGTTCGCGGCGAACGCATTGGGCGCCGGACTGGCGGACCGGGTGCGCACGGCCGCCGTCGATCTGATCGGTGAGCTGGTCGATACGGACGTCCGGCGGATGGCGCCGGATGCGGTCGGGCATATCCGCCTCGGCTAGGCCGAAAAAAGAGGGGACCGCCGTTTTGGCGATCCCCTCAGCAGGTCGGGGGAGAGGTGGAGAAACCAAGCGCGGGGACGCTTGCTCACCCATGAACAAGATGGCCGCCGGATGTGGCGATTTGCGGGTCGGAATAAGGCAACTTCGGGGCCATTTGCGGGCAAGGCGGCGGGCGCAGGGGTTGCCTAAAAGCTGGCATGCGCCTGATAAATAGGGCAAATTTGGTGGATGAAGCGGTTCCTCGTCGTCCTTTCTCTCTTACTGGTCCCGTTCTCGTCGCTGGCCGACGAGGACTTCTCCAATGCCGATCTGCTGAGAAATTTCGACGTCATCGCGTTCGGCAACGAATATACCGGGCGCAAGTATGACATCGTCCGCAAGTGGGCGAAGCCGGTGCTGTTGGGCATCCAGGGCAAGGACTATCCCGCGCACCTGGAAGCCTTTATCGACGACGTTGCGAAGGATCTGAGCCAACTCACCGGCCACCGGATCGAACTGTACTATTCGTTCGCCAAGCAGAAGGCGAAAAAGCTGCCGCCCGATTTCGACAGGAAGAACGTCAACGTCATCCTGTATTACATGGACGACAAGGACATCCCCGCCGCCCTTGCCAAGTACTGGAAAGGCGACGAGGAAAAAGTCCGCTGGATGGTGCAGAACTCGACCTGCTTCGCCAACTACTTCACCAAGAAAGGCGAAATCGTCGCCGCCGTGGTGGCGTTTCCGTCACGCCATCCGGTCAGCTATCACCGTGCCTGCGCGGTCGAGGAAATCACGCAGATCCTGGGGCTGCCGAACGATTCCAACGCGGTGAAGCCGTCGATCTTCAACGACTCCAGCCGTTATTTCGAACTGACGGAACATGACCGCTGGCTGCTGCGCGCGCTGTATCAGAAGGACATCACGCCCGGCATGTCGCGCAACGAGACGCTTACGCGGGTTCTGGCTTTCCTGAAACGCGCCCGCCCCGAATGACCAACACCACGCCGCAGATGATCGCGGCGAAGCTGATAGCGTGAAATAGTTCGAGCGGTTCGTTCAGGAAAATCACGCCGAGACAGATGGCGAACGGCGGCGCAAGGTGGGAGGCCAGTCCGGCCTTGGTCGGGCCGACGACACTGATCGCGTGGTTGTAGAAATAATACGCCAAAAGAGTCGGGAAGATCAGGATATAGCCGAAAGCCCACATGATATCCTCGGTCAGGGGAATGGTCTGTCCCTGGGATGCTTCCCAGATACACAGCGGCATGGTCGCCAGTCCGGCGACGGCCATGCTCGCGGCCAGCAGGGTGTTGGCGTGCATCTGCATGGGTTTGAGCCGGACCATCACCGTATAGATGGCCCACGAGATGAACCCGGTGAGTATCACCAGATCGCCGGGCACGAAATCGACCTCGGCGATGGCCAGCAGGTTGCCCTGTGAAATGATCAAGGCGACACCGATACTGGAAAGCACGATGCCGATGATCTGCTGCACCGCAACCCGTTCGCGGAGCAGGATCCAGGCAATGAACGGTACCAGACCCGGCACCGACGTCTGAATGATCGAGGTGTTGGTAACCGTCGTGGTCTGCAGGCCGATGTAGAGAAAACAGGGAAACAGCGTAGGCCCGAACAGGCTCGTCAACAGCACGTAACGCCAGTGCTTCACCAGAAGCCAGCGTTCGGCCCAGACCTTTGGCCCCACGAACAGCATCAGAATTGTGACCGCGCCAACCCATCGTGCAAAGACGATGGAGAATGTCGGAACGTCATTGGCGATGATCCGCCCGACGACGCTGTGTCCGGCCCAGAACATCGGCGTCAGGATCAGCATCGCGACGGCAATGCTGACCTGTCCCGGCGTCGGCTGGTTATGATCGGACACGTTCAGGCGAGCCTTCTGATGGCAATGCCCTGAACCCGCCCCTTGACCTGAACGGTTTCTTCCGGACCGAAGCCGTCGTCTGCCATTTCGGCATCGACGACGATTTCATCGGCCTTGGCCAGCGCGCACAGCCTTGCGGAAATATTCACCGCATCGCCGATCACGGTAAAGTCGCGGCGGTCCTCGGGGCCGATGGCGCCGGAGATCACCTCGCCGGTGTGGATGCCGATGCCGAGCTTGCGGGGGAACCCGCCGCTCTTCACTGCGGCCTGTATCTCGCGGGCAGCCGCGATCGCCCGTGCGCCGCCGTCGGCACCGTCGAAGCGGGCCAGCACGGCATCGCCGATCATCTTGTCGACGTCGCCGCCGTGGTTCTGGATGGCACCGACCTGCAGACCCATGATGCCGTTCAGGAAATCGACCACCGTTTCCGCCGGGTTCTGCTCGGAAAAGCCGGTAAAGTCGCGAATATCTGAATAGAACAGGGTGGTTTCGACCTTCTGCGATTTGATCCCCCCGTCCCGGCCGGCGGTACGCGCGGCGTCGATGGCGGTTGCCGAAACGAACGACGACAGCCGATCCTGCAATGCTTTCAGTGCCGCCGTTCGGGCATCGATATCGCGCTGTGCACGGCCGACAAGAATATTCAGTGCGAAGATCAGCAACAAAAGCAATCCCGTCGGGACGGCCATGGTGGGAATCGCGGCCTTGATCAGAATGGCGTCCAGGTAGGTGACCGGTTCATACAACTCGAACACGGTGCGGACTTTCCCGGAATCATCGAAGACCGGCACGTACAATTCGTACTGGCTGGTGCCGTCGGGAAGCTGCTTTGTGACGATGTTCGAGGCCGCGTTGTCGATGGTGTCGCGCAGCGCCTGCCCTGGTTCGGTCGAACCGATTTCATCTGCCTTGGTCGCGAACAGAACCCGCGTTTCCATGTCATAGACCTTGAGTTCGGGCAGGTTCATTTCCCGGACTTCGTCGGTGAAGGCCTTGCTCAGAAGCTGGGCGTCGGAAGAATTCTTAAGCTCGCTGAGCGTCGTGCCGGCCATCAGGTGCGCCCATGGATCCGGTGCCACGTCGGCGACGGCGCGGGCGATGGTCTGGGCACGGCGCTGGGCAAGTTCGAGATAGATCTCCTCGACGACATGCTGCGCGGTGATGCCAAGCAACACCAGAAACAGCCCCGTGAAGCCGATGAACGCCGGGATGAACCGCCGGCGGAACAGCCGGCTGAGCGGGAACGGCTGCTCGGAGGGGAGCGATTGGTCAATCCGTGTCATCAGATCCCGTTCCCACCATGCCCGACATCAGGGCCGGGTCAGATGTTCGATCTCGCGCGATGCGGTCTGATAGAAGCTGATCGCTTCCTCGATGGCATGGCGCGATTCCGTTGCCTTGATCGGTAAAACCTTGCCGTTGTGTGCGTCGACCACACGGACCCTGCCTTGTGGCGCAAGTTCGACGACAAGACCGTCTTCCATGTATCCGACGGTCAGGTAGTTGGCCATGAAGGCGCGCTGATGCCCGGTGCCGTTGTTGATGATGTCATGTCCGAAGAATGCCGACTTATAGGAAATGTTGAGCAGTCCCAGAAGGGTCGGGCCGACGTCGATCTGCGAGGCAACCTGGTCATATGCCTTAGGCGCGATCAGGTCCGGGCTATAGATCCACATCGGGATACGGTAATTTTCCGGCGGCAGATCGGTACGGCCGCGGCCATGGCTGGTGTGATCGGCCAGGAACACGAAGATCGTGTCCTTGAACCAGGGTTTGTCGCGGGCATCCTCAAGAAACTTGCCGATCGCGTAGTCGGTATACTTCACGGCGCCGTCGCGGCCGCTGTGCGACGGGATGTCGATGCGTCCGTCGGGGTAGGTATAGGGGCGATGATTGCTCGTCGTCATGATGTGCGCGAAGAAGGGCTTGCGGTTTGCCTCGGCGGCGTCGCTCTTGCGATCCAGGATTCTGATCGCGAAGTCGAACAGATCCTCGTCGGCGACACCCCAGATGGTTTCGTGATGGATGTCCTTGGCGTCGATGTCGGTACGGTCGTAAACGTCGTATCCGGCGCCGGTGAAAAAGCTGCGCATGTTGTCGAAGTAACTGTATCCGCCATAGATATACATGCTGTCGTAGCCGTTATCCTCCAGCACGGAGCCCAGCGACATCAGACCCTTGTTGTGTTCGCGGATAGGCACGGCGCGGCCCGGCGTCGGCGGTAAGGACAGGGTCACGGCCTCGAGACCGCGCACCGTGCGCAATCCGGTCGCATAAAGGTTCGTGAAGACGGCGCTTTTCGCGGCGAGCGCGCTCAGATTCGGCGTCAGCCCCTTATAGCCGCCGAACGCCTCGACATAGTCCGCCCCCAGGCTTTCGATGGTCACAAGGACGACATTCTTGCCGAGCGGCATGCCGTGACCCTTGACGTCATGCGTGAACCAGTTTTCCTGTGTCCCGGAGCTTGAATCCAGACCGGCTTCACGCAGTTCGTCACCGAGGACGGTCTGGACCTCGCCGGTGGGGAGCGTCGCATAGAACTGGTCATAAGCCAGATCGTTGTTCCTGAAGGCGCGGAACAGGGCGTAATACCCGTTGGAGGCAAGCTCCTTTTCCGCCGCGTCGCGTTGCCACGCGTGCGGGGCTTCGTTTATCCCGAAAAAAACACAGACCAGCAAGGCGGCGTAGCCGCCGGCGATCTGCACGCGTCTTGAACGCCGCGGGGCCGGCAAAAGTCCCCAGCGCCAGACGAAGGGCAGGATCATGGCCAGCAGAAGCACTATGCCGACGCCGGTCCACGACAGAAGCTCGGCCATCGGATAGGACTGGGTGATGTTGCCGGTAACTTCACGCGTATAGACCAGATAATCGACGGCGATGAAATTGTAGCGGGCCGAAAACTCGTTCCAGAACAGGAACTCGCCGGTGACGCTGAACCCCAGCATGCCGGTGGCAACGGCCGCCATGACGGTGGCGGTCACGGCATGTCCCTTGCGCCCTATCGGACCGCCGGACCAGATCAGGGCGTTGACGATGAAGGGCACCAGCATCCAGGCCGTGGCGGCCAGGTCGTAGATCAGACCGATGCCGAAAACCGTACCCAGGGTTTTCACCGTGAACAGGGCGGCGTTTCCCTCGTAAACGGTCAGAGCCGCGCGCACGGCGATGCAAACGGCGAGATAGGCGACGGTAATGGGGATGACGACACTGAACCGCGTATTACGCCAAGAACGTTCGTTCATGATTCCTGTCCCAAACAGAATTCGCACACCGCGCCCGGACGGGTGCGGTTTCGATCTTTCATGTCGTTTCTGTCATGGCCTGAGGACAGCGGGTGTCCGCAACCCGGCTCAGACCACAGTGATCTTGATGCTGCTCAAGCCTTCGATGTGGCCTTCAAGAACGTCGCCTTTCTGCACCGGTCCGACACCGGCCGGCGTGCCGGTCATGATCAGATCGCCCGGCTGCAGCGTGAACAGGCCGCTCAGATAGCTGATGGTTTCCGGAATTTTCCAGATCATCGCGTTCATGTTGCCGTCCTGGCGGCGCGTGCCGTTGACGTCGAGGCGGATGTGACCCTCGGTCATGTGGCCGGCTTCGGCAATCGGGTGGAACATGCCGATCGGGGCGGCGTTGTCGAACGATTTCCCGACTTCCCAAGGGCGGCCCATTTTCTTGGCGATGCCCTGCAGGTCGCGGCGCGTCATGTCGATGCCCACCGCATAACCCCAGACGTGATCGTAGGCATGCTCGACGGAGATGTCGTTGCCGCCCTTGGCAAGACCGACGACAAGCTCGATCTCGTGATGCACGTCCGACGACTGCTGCGGATAGGGAAACTCGGCCCCGTCCGGCATCGGCGCGAACAGCAGCGAGCTGACGTGTTTTTCGAAAAAGAACGGCGGCTCGCGGTCCGGGTCGTGACCCATCTCGCGGGCGTGTTCGGCGTAGTTCCGGCCAACGCAGAAGATGCGGTTTGCGGGGAACGTCTGATCCGAACCGGCGACCGGGATGGTAACGGGCTCGGGTGCTTTGATGACATTGACCATAGGGCTTTTTATCTCCGCATTTTGCCGGTCGGTCAACGAAGTTCATGCGTTGATACCAACAAACCCCGAAGACTGGACTCTGGACGGGGCAGGGGCTATTCGACACACTGAATTCAAAGACGATCATCATCAGGAGAGGACGAAGTATGTCGTTTCGCACACCTTATCTCATGTTTCTGGGCGATGCCCCGGACGAACTGGCCGCCAAAACCGCGATCGGCGTCAAGGACTGGCGTCCGGAATGGTGCGTCGGGCAACTGCGCCTCGACGGCTGCAAGGCCGATCTGAAGCTGCCGGACATGACCCCGGCGGAAGCCGCCGCCGCTGGCTGCGGCACGCTGATCGTCGGTATCGCCAACCGCGGTGGGATCATCCCCGACAACTGGGTCGCGCCGATCGTGCAGTGCATCGAAAACGGCATGGACGTGGCCAGCGGCCTGCACCGCAAGCTGGCCAGCAATCCCGAAATCGCCGCCGCCGCCGAAAAGCACGGCCGCACCCTGACCGACGTGCGTCATCCGACCCGCGATTTCCCGGTCGCCAGCGGCGTCAGGCGCACTGGCAAGCGGTTGCTGACCATCGGCACCGACGTGTCGGTGGGCAAGATGTACACCTCGCTCGCCATCTGGCGCGAACTGGAAAGCCGGGGCAAGAAGGCGACCTTCGCCGCCACTGGCCAGACCGGTATCTTCATCGCCGGCAACGGGGTTTCCGTCGACGCGGTGATCGCCGACTTCATTTCCGGTGCGGCGGAATGGCTGTCGCCCGATGCCGACGCCGATCACTGGCACGTGGTCGAGGGCCAGGGTTCGCTCTATCACACCTCGTATGCCGGTGTGACGCTGGGCCTGATTCACGGCTCGCAGCCGGATGCGCTGGTGATCTGCCACGACGCGGCGCGCAAGACCGCGCGCGGGCTCGGCGACAAGGGTCTGCCGAGCTTCCAGGAAGTCATCGATGCCGGGCTGTGGGCGGCCAGGAACGTCAATCCGGATGCCAGGGTCGTCGGCATTTCCATCAACACCAAGAGCCTCGATGACGCCGCCGCCACGAAACTGCTCAAGGAGACCGAGGATCAGTACGGCCTGCCGACCGTCGACGCGGTCCGCACGGGGGTCGCCAAGATCGTCGATCTGCTGGACTGATCATGGCCCGCGAACTCGTTATCCGCGCCGAAAGCTGGCCGCTGGCGCGGCCATTCGCCATTTCCAGGGGCGTCAAGACGGCGGCCGACGTGGTCGTCGTCGAGATCGTTGAGAACGGCGTCAGGGGCTGGGCCGAATGCGTGCCCTATCCCCGTTATGACGAAACCGTCGACAGCGTCACCGCGCAGATCGAACAGGTGCGCCGCGCCATCGAGGGCGAGATCGCCAATGCCGAACTGCAAACGGCGATGCCGGCAGGCGCTGCCCGCAACGCCGTCGACTGCGCGCTCTGGGACCTGCGGGCCAAGCAGGCCGGGGTGTCCGTCGCGGAACTGTGCGGCCTCGGCGATCTCAAGCCCGAGATCACGGCGGAGACGATCGGCATCGGCACCCCCGACGAGATGGGCGCCAGGGCGGCCGATCTGAAGCACGCGCCGCTGCTGAAGATCAAGATGGATGCCTACGACATCGAAGCACGTTTGGACGCGATCCGCGCCGCCGCACCGTCGGCGCGTCTGATCGTCGATCCCAACGAAGGCTGGAGCGCCGACATTGTCGCCGCCAAGGGACGCTATCTGGCCGACATCGGGGTCGAGATGCTGGAACAGCCGGTACCCGCCGGCGACGACGAGGGGCTGCGCGGAATCGAAAGTCCGGTTGCGCTGTGCGCCGACGAGGCGCTGCACACCGCCGCCGATCTCGAGCGTCTGCAGGGCAAGTACGACATGATCAACATCAAGCTCGACAAGACCGGCGGACTGACCGAAGCGCTGGTCGTCAGGGAACGCGCCGAGGCGCTCGGCTTCGGCATCATGGTCGGCTGCATGGTCGGCACCTCGCTGGCCATGACGCCCGCGGTGCTGGTGGCGCAGGGAGTCAGGATCGTCGATCTCGACGGGCCGCTTTTGTTGAGAGAAGACCGCAAACCCGGCCTAGATTTCACGGCCGGCATGATCCACCCGCCGATGCCCGATCTCTGGGGCTAAGCCTTCTCGTCAAGCTGCGCATGCTTCGAGACGCTCGCGCTGCTCGCTCCTCAGCATGAGGGATGAACTTTTCCTCATCCTGAGGAGGCACGAAGTGCCGTCTCGAAGGATGGATGGGCTGAGATCGGGAGAAGCCCGCCATGTAGATGAAAAATGCGCGCGGGGCTTTCCATCGGCGGTTTGAGGGACTACTTAACCCCTCATGCAACCTGTCATCCAGATCAAGAACCTGCAGAAATCCTACAAGGGCGGCTTTCAGGCCCTGAAGGACATCAATCTCGACATCGCAAAAGGCGAGATTTTCGCGTTGCTGGGGCCGAACGGCGCCGGCAAGACGACGCTGATCAGCATCGTCTGCGGCATCGTCAACGCCACCGGCGGCTCGGTCGCCGTTGACGGCTTCGACATTGTCACGAACTACCGCGAAACCCGCTCGCGCATCGGCCTGGTGCCGCAGGAACTGACCACCGACGCCTTCGAAACCGTGTGGGCGACGGTGACGTTCTCGCGCGGGCTGTTCGGCAAGGGGCCGAACCCGGCGCACATCGAGAAGATCCTCAAGCAGCTTTCGCTCTGGGATAAGAAAGACAGCAAGATCATGACGCTGTCGGGCGGCATGAAGCGCCGCGTGCTGATCGCAAAGGCATTGTCGCACGATCCTTCGATCCTGTTCCTGGACGAGCCGACGGCGGGCGTCGACGTCGAATTGCGCAAGGACATGTGGAACGTGGTGCGCGGCCTGCAGCAGAGCGGCGTCACCATCATCCTGACCACGCACTACATCGAGGAAGCCGAAATGATGGCCGACCGGGTCGGCGTCATCCGCAAGGGCGAGATCATCCTTGTCGAGGACAAGGACTTGTTGATGCGCAAGCTCGGCGAGAAACAACTGACCATCCATCTGCAGGCCAAGCTCGACAAGATTCCCGACAAGCTCGCCAAGCACGCACTGCATCTGACGGACGATAAAAAGTCGCTGGTCTATACCTACGACACGGCGGCGGGGCGCACCGGCATCACCGGCCTGCTCGGCGATCTCAGCGATGCCAAAATCCGCTTCGTCGACATCGAAACCCAGGAACGCTCGCTGGAGGACATCTTCGTCAACCTGGTGCACGAAGACAAAGAGGAGGACGACGACGCATGAACGTTCGCGGCATCCTCGCCATCTACAAGTTCGAAATGGCCCGCACCGGGCGCACGCTGATGCAGAGCATCGTCTCGCCTGTGCTGTCGACGTGTCTGTATTTCATCGTCTTCGGCGCCGCCATCGGGTCGCGCATCACCGAGGTCGACGGCGTCAGCTACGGCTCGTTCATCGTGCCCGGTCTGATCATGCTGAGCCTGTTGACGCAGAGTGTGTCGAACGCCTCGTTCGGGATCTATTTCCCGCGCTTTTCCGGAACCATCTACGAGATCCTCTCGGCGCCGGTGTCGTATCTGGAAATCGTCATCGGCTACGCCGGCGCGGCGGCGACGAAGTCGATCATTCTCGGTCTGATCATCCTGGCGACGGCAGGCTTCTTCGTGCCGTTGCACGTGGCACATCCGCTGGTAATGCTGGGCTTCCTGCTGCTGACCTCGGTCACGTTCTCGCTTCTGGGGTTCATCATCGGCATCTGGGCCGACGGCTTCGAAAAGCTGCAGATCGTGCCGCTTCTGGTGATCACGCCGCTGACGTTCCTGGGCGGTACGTTCTATTCCATCGATATGCTGCCGCCGCTCTGGCAGAAGATCAGCCTCCTGAACCCGGTCGTCTATCTGGTCAGCGGTTTCCGCTGGGCATTCTACGACAAGGGCGACGTCAGCATCGTCGCCAGCTTCATGATGTCGATGCTGTTTCTCGGCATCTGCCTGGCGCTGATCGCTTGGATCTTCAGGACCGGGTATCGGCTGAAGGACTGACTGTTCGGATTTCGTTGTCCACAATCGGGCCGCAGGCCCAATCATATGAACCACAGAGGCGCTGAATTCACAGCGGAAAATTGAGCTTTAGATCTCTGTGCCTCTGTGCCTCTGTGGTTATCAATCAAACAGAAATTACGCCGGCCGCGGCATGTTCTTCATGCCTTCATAGCCCGGCAGTGCCTCGACGCGCTTGATCCAGGCGTTCATCGCCGGATAGGCGGACATGTCGACGTGACCTTCCCAGGCCAGCGCGGCATAGGGATAGACGGCGATGTCGGCAACCGTCGGACGACCGCAGGCCAGCCACTCGTGATTTTCCAGCCAGCCGTTGACGACACTGAGCGTCGCCTCGGCGGCGGCCTTGGCTTTGTCGTGATCGCCCGGGCGTTTGAAGATGATCAGCGCGCGGGCAATGGCCGGGCCGTTGAACATTTCGTTCGCTGCCAGCGCCAGCCACTTCTGCACCTCGCCCTGTCCTGCGGCGTCGTCCGGATACCAGTCCGTGCTGCCGTACTTTTTGGCGAGATAGACGAGGATCGCCTGGGAGTCCCAAAGCTGATAGCCGTCATCGTCGATGGCGGGCACCTTGCCCAAGGGGTTGATGGCCAGGTATTCCGGTTTTTTCTGCTCGCCCTCGGCCAGATTGACAGGGACCTTTTCATATTCGATGCCCAGCAAGGACAGCATCAGGCGGACTTTCTGGCAGTTTCCCGAAAGCGGCATGTCGTAAAGTTTCAGCATGGATCCCTCCCTTTGATGATTTTGCGGCGGCGTGCTGTCCAGAGTTTTCATGGACGCGCGCGTGGTGTAAACCGGTTGCATGAAAGATCACCACTCGAACGAAGAATTACAAGCGATCCGTGACAGCGTCGAAAGACTTTGCGCGGATTTCCCCGGTGAATACTGGCGTGAGCTGGACCGCGCGCGGGCCTATCCGAGTGCGTTTGTGCAGGCGCTGACCGATGCGGGGTATCTCGGCTGTCTGATCCCGGAACAGTACGGCGGCTCGGGACTCGGCATCCGCGAAGCCTCGGCGATCCTGGAAACCGTGCACCGTTCGGGCGGCAACGGTGCCGCGTGCCATGCGCAGATGTACATCATGGGCGCCTTGTTGCGGCATGGCTCGGAAGAACAGAAGCAGACCTATCTGCCGGAGATCGCTTCCGGGGCACTCCGCCTGCAGGCCTTCGGCGTGACGGAGCCGACCAGCGGCACGGATACGTCGCGCATCCGCACCACGGCGGTCAGGGACGGCGATGACTTCGTGGTCAACGGCCAGAAGGTCTGGACATCGCGCGCCGAACATTCCGATCTGATGCTGTTGCTGGCCCGCACGTCGCCCCGCGACGCGGGGAAAAAGCCGCACGACGGGATGTCGATCTTCCTCGTCGACATGCGCGAGACGCTCGGCAAGGGGCTGACCATCAAGCCGATCCGCGCCATGCTGAACCACAATTCGACCGAGGTCTTCTTCGACGACATGCGGATTCCCGCTTCCAGCCTGATCGGCGAGGAGGGCAAGGGATTCCGCTACATTCTGGACGGCATGAACGCCGAGCGCATCCTGATCGCCCACGAATGCATCGGCGATGCGCGCTGGTTCATCGAAAAGGCCAGCACCTATGCCAGGGAACGGGTCGTCTTCGACCGGCCGATCGGCCAGAACCAGGGCATCCAGTTCCCGATTGCGCAGGCTTATGCGAACACCGAAGCGGCGGCGCTGATGGCGGCCAAGGCGGCCGATCTGTTCGACGCGGGGGAACCATGCGGGGCCGAGGCCAACATGGCCAAGCTTTTGGCCGGGGATGCGTCGTGGCATGCGGCGGATACCTGCATGCAGACTTACGGCGGTTTCGCCTTTGCCGAGGAATACGATATCGAACGCAAGTTCCGTGAAACCCGGCTGTACCGGACGGCGCCGATCTCCGCCAATCTGATCCTGTCGTATATCGCCGAGCATGTGCTCGGCATGCCGCGGTCGTTCTAGTCCCCCGCCGACATCCAGACTTAATTTGGAATCCATTTCCCGGACGGGCGACGGGCCGGTCCGGGACCTATGGATATGCCGGTGACCATCGTAGGAACAGGTCCCGGGTCGCTGACTTTCCTTGCCGATCATGGATCGGACGAAAGTCTTGCCCGGGATGACAGTGCTGCATTAATTCGGGATCGGCAGGACGCCCGACGACACCCGCTCGCGCCATTGCGCAAGCTGGTTGCGGCGGTTTTCCGAGAACCGCGTCGCGCGGTCGGTCTTGAAGGCGGTTTCCAGCTCCCGCTTGCGCTTCTCGTCCAGCTCCGCCTTGCGGACCGCTAGAAGGTGCTGCAGTTGTTCGGCGCGGCCGCTTGCGGTGCGCCAGGCTTCGAGCTGCTTCTGGCGGCGCAGTTCCGGGTCGAGGTCGTCGCGCAGCTTGCGGGCCGCGGTCTTCAGTGTCGCAAAGCGCTTGTTAAGCTCGGCGGTGCGCGCCCGGTCGATGGGCTTGATCCGGTAGACGTCCGGCTCTGCCGCGGCGTCCGGCGCCTCGGTGCGCGACGCCACGTCGGTGTCGTTGCCGTTGAGCGTGCCGCCGGTCAGGCCGGCCCAGAATTTCTCGACCTTGCCGCGGTAGTATTCCGTGCGTTCCGGCGTGCGTGAATGGTAATAGCCCGCCGCCTCGCCCCAGCTCGCCGAACTGTCGCGCAGCGCGGTCAGGAACTGCGCCGCATAGGCGACGTTGATGTCCGGGTCCATGGCGTCGGCTTCGGTGTTGAAGTTGTGGCCGTGGAAGTGGAGGTTCACCTGCATGCAGCCGACGTCGATGTTCTCGACGCCGTCGGCCTGCAGGCGCCTGACTTCGGCCATGGCTTCGGCCTTGGTGGCGAAGTAACTGCCGGGGCCGCCCGAGGTCACGGTCCAAGGCCAGGCCCGGACCCGTTTCTGGGATTTCGACCAGCGCCCGGATTCGGCCAGCGAGATCGCCTGCAGCAGCTTGTCCGGCACTTCGGAGATCCGTTCCCAGCGCGCTGTGGCACGCTCGCAGACGGCGAAGGCACGCTCCTCGTCGGCTTCGGAAAGGCGCAGATCCGACAACGCCATGGTCGCCGTCACCAGCATGATGACGGCGGCACCGACGGTGGCACTGAACAGAATTAGCCAAGGCCTTGTGTAGTGGTTGATTTTCACTGTCCCGCTCCTTAACCCACCCCGATCGAAGCAAGAGCGATGCCAAACGGGCACCGCCGCGTTAACCAAGATTCCCGCAATAAAATCAAAGAACTATTAACGCGGGGCCGAAATCTTGTGGAAAGAGGGCGGGAACAGGGCGCGGAAAACGTGGCAAAAACGTCACGCTCGGGGGCAAGAATTACCTATTTTGAAAAAAATGACTTTTTTGTTTGCAACTGCGAGAAAAGCCTTTAATTTGTGCATTGCAGCAACGAGCTGGTGATTACACATTGTCAGTAAGCTGCTGCAAACTTGGATGTTTCCTCCCAAATACTCGGGCCGTGCCGTAGGCACGGCCCTTTTTTGCGCTGCGGCAAATACTGCACTTGTTTACTCGGATTTATGTCTAAAGGCGCAATATGTACGGCTTGCAGGGCGAACTTGCACCCAGAGCCGGTTTCGGCAGCGTTTAAGGCCTGTCGGGCGGAGTCGAGGCGCCCGGCCCCAGCGGCCGCTGCAGGATGATCTGATCCATCCAGCGGCCGAACTTGAAGCCGATGTCGCGGACCTTGCCGACATGCACGAATCCCATTTTCTCGTGAAATTCGATGGACTGCCGGTTCTGCGAATCGCCGATGATGGCGATCATCTGGCGGAATCCCATGTCCGTGCAGGTGTCGATCAGGCTTTCCATCAGGGCGCGGCCGATGCCGGCACGCCTGAGCGCATTGTCGATATAGATCGAAAGCTCGACGGTGTTGCGGTACGCCGGCCGCGGCCGGTAGGCGCCGGCATAGGCATAGCCGGCCACGTTGCCGTCGATTTCCGCCACCAGATATGGATACCCGGCCTCGTTCAGCGCCGCCGCGCGCTTGGTCATTTCCAGGACGTCGGGCGGCGACAGCTCCCAGCTCGATGCGCCGTGCAGCACATGGTGGGTATAGATCTCGGTGATCCGCGCCATGTCCGCGTCGGTCCGGGGGCGGATCAGCGGGGATGGATGGCTCATGGTGTTTTCAGGGGCCGTCGGTTATTCGGCGGCCAGCGGCGGCGCCAGCACGTCGGGCGCGAGGTCGCTGAGCCTTGCGATCAGAAGCCGCATGCGTTCCGCGAGGCGGTCGAATTCGGGCAGCCGGCGGATGTTCACCTCGTCCATGTAAAGGGCGCGGTTGATTTCGATCTGCAGGGTCTGCACGCCGGCATGGTGGCGCGCGTAGTGGCGCGTCGTGAAGCCGCCGGCATAGGGCTTGTTGCGCTGTACCGACAGGCCGAGGTCGCGCAGCGTGCGTTCGGCGATGTGCGAGATCTCGCGCACGCACGACGAGCCGTGGCAGTCGCCGAGCACGATGTCGGGATTGCCGAACGAGGTGTTGGCGCTGGGCAGCGCCATCGACGGCATCGAATGGCAGTCGATGACGAGACATCGCCCGAAGGCGTTGAGCGCGTCGTCGATCAGGCCCTGCAGCGCCGCGTGATAGGGCTTGTAGTGGGTTTCGATGCGCTGCACGGCGTCCTCGAAATCGAGCCGGCCGCCATAGATCTCGGCACCGCCGGCGACGATCTTGGCGACCGTGCCGAGCCCGGCGTTGACGCGCGGCGAGGTGGTGTTGACCCAGCCCGGCAGCGCGGCGCGGAACATGTCGGGATCCAACTCATAGGGTTCGCGGTTGACGTCGACATAGGCACGCGGGAAATGCGCGCGCAACAGCGGCGCGCCGAACTCGGGCGCGGCGGCGAACAACTCGTCGACGAAGGCATCCTCGGAGCGGCGGATGGCGCGGCGGTCGAGGCGCGTTGCCTCGAGAAAACCGAGCGGATAGCGGCGCCCGGAATGCGGCGAGGCGAAGACCACCGGCGAGCGCAGGGTATCGGGCCGCAGGATATCGAAGCCCGGCGTCAGGTCGCCGTCGATGTGGCTGGGCTGTATGTCGTCACCGCTCATGCGTAGGGCCGCTCGCTCCGTTTGAAAGTCGTTCCCGCGAACGCGGCCAGATCAGGTGCTGACCGGGGTCCGTGGACGGAATCGCAGGTAATTAAACCGCGCGCGGTGCGTGCTGGCAAGATCGGAACAAATTCTTGCCTTCAGTATCTTGCAAAGCCCAGCGAAATCACTATAACCGCCTGTCTGACACGCCGTTTCCCGCGTGTGTCGGCACGGGCGCGTAGCTCAGCGGGAGAGCACCTCGTTGACATCGAGGGGGTCACTGGTTCAATCCCAGTCGTGCCCACCATGAAAAACCCAGGCCAAAAGCCTGGGTTTTTGCTTTCTTGTGGGCACGACAAATATAAATATGAGCGCGCATAAGCGCACTCTCTATTGTTTGTGCGCAAAAGCGCGTGGGCGTGCCCACCACCGAAAACCCACCATGAAAAACCCATCGGGATACATGAGGCCAAAAGCCTGGGTTTTTGCTTCCTGTGGACACAGCAAACAGCGATCGTAACTTGTGTCGTTTTGCCGCAGGGCAACCTCCTGCTATGATACAATTAGGGGCTGACATAGATAAGCTCGAAGTATTCATATCTTTGCCCATTCGACTA